>CAZOFX010000120.1:0-13624 GCA_964579055.1 uncultured Pirellulales bacterium
TCGCTGGACTGAAAGATGAAGCCCCTTCTCTTGCACAGCGACACGATGTCGTCGAGTTTCGCCAGTTTTGCCATGTTTTCCACTCTCCAGGTGTTCCTGTTCGGTTGCCCGTCGCGCCGGTTTGCAGCCGGCGTGTGCCTCCGGGGCCGGCCGCGGCAGAACGGGTAAAACACATATTATAGGAGCCCACGTCCGGATTACAAGCGCCCAGAGAGACACGCGGATTGCTGCGATTGGCGCCAGGACGCCCTGGCCGATGGCTCGGATACATGCAGTAGCTGGCTGGGGCGGCCTGGGAAAAAGCTTGGACATCCGTTTGGATTACTGTTTGGCATTTCTATACTTTTGATATCAAAGGGCGCCCTGATCATTTCCTCTGTGAAACACCATCAAGCACACGAATTCGCGGAGAAAGTGAAATGAACGGGATAGAAGGTGCTGGGAGTGCAGGCTTTTCGTGCCAGTTGTTGAACAAAACGACCGGCGGGACCTGGGAAATCAATCTGGCTGCGGAGAAAGAAACCAAACCCGGCATGCGAGGGGCCATGACGCTGTGCAAGGAGTTTCTGGGCGAGGCCATCGCTGAGACCGGCTTTGTGGACATTCACAGCAGCACGATGGACCAGTTGAAGTCTTTCGTGGAGCATGGTTCGGCCCCGCAGGAAGACGCCGAGTCCAATCTCGATCCGGGCATGGCCGCCGAGATCGCAGGCCACTTCGGCGAAACCGGCATCGGCCAGGTCAACGCGATCCTGAGACTGATCGCCCGGGTGGACCCCGAACGCGTTGCCGCCTTGCTGAGGTAGCGCATCTCGTCCGCACATCTCTTGTTCCGGCTCAGACGAGACGACAACGATCTACGGATGTTTATCCTCGGACCGGATACCGACGGGAACGTTGGCCGATGGGAGGGTAAGGCTGGTCTGCCACTGGGGCGAGCCGGCTTCGAGGGAGCGCGGAAAGCCGTAGGTGATGCCGTCGGCCCGGCGGAAGACGGGCATGTCGATGAAACGCTCGTCCATGGCATAGCGACCGGCGATGGTGGCCAGGTACCAGTGCCAGGGGAACAGATGCCCTCGGATGCCCGGGTTAATGGCCGTGATATCCGCATTGTGCGCGCCGGTCAGCGTGCTTTCGGTGAGGTTGAGCGGGTCCCGCGTGAAGTAATGGTCGGCCCAGCAGCGGTCCGGATCGGTTTGCACCAGCCGGCCCAGGGCCTTCTCGTCCCAACCGTCCGGGACATAGGCATCGAGAAAGGTGATGTGAATCTCGGCCGTGGTCTGGCGTGCGATGGTCTCGGCGGCGGCGTTGACGACCCAGGCGCCGGCCGAGTGACCGATCAAATGCACGTGTCGCCAGTTTTTCGAAAGAGCCACGATCTTGTTCCCGAGCCATGGTCCGGCCACGTCGCGGCCTGCCTTCGCAGCGTGCGACGGCCGTAGCTTCCTCGCGTGTACCCGCCAGTCATACCAACCACACTGCCACTGCCGCCGATCCACACGCTTGGCGATAGCGGTCGCCATCCAGCTCGGCCAAACCTGTCGTTCATACCACCCATGCGTGACAACCACAAGATTGGGCTCGGCACAGGTCATGCTCTCTGAAGTGACAACGTACCCCGGTGTGTTCGCGTCGGAGTCGACCAGGTAGAGCACAGCGCGGGAATCGGCACTGGAGGTGGGCATCTCTGCGGCCGAACGGCCCGACAGCAGGACGGTGGCAAGGACCAGGGTCAGGATCAAACCCGGCAGATGTCTGCGCTCACAGAGCATTGGTGACGATGTGGATGATTTCCTGGACCAGGTCGGCGTGACGTTGCTCGTCGGCCGCCAGCGATGCGAAGGCGGTCGTGATCTTCTGCGGGCCCACGTGGGGGTCCGCAGCGATCTTCGTGTACAGATCGCGGGCCGACAGCTCGAACGACTTCATCGTCTCGAACTCGCGGAGGATGTCGGCTTTCGTTCGCCTATTTGTTTTCGCCATGTTCCCTGACCAGCGCCTGGAGGATCTTCTTGTGCTTTTTGGTATCGTTAATCAGCACGGCCAGACGCCGCTGGATGTTGAGAAAGGTGTCCTCTTCAAGCTGTTCGGGCCAGTGCCGGCGGTTCAAGTAGTCCTCGTAGACGCCCGAACTGATCTCGTCTTCCATGTTCAGTGCGGACGCCAGCATGCCGCCGATCGTTTCCCGCCCGGCGGCGTTCGATCCATCACCGGCCTTGTTGTCTGCGCTCGTACTCATGCCCTTAGCATACGGTGTCGTGGCGAGGTCTGTCAATGGTCCATCCGGAGGAAATCTGTGCGCTGGGTCAAGCTGTGGCCGCGTCAGGCGGCTTGCCAATTGCGGCCCCATCGCATATCCTACCCCGCGGTGCGAGTCGTCTGTGATTTCGTGCCGGAACATCGTGAATCTTGGCACAGATTGACTGAAGGAGGCCATGCTATGACGCGCGCGACGACAATTCCGATTCTTGGTGGCATCCTGTGTCTGGTGGCGGCGCAGGCTGCGTACGGACAGGATGCGTGGAAGGTGACTTCGCCCGATGGGGACGTGGCGATCGAGGTCCGGCTGGCCGATCCGGGGCGTGTGGCGGACTATCCGGCGGGCAAGCCGAGACTGTACTACGAGGTCCAGTGCAAGGGCCGGACCGTGCTTCCGCTGTCGCCCCTCGGCATTGCACGCGACGACCGGGCCTTCGTGGACGGTCTGAAGTTCGTCGAGGCCAGGCCTGTCATCTTCGTCGATGAGACGTACACGATGCTGACCGGCAAGCGCAAGGTGTGCCGGAACCATGCCAAGGAGCAAACGCTCGTCTTCTTCAGTCCCGACAATGCGAAACTGGAGCTGGTCGTCCGAGCCTATGACGACGGCGTCGCCTTTCGATACCGGTTTCCCGAGAGCAGCGACGAAAAGCATGTCGTGTTGAGCGAGGCGACCGGCTTCCGACTGCCCGAGGGAGCCAAGGTCTGGGCGCATCCGTATGACAAGGCCAGTCAGTACACGCCCGCCTACGAGACATACTGGGTCGACGGCGCCAAGGCAGGCACCGCTTCGTCCAACGAGGAAGGCTGGGCGTTTCCGCTGCTGTTCTGCACGCCCGAAGGGGATTGCTGGGCATTGCTCACCGAGGCGGCGGTGGACGGCTCCTATTGCGGCTCGCATCTGGGGCAACCGACGTCCGACGGCGTCTACCGCTTGCAGTTTCCGGCCGAAGGCGAAGGCAACGGCACCGGAGCGACCGAACCATCGTGGACGCTGCCCTGGGCGACTCCGTGGCGCGTGGTCATCGTGGGTGAGACGTTGGCTCCTATCGTGGAATCCACTCTCGTAAACAACCTGAATCCGCCGTCGATCGTCAAGGACACGAGCTGGATCAAGCCCGGGCGGGCTTCGTGGAGCTGGCTGAGCGATCATGACAGTCCACAGGATCATGACAGACTCCGGCCGTTCATCGACCTGGCGGCAGAGATGGGTTGGGAGTACTCTCTGATCGACGCCAACTGGAACATCATGAAGAACGGGACGATCCACGACCTGATTGCGTACGCCAACAGCAAAGGCGTCGGCCTGTTGCTGTGGTACAACTCCGGCGGCCCGCACAACTATGTCACGGAACAGCCGCGCGGCACGATGGACCTTCGCCAGGTCCGCCGATATGAGTTTCAGCGGCTGAGGAACTGGGGCATCAAGGGCGTGAAGGTCGATTTCTTCCAGAGCGACAAGCAGAACATCATTCAGTTGTACCACGACATCCTGAAAGATGCGGCCGATTTCCAGATCATGGTCAACTTCCACGGTTGCACGCTGCCGCGTGGATGGAGCCGGACGTATCCGCACCTGATGAGCATGGAGGCGGTCCGCGGCGCCGAGTGTTACAGCTTCGACCGGTCCTTCACGAACTACGCGCCCATGCACAACACGGTGATGCCGTTCACGCGCAACGCTGTCGGGCCGATGGACTATACGCCCGTGATGTTCGACGACAACGTATACAAACACATCACGACCAATGCCCACGAACTGGCTCTGTCGGTCGTATTCGAGAGCGGATGGCTGCATTTCGCCGACCGGGTCAGCGCGTACCTCGAACTGGAACCGCTCCCGAAAGACTTTCTCCGCACGGTTCCTGTCACCTGGGACCAGACGAAGTTCCTGGCCGGCCGGCCCGGTCAATTCGTGGTGCTGGCGCGACGACATGGGGATAGCTGGTACATTGGCGGCATCAACGGCCGCGACACCGCCCGAACGGAAAAGGTGGCCCTGTCCTTCCTGGACGGCGATACGAAGTACACGTCGCTGGTGATCGCCGATGGCAAAGAGCCCCGTAGCTTCCACGCAACGCTCTCCAAGTACCAGTCGGGTCCCTACAGCAGCTTCGCGGGCATGACCTCCCGGGATTCCATGGAGATCGATTTCCTGCCGTATGGTGGCTTCGCGGCGGTCTTGTCACCGGTGAAATAGACTCCGATCCGCCGGCGTCAACGCTGTCCGGCTCGATGGGCCGATCCGGGATGCGTATTCCGCGTTCTGGCCTCTGTGCGGAACGGCGCGGGGTTGCGTTCGCATTTTGATGAAAAGAAAACGCAAAATAACCTTTGCTTTCGGACAGGGGAAGGGATAATTGGACCACGGCCGGCTCCACAACGGCCATCGTGGCAACTTCATCAGCTCTACA
Organism: uncultured Pirellulales bacterium; assembly: GCA_964579055.1. Lineage (GTDB taxonomy): Bacteria > Planctomycetota > Phycisphaerae > Sedimentisphaerales > Anaerobacaceae > Anaerobaca. The sequence continues at coordinate 4,674 of CAZOFX010000120.1, forward strand.
CGTATTGGAAAGGCGGACAAGAGATGCTTAGGGACAAGGTGCGACGGATCGGGTTGACGGTGCTCCTGGCGACGGTGGCGGTAACGCTGTGTTCGTGCGATACGACGAAGCAATGGATGAGGTCGGGGCCGGCCAAGACGGAGATGGGCCGCAGCGCCAAGCCGTTCGGTACGACGCCCGACGGCCAGGCGGTCCGCCTCTACACGCTTCGCAACACCCAAGGCATGACGGCCGAGATCATGACCTATGGCGCCATCGTGGTCTCTCTGACGGCGCCCGACAAAGACGGGAACTTCGACGACATCGTCCTGGGCTACGACAATCTGGCCGGCTACATCAAGGTCAGCCCGTATTTCGGGGCCATCGTCGGGCGCTACGGCAACCGGATCGGCAAAGGCAAGTTTACGCTCGACGGCACGGCCTACACGCTGGCGACGAATGACGGCGAGAACCATCTCCACGGCGGGCTCAAGGGCTTCGACAAGGTCGTCTGGGACGATGAACCGGTCGATCGGTCCGATGCCGTCGGCGTCAAGCTCAGCTACTTGAGCAAGGACGGCGAAGAAGGCTATCCCGGTAATCTGAGAGTCAGCGTGACCTACCTGCTGACCAACCGGAATGAACTGAGGATCGAATACGAGGCCACGACGGACAAGGCGACGCCGATCAATGTCACGCATCACGGCTACTTCAACCTGACGGGCGCCCAGCGCAACATCCTGGATCACGAGCTGATGCTCAACGCGGACCGGTTCACGCCGGTCGACGCGGGGCTGATCCCCACAGGGGAGCTGAGGCCCGTGGAAGGGACACCGATGGACTTCCGCAAGCGCACCGCCATCGGAGCGAGGATCGACAACGACTACGAGCAGCTCAAGTTCGGCGGCGGCTACGACCACAACTGGGTCCTGAACAAGAAGGGCGACGGGATGACGCTGGCGGCCGAGGTCTACGAGCCGACCACCGGACGCCTGATGACGGTCCGAACGACCGAGCCGGGCATCCAGTTCTACACGGGCAACTTCCTCGACGGGACCATCACCGGCAAGAACGGAGCGGTCTACAAGCATCGTTTCGGCTTCTGCCTGGAGACGCAGCACTATCCGGATTCTCCGAACAAGCCGGACTTCCCGTCCACGATCCTTCGTCCGGGTCGCGTCTACAAGACCACGACGGCCTACGCGTTCTCCACTCGGTAGCCGCGGGACATCGGTGCATGGTGGTGTAAGAGAATCCCTGAACTCAAGACAAAGGAGAAAGCATGACGGCGTTACATGCGGTGGACTGGCTCGTGATCGCGGCTTACTTTGCTATTGTGTTCGGCATCGCCTGGTGGGCCTACCTCAAGGAAAGGCAGTCGCAGACGACGACGGAGTACTTCCTCGCGGGGCGCAATCTGGGCTGGTGGATCATCGGTGCGGCAGTCTTCTCCTCGAACATCGGGTCTGAGCATCTCGTTGGTCTGGCCGGCTCCGGGGCCACCGACGGCGTGGCCATGGCGCACTACGAACTGCACGCCTGGTGTCTGCTGGTCCTGGCGTGGATCATGGTGCCTTTCTACATGCGGTCGAAGGTCTTCACCATGCCGGAGTTCCTCGAACGGCGGTTCTCGCCGATCAACCGCACGGTGCTCTCGATCATTTCGCTGGTCGCGTACGTCCTGACCAAGCTCGCTGTCGGCATCTTCGCCGGCGGCGTGGTGTTCGCCGTGCTGATTCCCGACATCACGTTCATGGGGCTGGACAGCTTCTGGATCGGCTCGATCCTGGTGATCGTCCTGACCGGTGTCTATACGATCATGGGCGGCATGCGGGCCGTCGCCTACACCTCGGCGATCCAGACCGTGATTCTCGTCATCGGTTCGGCCTTCGTGACGTATTTCGGTTTGAAGGCTCTCGGCGGCTGGGACGCGTTGCGTCAGTGGGCCGGTTCGGAGATGTTCAACCTGTGGAAACCGCTCGTGCCGGATGGGGTGGCTGGCACCTGGGCGCCGGTCAAGGAATCGGGCCGCATGGCCTGGTACTTCAACGACAACTACCCCTGGATCGGCATGCTCTTCTGCGCGCCGATCGTTGGGCTGTGGTATTGGTGCACCGACCAGTACATCGTGCAGCGTGTGCTCGGCGCGCAGAATGAGACGGACGCCCGCCGGGGCTCCATCTGCTCGGCCGCACTGAAGCTTCTGCCGGTTTTCATTTTCATCATCCCGGGCATGATCGCGTTCGCTCTGGCCAAGAGCGGACAGAACCCGGCCTTGCAGCAGGCGATGCTCGACGCCAACGGCAACGTCTTGCGGGACGAGTCTCAGCAGGCGTTCCCCTTGCTGGTCGCGCAAGTCCTGCCGATCGGGATTCGCGGGGTTGTTGTGGCCGGTTTGCTTGCCGCGCTGATGAGCTCGCTGGCCGGGGCGTTCAACGCCTCTGCGGCGCTGTTTACCATCGACTTCTATTCGAAGTTGCGCCCGCGAGCGTCCCAGGAGAGAGTCGTGTGGGTCGGTCGCGTCGCTACCGCGGTCATGGTGCTCATCGGCTTGGCCTGGATCCCCGTGATCCGCGGCGGCAAGGGCCTCTACGACTATCTCCAAGGGGTTCAAGCCTACCTGGCTCCACCGATCTTTGTGGTCTTCTTCCTGGGGGTGTTCAGCAAGCGACTGAATGCTAAAGGCTGCCTGTGGGCGCTGATCGTCGGTTTTGCCCTGGGGCTGTTCAGGCTGGCCGTCGATACGCCGGTGAAGCTGTTCAAGGACAACCCGGCCACGCCCGACGTCAACGAAGCCTTTCAATATGCGCAAGGCTCGTTCTTCTGGATCGTCAACAACGTGTACTTCCAGTACTACAGCCTCCTGATCTTCCTGGTTTGCATTGCGGTCATGGTTGTGGTCAGTCATCTGACGAGCGAGCCGGCGTACAGCAAGATCGGCGGCCTGACCTACGGGACTCTCACCGACGAGGATCGCAGGGCATCGCGGGCGTCCTGGAACGGTTGGGACGTGCTTGCTTCCGCCGCGGTTCTGGCGGCGATTCTGGCGGCGTATCTGTATTTCCGAGGTTGAAAAGCTTCATTTGAGGGGTGAACGATGGCGTATGCGATAGGCTTGGACTACGGTACGAACTCCGTGCGATGTCTGATCGTCGATACATCAAACGGTCGCGAGCTGGGGACCTGCGTGCATGAGTACGAGACGGGCGAGGCGGGCATTCTCCTCGATGCGGCCGATCACAATCTCGCCCGGCAGAACCCCGCCGACTATCTGAAAGGAGCGGAGGTCGCCGTCGCCGGCGCGATTGCCGAAGCCCGTAAGGCGGATTCGAAGTTCGACCCGAAGAGCATCGTCGGCATCGGCGTGGACACGACCGGCTCGACGCCGCTGCCCGTCGATAAGAATGGGACGCCGCTGGCGATGCTCGACGCGTTCAAGGACAACCCAAACGCTCACGCGTGGTTGTGGAAGGACCACACCGGATACGCCGAGGCTGCCGAGATCACCGAACTGGCCAGGAAGGAGCATCCCGAGTATCTGGCCAAGTGCGGCGGGACGTATTCCTCGGAATGGTTCTTCAGCAAGATTCTTCACTGCCTGCGTGTAGCGCCCAAGGTCTTCGATGCGGCATACACCTGGGTCGAGCACGCCGACTGGCTGCCGGCGGTGCTGACCGGGACCGATGCGCCCGACAAGATCAGGCGATGCCGGTGTGCGGCCGGACACAAGGCCATGTTCAGCGACGAGTGGGGTGGCTATCCCGATGAAGCGTTCCTCGCGAAGCTCGACCCAAAGCTGGGCAAGCTCCGCCGGACCTTGGGCAACAAGACCTACGCCGTCGACCAGGTCGCCGGCAAGCTCACCGACGTCTGGGCGAAGAAGCTGGGCTTGAAGGCCGGCATCCCGGTGGCGATGGGCGCTTTCGACGCCCACCTGGGCGGCGTCGGCTCCGGCATCAAGGCCGGTGTGCTCGTCAAGATCATCGGCACCAGCACGTGCGACATGGTGGTCGCTCCATCCAGCGCCAAGCTCCCCGACATCCCGGGCATCTGTGGCATCGTGGACGGCTCCATCCTGCCGGGCTTCTACGGCCTCGAAGCGGGGCAGTCCGCCGTCGGGGACATCTTCAACTGGTTCGTCAACTACATCCAGCCCGGCGGCAAACAGGCCGGCTCGCACCAGCCGCTGACAGAGAAGGCCGCCAGGCTCAAGCCGGGCCAGTCAGGGTTGCTCGCCCTCGACTGGAACAACGGCAACCGAACGATCCTGGTCGACCAGCGGCTGACCGGATTGCTCCTGGGCCAGACCCTTCACACCCGGCCCGAGGAGATTTACCGCGCTCTGGTGGAGGCGACCGCGTTCGGCGCACTGACCATCATCAACCGGTTCGAGGAGTATGGCGTCGAAATCTCCGAGGTGGTCAACTGCGGCGGGATCTCCGAGAAGAACGCCATGCTCATGCAGATCTATGCCGACGTCACCGGGCGCGAGATGAAGATTTCTCGCTCGGCCCAGACCTGCGCGCTGGGTTCGGCCATCGCGGCGGCCGTCGTCGGTGGCGCATTCGGCGGTTTTGCCGAAGCCCAGGCGGCCATGTGTGGCATCAAGAGCACCACGTTCAGACCGATCCCGGAGAACCACGCGGTCTATCGCCGGCTCTACGGGCTTTACCGGCAGCTCCACGACGGCTTCGGCCTGCAAGGCCAACCCCTGGCGATGGGCAACGTGATGAAGGAGCTGCTGGAAATCAAAGAGAAGGCCAACGCGTAGCGATGCACGAGAAGCTCAAACAACAGGTTTGGCAAGCCAACCTCGATCTTCAGCGGTATGGCCTTGTCGTTTTCACCTGGGGCAACGTCAGTGGGATCGACCGCGATGCCGGCATCGTCGCGATCAAACCCAGCGGGGTCAGCTACGACGAGTTGGTGCCCGAGCAGATCGTCCTGCTCGACTTGCAGGGTCACGTCATCGAAGGGGACCTGCGTCCTTCATCGGACACGCCGACGCACCTGGAACTGTATCGCAGCTTCCAAGGCGTCGGAGGGATCTGTCACACGCACTCGCCCCATGCAACCATGTGGGCCCAGGCCCAGCGGGACATCCCGTGTTTCGGGACGACGCACGCGGACCATTTTTACGGCGCCGTCCCGGTGACGGAGGCAATGACCACAGCCGAGATTCGCCATGATTACGAGGCCAACACGGGCCTGGTGATCGTCCGGCGTTTCCGGGGGATCGACCCGATGCAGATGCCAGCGGTCCTCGTGGCCAATCACGGTCCGTTCACGTGGGGCAAGGACGCCGCCGAATCGGTGAAGAACGCCGTCGTCCTGGAGGAGGTCGCGAAGATGGCTTCTGGGACGCTGGCCATCCATTCCAGACAGCAGCCCATTTCCCAGGACCTTCTGGACAAGCACTACCTGCGAAAGCACGGCAAGAACGCCTACTACGGGCAAGCGTAAAGGAGAGCCGAAATGGCCAGGGTCACGTTCGGAGTCATCGTAGGCAACCGAGGTTTCTTCCCCGATGTACTGGCAAAAGAGGGGCGCAGGGACATTCTGAAGGTTCTCAGAGAGAGCGGCTACGACAGCGTCGTGCTGCCGATGACCGAGACGAAGTTCGGCGCGGTCGAGACATTCGAGGACGCCAGGAAATGTGCGGCCCTGTTCGCCTCCAAGGCCGACAAGATCGACGGGATCATCGTGACGCTGCCCAACTTCGGAGAAGAGAGGGGGGTTGCCGAAGCGGTCAAACGCAGCGGACTGAACGTCCCGATCCTGATCCAGGCGGAGGAAGATGCCGCCGGGCAAATGGCGATGGGCCGACGCCGGGACTCCTTCTGCGGCAAGATCAGTGTGTGCAACAATCTCCGACAGGCGGGGATTCCGTTCACGCTCACGGCCTCCCACACCGTGAAGGTCGTATCGGACGAGTTCAAACGCGACCTGGACGAGTTCGCGGCGGTCTGTCGCGTGGTCAAGGGCCTCAAGAACATTCGCTTCGGCGCCATTGGCAGCCGGCCGGCCGCCTTCAATACGGTTCGCTACAGCGAGAAGATCCTCGAATTCGCCGACATCGCCGTCGAGCCGGTCGATCTCTACGAGATCCTCTCCAAGGTCGATCGTCTGGCCGACAAGGCCCCGGCGGTCCGGGCCAAGCTCAATGCGATCCGCAAGTACACGAACGTTCAGACCATCCCTCCCGACAGCCTTCTGAAGATGGCCAAGTTCGGCGCCGTCATCGATGCCTGGGTCAAGGAGAAGGAGTTGGCCGGCACCGCCATCCAGTGCTGGACGGCGCTGGAGGAGTATTTCGGGATTGTGCCGTGCACGCTGATGAGCATGATGAGCGAATCGCTTCTGCCCAGCGCCTGCGAAGTGGATGTCACCGGACTGCTGGCGATGTACATTCTTCAACTGGCCGGCGGGTCGCCCAGCGCGCTGCTGGACTGGAACAACAACTTCGAGGGCGATCCGAACAAGTGCGTGCTCTTCCATTGCAGCAATCTGCCCAAGTCCTTCTTCAAGACTGACCGGATGGATTTTCAGGAGATCATCGCCGGATCGGTGGGAAGGGATAACGCCTATGGGACTATCGTCGGACGGATCAAGCCCTCACCGGCGACCTTCTGTCGCACCAGCACCGACGACGTGGAAGGCCTGCTTCGCGCCTATGTCGGTCAGGGCACGTTCACGAACGACAAGCTGGAGACCTTCGGCGGTTACGGCGTCATCAAGATCGACAACCTGCAGATGTTGCTGAATTACATCTGCCAGATGGGATTCGAACACCACGTGGCGGTCAACCTCTGTGAGAGGGCCGGCGCCATCACCGAGGCGCTGGGCAACTACCTGGGCTGGGACGTCTACCGTCATGTCTGATCCGTTCGCGTGCGAGCGCTTGCGGGGATCGAGTCGCGCATCGGGCGATGCCCTCCCCGAGGCGCACGAAGCTGGATGTTCATAATCTGATGAAGACCGAGCGAACCAGTGCACAAAAGTCGGCAAGGCCGGGGACCGATACGGCCCCCTCGGTCCTCCTGTTCATCGAGACTTCTCGCGAGTTCGGACGCGGTCTGCTCTACGGGATCGCGCGCTACTCGCGGCTGCATGGGCCGTGGCGCGTCTATCGGCGGTCCGCCGGTTTGGACTCCTCGTTGCCCGAATGGCGAGACCTGAAAATCGACGGGGCCATCATGCGCGACGTGCGGATCGCCGAGAACCTCTCCGGCTGGAAATTCCCCGTCATTTTCGCGCAGCACAACAGGGAGAGTTACACTCCGTTCCCGGCGATCATCACCGACAGCGCCGCTATTGGCTCCATGGCCGCCGAGCATTTTCTCGACCGTGGTTTCCAGAACTTTGCCTATTGCGGGCTCGATGAGTTCGTCTGGTCCCGACTGCGCGCCCGCCATTTCAGCGAACGGCTCAAGCGCGCGGGATTCCACACGAACGTGTACCGCCAGCCCAAGGCCCGGGCCAAACGCGTCTGGAAGAGCGAGCAGAACCTGATTGCGGAGTGGTTGGAGTCGCTGCCCAAGCCGGTGGCGCTGATGTGCTGCAACGACGATCGCGCTCTACAGGTGATCGAAGCGTGCAAGCTGTCGGATCTCTACGTACCCGACCAGGTGGCCGTGCTCGGGGTCGACAACGATGTTTTGATCTGCGATCTGGCGGACCCGCCGATTTCCAGCATTGCGCTGGACACGGAGACCGCCGGCCACGAGGCGGCCCGGCTGCTCGATCGGCTTATGAAAGGCGAGCCGATGACCGGCCAGCAGGTCCCCGTGCGTCCGACGCATATCGTGACGCGGATGTCGACTGACATGCTGGCCGTGACCGACTCAGAGGTGGCCGCCGCAGTGCGCTTCATCCGGCGGAATCCCAATCGCATCATTCAGGTCGACGATGTCGTCGAGGCCACCAACGTCTCCCGGCGCGTTCTCGAGAAGCGGTTCAAGGGCATTCTCCGGCGTTCGGTCTATCAGGAGATTCGGCGCGTTCGCGTCAACTACATCATCGGTCTTCTCGTGGGGACCGACATGAGCATCACGGAGATTGCCGTCAAGTCGGGCTTCGATGGCGTCGAGCACATCAGCCGCTATTTCCGCAAGGAAACAGGAACCAGCCTGCGAGAATACCGCAAGAAACATGTGCCGCGGTAGACGCGCCGGTCACGGCGTCTTGTTCCTGACCACTTTCTCTACCGCCTTGTCGAGCGCGGGCACAAGACTGGGCCACTCGAACCGTCTGAGCCGGTCTCGCAGTCCTTCGGTGCGGTCTGTCAGGGGGCTGCCTTGCGCCGCGAGTCTCGCCAGATCCGCCAGTTTCCCGGCCAGGACCTCGGGGCTCCCATCGTAGAAAAATTGACCGGCGTCTTCATTCTCGCCCAGCCCGAAGGTTTCCGGATAGGCCAGGCGGTTCGGCAGCAGCGGAACTGCGCCGGCCAGCGTTGCTTCGACGGCGCACAGACCGAAGAACTCATGTCGCGCCGTCGAGACGAAGACGTCCGCCTCCAACAAGGCCGCCTCGTATTCCGCCTGGCTTTCCTGATAGCCCCATCGATCGACGCAGTCGGCGAAGTCCCGTCGGGCTCGCGTGAAGACCTCCGGCGTTTCGCGGAACTGCTCTCCGATAGCGCTGAGGCGGAACGCGACGCCGCTCCGCTGGAGGATTTCGAGGGCGCGGAAGAAGTCCTCCGGGTTCTTGTCATGCTCCCATCGGGCGGCCCAGAGGATTCGCAGTGGCCCGGTTGACCTGCTGCCGCGCTGCGGCATCGTCCTGACGCCCGGTGGCTGGACGCACGTCTTGCTTCGTATGGTCTCCACCGCACCGGTGGGGTGATGGTCGGGCATGCGCGCCAGGAAGGCATTCAACGCGCCGAGGAAGTCGTCCCGATGGAATGCGGAATTGAACCACACCGCATCGGCTGCCAGCGCACTGGTCATATTGGTCATCGCGAACTGGTAATC
>CAZOFX010000120.1:13634-15712 GCA_964579055.1 uncultured Pirellulales bacterium
GTTCGTTCTCGGTCTGCACGGGATAGGTCAGTTGATTCTCGTGGAAGTAGACCAGCACAGGAAGGGCGCCGATGTCGCGACAGGAAAGCCCGCGGAACTCGGCCAGATTCAGCATGTCCGAGCAGAACAGCAAATCCCACGAGGGTTGACGGGACAGGTGCTCGCGAACCTCCTCGGCAAAGGTCACCGCAGCGTGCCGCATTCGCCACTTCCACTTGTAGGCTGGCAGCGTCAACACGGTCCAGGTGTGTCGGCTGACAGCCGACCAGCCGTCCAGGAAGGCCCTGTGGCTGCCTCCGTAGTAGGGTTCCAGTGCCAGGATGCGCATGTCACGTTCTTCTGCGCCGCTACGACGATGTGCGCTACGAAGTCTCCCAGTCGTATTCGATTTCCAGCCGCAACTTGTGCTGCGCCTCCTCCCTCGCCAGACCCAGTAGTGTGGCCCGGAACCGCTCGTTCGTCGTAATGGAGGCCAGATTCGTGTAGACCCGGAACGCCGCCTTCTCCTTCTTCATGGCAATCACGAGCAGATCCACAAAGCTCATCGCGGCGCTCGGCTCCACCTCCGCCACCGTCTCGGCCACGTCCAGACTGGCGACCTCCTCGTCGATGAAACCGATCTCGCCGGCCTTGATGGCTTCGAGGCGGATACGGTGCTGCAACTCGTCGACCGCGAAACCCCTGATCGTCTCACGCAGGTCCGTGTCGGTGACCATCTCGGCCAGATTCACATAGAAATCGTGGGCCTCGATCTCCTGCGCGATCGCAAAATCCAGTATGTCTTGTACAGACCGGAACCTCGGCATATTCGCCTCATAGACGATGCCCGTTTCCGCCGGCATTTCCGGCACGGATTCAGTTTACTCGACCAGATGCGGAAAGCAAGCCGCCCGCCCAGGGCCGTAACCGGGTGAAATTCCGTTGCCGAACGATGTGCCATTTGGTATAAGATAGCATGGCTTGGACGATCTCCTCGGTATGTGTCGACAGGATCGTCACGTGGGGAATATCTCGCCGTCGGCTGTGGAGGCAGACCTCATAGGTCGAGAGAATTGGAGACAAGGGTCCTGAAGCGGCAAGTTTCGGTGCCTATATGCCAGGAAGAGGAGTAGGGTGCGCAATTCACGTCGCTTGGCTGGGTGGAAGGGGGTACGGTCATGCCGTTCTGCCGAAATATCACGAATGAGTGTTCTTGAAAGGAGGATTCCGATGCGCAAGGCTTTGGTGTACCTGATCGTGATCGGGTTGGTCCTGGGTGTATCCGGCCCGGCGGTCGCCGGCATCATCGTGGCCGAGGAATTGCTGGTCGATCTGCGAGCTGAGGATCTGTCGTATGGAACCGCGACGCAGACGTGGGTCAATCATGGGACGCTAAACGATTTCGAGCCCGAGGGCGCTCCTGTGGTCGAAGACGTGGCCGGCCGCAAGGCGGTGACCTTCGACGGTTCGAGTTATTTCGAGGGTCCTCTGTCGGTCCCCGGCATCCAGGGGGCGGGCACCCGCTCCATCGAAGTCTGGGTCTACAACGGCCCCGATTTCGTGGGTGAGGAGACGATGGTTTCCTGGAGCCATCGCGGCGGCCCGGGCGGAACGAACATCGGTTTCAACTATGGCAATCATGCCACGTGGGGCGCCGTGGGTCACTGGGATACCGCGGACATGCCTTGGTCGGGTGAGCACTCACCGGCGCCGGCCGCCAATAACTGGTGGTATCTTGTGTATACGTACGACGGCGCCACCGTTCGTCTCTATGTCAACGCCCAGGAGAACACCACGCGCGGCGTGGTGCTGAACACGCACGGACCCAACATCATCCGTGTCGCCGCTCAGGCCGATGATTCAGGCGCCGGCGTCCATAGCGCCGTCAACTTCACTGGCTCTATTGCGGAAGTGCGTATCCATGATGGTGTGCTCAGTCCGGCGGCGATCGCCAACAATTTCAGGTCCAAACCGGGTGCGCCGACGGCGGCGGATCCGAGGCCGGCGGATGGGCAGGTGGATGTGCCACGGGATGTGGCGCTGAGCTGGACGGCGGGGGAGTTTGCGGCCTCGCACGATGTGTACTTCGGGACGTCGTT
>CAZOFX010000121.1:0-15428 GCA_964579055.1 uncultured Pirellulales bacterium
AAAGGACTCCATTCACATCCCAAAACAATGTGCGAAAAACATCCTACGTCATCCGAACGGGATGCGGGAGGCGCGCGTCGTTTGCGTCGATGGTCGTCGTGGCTCCTGGCTCAGTTATGGCGGGCTGACCAACTGGATTCTGTGCGTGATGCTTGCCAGTCCGATCTGCTGCACGAGCGTCATCGCCGACAATACGCCTGTTCTCGTGTCGTAGGTGCAGTCGGTCCGATGGAGCGGGCCGACCTCGCTGATCGTCACGGCGCCCGGCCGCACATCGCTCACGCTGACGCTCGTACCCACCTTTTCATTGGTTTCGATGAGCTGTCTTGCCCGCAGATTGCCCAGGGCTTGCGGCGAGATCCACAGGCCGCCGATGGTCGCAGCGCCCGAGGCGCCGTCCTGTGTCGCCTCGTTGGGCGGCATACCCGGCAGCGACTCGAAGAGATATCGGTTGGTGAATCGCACCCAGCCGGGACCGCAGGCCTTCGGCGTGAGCGTCGCGGTCATTGCGCGGTCCAGCTTCGTCCCGGCCGCCGCGACCACCGACGTCTGCACGCCCCGGTACGACAACTGCCCGAACCGCTCGATCCACGGGGGCGGCGGCGCGTCCTTCCAGGGCACGTCGATATCCTTGCGCTCGACGAGCCACAAGGTGACCACCTGCGAGCTGCCCTCTCCGAGGCCGGCCCTGCCGGAGCCTCCGATCGGCGGAGTGACCACCGACGGCCCCTGTGTCCGCGACGCCTGGAAGATCATCAGCCCGGTCTCCAGGTCGTACACGTACGCCCTGTAGCCGGAGAAGTCTTCATTCTGAAAGCGGATCGCCCTGTAGGTTCTGCCGTCCACGGTATACGGCATTCGCAGGATGCGCACTCCCTGCGCGTTGACCTCGGCCACCTGGGCGAGCACATCGGGATGAATCCAGTAGTCGGCGGCGCAGCCGGCGTGGCCGACCATTCCCCCGCCGACGGCAAACCCGCACTTCCTCGTGGCGGTGTCGAGCGTATAGAGCTTCGTAGACAGTTCGGCGACACCGCCACCGATGTGGCCCACGTACACGACGTTGAACGCCGCAGCGCCACTGCCGCTGATCTGCTCTTCACGGTAGCGCTTGCCGGTGTTCTTGTCGATCCAACTTCCGTTGTCGTCCTGCACGAGCTTGCCGTATTCGCCCGGGATGCTGGCGGTCATCCCGAAGTAGGTCAGCCGCGTGCCCGGCTTGATACAGGGCGGGGCGCTCGCCTGCGCGGCCGTGGGAACCAGGGGCAGCATGATGCTGGGGTCGGGAACCGCCGGAGGCTGTGCACCCCACGCCTCCGGACAAGCCATCAACGATGCCACACATAGAAGCCCAACGCAGAAACGCCTTTGCCGCATTGCCATGACGCACCTCCTTGCCGCATTTGCCCGCCGGGCCGAGGAATTGCGAACACGCGACGCCGGTCGTCCTATGGAAGGAACGCGCTTTCTCGGCCGCCCTGGTGGCGGCGGGCAGGATGGGCACACCCGACAGTTGTTGTCCGCGTGTCTGTCCGCATGGCACAAGCCTATGTGGACGGACATCATCTGTCAATACGCAAACCGGCCGGTGGCCTTCGATGCTCTGAAAAGAGGGCGAACGGTTGAGACGGCGGCGTCTGCCGTGGTATCATAGAAAGCGCGGCGCGCAGAAGGTCCGCATGAAGACGAAGGAGGAACCGTGTTCAGGCGCGGCTGTATCCGCAGGACGCCAATGGCTGTCAGGGGGAACGGATGGCTATGCAGTCCAGGAAAGCGAAGAGAAGCAAGGGCAAGCGATCGAGTCCTCGCGTTGTGCTGAGCCGGAAGAAGAAGATCGCATTTGCCTTCATCGCCGCTGTCCTGTCCTTGGCGTCGATTTTGTTGATGGAGGGATGCCTGCGTCTGTTCCGTTACGGCGGCGATCCCCGGCTCTTCGTCACCGCCCCGGTCGAAGGGCGGCGTTTCCTGACCTGCAACCGCGAGATTGGACGGCAGTACTTCCCCTGCCTGGCGAAGGCGCCGAAGCCGTCGTGGGATGCCTTCCTCAAGGACAAGCCCTCGAACGGAGTGCGCCTGTTCGTCCTGGGCGGATCGACGGCCGCCGGTTTCCCCTACGGCAACAACCTGATGTTCTCACGCATCCTGAACGTCCGGCTACAAGAGACGTTTCCCGACCGGAAGATCGAGATCGTCAACACCGCCATATCCGCCACGAACACCTTCACGCAGCTCGATTTCCTGGACGAGATCCTCGCGCAGAAGCCGGACGCGATTCTGATCTACTCGGGTCACAATGAATTCTACGGCGCGCTGGGCGTCGCGTCCCGCGAGTCTCTGGGCCAAAGCCCATCGGTGGCCAGAGCATATCTGAAGCTGCGTCGACTGAGACTGTTCGTGCTGGTGCAGGATGCTGTCGGCCTGGTCAGAGGCGTGCAGGAACAGGGCGCCGATTACGATCCGAGCGCCACCCTCATGGAGCGAATGGTGGGCGCGAAGGCCATTCCTCTCGACAGCCGGCTCTACGGGCAGGGGACCGAGCAATTCGCCGAGAATCTCGATCGCATCTATCAGAAGGCTCGTGTCGCCGGGGTTCCCATCGTGATCAGCGAGCTGGTCAGCAACCTGCGGAACCAGCGGCCCTTTGTCTCTATGGCGACGGGTTCGACGCCGGCGGCCGATCTGGTGTTCCGCGATGCGCAGGCCCTGGATCAGCAGGGGGACTGCGAGCAGGCAAGGCGTCTCTATCTGAAGGCCAAAGACCTCGATGCGCTGCGATTCCGGGCTTCGGAGCAATTCAACGAAATCATTCACGAGACCGCCCGGCGGTATGGTGGGGCGGTCGTTCCGATGAAATCGCGTTTCGAGGCCGCTTCGCCCGAGGGCATCATCGGGGACCATCTCATGGTCGATCATCTCCACCCGAACGTGGACGGCTGCTTCCTCATGGCCGCGGCCTTCTTCGACACGATCCGCGATACGAACGTCCTCGACCTGCCCTGGGACCGCGCGGCGGTCAAACCGATGGAATCCTACAGACAGAATTGGGGCATGACCGATCTCGACACCGCCTGTGCGGGTCTCAACATTCGGTATCTCAAGGGAGGCTGGCCCTTTCAGCCTCAGGCCGGACCGAACCGGAGCCTTCAGTCGTTTCAGCCGCAAGGTGAGGCCGATACCCTGGCCCTGCGCGTTCTGACCGATGAGCAATACAGCATCATCCTCGCCCATCACGATCTGGCGCAGCAGTATGAGAGACAGAGCCGTTACCTGGAAGCCTATCACGAGTATCGCGCGCTCTACCACAGCGTTCCCTGGACCACGATCTTCCTCAACGGCGCGGCGAAGAACCTGCTGCGCCTCAAGCGGACGGATGAGGTCCCACCCTTGCTCGCGCGCTCGCTGGAGATCCACGAGACCTTCTTCGCACTGCGCTGGATGGGACATCTTCTGGTCAATCAGGGCAGGTTCGCAGAGGCGATTCCGTACCTGGAGAGGGCCAGAGAAGGGCACGAAGACAACGAGCAGGTGCTGCTGTGCCTGGAGCAGGCCTATCAACACACCGGCCGCCACGATGAAGCCTTGGCGATCGGGCAGAAGCTCGGGACGCTGCCGCAAAGGAGCGATCGATAGCGCGGCGCACCGGATAAAGTGGATACAGCCGGTTCGGTGACGCGCGGTTCGGCAGTGGTTTCGCATCTTGTCCTGATTGCCTATTGTCAAATAAGTATTTTCCCTAATAGACAGGCCCTGCAACTCTCCGTAGATTCAGCCCACTCGTTTTCGAGGAAGTGGAGGAGAGATCGGTCCTGTAGCGGTAGAGCTGCCTTGTGGGAAAGGAAACCCATGGACGCGAACGGAACGACAAGGCGAAGAACCGTGTTTGCCAGATTGCTGATGTCCGGGGCGGTGCTGTTGTTGTTCATTCTGCTGGTGACCCCCGGCGATGCGGCTCCGGGTGCGCGCGTGATCGGCCCGGCCACGACGATCGCGCTTCAGCAGACCATGGCGACGAACATGGTTGCGCTGGGCGGCGGTGGCTATAGCAAGGTCCGCTGCCCGGACTGGTGGTGGCCGCGCAGCCCGTGCAAGCCTCCGTGGATTCCGGGGCCACCGCCTTGGATTCCTGGGCCGCCGGTGTGGATGCCGCGACCGCCCTATTGGGTGCCGGGACCGCCGATCTGGTTCGGGCCGAAGTGGTGGTAACCGCGGCAGTCCGGCCACAAGAGGTTCGAGCTCGATAGACAGATCTTCTCTGCGGACATCGTGCCCGCGAGGGTAAGGTGTGCAGATCGATACTTGGGGCGGGTGAAACGCCGTCATATTGGGGTCCGTCTGTGAGAGAATAGCGGGCGGACACTGGTTAGGGGAGTCAACAAGTGAACCTCGCAGAGAGTGCTTGGCGCCGGCAGTTGCGCGCCTGGCACGGGCGCTACGGGACTGTCCTCATCGCCCTGGCAGTCGCCCTGTCGTCAGGTTGCGCGGATCAGGTTCGGATGCCTACAGCGGATGAACTGGAGGCCTTCGAGCAGGCCCGCTCCACCGTGCCGACGGTCGATATGGACCGCATCCAGAAGGCCAAGCTCAAGACCGGTCCCTATCGAGTCGTCCCGGGTGATGTTCTGGAGTTCACCATGCCGGCCCTGCTCCAGGCGGTTACGGCCAAGGAGGTGCAGGCGGCCCAGACGCAAGGTGAGGCCGACCATCCGTACCTCTGCCGCGTGCGAGACAGCGGCGGGATCGTCCTGCCGGCGATCGGTTCGATGGAGGTGGCGGGCCTGTCCCTCTCGCAGATTGAGGAGGCCGTCACCGCCGCGTATGCCGGCTACGTCGTCCTGGAACCGTCTGTGTTCGTTCGCGTCAGCGAGTTCAAGACCGCGAAGGTATACATCACCGGCGCCGTCGAAGAGCCGGGCGTCTACACGCTCCAGGCCGACCAGATGACGCTGAGCTGTCTGCTGACCGAAGCGGGCGGGATCGCCGAGGCAGGCGCTGCGCTGGTGCGCATCGTGCGCTCGGATGAGGGCGGACAGGAGAGTTTGGCCGCCGACAGTGAGCCCATCCTGCTGCCGGTGGTCAACACGAACATCCCCTTTCAGGATATGGCTTTGGAGGAAGGGGACACGGTGGTTGTGGAGCAAACCCAGATGCCTCTGTTCAGCGTTCTGGGCCTGGTCAACAAGCCGGGCAACTTCCCCTATCCGCCCAACGCCGAGTACAACCTGACGCAGGCTATCGCCTACGCCGGCGGCTTCGACGCGGTCGCGGAGCCGCGCTATGCGACCATCTACCGTCTGAAGGAGGATGGTTCGGTGACGCGTGTGCCGTTCCAGTTGGTTCAGAAGGGCGAGTTCACCGATGCCCTGGCCACCCCGGTCCGCCCCGGCGACGTCGTGGCCATCGAGCACACGCCGAGAACCCGTGCCAACACGACGATCCACAACCTCGTGCGGATCAACACGGGCATCTACATTCAGGGCAGAGATTTGTGGGATTAGGGGGCGAGGACCCATGCGCAGGACGGAGCGGGAATGATGGGCAACCGAATGGAAGCCGGCGCGCCCGAGCCATCGGAGATGACGCCTGTCACCGAGATGGTCGAAGGGTTCTCGGAGAGCCTGTTCGAGATCCTCTGGCGGCGTCGCTGGACCGTTCTGCTGACGACGGTTCTGGCGATGGTCGCGGGAATCGTCTACTTGCAGCGGGCCACGCCTCGTTACACCAGCACGTCGAGAATCTACGTCGAACAGGCCGGGCCGGAGGTCTGGGAGAAAGACGCCTCCGGCGTCGTGACCCGATGGACGAACTATCTCTACACCCAGGCGGAGCTGATCAAGCAGACCGATACGCTGGCGGCGGCGCTGGCCCTGCCGGGCATGGGAGGCCTCAAGACCTTTGCGGATATCGACAACCCGGTGACGAAACTGCGTCGCGAGCTGGAGGTGGTGGTGGGCAAGAAGGACGAGATCATCAACGTCTCGCTCACGAGCCCCTATGCCGACGAAGCGGCTCACATCGTCAATTCCGTCGTGGACGCCTACATCACGCAGCACAACGAGCGCCGTCGCAACACCTCGGCGGAGGTGGTCAAGATCCTCCGCGAGGAGAAGACCAGTCGCGACGCGGAGCTCAAGGACAAGCTCGAGAAGATGGTCGAGTTCAGCCAGGCCAACGAGGGTCTGGCCTATGGCGCCAGCCAGGAGAGCAACATCATCATGCGCCGGCTCGAACGGTTCCAGCAGGCGCTCGATGAAGCTCAGTTGGCGACGATCGAGTGCAAGGCGTTCTACGAGACCGCCAGGAAGATGGCGGACGATCCGGTCGGGCTGCGGCAGTTTGTCGAGGCCCAACGTGCCAAGGGGATTTACATTGCCGGGGCGAACGAGGCCGCATCGCTGCGGGCCCAGTTGCAGCAGCTCGAACGCGACCGGGCCGACTGCCTCCTTCGGCTCAAGGCCGATGCCCCTGCGATTCTGGCCCTGGATGCGGAGATCGAGCGGATCGAGGCGCAGATCGCCGAGGTGGACGCCGATTTCGCCGCCCGGCAGTTGGCGGTTGCCGAAGAGCAGTACCTGGCCGCCGTGCAGAGACAGCAGGAGCTGGCCAAGGATCTGGACGAGCAGCGCGCCGCCGCCATCACGCTGAATCGCCAACTGTCGCAATTCACGCTTCTCCAGTCGGACTACGAGCAGACCCTGCGGTTCTGCGAGATCCTCGACGACAAGATCCGCAAGCTCAACGTGGACCCGGAGGTGGGGGCCCTGACGGTGCAGATCGTCGAGACCGCCGAGCCGGCGACCGAGCCGTCCGAGCCGCAGAAGGCCCGAACCATGGGACTGGCTCTGTGCCTGGGTCTCTTCGCAGGCGTCGGGCTGGGTCTGCTGCGAGAATGGAAAGACCAGCGGCTGCGCTCGACCCAGGAGATTTCCGTCCTGCTCGGGCTGCCGGTTCTCGGAGTGGTTCCCTCGATGACGGCTCCGAAGCAGACGCTGGCGATTCGCGGCCAGAAGGTCCGCATCAGTCCCGACTCCCGCGAGGCCGAGGCCTTCCGCACTGTGCGCACGGCCCTCTTCTTCGGACGGCCCAAGGACGAGGCCCGGACCATTTTGGTGACGTCCCCGGCGCCGGGCGAGGGCAAGACGATGGTGGTCAGCAATCTGGGCATCGCCATTGCCCAGGCCGGGCAGCGCACGTTGATCGTCGACACGGACTTCCGCCGGCCGACGCTGCACAAGATTTTCGGTCTGAATCGATTCGCCAAAGGGCTCAGCGCGGTCCTGGCCGGCCAGATGGGCCCGGACGAGGCCATCGAACATCTCGGCATGGCGAATCTCGAGGTGCTGACGTGCGGGCCGGATGTGCCCAACCCCGCGGAGTTGCTCAACAGCAATGGCTTCGCGGAGATCGTCAAGGCTCTGGCCCAGCGGTACGATCGTGTGTTGATCGACTCGCCTCCGGTGATCGCGGTGGCCGATGCCCAGATCCTGTCGGCGTTGTGCGATGTCACCGTCCTCGTGCTGCGGGCGCAGCAGTCGACGCGTCGCGTCAGCATGCAGGCGTGCGACAGCCTCGCCGGCGTGGGCGGGAAGATCCTGGGCGTCGTCGTCAACGATGTGCCGCGCAAGAGCGACCGGTACGGCTATTCCAGCGCGTACGGATACCACGACTACAGCTACCGCTCCGGCGGCAACGGCCATGCCAGAAGACAGACCCCGATCGTGGAGATCGGCCGCCGAGGCGAGAGACAGACGAAGGAGCAGTTGGAGCGACTCCGCGCCGGCCTGATGCCGGATGTGGTGCCGGATGACTTACCCCACGACTGACCGGAACGAGGCAATGGATGGGACCCTCAGGGATGGAGCCCTGCGATCGGCTGATTACCCAGAGTGGCACATGGATGCTCCGGGAGATCGGCGTCCATCGACCCTGGGCTCGACGTTTTGACCTGGTGATCGAGCTGCTGCTGACTGCGCTGCTGGCCTTCGGTCCGCTGGCGTTCGGCGTCGTCGGCGCCTGGAGCGAGCAGGTGGTCATCACCCTGGCGGCGCTGCTGATTATGGTCTTCCTCGTTCAGAGGGCCTTCATTGCCCCGCAGCCTCTGGTCTGGACGTGGGCGTATGTTCCGATCGCGCTGTTCCTGCTCGTCGCCGTCTTGCAGTTGGTGCCTCTGCCTGCCTCAGTGGTCCGCGCGATCTCGCCCGAGACGGCGATCCTCAAGACGCAATTGCTGGGCGACCTGTCCGGCGCCGACGAAGCGCTGCAGCGCATGCGCCTGAGCTTCTATCCCATGCGACGAAGCACGACCTGCGTCTGGCCCTGGCGATCGCGGCGGTCTTCTTCGTCGTAGTCAACCTCTATCGCCAGCCCGCGCGCATCAAGCGGCTCCTGCTTTCGGTCGCGATCATCGCGGGTGCCGTCGGCCTGCTGGCCCTGGCCCAGGACCTCGTCGGCAACGACAGGGTTTACTGGATCGTGCCGGCGTATGACCGCGCTCGCTCGGGCACGTTCATCAATCACAGCCACTTCGGCCAGTTCATGAACCTTTCGATCGGAGCGGCTTTGGCCCTGCTGCTGGTCCTGGTGTACGAGGCGTTCGCGCAGCGGCGCACCACGCCGTCCGATGTGCTCGAATACGTCCGCTCTTCCGAAGCGAACCTCGTCAAGCTGCTGGCGGTCGTCATCGTCGTCGGCGCGGCCGCGGTGTTCGTCTCACTGACTCGCGGCGGGATGGTGAGCATGCTGATCGCCGCGACGGTCACGACCATCGTTCTCAGCTCTCGCCAGTCGCTCCGGGGACGCGGCTGGATCATCGTGCTGATCGCCCTGGCCGCCTTCGTCTGCGTGCTGTGGATCGGCTTCGATCAGGTCTACGACCGCATGGCCACGCTCGACGACCTGACCGAGTACCACGGCCGATGGCAGATGATCGAGCAGAGCATCGAGGCATGGAAGAGATTCCCCGCCTTCGGCGCCGGCCTGGGGACGTACGAAGTGGTCTACCCCATGTTCGACCGGGGCGACACGATGTCGCTGGCGACGCACGCCGAGAACGAATACGTCCAGGCCCTGGCCGAGACGGGCGCGGTCGGAGTGCTGGCCCTGGCGGTGTTCGGTCTGCTGGTCTGGGTCGGTTACGCCCGTTGCGTGAGAGAGACCCACGTTCCCATCCAGTCGGTCGCGTACGGTCTGGGCTTTGGGCTGATCGCGGTTCTGGTCCACAGTCTCAGCGACTTCGGCCAGCACCTTCCCGCCAACGCCATGCTCACGGCGGTCTGCTGCGCGCTGGTGGTCGCACTGACGCATCTTCGCTCGGACGTCGGCCCGCCCGCCGGTCGGTCCGGTCGACGGATGGTTCATGCCTTTGCGCCGGCGGTCCTGCTGCTGGTTGCGGCAGGGGGCTTTGGCTGGGCGTTGCTCGGAGCCAACGCCGCCCGCGTGGCCGAAGGGCACTGGAACAAGGCGCAGCTCGCCGCCGGGCAGATGGAGACGATCCAGTGGCGTTCCAGCCCTCAGGCCGCCGAGTATCTGTTCCGCCATGCGATTGCCGCAACGGAGGCCGAACCCGACAGCATCCACTATCGCCATCGGCTCGGCGCGTACATGTGGTTCTCGCTGATGCCCTTCGCCGACCCCAACACCGATGCGCTCGATCCGCAGGCCTTCCCGTGGGCCCGCCGGATCGTCGAAGACCTGCACCGCGCGCGGCCCCTGTGCCCGACCTTCGGAGTGCTCGTCAGCCTGGCCGGCCAGATCGAGCGGTTTGCGCTGGCCGACCCGAACGGCGCTGCGCACATCCGCCGGGGCTATCGGCTGGCGCCGTGCAACGCCGCCGTCTGTTTCGCCGCCGCGAGGATCGACGCCGAAGAGGCCAAGGTCGAAGAGGCGTTCGAAAAGCTCTCTCGCGCAGCGCTGCTCGACGGCCGGTACTTCGCCCAGGCCGCCTCGCTGTGCATCGACGATCTGGTCCGGCCGGACCTGGCGCTGATGTTGGCCGGCGACAACGCCGGACGGCTCAGCCAGGTGGCCGACCTGCTGGCCGCTTCGGACCGCCACACCGAACTGGCCCAACAGGCCAGGGCCGGCGCTATCGGCCTG
Organism: uncultured Pirellulales bacterium; assembly: GCA_964579055.1. Classification (GTDB taxonomy): domain Bacteria; phylum Planctomycetota; class Phycisphaerae; order Sedimentisphaerales; family Anaerobacaceae; genus Anaerobaca. Next base: position 10,093 of record CAZOFX010000121.1, read on the forward strand.
CTCGCCGCGCGATCGACCGATACCGATGCCCCGGCCTCCACGCACGTCTCGCTCGCCCGGGCCGATGTCGAGCGCGGCGATCTGGACTCGGCGATCTACCGCTATCGCCTGGCCCTGCGAAAGAGCTACAACCAGGTCGGCTGGCATTTCGAGCTGGCGAGCCTGCTGGCCCGCGCTGGACGGGTGGAAGAGGCGATGCACGAGGCGAAGATCTGCCTGCGTCTGCGGCCGAACTACGCGCCCGCGAAGCGATTGATCGACGAGCTCTCGACGCGGCCGGTTGAGCCGGTGGCGTCGGACCGATAGCGTCCGCCGGCCTTGCGGAGTCCGGCGACAAGAGCGACGTGACCAGAACCCTCGTCGGTCACCCGACCGGGACGGAGTCTATCCGGACGAAATCAGCCGCCTTCGCGGAAACACGAAACACGAAATCCGAAACAAATTCGAATGACCGAAACGCGAATGTCTCAAACCGCCGGCCACAGGCCGCTTTCGGACTGCCCGATAACCCAAACCCGCCAACGGAGAAGTCGTCCAGGGTGAAGAAAGTTCCGCTGCCTGCTGCAACCCATCCGGAGACTCAAAACTCAACACTCGGGACTCAAAACTCAATCGTCCATGCCAAACGACACCGCCGTATTGACTGATACCGACATCCCCGCCGAGCCGGCCGTCCCCGCCGCAACGCCGCAGCGAAAGCCCATCGGCCTGCGGGCCTACGCCGGAACGTTCGCCACCTGCGTCCTCATCCAGGGGCTGACCGTCGTCCAGGGCATCATCATCGCCCGGCTGCTGGGGCCGGTCGGGCGGGGCGAATATGCCGCCGTCATCCTCTGGCCCAGCATCTTCGCCGCCGTCGGCATCTTCGGCACCAACGTCGCCCTGGCCCGCGCCGCCGCCACGACCACGCGCTACGACCAGGTGATCCGCACGTCGATCCTGCTGGCCCTGGCGAGCGGCTCGGTCGCCAGCGTGCTGTGCTATCTGGCCCTGCCCTACCTGCTGCCGCAGGCCAGCCGCCACCTGCTCGGCCTGTCGCGCCTGTTCGTCGCGTTCATCCTGCTCAACCACCTCTCGCTCAACGTCGTCGCCGTGGATCAGGGCGCGGGCAACTTCAAGCGATTCAACCTCACGCGGATGCTGCAATATCCCGTGTATCTTGCTTTCCTCGTTGCGATGTGGGTCTGGGACGTCCGTGAAATCCGCTGGCCGGTTGTAGGCTTCCTGGCAGCGACCGCGACCGTGGTCGTGGTCCGGCTGATTCTCGCGCTCAAGGACATGCCGCTGCGCGGCCCGCTGTACTCGCCGCGCCAGACGCTCCGCGAGAGCGTCCGCTTCGGCCTGGTCGGCGCCGCCCAGCCGCTCTACCTCCACGCCGACAAGGCAATCCTCCTGTGGCTGCTCGGCGCCGAAAACCTCGGCCTCTATGTCGTGGCTCTGGCTGCCAGCTCCGCCACCGCCAGCATCACCACCTCCACGGCGACCGTCACCTTCACCGCTGCCGCACAAGCGAAGCCGGGTGAGGGCTTCGAGCGGATCGCCCGAACGTTCCGCATCTCGGCCCTGTTGTGGCTTCTCTTCGGCGGGATGCTGGCCCTGGCGATGGGCTGGCTGTTGCCCCTGGTCTACGGCGGCGAGTTCGCGGCGGCCGTCAATCCGGCACGCCTTTTGATCGTAGGCTTGGCCTTTGGTGGGTTGGCAGAGATTCTCGATCAGGCGATGCGCGGACAGGGCAGGCCGTTGGCCGGTTTAGAGGCCCGCATCGTTGGCTTGGTCGCCATCCTCGTTGCGGGAATCGTCCTGTCCAGGTCTTTGGGCCTGCTCGGCATGTGTCTGGCCTACGGTACCGGGCAGGCCATCTGCCTTACTATATTCATTTGGCGGGTCAATCGGCATTTTCAAGCCGGGCATGCATACCTGGAGTATGTACCCCAAGGAAGAGACGCCAGAGCTTTCTGGGTCGTTGTTTGCAGATATGGCGTACCACAGAAGTAATATGGCCCCCGATCTATGAACAAGGTATGTTTGCATATCGGGCGGATGTGTGTACATGCCAAGCCCTGTCACACCGTGAACAGGCGGCACCAAGGCAACAGGCAGGCACACGGGGAGTTTGCGGTTCCTGGATGTACCACGACGCCGACAGGGGGGGCGCTGCTTTTTGCCCTGGCTATCACATCTAGCCTTATAGGAAAGTCATATTTCGAGCATACTCCGGGCGTTTGGAGGGCATACCAACTATCCAACGGGGTGATAGCGGGCTTGCTGACGCTCTTCATCGCAAAGCATAGATACCTACTACGCAAATGTCAACTTCCTCACGCGGTACGGTTCTCGATACTTAGTTTCATATGCTGGGGGTTTGTCGTATCTATGGCACAAGAGAACTGGCTGGCAAGTTTGCTTGCATACAGCGTCTATGCTTGTATGGTCTTCTGTCTCTTCGTATCGCCATTCGCTTTTCTCTCAGGGGTGTCGGTGGAACGCATCCTCAAGGTGCTTGCAGTGACGTTATCAGTTGCCTCTGCTGCATCAGTACTTGTGTACTGTATAGGATATCCTCCTCTGCACAATGGAAGGCTACGTGGTCTGTATAACAATCCGTTGACCTGCGGGAATCTGGCCCTTATTGCCATCATACTTCAGTTGTGGTGGCTTGTGCACTCGCGCAGGTTCTCCTGGATATGGATTCTGGCGTTGCTGGCAAATGTGGTGGTGATTGCCCTCAGCAAGTGTAGAAGCATGCATCTGGGCATCCCGGTTGTCGCTGTTCTCACATCCCTGCATGCCATGCGGTATTGGAAGGCACCTTGGTTTGCGCCTCTGCTATGCTTTGCCTTCATGGCATTCTTCCTTGCCTGGGCGACTGGTTGTGTGTCCGACGCGGCTCTTCTCGAAGCGAGGGAATTTGCCAGGGTCGACGGCAACCTGGTGGAGGCAGCCATGGATCGGGCCGTTTGGTGGGCTCCTGGTATAGAGGCTGATCTGCGGCTGACGAATATAGTTGGCCGTGGCTTTCTTGCTGCATACGAATGGGACATTGGCCTCACAAGCAGTGGCTATGACATTCAAAACAACCGACACAATACTCTGCTTAGTTGCGCCCAATCCTATGGAATGGTAGGGCTCGTGCTCTGGGTGAGTTTCATATCCGCGATGCTTCACTACTTCTGGAAGCGCCACGATCATCTCGGCACTCTTGGATTTGTGACCGCTGTGTACTGCGTCCTCAATGGCATGATCAGTAATCATCTGCTTGGCTTTGGGTCTCCCATAGACAGAATCAGTTGGGTGGTCATGGGCCTATCTTTCGCTCATATGACGAAGAACAGAAGCTGGCACACCCGGACTAAGGCATCAAATGGCTACAGAAGGGTTGCCTCCGGTATTGAATGAGAATATCCATCATAACAGGGCCATTCTTGCCTATGCCGCCCGCTCCATCTGGAGCTGTCCCAAAGATCTGGCATGGATTGGCTCAGGTATTTGCCCAGAAGGGGCATACAGTGACAGTGCTGTGTCGTGGACATGAGTCGCAAACGCGTGACGAGATTATCGCTGGCGTTTGTTATGTCCGAAGGATGCGGTGGAATCGGTCCGGAACTCTATATTGGGACCTGTGCAAGGATCTTCTTTACGCCGGCACAATGTCTGCCCTGTTGCCTGAGGCAGACATCTGTGTGTGCAATACATTCTGGCTGCCGCTTCTTGTTTCAACCTTCCGAAGAGGTCGTGGCAAGCTGGTGGTGGCCGTACATCGATACCCCAAGGGGCAGATGGGGCTTTATCGAAAGTGCGATAGGTTAACAACTGTGTCAAACGCGGTTCGCGACGCAATCGTCACGCAGACCCCGCATGTAGCTCATCGCGTAAACGTGATCCATAATCCTATTGACACCAGGGTCTTCCAGCCACCGAGTTGTGGCCGGTCGTTCAGTACAGCTGGAAACGTAGTGTATACTGGTCGTGTCCACCCTGAGAAGGGCGTACATTTGTTGATTGGCGCGTTTGCTATTGTTCACAGCCGGTTTCCACAATTATCCCTTCGCATCGTAGGTCCAGTGGATCGAAGCCAGGGAGGTGGTGGAAACGAATACCTGAGACAACTGATGGCACGCGCAAAGAATCTGCCGGTCGCGTTCTTGGGGTCCTTGAACAAGCCTAGTGGTCTTGCTCAACTATTGCAGGAGAGCCACTATTACTGCTACCCTTCGCTTGCAGATAGAGGCGAGAGCTTTGGCGTGGCCCCGTTGGAGGCCATGGCAACTGGGCTGCCGACGATAGTGTCCAACCTGGATTGCTTCAAGGATTTCGTGAAACACGAGCAGACGGGTGTCATCTTCGACCATCATAGTCCCGATCCAACTGGAGCACTTGCCGCTACGTTGCAGCGACTCATAGCAGATCAGGCATTGGCTTCTGCCATCTCGCGCACTGGCGCCGAGAAAGCGCGCGAGTATAGCTATGAGAGAGTGGCCGATCAATATCTGGAGGACTGGTACAGCCTCATCGGTGCCAAGAGGCTGCCACTGAAGGAGGGCAGACGGGCGTGAAGGCCAGGGGATTGTACGAGGGCAAGTATTCATACGGTGCTCCAACACTGTTCGAGAAGTATCATCGGAACTTGCTCCTCTCGAACATTGCCCCGCGATACATCTCCGCCGGCAGCAAATTATTGGATCTTGCCTGCAATGATGGTGGCGTCGCAGCGTATTTCAAGGACTTAGGGCTTGAGGTATCGTGCCTCGACATATCGGAAAAGGCGCTGGCTCTGGCTATGTCTCGGGGCCTGACCAATGTGTATCAAGGAAATGTGGAGGAGCCTCTACCTTTTGCCAGTGGCTCATTTGATGTTGTCTTCTGGGGCGACAATGCTGAGCATCTGGTACAGCCTCTCTGTACACTCTTGGAGGTCAATCGAGTACTAGTTCCGAATGGCTTGTTGTTCATGTCGGCACCCAACATGGGGTGGATTGTCAACAGGTTCTGGTATCTTATCATGGGTATGCCTCGACGGACAGAAGGTCATATGAATTCACCGTGGGAATGGGAGCATATTCGCTTCTTCAATAAGCGAGTGGTCAAGAGATTCTTGTTTGAAGGTGGCTTCACATTGCTTGACTTCTTCGGCAGTGACAGGCGTACGGTGTTCAATCTCCTCTGCAGATTGTCACCTGGCTTGTTTTCATCAGTATTCCTTGCTGTTGCGAGAAAGCAGGGATAGTGCACGCCAGTTCTCCAACATATTACGTCTTCGATGGGCGGTCCTTCCCATGAGTAGGCCGTCGACCACCTCCGTCTTCATCCAGACTTTGAACGAGGAGGGCAATCTGCCG
>CAZOFX010000122.1:0-15262 GCA_964579055.1 uncultured Pirellulales bacterium
TGTCGGGATTGCCTCCGGCGTACGAGGCGATCCCGAATTCGTTGCCGGCGACCGTGACGTTCCGGATGGTCGGCCTGGCGCCGGCGATGAAGATTCCGACATCGCTGTTGCGGATGACGAAGTTCTTCAGGATGCTGGTGCTGCGTTCGGCGGTGTAGAAGGACACGGCGTAGCCGCCCGGGGCCTCAATGATCGCGCCGCCGTTCTCGCCGGAGACGGTGATCGCCTTGCCGGCGAAGTTGATCTCCTCGGCATACACGCCCGGCATAACCACCACGGTATACCCGTTAGGGACCGCCCGGATTCCGCGCTGGATGGTGGCGAACGCCTCGCGCGGACCCCACCCGCCGTTGTTGTCGTCGCCTGTAGCCGCGTCGACGTAGTAGCGAAATGGGCCGCTGAACTCATAGGCGCCCATGTCGACGCGGTCGCCGACCACCCGCTCCAGGCCGTCGAGATCGGTGGTCGCGAACGCCGGAAGGGCGGTGTCGTCTCCCGCGTCCAGGCAGGGCGAGCCCGGCGACAGACGCAGATTGTCATCGAGTGTGCCGGCAATCCCGTCAGCGCCGAGCGGGTCCTGGAACCACGGGTTCGCATCGATGTTCGCTCGGTCGTTTCCGCCCAACGCCTGGACGTCGCTGTAATGGATTTGGACAAGTCCGGAGGCCATGTAGATCTGCTCGGGTGGGTTGTTCCAGAGAATGCAGTTGGAGAACTCCGTCGTGCCCACGAGGCCGTAGAGGACACCGCCGCTCTCCGCAGCGGTGTTGCCGCTGAATGTGCTGTTGATCACATCCACGAAAGTGCCGGTCTCCAGGCAGATTGCCGCCCCACGCGTGGAGGAGTTGCCACTGAACAGGCAGTTGACAATGGTCGGATACCCTCTGATACACAGGGCCCCACCTTGACCGGCCGTATTGCCGAGAAAACGGCAGTCGACGAGATTACTTTCGCTTTGATCGTTGTTGAAGACCGCGCCGCCTCGACCGTTGTTGGTGGCTTTGTTGGCCAGGAAGGTACATCCGATCACATTTGGATCGCAGCCCTCGTCGATGTAGACAGCGCCCCCCTGGTTGGCGAAGTTGCCTTCGAACGTGCAGTCGATCAGGACTGGGTTGCTGGCGTTGATGGTGTAGACAGCTCCCCCCATGGAATCGATGGACCGGTTGTGAACGAACGAGCAGCCGGTCAGTACACAATCACTGCGAGAATTGGCAACGGCCCCTCCGGGGTAATCGCCGTCAAAACCGGCGCTCACGTTGTCCTTGAATGTGCAGTTGACGAATTGCGGTGCCCCTTGGGAGTTCAGAACGGCGCCGCCAAAGCTGCTACCGCCGTGGCCAAACGCGACATTCTGCTCGAAGGTGCACTCGTGAAAGGTTGCCTTGCTCTCTTTGGTGGCGACGCCGGCGCCGCCCGTGCTGCGCTCGGCATAGGCCAGCACGGTGTTCCCGTAGAAAGTGCACCGAATGAAACTCGGGCTGCCGGAGTCCACGAAGGCGCCGGCCCCCGTCGTGCTTGCGGCGGGGTAGGGTACCATCGCAGGAGTTCTGGCACGAGAGGCCGAATGGCCTCCTTCGCAATGCCCGCCCGTGATTGTGAATCCGTCCAGCACGGTCTGGCTCGACGCCGCGTGGACGGTGACAACGGTGCGGGAGTTGCCGCGCCGCGCCGGGTCCATGACGTACCCGTACAGCGTCTGCCATTCCAGGTTTTCCAGAGCGATGTCGTCACCGGCGAGGTCCCCGCTGAGGATGCTCTGGTAGGCATTGACGTCTCTTGCGTTCGGATCAGGGCTACCGAATCCGGCGTAGCCCCCTTTGATCGCGACTCCATCCGGCAGCACGAAGCTGTCGTCGACGTCACCGGAGGCTTCGATGTTCAGACTCACGACGGTACGTGGCAAAACGACCCTGCGGTCGGGCTGGTAAACGCCTTGGGCGACTCGGATCTCATCTCCCGCCTGGGCGACTTCCAGTGCGTTTTGGAGGCAGAGATATGCATCTTCCCAGGTGGTCCCGCCATCATCACCCGTACCGGGCGCTCTTGAGTCGACGTAGATGACCTTCGCGGTCAGGACGCACGGGCTCATCCACAGTCCCAGCAGCAGGGTGATCCTGGCGCTTCTTGAGAAGCCGCTATCGGCTTGCATGATCCCAACTCCTTTCTCGTCCGCCTATTGACCGCCGGCCAGTTGCGTCAGCCAGAGCAGGCCGGGTCCCTCTGACGCAGTCGGGGCCGATCTCGGCCCCCGAGGAGTGTCAAACGACCGGTCCGCCGGCTCTGGAATCTCTTGAAGATATGTAAAACTCAACTGACCGATGCGATTCGCCTCGACGGGCATCGCCTCGAAAAGCTCGATCGTCTCAACTATATCCGTTTGCATGTCCACCGTGTAGACCAGGGCGACCGGAGCCGCGTGCACGATCACCTTTACGTGGGAGCCATCGGCCTGGCGGTCGGTCTCGAACCGCAGGCGTTGTTCGGCTGCATCCCGGCGGATCGTGTCGATGCAGTGCAGACCCGTCCAGGGCCTGGGCAGTCCCTGGAAGAAGCTGCCGCCCGGCAGACGCTCCGTGGCACGGCCGGTCCGGTCACGGCCGGTCCGGTCGTAGCGGCCGGCGCCTCGCGGCGTGTCGACGTGTGTCTGCACGCCATCGACCTCGATCTTCACCCAGGGATAGTGCTCATGGGCAGATGCATAGACGAAGGGCAGACGGCCCGTTCCCGAGACCTTCCGATTGCCGACTTGGCCGTCGATCCGGAAGAAGGTCCAGCCCCGCCGGTGCAGGGCGTCGCGGTCGTCGATGACCGGCGTGGTCTGCGGCCAACTAAAGTGGAAGTACTCCTCCTCCAGGACGTTCAGATGACGGTCGATCCGCCAGATTCGTTCGGTCTGCCTGCCTTCGTGTCGGCAGATGACCAGCAGCCCGGCAGCGCGATTTCTGGTCAGCTCCACGTCGGCGGCCTGCCCCTGGACCTGTGCGAGGAACCGGCTCAGCGCCGGGTTGTCCGTCGGCAGGCCCGTCACCGATAGATCGGGCTTCCAGGCGTGATAGTTCTTGATGCGGATCGTCTCGTCGCCGTCGTCGTAGTGGTAATTGGCGTATTGATTCTGGAGGATGCGGCAGGCGGTTGCCGGCTTGTCGCCATCCGGCTCCAACAGCCGGATCATCACAGGTGTCTGGCCCCCTTCGGGGAAGTAGTACCAGCACTCCTGCGGCTGCGTCGGCGCTCCTTGCCAGGGGCTTGCTGCCAGGTTTTCCGTCCGGCGTGCCTCGCCGGGCAGGACGGCGCGCAGGGCCCGCGGGGCTATGGCCACCGATCCGCCGGCGAGCGTTCCGGCGGCCGCCAGCGCGATCAGCCCGGTCTTGCCCGTCAGCGTCGCCAGCAGGGCCGCCAGCGGGCCGGTTTGCAGCGTGGCACCCGTGATGGCCACCTGGGCCGCGCTCGCCTTGCTGGCTGCGGTCAATTTGCCGAACGCCACCAGAGCCAATACCAGCGATCCCTTGCCCAGGCCGTGGTCCGACAGGAGGCCGGCCAGGCATTTCTTGGCGCGATGGAAGATCGCTCGGGCGCCGATCTCCGTGCAGCCGATCAGCCTGGCGATCTCGGCGTACGACAGATGGTCGTAGCAGCGCAGCGTCAACACCGCCCGGTGTCGCGGGGCCAACCGCTGCACTGATTCCAGGACGATCTGCTTCAGTTCGTCGGTGACGACGTCGGTCAGCACATCGTTCGCGATAGGGACGGCGGGCTTCTGTTCGGCCTCCCGGCGGCGGAGCGTCTGCTGCCGCCACTGCTTGCCGTAGTGACGCCGCACTTTGTTGAACGCGATCCCGTGGAGCCACCCCCAGAACTTCTCCCGGTATTGGAGTGTTTTGAAGATTCGGAGCATTTCCAGTATCGTCTCCTGCACAATGTCGCCGGTGAGGTCTTCGTCGAGGGTCATTCGGAACACATATTCGTGCAGACGGACCCTCGCCGTCTCCGCGAGGCGATCCAGACTCGCGCGATCGCCTTGCTGCGCCTGCCGCACCAACTCGACGTTGTCCGTTTCGTTGAACATCCTCGGCTATATAATAAAGTCAGACGAGGCGTCTCGATGTGACGATTTCTGGGGGATTTTCCTTGGATTCGGGCAAGATTTCTCCGCTCGCGTGCCTTGGCGAAGGTCCCGAGGTCCGCGCAAACAGTCCGGCGGACCGACGGCACGCTTCCTCACTGCCCGATTGTGTTTGGATCGGCTCCGACCAGCAGGCTGTCGGACAGAATCGCGCGGAGCAGTTGAAACTCGATCTCGTAGAGATTTCGCATCGCGGCATCGGGGATCGTGTCCCCGGTCACGCCCATGTTCAGGTCGGCAAACTGGGCGCCGAAACCGATCGCGGTGACGGTCCCCTTGCCGAACGCGGCGGTCGCTGCCACCGGCTGGCCGACGATTCGAATCAGGGGGGTGCCCCCCTCGATCCGGCCGGCGTTTCGAGCCGTCACGTCGGCGGGCCAGCCGGACGGGGTCTCCAGCGGCCCGGCCAGCGGAGGGCTGTTGACCATTCGCATGCCGAACGGGTGCAGCAGGGCGTTAGTGGTCGATCGGGCGTTGGCCGGAGCATCGATCACCAGGATTCTGCCGCCTCCGTTGACGTAGTTGGCCAGTTGTCGGCGGAAGTCGGGGGAGACTTCTTTCCTCGGATATAAGAAGACCAGCAGATCGCCCGAGAATGCATCGCGCCCGGTGCGGCGAGAGGTGAAGTAGCCCAGCCTGAGAATCCAGCGTTCGAAGATGCCAAATCCATCCGCCTGCCCGGCGATGAAGCCGCTTCTCGACAAGGGCGAATCGCATACGGTGCGGTCGATGACGACGTGCGTGAACGGACGACTTGGCTTGGGCGCCGGCACGGCAGCTCGATGCAGCGCCCGTACGGTGATACCGGCCGTGGTGATGCCGAGCAGGACGCCGCTGAGCAGCACGAATCCCGCGCCGGGCCAGGTCCGACCGACGACCAGGGCGCCCGCGCCGAGCAGGACGCCAAGCACGATCAAGATGGATTGCACATTCTGCGATGGGGCCTCGTGATTAAGCCATCCGAGCATGCCCAGCATGAGTTCGGCCTTGCCCGGCTCGAACGCCGAGAAGTTCGAGAAGATCGTGGAATCGCCAAACGCAGCGACGCGACCGGCGCCGTGATCGGCCGTCCACAACTGGATGAAGGCGCCGTATCGCGCATCGGCCCGATCCTCGACCTGAGGATAGTAGTTGCTCGCATGATAGTCGGCGGGCAGACTGCGAAGTCCGGCCGCTTGAATGACGGCCCGGCCGACGCTCGATTGCGGCTCGATGGAGCACGAGACCGCGAAGTCCAGCGGCGGCATGTGCTGGACGATCGGGTGCGGCACGAGCGGCGGGCGGTAGAGCTGTTCGAAGGGCGTGTCGAGGTCGAACAGGCAGTCGTAGCGGAAGCGAAAGCCGAACCGCGCGGCGATGTCGTTGAGGTAGGCTCCCGAGTTGAAGACGTTGGTGTGCTCGCCGATTAGCAGCAGGCCGCCTCCGGCTTCGACGAACCGCTTGATATGCGCGATCTCTTCCGGCGTATAGCGCGCCGTCGGCACCTTCACCATCAGGACGTCGCATCCGTCGAGGGTGTTGGCGTCGAAGGGCGCGTTCAACCGGCCCATGTCATAGTAGCGGAAGCCGTAGTCGTAGATACAGGCATAATTGTATCCGGAATCCTGTCCGTACCAGTTGGGCTCGTAGGGCCGGTCGGTGCGCTCCCACGTCGAGCGGTGTTCGTCCACCCTGATGCGTCCTGGCTTGCGCGGGCCGGAAGGAGCCCACAGAAGTCCGATCGTGACAAGCAGCGCGCCGGCAAACGCCATGGCGATACATGCGGTGCGCCTCGCTCGCCTCGGCACAACGACCGGCGGAGCCGCCGCGGCTGTGGGCGTACGAATGAACCGCCAGGCCAGAAGGACAGGACCTGTCAGAAGCAGCAACAGCACCCATGGGTTCCAGAACGGCCCCATCAAGGCCAGCGGCGCCTCGTATGGTGTTCGCAGGGCGCGGTGCATGTGGAACGCGATCAGGATCGCCGCCCGAACGGGCAGCCAGAGAGCGATGCACAGGATCAGGCCGAGCAACTGCGGCATCCTGTGTCTGAGAATCCCGGTGAACGACCTTGCGGGCGTCCGCAGGCAGAGCAGCGCGACGCCTCCAACGAGGAAGCTGAACGTCACCGGGTCCAGCAGCAGTCCCCACGTTGTGCCGAGACGATGGGTGTATCGAATGGAGTACAGCGCCAGTCCCGATCCATCGGGACCAAGGGCGGCGGGAATCCCGAGCGCCTGCGTGACTCCATGGACCATTCTGGCGAGCTGCCAGGGCAGCTCATGCGACCGTGCGGTGATGGTCTCGTACGCGAACATTCCGGCAGCCTGGGCGGTGAGCACCGTTCCGGCGGTCAGTGCGGCCAGACCGAGGCGGTGCGGCCAGTGCCTTGGGATGGGTGCGACGCAGAGCAGCAATCCTGCGAAGAGAAGCAAAGCCGGCGCCCGCCAGGGCCACGGGACCCAAAGCACCACCGGCGCCAGCAGCGCCGCCGCCACGAAAGACTCGATTCGCGTGGGCGTTCGGACGTCGCTGCCAACCAAGAGTCCGACGCCGACCAACACGAGCAGCGTCCAGATCGCCCAATTGGGATCGTGATAGTAACCCAGAGCGAATAGCCAGGATGCGCTCAGCAACGCCAGACCGATCCAGGCCCGTCTCATGGTGTCACCTCCTCGCCGGGCGCGCCGGCGGCGGGTTGTTCACGAATCGCCTCCGGCAGCCACATGGGCTCATCCCGCAGCACCGTGAGGAACCACCGCCAGAAATCGGCGTTCTCACGAAGGCCCTCGAAAGGCTCGCCGCTTTCCCATTCGAGGTTCTTGTTCATCGCAAAGCACGTGTCACCGATCAGGACCGCCTTGCCGGCCCCGATCCTGCGAAGGACGATAACAGGCTGGTTGTCTCGGCCGTAGGCAATCACGCGGGCGTTCGGGTCGGTGCACCGCACCGACCAGGCGGCATGAAAGCGCACGTAGACCCGGCGGCCGGCCGATTCAAGATACGGCGACTTGAAATGGCCCAGAGGTATCGGCTCGGGCGATTCGGCCTGCTCAGGCTCGAACCCGAGTTCTCTCAATAAGGGCAGGCTGGCCTCCATCCGGTCTCGGCCGACGGTCATGATGAACGTGCCGCCGTTGCGGATGAAATCGGTGACCGTGTGTATCTCAGCGTGCGAGAACGCGCAGGTCGGTGCGACCGAAATGAGCAATCCGGCTCGTTTGAGGCGTTCGGGCGTCAGCTTGGGCAGCGAGAGCGTCAGATAGCCGCTGCGCATGAGCGTCAGCGCGAGGCCCCCGACGCCATCGGGCCGCCAGGATTCGCCACTGAAGGCTTCGAGGTGAGATGCGTCGATGTAAGCCAGATTGTTGGGTGTCGCGAGGCGTCCGTCGGGCCGCGGTTTCGCGGCCGCTGCGCCGGCCTGGATACAAATCGTTGCAGATGCAGCCAGGCAGATCGCGACCATCGCGGTTTCCAATGGGCTCGGACGCAGGCAGAGCAGAGCGACCGACAGCAAGACAATCAGTATGCCCGCGAACTGCCGCCATGTCGGGTGGGTGCCGGCGTCACCGGCCAGATAAGCCAGAAGTCTCGACGTAAAGACGTGCGACGAGACGTTGATCGCGTTGGAGAAGCCCGAGGTGTCGCCGAAGGCAATGACGTGGCCCTTGCCGACCGGCTGCTCGGCGGCCAGCACGACGTCGCCCAGCTTCTCGCCCGGATCGTAGCGGCTGTTTCCCATCAGGGCCTGGGAACTGGCCTCGTCCCCGATATCGCCGAAGCCCCATCGCCCGACGAGCAGCGGCCGCGCGGGCCAGTCCGCCCGGATCGAGGCGCCGATGACCACGCCGAACTCGTTCCGGTCGTCGGCGATTCCCATCGTGGTCGGATGGGCGAGCGCTTCGTACGAGTGGAGCCATCCGCCGACTGCGAAAGTGGCGCAGTCGAAGCGGACGCGCATCGACGTCGGCGCCATCGCCTCGTTGAACCGGTTGTCGCCGTCAGCATTGCCCGCCGTGTGTTCGCCCATCACCAGCAGCGAACCGCCGCGGCGGACGAAATCGTGGATGCGATCCAACTGGCCGTCGGCCCAAGGCTCGTCGGGAAAGATGAGCACCAGCACATCGGCATCGGCCAGATCGGCCTCGGACAGCTCCGCCGAGACGACGCTTCGCGCGCCGAGGCTCTCGACGAAGACCGGCAGCATGCCGTACATTCCGCTGGACAGTCTGCCGTACGAACCGTGCGTCGGCCTGAGCCAGTTCAGAAAGCCCTTCTCACAGAACACGATCTTCTTGCCTTCGACGCTCAGAGGACGCGTGTTCAGCGTTGTAGCGATCGGCAGGAGAATGGCCAGCGCCAGTGCCGCCGAGGCCAGAGCCAGTCGGGTCCAGGCCGAGCGTGCGGGTTGGTCTGCCGGCGCGCCGACGGCGGAAGGGGCCCACGCCGCCCAGCGAAGCATCGTGCCGACCAGGAGAAGATGAATGGCGCACGCCAGCAGCGGCGCGTTCCAGGGCAGGGCTTTGTGCAGGAAAGCGGCGAGCGAGGCGCTGCTTTGATCGGCCGGCTGTGGGACGGCGGCCAGAGCGTCAGGGACGTACGCCAGTGCGACGAGATAGATCGCATGGCCGAGGAAGATCGCTACGAAACCGTACACCGCTCGCACGGCCCGAGGTGGTCTTGTACGGACGACATAGAGACCCCAGAATGCGAGTGTCACGATCAGGAAGTCCAAGCCGGCGAAGGTCGCGCCGATGTGCAGTGGGCGGCGTGCGACGGCGCCTGCCAGTGAGCCGACAGTGCGGCCGAAGACGTCCGCAAGCTGCCAGACCGACGGGACTGCCGTGCGGGCGAAGACATAGAGACCGAGCGCGGCGATTGCCACGGCGCCGACCCGCAGAACGTCCTCATCCCGTTCCTCGGATGCCCAGGCCAGGAACGCAAGGACCACGGCGGCGGCCATGACGTTTGCCGCCGGAGAGGTCAGCGCAACCATGGCGACAGCCGCGCAAGCGACAAATGGCGTCAGGAGCACTCGCAGCCTGGGACGCCGCGCGCCAAGGCCGGGAACCAGGAGGGCAACGCCGAGCGCAACAAGGACACTGATGCGCCGCAGTGGATGAGCCAGAAGGCCCGTCGAGCCGGCGGCAATCCAGGCGGCGGCCAAGGCCGAAAGCACAGCCAGCAACGGGCCAAGGGCAGCCGGAGCGTTTGCCGTAGAGTCCACGACCCGTCGTTCGTCTTGTTCATGTTCAGCCGGGTGCACGCGTGGATTATCCTTGAGTCTTTTCCGGCGGGCAACACGAAAAGCCCCGTCTGTACGACGGTCCGGTCTGCTCTGCCAACCTGCGACGTTGCTGACGAGGCCTGCTATCGCATTAGTGCCAGATAATCGGCAACGCTCAGACACTCGGCCTCCACGGCGGGGCAGGTCGGTGTCAGCAAGCTCCGCATGCCGCCGTCCGCCGCGACCTTAATGCTCGAACACTGCGTATCCGTAGGCGGGCATTGGGTGAGCGTCGCCGGGCACTTCGTCTCCGATGCCGGACAGGACGTGCTGATCGCCGGGCACGTGGTCGCCGATGCGGGGCACCGAGTCTCCGTTGCCGGGCACTGCGTCACCGCCGGCGGACAGCTTGTTACCGTCGCCGGGCATTGGGTCTCCACCGTCGGGCAGGTGGTCGGGAGCGTTCGGCACTCGGTGGGCGTCACGGGACACTGGGTCTCCACCGTCGGGCACTGAGTCGCCATGACCGGGCATTTCGTTTCGGAGGTCGGGCATTGCGTCTCCACCGCCGGGCACGTCGTCGGGAATACCTGACATTCCGTAGCTGTCGCCGGACACTGGGTCGCGCTGGCCGGACACTGGGTTATCGCGATCGGGCATTTCGTCTGCGTCGAAGGGCACATCGTTTCCATCGTGGGGCACTGCGTGATATTCGACGGACACTCGGTCGCCACCGCCGGACATCGCGTGGGCATCGGCGGACACTGTGTCTCGGTCGCCGGACACTGCGTCGCCACGGCAGGACACCTGGTCGCTGTGCCGGGGCACTTTGTTTCCGTCGCCGGGCACATCGTCTCGATGGCCGGGCAGTAGGTCACCGTCGCCGGACGCGAAGTGACCGGCTCGCCGGAACCCTGCGCCGAGTACATCAGACAGAAGGCCAGGTCGATGGAATTCTGCCGGCAGTCGTAGTATGGGTGACCTTTCGGATAGCGCAGCTCCTGCCAGGGCCGCGGCAGCTTGCTGCCGAGGTCCGACACGGCGTCATCCATGAAATGATCGGGCCAGCGGCGCGTCGTCCAGCCGAACTGTCCGCCTGTTGTCTCCACCTCGACAGACAGCCAGTAGATGCAGGGAGCCTGCTCGGACCCTTCCTGAAGGAAGGCCTCCTCCGCGTCGATATCGAAGTCGAGTTGCCAGATCTGCGCGTGGTCGTCGCGGATCACCTGGCCAGAGGCCGGGTCCCACCACCATTGGCTGCCCACGGTCGTCACGTGATACAGACTCTCCCGATACGCGCCGGGGCCGAACTGCTTGTCCCACAGAATCTCCGGACGAGGCTTGCTGAAGGCATTCGTCCTGTCAGCGCCCTCGGGCCCGGCCGGATCGTCGGCGTGAATACGAAGGCGAACCGCATTGATCCAGCCTTTCTGATCGTTCTGCCAGGAACCCCACAGACGGACATGGGTGAGGCGGTCGCGGCTGGTGCATTCGAAATCATCCGCCAGCGCACGGAGCGATTCCTGGTTCCCGTCGACTCGAAGGCCAATGCCTCGCGGCGTCAGATCGGGCTGCTGACACCACTTGGTGTTAGAGGGCATTGCCTCGATCCACACTTCATGATCCTCGACTTCTCCAGTCGCGGCGACCCCGTCGGGTTCGAGACCGCCGGAGACGCTGATGCGGAATCTCGCGAAGGTTTGTCCGACCGTTGCGTCCGCAGGAACGGCAAGAGACAAAACATGGATTCCGTCGGGCAGGAAGCCATCGAACACCTTCTCATCGGCCCGCCAGGTCTGGTCGGCATCGAAATCGATCCAGCCCTGAACGATGCCGCCGCCCCCATTGACCTGGACGGTGACCGAAGCGTCCAGCCCCGGAACCAGAGGCGGGATCGCTACGCCATTCTCATCGTTCTCGCCGACGCTGTCGTCTCCAAGAGCATTGGCTTGAGGACGTCCGTCGTTCTCGGCATCGGGCGTATCCTGCTCACCTCCCAGCCATGGCCCGGCGGCGATGTGCCGGGCGCCGTTGAGAGCTGACAGGGTCGGATACCTGGAGGGCGCGTCACCCCAGTCATACTGCGTCGCGACCGGCTCACTGAGCGGCCGCAAGTAGTAGTCTTCGGTCTCGCCATACTGATAGCCGCCCGCCGGGCCTGCGCCGCCCACTCTGGGAGCGGCGATGGCGTTCTGCCAGCTCTGCTCGGACACGGTGATCCGCACCCAGATCGGGTCCCCATTGTCGGCCAGAGGATGCCAGCAAGTGAACGCCGGGGTCGTGAACGTGAAGGTCCCCAGTCCGGGCACGCTCGGCTGGTGGTCCTGGACGACCCACTCCGCTATCCGCGTGCCATCCGTCGCGATGATGGTATCGTTCCAGTCCCCATCGCGATTCCAATCACACCAGACATTGGTGTAGACTGCCCGGGCCAGATGGCTCGTTCTCGTCAGTGTGTACGTCAGGGTGGTCTGCCCAAGGTGCGGCATCACCACGGGCAGTCCGAGGCCGTCGTCGCCTCCATCCTGATTGGAGACATCGGACGAGGGGTCGAGGTTGTTGACCCCATCCTCGTCCGGGCCGAGATCGGCCTCGCTTTCGAGGCTGACGCGGGCGCCGAGATAGAACGCGTCCCGGCTCTGGCGGTGCAGGGGCCCATACGGAGGGCTGCCGGCCTGGTATACCGTCGGGAACGTGCCTGCGACGCCACACGGATACGCTGGCACCTTCACCGTCGGGAAATTGCCGGTGCTGTCCGGTGCGTCGCCAAGCTCATATTGAGGCGTGGTGTCGTCGCCGCTGGTGATAACGAAGGCCAGGCCCACGGCAGCGCCTGCATCCTCGTGGCCATTGGGATAATCGATCGGAGCCCAGCTCCACTGGCTCTGCGTCAGATAGACGGCGCTGTCGTTCCACTGCCGTCTGAGCGAGGTGGTCTTCCATCCCAGCGCACAATTTGTGTCCGACCCGACGACGCTGACAGCCAGCCAGTAGGTGCTCCCCTCCTGCTGCACGAACGGTTCGTCCTGCACGGAGAGGTCGTACTGATAGGCCCGCCGGTGATTGTCGCAGAGGTATTCCTGCGTCGCCGGATCGTACCAGTCCTCCGGCCCGTCATGCACGGCCTGGACCGTGTACCGGCCCGGCGAGAAGGTCCGGGTCCAGAGCAGCTCGCCCGGCTGGCCCCACTTGGGACCTTCGGCGGGAATGCCCGAATAGAGGTTCAGTCTGATGGTCAGGCTGTCCGGGCCTTCCTTGGGCGTGTCGTCGTTGCGGAACGAGGCCCAGAGGTGGATGTGCCGGATCGGGCCGGTGGCGGTGCAAAGAAAGTCGTCGGCCAGGGTCGCGGCCGAGAGGCTCACAGCGCTGCCGGTTGTGGTCAGATCGGGCAGTTGCGGCCAGTGCATCTTGTGAAACGGACCGTTTTGCCAGTCGCAATCGTCCATCGCCTGCGCGCCAGCGGAGGCCGTCACTGCGATGATCGAGGTGAGGATGATGGGCAGAGCCGCCCGAAGTGAACGAGATTGTGTCGACCCTCTCATGGTCATACCCTCCTGTCCGTAGCCTTGGACAAAACCTAAACTCGTACGAAGAGCCGCCGGGAACGAGACGCCGACGCGGGCGAATCTTTTTCCGGACTTTGTCTTTTGGAATCGTGATGCATAGAGGCTTGCCGCACGGCGCAGATGAGCGACGCGACGTGCGCTGTGACCTCCTCCTGAGACAGCCATCAACCCGCATCGACTATACCGACGGTTAGCCGGAAAGCAACGGAAAAGTCGTCATTTCTCTGCTCAGATCGGTGTTTTTCGGACGCACGCGACGGGCGCGGCGATGCACCCGCCCTCGGCCCATCGCTGGTCGGCAAACAGATACAATCGCCCACACGGGCCCCGGCGGCGGCGCCGGAACCGGGCGCGGGTGGCTGATCTCCTAAGTACAGTCATCGCAAATGTTTAACTGGGTCTCAAGTTGCCGATGGCCCGAACCGATGTTTTAAGAAGGTGGTCGGCTCCGCGTCGACGGTGCCGCTCGGAGAGGCCGCCAGGATTGCAGCCGCAGCGATGGAGGTGAAGGCGGAACGGTATAAGTGAATCTGGTTCACCCGATCGGGCCAATGAGAGTGCTGGGACTCGAACCCAGGACCTACGCATTAAAAGTGCGTTGCTCTGCCGACTGAGCTACACTCCCATGTTCGTCTAAGTCGCGGTAATATAGCCGTTTCTCGAAGGAACTGTCAAACACTTTCGATGGCAAGGGATGCGGCGGCCGGATCGCACCGTGCCGGAAACGTCGGACCGGCCCGGTCATGTTGTTGAGGATATAGCTATGAACCTACGAGGCGTCGTGCTTGCCGGAGGAACAGGGTCGCGCCTGAGACCCCTGACGAAGGTCACGAACAAACACCTGCTGCCCATCGGGCACAAGCCCATGATCTACTATCCCATCGAGAAACTCACCGGCATCGGGATCGAGGAGATCTTGATCGTTACCGGCGTCGAGCATATGGGCGACGTGGTGGGTCTGCTGGGCTCGGGGCGGGAGTTCAAGTGCCGCTTCACGTACAAGGTCCAGGATGAGGCCGGCGGGATCGCTCAGGCTCTGGGGTTAGCGGAGAACTTTGCCAACGGGCAGTCCGTGGCGGTGATCCTTGGCGACAATGTCTTCCAGGCGGACCTGGCGGCGCATGCCAGGCGGTTCTCCGAGCAGGGCGAGGGCGCGCGCCTGCTGCTCAAACAGGTGCCCGACCCCGAGCGGTTCGGCGTGGCCGAGATCCGCGACGGCAAGGTCGTGGGGATCGAAGAAAAGCCGAAAACGCCGAAATCCGACTATGCGATCATCGGCGTCTACTTCTATGATTCGGCCGTGTTCGATGTCATTCGAACGCTGAAGCCGTCGGCCCGCGGAGAATTGGAGATCACCGACGTGAACAATGCGTATGTGCGCAGCGGGCAACTGGGCTACGACATTCTGGAGGGGTGGTGGACGGACGCCGGCACGTTCGAGTCTCTCGCCAGGGCCAACGATCTGGTGCAGAAGGAGCCGCCCAAGTGACACACAAGGTCGGGCACATCGACAGGCCTGTAGTGGCCGTCCTCGGGGGCAAGGGAATGCTGGGGACCGATCTGGTGGCCGCGTGCGCCGCGAGAGGGTACGCCGTTCGCGGTTACGACCTGCCCGAATTCAACATCACCGACACGGAGCACCTGCGCGGAGTGGTCGAGGCCTCGGATGTGGTGATCAACTGTGCCGCGTACACGGATGTCGACAGCGCCGAGACCCAGGTGGCGCTGGCGCACCGCGTGAACGCCCATGCCGTCGGTTCTCTTGGCGAGCTGGCGGCGCAACGGGGCAAGTGGGTCCTGCATTTCAGCACGGACTTCGTCTTCGACGGGACGCTGGACCGGCCGTACAACGAGACAGACAGCCCGAACCCGATCAACGAATACGGCCGGAGCAAGCTGGCCGGCGAGGAATTGCTCGCACGCAGCGGCTGCTCTCATTGCCTGCTCCGGCTGGAGTGGACTTACGGCCTGCACGGAAACAACTTCGTGACCAAGACCATCGAACGCGCTGTGACGGAACGCCGCCTCGTCGTGGTCGAGGACCAGGTCGGTTCACCTACCCCGACCACGCTGGTGGCCCAAGCGGTGTGCGAACTGATCGAGCAGAGGCCCGAGGGTACGTTCCACCTGGCCAGCGCCGGATACGTCAGCCGGTTCGGCATGACGCAGTTTGTCTTCGACCGGCTCGGGCTGGAAGTGGAGTTGCGTCCGTGCTGCAGCAGCGAGTACCTCACGCCCGCCCGCCGGCCCCTGAACAGCCGCTTCGATTGCGGTAAGATCCAGACTCTGTTGAAGGCTCCCCTCGAGCCGTGGCAGCAGGGGCTGGAGCGTTTCCTGAGGCAGCTATGAAAAGACTCTTGGTCA
>CAZOFX010000123.1:0-14953 GCA_964579055.1 uncultured Pirellulales bacterium
TCGTGGTGCTCGGTGTAGAGCCAGCCGCAGACCTGTGGATGCCGCCGGAACGCGTTCATCATGATGTGATAGTCCCAGCTCCAGTCCACGTCTCCGGTGCTGCCCTCATAGCCCCAGACGTTACCGCACTCGCTGTTGAGCAGCGGCTCGGTCCCTTGCTTGCGACCGCCGATGTAGTTCCACGTCGAGCCCTCGTGTGTGTCGCGGCAGACCTGGTCGAGGTGCTCGGTCCACTTGTAGCCGGGCAGATAGGCGTGCCAGCTATTGATGTCCGTCAGGACATGGTCGAGATTGCAGGGCGAGTTGTCCTCCACCAGCCGCGTCGGATCGAGCTGCTTGGCGAGGCGCACCATCGAGGCGACCCATTCCTGGGTTTCGGGGGTGTAACCCTGGTCGCCCGTCCGCAGGCCCCACGTCTCGTTGAAAGTCACCCAACTAAAAACGCTTGGATGATTGAAGTCGCGTTTGATCATGCCACGCAGGGCGACTTCTGCCTCGTTTCGCATGTCCGCGTCAGGCTGGCCCCAACTGTTCGGCACGTCCGCCATGATCAGCACGCCCAGCTTGTCCGCCCAGTAGAGCTTGCGCGGGATGCCGATCTTGACGTGAATCCGCTGGCCGTTGAGCCCGATCTGGCGCGACCGCAGGATTTCGTCGCGCATGAACGCGTCGCTCGGGAACGTGTAGAAGCCCTCGGGATGATACGCTTGGTCCAGCGTCAGCTTCAGGTAGACGGGCTTGTTGTTCAGCGCGATATAGGGCAAGTCCGTCCCGGGCAACCTAGTCACGCTGATCTTTCGCATCCCGAAGTAGGTCGAGACGGCGTCCTCGGCTCCAGCGCCCGACAGGATGGCCTTGACCTCATACAGGTATGGGTCTTCCAGCGACCAGAGCCGCATCGGCTTCATGGGGATTTCCAGCTCGACGTCCTTGCCTCCTTTGGCGATGGTCGCCTGCACGGCGCCGCCGGAACGGTCCTCGGGCTTGAACTGAATCGCGAAGCGCATGGCCTGCGGCGCGGGCTGATTCAGCGTCGCCTTGACGGTGACTTTGCCGGCGTTGATGTCCGGCAGGAACTGCACCGTCTCCAGCGAGACCTTGGGCCGGGCCTCCAGGTAGATCGTCTGCCAGATGCCTTTGGCCGGGCCATAGCCCTGCTTGCCTTCGAGTTTGAATCGGTGGGGCGTGTCGTCGACGCGCAGCACGAGGGTTTGCTCCTGGCCCCATTTGACCTGCTCGGTCAGCTCGAACTCGAAGGGGGTGTATCCGCCCTGGAAGCTGCCGACTTTCTGCCCGTCGAGCCATCCGGTCGTCAGCCAGTCGCAAGCGCCGACCACCACGAAGACCCGGCTGCCTTTCCATTCGGCCGGCACGCGGATCGTCCGGTTGTACCAAGCGATGTCGGCCTGGCTCTCGACGCCGGAAAGCTCCGAACCCCACGGGAACGGCACGTTGATCGAGAGCGGAAACTCCGTCTTGCCTGATGCCCAGTTGTCGTTCTGTCCCGCGTCTTCCTTGTCGAAGCGGAACTCCCAGACGCCGTTGAGATTCACCCATTGCGATCGCTCGAAGTCGGGCCTGGGATGCTCCGGCAGCGGGATTTCCTGGCCCTTCGAAAGGCCACCCCATAGGGCGCACGTGACAAGTGCTACGGTAACCACGGGCATTGTTCGGTTGATGCTCCTCATTGAAACCACCCTTTCAAGAAGACCTATCCTTGTAGACAAGCGTACTGTCAGGAGACAGCCAAGCCTATCGGCACGAGGCTCGATTGTCCAGGATTCTTCCACGGTTCAACACGCACTCACGGAGTCTGATCTATGCATCAGACGCCGCTTTCCGGTTGACACCTGCTGGGCTGGATGTGATTGTACGCGAAAGCACGGCGCCTGCAGGCGCCGGCAAGACTATTGAATCCTGGGACTTCGAGTACCGCGTATGAGTGTGGACATCTTCGTACAGACCTCGCTGTATTTCCTGGCGTTGATCAACCCGCCCAGCAAGGTGTTCCTTCTGTCGTCCATGGACCCTCCGTATTCACGGGCGGAGCTGCTGAAGGTCTCGGTGACAGCGACATCGGTGGCCCTGGCGATCCTTCTGGTCCTTTCCGGCATCGGCCATGTCCTTCTGCATGAGGTGTTTCGCGTCGAGATATACTCCTTGCAGGTGGCCGGAGGCATTGTTCTGTTCATCATCGGCCTGACAGCGGTGCGGAAAGGGCGGTTCTACGAGCAGGATTTTCACGGGGCCACGGACATTTCGATCGTTCCGCTGGCGGCGCCTCTGATCGCCGGACCCGGCACGATCACTGCCGCCATTTCCTTTGCCGCGACGCATGGCATCGCCATGACGGCCCTGTCGCTGACGACGGCGGTAACCGCCAATTTCCTGGTCATGCTGATGTCGCTGTGGATCGGCCGAATCCTCCAGCGGCTCCACGCCTTCGGTCCGCTGATCCGGATCACCGGCCTGATCGTCACGGCGGTGGCGGTGCAGATGACGCTCTCTGGCCTGTCGCAATGGCTTGGCCCTCTGCTGACGCCTGCGACAACGGGGTCGTAGTGCGGTTTCTTTGCCACTTCGGTCTTTTTTGAATCATTTCCGAGCGGGCATCGCCTTATCATGCAGAGAGTGAGCGACGGTGGCCAGGAGAGACGAAGATGGAAGCAGAACTCGTGTTGTTGCGGCGGTTCACGAGGACGGGGGATGCGGAGGCATTTCGTGAGATCGTCCGGCGGCACGCCGGACTGGTTTATGGGGCGGCGCTGCGAATCCTCCAGGATGTGGACAGGGCCGCGGATGTGGCGCAGGAGACCTTCCTGCAACTGACGAAAGACGCGGCGACAGTAACGGGCTCGCTGCCCGGCTGGCTTCACCGCGTCGCGACGCACAAGGCCATCGATGCCTGGCGCAGAGATGTCACTCGCAGGCAGAGGGAATCCCAGTACGCCGCTTCGAGACCTCGTGAAGTTGCCGAATGGAAGGACCTCTCGGCCTGCATCGACGAGGGGCTCAATGCCCTCGATACCGAGACGCGTGAAATCCTCGTGGCCCATTTCCTGGAAGGCCAGACGACGCGACAGATTGCGGGCGCAATGGGAATCTCCCAGGCGACGGTCTCCCGGCGAATGGATGCCGGCGTGACAACGCTGCGACGGGTTCTCCAGACGCGGGGCCTTCTGGTCGCGGCCGGCGCGCTCGGCACGCTGTTGACCGAGAACGCCGTGCAGGCGGCTCCGCAAGCGCTGCTGGGCGAACTGGGGAAGATGGCCCTGGCCGGTGGGCCGGCTGCGGCGGCCTCCGCCGGGGGCTCCTGGCTCGCTCAGACCACAGGCGCTGCCGTGCTGGCTGGGATCAAGGCCAAGGCGGTTGCCGTCGCGGCGGTGGGCGCCATCGCAGTGGGCTCGGTGGTGACCTATCACGAGGTGACCAAGCCGTCTGGCGGCAGTGCGATCACCAGGACGCAGCCAGCTCCGAGATCGTCGAATCCCGCTCTGCGGTCGGCGGCATCTACGGCCGGGCGAAATGTCGCTGCCGACGCGCCATCGCAGTTCGTACCATGGTGGTCACAGAGTGCTGTCGACACCGGCGCCGACCAGACGGATCTGCCGATCGCATCGGAGACGCAAACGCCTGCTGCGGACACGCCGACGCCCGGGGCCCAGGCGGATGCGGAGGGTGATGCGGACGGTTTTACTCTGGCGTCCGCTCCGCATGCCGACCCCAACGAGCAAGAGGTCGTTCCGGCAGGGGGCCTGATGGGTGGCGGAATGATGGGAGGCATGGGAATGGGGACCTATAGTGACGTCCACCCGAATGACGTCGATGACGATGATCCCGATAGGTAGCGATTTGCCGGATGGCGGTTCGCAGATCGATCGAGCAGGTCCCGTGGAGGTGATATGGACATGGCGCGACAGATTCGGGTGGTCTGGATACTGACTGTTCTCAGCGGGGCGGGGCTGAAGGAGGCCACCGGCATGGAGACGCGGACGCTGCACTTCCCGACGGATCGGTCGCTGGGCAAGGTGCTGATCTGCGAGCCGGCGCCTGACAGACCGCTGGAGGGGTTCTCCTACTGGATTCGAGGGGAAGACTGGCAGTACCTGGCCGACGCACGCGGCGACGTCGCGGTCCCGGCAGGCAAATGGGTATCGCTGAATGTCGAACGCAGAGAGGCCTGGAGCGACCTTTCCCCGTTGCGCAATCTCCAGCCGGACGACCTCTATCAGCTCGGCATTCATGGTTCGTATAGCGGCGGCGCGAAGCCGGGCGATGCGTGCATGCAGCACGTCTCGCACCTGACCGGCCTGCGAGTGCTGGACCTGAGCCAGACGAACATCACGGGAGCCGGGATGAAATGGATCGCCGGATTGCAGAACCTCCGGCGTTTGACCGCGCCGGATCGCATGGACGACGCCGGCTTGGCCCATGTGGCGAGACTGCCCGCTTTGACCGGGCTCTACCTCCAGGAAAGCCGGGTCACCAACGCCGGCCTGAGACATCTGGCGGGTTTGCAGAGTCTTGAGGAGTTGGCGCTGGGAGCAGGGCGGATCACCGATGATGGCCTAGTCCATCTGGCGACGCTGCCACGTCTGCGCTACCTGCTGCTGCAAGGCGACGGATTCAGCGATGCGGGTTTCGTCCATCTGAAGAACGTTCCCAGCCTGCGTATCCTCCATTTCGGGCATCTGCCGCAGACGACGGACGCGGGGCTCGCCCATTTGTCGGTCCTGTCGCAGGTGCAGGACCTGAGCTTTCACTGGTCGGAAAACATCACCAACGAGGGAATCCGACATCTGGCCCGACTGCCGAACTTGCGCAGCCTGGACGTCGCCAATTCCAAAGTGACCGACGAGGGCCTTGCTTACCTGAAGGAGGTCAAGACGCTCGAATCGCTCGATCTGCCGGCCCGGGGCATCTCGGACCAGGGGCTGGCCTATCTGTCTGAGTTGCCTCGACTGCGGAAACTGGACATCAGCCGCGTCCACCTCGTCGACCCCGGCAAAGACCATGGCTATTACACCGACAAGGGCGTTGCCATGCTTACCCAGTGTCATTCGCTGGAAGAGCTGGGCATCGGCAGCATCGGCGTGACGGATGCTTCAATGGAGTCGATTGCCAAGTTGGACAAGCTCCGCGAATTGAGCCTCTTCGGGTGCACGGCTGTCACCGACGAGGGCCTGAAGAAGCTGGCTTACTTGGAGAACCTCGAAGTCCTGTCGGTGCATGATGCGAACACCACGATCTCGGGTCTGTCCTGCCTGAGCGGATTGCCCAACCTGCGAGAGCTCCGTGTCGACGGCGTCAAACAGGACTACAGCGGGCTGGATCTTTCCGGCCTGAAGAAGCTGGAGCAGTTGACCATCGGAACGCGCCGAGATGGAGGAGTAATCGGCGATGCGGACGTTGCTTGCCTGGCCGGGCTGCCCCAACTGGCATGGTTTCAGATTAGGAATCCGGCAATCAGGCCGCCGAGCTTGACAGACCAAGGACTCGCCAGCCTTGCAGGACTCACGCAGATGGATCGGCTGACCATAGGCGGACCGGAACTGACTGACGAAGGCCTGACGCATCTGCGGCGCATGAAGAAGCTGAACATGCTCAACATCTACGGCGGCAGATTCACCGGCGAAGGTCTCAGGCACCTGGAAGACCTTGACGTCCTGACGCATCTGACCTTGATCGGCGAGCACAGCTTCAGCCAGGACGACATCCGCCGCCTGTTCGACGCGCTGCCCCACCTGTACACGGCACAGATCGGCTCGGAGCCGCGCGGACAGACCTACCTGCGCGACAAAGTCCTGGCGGGTGCACGCCCAAGTCCTCCATAGGTGGCTGACGCGGTCGGCGGGATATCAGCTCAGCAGACCGTAGCTCGTCAGGGTCTGTTTCAGAGCGGCCTTCTGGGATTCCGTCAGCGGCGTCATCGGCAGACGCAGTTCTTCGGAGGCCATATCGAGCATCGCCATGGCCGCCTTGATCGGGATCGGATTGGTCGCCAGCGTCAGCATGTTCTTGCTCAGTGCGAAGAGCTTGCGATGCCACTGGCGGGCCTTGACGAGGTCGCCTTCGAGGATCAGGTCGGTCATCGCCTTTACATCAGCCGGGACGATGTTGGCGACCACGCTGATCACGCCCTTGGCCCCGACAGATGCGAGGGGCAGGGTCAGAGAATCGTCGCCCGAGAGGATCGTCAGGTCGCATCGCATCGCAATCTCCGACGCTTGGTCGAGACTGCCGGTGGCCTCTTTGATGCCGACGACGTTGTCCAGCTCGCTCAGGCGGGCGATGGTTTCCGGCGTCATGCCGGCGCCACAGCGGCCGGGAATGTTGTAAAGAATCATCGGCAGATCGACTTCCTCGCCGATCGCTTTGAAATGCTGGTAGAATCCTTCCTGAGTCGGCTTGTTGTAGTAGGGGCAGACCTGGAGCGTGGCGTCGGCGCCGACCTTCTTGGAGAAGCTGGTCAACTCGATGGCCTCGGCGGTGCTGTTGGACCCGGCGCCGGCGATCACCGGCACGCTGCCGCCCGCCCCTTTGACCACGCGTTCGATCACCTGCTTGTGCTCATCGAAGCTGAGCGTCGGGGACTCTCCCGTCGTGCCCACGGGAACGATCGCGTCAATGCCGTTTTCGAGATGAAACTCGATCAGCTCGTCGAGCGTCTCAAAGTCGATTTCCCCCTCGTGAAAGGGCGTGATCAGTGCCACCATGGCGCCTGTGAACATCCTGCTGCTCCTGAAAATGTGGAAGTCTTGTAGCCAAATCCGAAACCGGCCTTCGGCCGGCATTGTAGGGGCGAATAATCATTCGCCCGTACCGGGGACATTCGAATTTCCGTCATTCGAATTTGTTTCGGATTTCGTGTTTCGTGCTTCGAGTTTTCCGTTCTGGTGTTTCGCAATTCAGGCCGAACGTGAACGGTGGGCATGGCCCACCCTATGCAGATTTCTCTATCAGATCGATCATCTGCCTGGTCGCCTCGCGGATGCCGACGAGCACGGCGCGGGCGACGATGCTGTGACCGATGTTGAACTCGCACAATCCCTCGATGCGGGCGACCGGGACGATATTGCGATAGGTCAGTCCGTGTCCGGCGTGGACCACCAGCTTGTGTTCACGGGCGAGGTCCTTGCCCGCTGCCAGCTCGGCCAGCCGCTTGCGGATCGTCGCTTCGGTCCTGCCGTTGGCGTACGCGCCGGTATGCAGCTCGACGGCGTCGCAGCCGGTCTCGGCGGATGCGAGGATCTGCTCGGCCTGTGGTACGATGAACGTGCTGACCAGAATACCTTTCTTGTGCATCCGCCGGACCACCTGGGCCAGGCGCCGCTTGTACCGGGCGCAGTCCAACCCGCCTTCGGTGGTCAGTTCGGCGCGGTTCTCCGGCACGAGCGTCACCTGGTCGGGCTTCACCGCCTCGGCGATCTTGACGATCGGCTCGGCCATGGACATTTCCAGGTTGAATTTGCAGGCCACCGTCTCCTTGAGCACGCGCACATCGCGGTCGTTGATGTGCCTGCGATCCTGACGCAGGTGCACAGTAATCCCGTTGGCCCCGGCCAGCTCGCACTGGACGGCCGCCCAGACCGGGTCCGGCTCATCCGTCAAGCGGGCTTGACGGATCGTTGCCACGTGATCGATATTGACATTCAACACGGCCATGACGGCACCCCTTCTGACTGACGCGGCAATTGTATCAGTGCGAGCATTTACATCAAGTCAATAAGCCCACAAAATGCACTCGCCCGAGCGATGTGGAGGGGCGAGGCGAACCGCTCCGGCCGATCACCGACGGGGCGTCGATCTCCGTAGCGGCGACTTCAGAAGGTGGGTAAGCCGCCGTAGATCTGGCCCCATATCCTGAAGATCATGTAGATGACGACGATGGCGACGACAGCGTAGATGGCCGCCGGCTGCCACCGTGCGAACTCGCCGAACAGAAGCTCGGCGCGGTCAGCAGAGATCTCGGCGATCTTCTCGGCTGTCTTGTCCAGCTCGCCTGTCTCCTCGCCGATCTGAAACAGGTGCAGGTATTGCGCCGGCAGGCGCTTGGAATACCCTTCCCAAGCCAGCCCGCCGGCGCGGACGCGGTCTCGGCCTCCGGCGAACAACTGGGCGACGATGGCGTTGCCCGTGGCTCGCGTGGCCCGGTCCGTCGCCTCGGTGATGGGGACGCCTGCCCCATACATCATGGCGAACGCCCTGGCATAGCGGCTGATCGACATGTGGTAGACCGCCCGGCCCAACAGAGGAATCTGCAACAGGATGAAATCCAGAGGCAGTGTGACCAGGGGCAGTCGCTCTCGCAGACGCATGCACGCGATCACCAGGGCCGTCGGAATGTACAAGAACATGAGGATCCCCAGGACGCCCAGCAGGTACTCGCCCGTGGTGGCCCTGCCTGCGACGAGGCCGGGAAGCCCGAAGACGAAGGCGGCGACGTGGAGTATGAGGAAGGGACGGATCAAGCCGATCTGGAGTCGCCGGGTGATCCGGTGGACGAATTCGTGCCACTGGGACAGCATCTTGAACGACTGGCCCAGCGACCCCGAGGTCTCGGCCGCCTCGATGAGCATGCGGTCCATCAGCGGAAACACGCTGTGATGTTCCGAGAGGGCGGTGGAAAGATCGGACCCTTTGGATATCGAGTCGCGGATCTGTGTGAGAACACGCTTGAGCCGGCCCTGACGTCCCTCGATGGCGACGTCCAGCGAGCGCAGGATCGGGACCCCTGCGTCCATCATCACCGACAAATCGTAGTAGGCCTGTCCCAGCCGCGTCTTCGAACTCATGGCGATCCGCTCCGCTGCCCGTTCCGCCATACCCGCGTCCCGATCTCGAGGTCCATCGGGATCGGGGTATTGCCAAGGCGATGAGCTTGGCGTAGTATACCATCTCAGCGGAAGAACGCAACGGGGACGCACGGTGGGCCTCCGGAGGCCCGGATGAGGACGACGCCATGAAACTCGACGGTTGGTCTCGCTTCTTTCGCCTGTCGCGGTCGGCCGAGCGATTCAAACTCAGTTGGGCGACGCGGATCACGCTCGTCCGCATCCTGCTGATCGTACCGTTCATCATCTGCCTGCTGAACATCAACGATCCGTCGATCGGCGAGCACACGCGGCGGGCATTTCGATACGCCGCCATCGCCGTCTTCCTGTTCATGGCGGTCAGCGACGCCCTGGACGGCTATCTGGCTCGCCACTACAGGCAGATCACCAAGCTGGGCACGTTTCTCGATCCCGTGGCGGACAAGCTGCTGATGACGTCGGCCTGCCTGCTGCTCGCTTCGCAAAGGGGCCACATCGAAGGATTCACGCTGCCGACGACCGTGGTGGTGGCGATCGTGGGCAAGGACATTCTGATCGTGCTGGGCTTCGCCATTGTGTACCTGGTCACGTCGCAGATTCACGTCGTGCCGGTGCTCCTGGGCAAGGCAGCCACGGCGCTGCAACTGGTGATGGTTGCCTGCGTGCTTTTGGCGCCGGAGTTCTCGCGCCTGATCCCGTATTACCCGGTGGGGTTAAGTGTCCTGTGGTGGTCGGCGGCAGTCGTGGCCATTTTGGCCACTCTGGTTTACATCCGCAATGGAAGCCGCTATATTGAACAGTTCGAGCGGTCCGGCGCGAAGACTGCGTCGAGCGGCTCGTCGGATTCAGACAAGACACGAGTGCGTTAGGCAGCCCATTGTGAGCATGAACCAGTCTCCTTTGCAGCAGGAAACACCCGCAGTGACGTTCAGTGACGTGCCGGAGGTGCTGGAGGACCTTCGGCAGGGCAAGATGGTGGTCCTCGTGGACGCGGAAGACCGCGAGAACGAAGGGGACCTGATCTGCGCCGCCGAGAAAGTGACGCCGGAGATCATCAACTTCATGGCGAGGTACGGGCGTGGCCTGATTTGCCTGCCGCTGACCGCCGAGAAGTGCGATGCCCTGGGATTGTATCCGCAGGCGCTCGAGAACACCGCCCGTTTCGGAACGGCGTTCACGGTCACCGTCGACGCCGCCGAGGGCATCACGACCGGCATCAGCGCCGCCGATCGGGCGCATACGATCCAGGTGGCCATCGCCGACGGCGCCAAGGCCCGCGATTTGGCGCGGCCGGGCCACATCTTCCCGCTGCGTGCCCGAGACGGAGGCGTCCTCGTTCGCGCCGGGCAGACGGAAGGGGCGATTGATCTGGCCCGCCTGGCCGGCCTGAAGCCCGCCGCGGTGATCTGCGAGATCATGAACGAGGACGGGTCGATGGCCCGTGTCCCGGAACTGCTGGAGTTCTGCAAGCGGCACGACGTGAAGGTGCTCTCGATCGCCAAGCTCATCGAGTACCGGCTGCAACGAGAAAGTCACATCAAGCGCATCGTGTCGGTCAATCTGCCCACCGACTATGGCGAGTTCCAGCTCATCGCCTATGAGAGCATGACCAGTCCCGAGCCGCACCTGGCCCTGTGCAAGGGCGGCATCGGCGACCGCGACGAGGCCGGCAACGCTATCGAGCATCCTGAGCCGGTCCTCATTCGCGTGCATTCGGAGTGCCTGACCGGCGATCTGTTCCATTCGCAGCGATGCGAATGCGGCTATCAGCTCATCACCGCCATGCAGATGATCGAGAAGGAGGGCAAGGGGGCCCTGATCTATCTACGTCAGGAAGGTCGAGGCATCGGCCTGTCCAACAAGCTCCGCGCTTACGAGCTTCAGGAGCAGGGGTTGGACACCGTAGACGCGAACCTGAAACTGGGCTTCAGCGCCGACCGTCGTGACTACGGCATCGGCGCGCAAATCTGCCGGGATTTGGGTCTTCGCAACGTGCGGATTCTGACCAACAATCCCAAGAAGGTCAGCCGGCTGGAGGTCTATGGCATCCAGATCTCCGAGCAGGTCGCCTTGCAGGCGGTCCCGGGCGAGCACAACATCAACTACCTGCGGACCAAGAAACACCGTCTCGGACACATGCTGGATGAGGATCTGTAGTTCATGGACGAGCGAACGATCAGCCGACCGGACCGTCCGGAATCTTTGAGCCTGCTCCTGAAGTGGGCCGCCCCGAGCTTGCTGATGTCGATGGCGCTTTGTGCCGGATGCAGCGAGCCCCAGGCGGGAGGGAACGGGGACTCGCCCCCTCGTGGCGCCGAACCGCTGGTGCAGGCCGAGCCGAAGACCTCGCAGGTCGTAGAGCCGCCTGCGGCGGCCCCCGCAAGTGGGTTCGGGCCGGCGGCGATTACCATCCTGCCTCTAACGGAGCTGAGCCCGCCGACGGGTGATCGGGGCCAGCAGTTGAATGTCTTCGTCTGTCTCGCAGATGCCTACGGTTCCCAGATGAAAGCGCCTGGCACGTTTCGCATCGAGCTGTACGATTACGTTCAGCGGTCCGCCGAGCCCAAGGGCCAGAGGATCGCGATCTGGCCGGACATCGATCTGACTGGCCCCGCCGAGAACCAGAAATCCTGGCGTGACTTCCTGCGGGCCTATGAATTCACAGTCCCGGTCCAGATTTCCCCTGAGAAGACGTACGTGCTCGAGGTCACTTGCCTGATCCCTGCCGGCAGAAGGCTTTCTGCCGAATGGCTGCTTCGGCCCGGGGACTAAACCCTGCGGGTGAACTCACCGATTTCTGCGCTGTCCGTCGCAGTCCGGCCTATCCAAGCGGCGGGGGGACGCGAATTTCGCTTGAAGTCATAGGCCCCCATCTGGTATAACCAAATCTACGGGTATCTGCGATTTTCGTGACGGACAATCAACCGTTGTCATACGGGCACAGGATGGAGCGGCGCGAGGGTGTTTCTTGTCCTAAGCGGCGTCGGTAGGCGATCGTCTGCCTGATCCTGGCCCAAGGTCTCTCTTCCTGTCGATCCGTCCAGTCGAGAGCAGGGGCGGACGAAGCCGGAAGCGTGTCGGTGCTGCGCATGGCCACACGTAAAAAAAGTTGTCGAAACCTGTATTATGTTGTGACCGCCTCCGACCCTGCGGTTCGGGAGGTCGGGGCATCGTCAATCACCTTACTGCTGTAGGTCTATGGACCATTGTCTCTGGAAGGAGGAACACCTGATGCACGCGAGAGTCATTCTTATCATGGTGCTGCTGGGACTTCTTTTCTGCCCCGCGTCCCAGGCGGCCAATATCATCTGGGTTTCGCAGACGTACGATACGGATGTCGACGGCGTCCAGGACGACCTGGCGGCCGAGGATTTCGTGCGGTCTTTGGGCCACGAGTTGGACGTTCAGCGGGGCAACTGGACCACGCTGGACGCGACGAAGCTCGCAGCCCTCAACGCAGCCGACCTGATCATCGTCAGCCGCTCGACCGACAGCGCCCAGTATGCCACGGATGCTGCCGAGGTGGGCCAGTGGAACAGTATTACGACGCCCATGATCAACATGACGAGCTACCTGGCCAGGAGCAGCCGATGGTTGTGGGCCAATACCACCACCATCAACAACCTCGTCGGTCCGACGATGGACGTCCTGCTGCCTGAGCACCCCATCTTCACCGGTGTGGAACTCGGCGCCGGCAACACGGTCCAGTTGGTCGACGGCACGACCGGTACGGGCCAGACGTCCATGTTGGGCACGCTGACCGTCGGTAGCGGCACGGTGATCGTCTCGACGGGCGCCAACGCATGCATCGTGGAGTGGCCGGCTGGCCAGGCCTTCTACAGCGGCGCCGGCACGCCCGCCGGCAACCGCATGCTCTTCTGCATGGGGACGCAGGAATCGGGTGCCACGCCTCAGGGCAAGTTCAACCTTACCGAGACGGGCAAGGCCGTGTTCGCCAATGCGATCCTCTACATGATGGGTGAAGACATCGAGCCGGGACGGGCCGCGAGTCCGACCCCGGAAGACGGTGCGACCGATGTGCCGCGCGACGTGGTTCTCGGCTGGATGCCGGGCGAAGGCGTGGCGACCCACGACGTGTACTTCGGGACCTCGCTGGACGACGTTACCGCCGCCAGCAGAACCAACCCGATGGGAGTTCTGGTTAGCCAGGGGCAGGCCGGTGACACGTACGATGCGGCTGACCTTCTGGACTTCAGCCAGACCTACTACTGGCGCATCGACGGCTTCGCGGCCGACGGCGTGACTCAGTACGTCGGCAAAATCTGGAGTTTCACCACCGAGCCGATTGCCTATCCGATCGAGAACATCGTAGCGACCACGAACGGTGTTTCCGAAGCCACGAGCGGACCGGAGAACACGGTCAACGGTTCCGGTCTCAACGAGGCCGACCAGCATTCGACCGAGGCGACCGACATGTGGCTGGTTTCCCCCGGCGAGGAAACACCGGTTTGGATTCAGTTCGAGTTCGAGAAGGTGTTCAAGCTCTACGAGCTGAAGGTCTGGAACTACAACGTGATGTTCGAGCCGGTGCTTGGCTTCGGGCTCAAAGATGTCACCATCGAATACTCGATCGACGGCGCCGAATGGACGGTTCTTAGCGACGTGCAGTTTGCCAAGGCGACCGCCAAGGCCGACTATGTTGCCAATACGGTCGTCGATCTCGCAGGAGCCGCGGCGAAGTTCGTGCGGTTCACCATCAACAGCGGACAGGGCGTGATGGGCCAGTATGGTCTGAGCGAAGTCCGGTTCACCTACACTCCCGTGCAGGCCCGCGAGCCGCAGCCGGCCGACGGGGCCACG
Source organism: uncultured Pirellulales bacterium (assembly GCA_964579055.1). Classification (GTDB taxonomy): domain Bacteria; phylum Planctomycetota; class Phycisphaerae; order Sedimentisphaerales; family Anaerobacaceae; genus Anaerobaca. Next base: position 13,635 of record CAZOFX010000123.1, read on the forward strand.
GACGTCGCGCCGGACACGGTCCTGAGCTGGCGTGCCGGCCGCGAGGCGGCTTCGCACGACGTGTATTTTGGTACGGACGCCGAGAATCTGACTCTCGCCGACAGCGTGACGGCAGCCAGTTACTCGCCGGGCGCGCTCGATTTCGGGACCACGTACTACTGGCGAATCGACGAGGCCGGGGCCGAGCTGTGGGCCGGCGAGGTGTGGAGCTTCTCGACGCAGGAGTACGCGTTGATCGAAGGTTTCGAGGACTATACCGACGACATCGAAGCCGGCGAGGCCATCTTCGACACCTGGGTCGACGGCTGGGTCAACGATACCGGTTCGACGGTCGGCTATCTCACCGCCCCGTTTGCCGAGCAGAGCATCGTCAACAGCGGCAAGCAGTCGATGCCTCTCCAGTACGACAACAGCGCTTCGCCGTTCTACGCCGAGACTACGCGGACCTTCGACTCCGCCCAGGACTGGAGCGGCAACGGCGCCAACACGCTGGTGCTCTACTTCCAGGGTGTGCCCGGGCCGTTCGTGGAGCTGGCCAACGGTAAGATCATCATGGGCGCGGCCGGCACGGACATCTGGAATACTACCGACGAGTTCCGTTTCGCGTACAAGCCGCTCAGCGGCAACGGCTCGATCGTGGCGCTCGTCGAGAGCGTATCGCGTGCGGTCGACTGGACCAAGGGCGGTGTGATGATTCGCGAGACGCTGGAGGCCGGTTCGCCGTTCGCGGCGGTGTATGCGACGCCGGATTACGGGTGCCGCTATCAGGCCCGCCTGACGGCTGACGTCGCAGCGGTCAGTGACAGTGCGGTGGTCACCACGGAACAGACCGCTCTGGTGGCTCCGTACTGGGTCAAGATCGAGCGCGTGGGCAACGCATTCAACGGCTACTACTCGACCGATGGAGAGAACTGGACGGCGATGGCGTGGAACCCGCAGACGATTGCGATGGGCGCAAACGTCTACATCGGTCTGGCGCTGACCAGCCACAGCGCGGGCGTCCTGGCCAGCGCGGAGTTCTCCGGCGTGGCGACCACGGGCAACGTCAACGGTGCGTGGGCCGTGGAGACGATCGGGATCGAGCAGCCCGCGGGCAACGGAGCCGGGCAGCTCTACGTGACGCTGGAAGATGCGACGGGCAAGACCGCCACCGCGAGTCATCCGGCCGGCACCGGGGCTGTGTACCTGGGCGGCTGGAATGAGTGGGCGATCCCGTACAGCGACCTGGCCGGTGTGAACCTGAGCCGGATCGAGGCCATGACCATCGGCGTCGGCAATCGGACCAGTCCGGCCGCCGGCGGCTCCGGCATCGTCTACAT
>CAZOFX010000124.1:0-14195 GCA_964579055.1 uncultured Pirellulales bacterium
TAGCCGCTGACGTGGTCCCAGCCGGCCTGCGGATCGTCCTCGATGGCGAAGATGCAGGTCCTGGACCAGAACGAGCTGCGGCTGATCGCCTCGACGATCTGCCCGAAGGCCAGATCGTTGTCCGCCACCTGGGCGGCGGGCGTCGGCGCTCCGGCCCGCGTCCCGGAGGTGTGGTCGTTGGGCAGGCAGATGATGATCAGGTTGGGCAGCTCGCCGGTGCGTTCATATTCGCGCAGCTCCTTGATGAACTGCGCAGCGCGGAAGACATCGGGGATGTCCATGTCCCAGCCGACCGTCTGCATGTTGAGGTAGGGCCGCAGCGATTCGATGGCGGGCCGGCTGCGGATGTCGATCTGGCCGGTCTGCTCGACGAAGTCCCGATAGTAGTCGAGGAACGTCGGCTTGCCCGTCTTGCCGGGAACGGCCCACGACGTCTCCGTGATGGCGAACTCGCCGTAGACGCGCAGCGACTTGCCGTGCGCGATGGCGTTGTCCCAGATGAATCCGGACGGCGCGTAGGCCAGCGCATCGACGTCGCTGTCTTCCATGCCATCGGGATAGCTGCGCGGAAAGCCGGCGAACGATTTCTCCATGTAGTCGGTGGCGAAGGCGGTGTCGGACCACTGATGGCCGTCGGCGCTGAGGATGCCCGAGCAGTAGGTGTTGTCCAGCAGCGCAAACTCGCGCACCATCTTGTGCTGGTTGGGCGTGACTCGTTCGCCGAAGATGCACAGCGACGGATCGCCGTTGCCTTCGGCCACGTCGCCCAGCACCTGGTCGTAGGTTCGATTCTCCTTGATGATGTAGACCACGTGCTCGAACACGGACGGCTCGCCGACCCGCTCCGGCACCGGTCGCGGCGGCTGGTTCGCGCGGGGCTTGCGGCCGGCTTGCCTCAGCAGAGGATATCGGTAGTTGTCGAGCACGCGCTGCGTCAGCGCCGCCAGCTCTTTGGACTTGGGAACGCGAACCAAAGACAATGTCCCATGGTACTGCCGGCTGTTGTATTCGTCGGCGTGCGATTCGGTAAGCCCGCGGGTCGAGCCGACACCCTTGATGTTGGCGACGACCAACTGATTGCGCATCCGGTCGTAAGTGACCGCGCCGGGGAACCATCCCACCGGGATCAGGCCCAGGAGCTTGGACTCATCGGGACGGAACCGGAACACGGCGACGGCGTTCTGCGTTCCGTTGGCGACGTAGAGCGTTTGGCCCGAGGGATCGAACGCCAGGGCATTGGGACTGGCGCCGAACAGATCGGCGGGACTGGGCTTGGCCCAGATGGTTTCAGCCACGCTGTCGGTTCGCGTGTCGATCACGGTGAGCGTGTCACTGCCGGCGTTGGCGACGACGACGTAGCGGCCGTTGGGCGAAAGCGCGATGCCGGAAGAGTGCAGGCCCACCAGGATCTCGCGGACGGGCGATTCCTGCGTCAGAGAGACGATGGAGACCGAACCCTCGCTGGCGATGTGACGCACCGGATCGACGCGAACCTTCGTCCCCCGCCCCGCCGGACCGGTGAGACTGTCTTCCTCGGGGACGCGACCGCCCCAGTTGCTCACGTACGCCTTCTCGCCGACGAGGACCACGTCATAGGGCGCCACGCCCACCGGCCACAGCCTCAGCACGCGGCCGCTTGCCGTGTCGATCTCCGCCAGGCGGTTGGACAGGTTCAGCGCTACATAGAGCCGCCGCCCGTCGCGGGAGATCGCCAGGCCCGCCGGAATCTCCTCCTTGCGCCACGGCGCATTGGCCGGCGGCAAAGCGATGGGAGGCAGGCCGCGAACCTGCCCGTCGGCCCCAACGTCGAACACCTTCACGTCGCCGTCGACGTTGGACAGGTAGATGCGCGATCCGTCCGGACTGAAGATCAGCCCCGTGTAGCTGAGCTGGCCGGAGGTGTCGGGCTTGAGAATGTGGCTGGAGACATCGTTCGGGTCCAGGGCCTGGCCCGAAGGCAAGGCGATGCGGTCCTTGACCGCGCCGCTCTGCGGATCGATCAGCACCAGTTGCTGCGTCTTGCCGGAGGTGGCCAGCAGGCGGCCATCCGGACTGAGGGCCACCGCCTGCGGCCGCATGCCCGGCAGGTCCACCTGGATGCCGGTCGGCGTGAGCACCTGATGCACCGGCGTGACATAGCGTTGCGGCCCCACCTCGCCCACCGGTTCGGTGCCGGAGTAATCCGTCGTCCGACAGGACGGCGTCACGATCGACAGAAACGACAGCGCGACGAGCATCGCCGCTTTCTTGCCATAGGTGTTCATGTCTTGTCCCATTCCTTCGGTTGCATGACTCATGCGTTGGATTTCCATTCGCCGGCCTCGATACGGTGACACATGTCCCCTACCTGGCGCGCTGCTCCGCCGCTTCCAGCAGGAGCACCGCGTCCTCCCAATGGCCGGGGGTCGTGAAGAACTGGGTCTGGCCGTCAGGAAACGTCCTGTCGTTGTAGTTGCCGGTGCGATAGGTTCCGGCCTTGCGCCGCTCACCGGTGGCCGGGTTGATGAACGTGGCCCTGGCCTGGGCGGAGGCGATCTTGTCGAGATGGATGGAAACGCTGCACTGCGACGACAGATAGACGAGGACGCGGTCGCCGCCGGGCGATCGCATGGCGGTGTTGAGCGTACGCTCGCTGGAGACGCCGGTGTCGAAGACCCCCTGGTCCGGCGTGAACTCCCACCAGGGCAGGCCGGCCAGGATCTCCTTCATCATGCACACGTTGCCGGCGCCGGGCGTGTCGAAGGTCTCGTCCCACCCCTCGTGCATACGCCACATCTGGTCCTGGCCGTAGGTGAAGAAGCCGCCGGCGGTCACCGTCCACCACGCCTGGCGGCGCACGATCAGGGGTGTGATCGGGCCGAGCGGGTACTCCGGCCCGTTCTCATACGCTGGCTCGCCCAGCACGACCGGCTTGACCGGCGTCCGCACGACGTCGGCCAGCACCGCCGGATGAATCTTCGGCCAGGCGGTCCACGTCTCGATCATGTTGAAGTCCAGCCAGTCCTCCGTGTGGAAGTACTGCGAGCTGGAGCGCCAGCCGCACGGATGGTACGTGATCAGATGCGCCCCGCCGTCGCCCTCGCGCAGCCCAAGCGCCAGCTCCCGCCACACGTCCTCGAAGCCCGTCGCGATCCGGTCGCCGCCGTTGACCCACACGATGTTGGACGCCCGGCGATACCGCGACCCCAGCCAGCGCCCGTACACGCGGGCGTTCTGAAGGTTGATGACCTGCGTGTCGTTGACGTAGTAGCCCCACGTCGGCAGGATCGCCAGGACCAGGCCCTGCTGGCGCGCGAACTCGACGAGGTAGTCCACGTGACGGAAGAACGAGTCGTTGGGCCGGGCGGGGTCGTCGTCGATCCAGGGCTTGTCGCCGTTGGGATTGGCGCCGGGACTGCGGGATTCGGCCCCCGTCCCCTGGCTCCACACCAGCACGCCCTGGATGACGGTGAATCCTTTGGCGCTGCGGTTCTTCAGGTACGCCTCCGCCTGGCTCTTGCCGTACTTGACGAACAGCGGCCAGGCGGTGTCACCGAGCCAGAAGAACGGCTCGCCCTTCTGGTCGACGAAGTACCGGCCGTTCGGACTGACTTGGATCGGCCCCGCCACTTCCGCGCCCAGGACAGCCGAGCACAGCAGCAGACAGATCGTTGCGGCGAGGTGACATTGACGGGTAGTGCCTCTGGCGTCCATTGCTCTCATGCTCATCCTGCCTTTCTCAGATCGCCTCCCGCCGGCAGCCGCCGTAGGCCGCCCGCACGATTCTACCACACCGCCCCCCTTCCACAAGGCCGTTCCCCACACGCGGGCGATTCCCCAGGCGGCCGGGTGCAAACCACGGAACACGAGACACGACCTTGACATCGGCGAGGTATTTCTGTAGGCTATATCGTGAACAGGTGAAGGGAAGCCATGCATGGAGAGGCTTCGGCAAGTCGGCAAAGACACCCAACCGCCGTGGCCGCCTGGCACGGCGATCCGGCGGTCACGCATAACACACGATCCGTCCTCATCCGTTCGCTGAGAAGGAGCTGACGAGAAACAACCAACACGTGGGAGGACGACGATGTCTTTCGAGAATGTTGAACTTGAGACGATCTACATGCCATTGCTGAACCAAGGAACAGAGGTTGCACGCCCCGTGACGGCAGTGCGAGTAGGTGAGCTCACCTACGTTGTTACTCTCACGGCAGACTACGATCCTACGGTTGAAGATTGGGAGTTTGCTCCCGGTACGATCGTGAAGTGCCACAAAGAGATACGGACGGGACGAAGTGACGAAAAGAACGAGTTATTAGTCGCCAGAGAGAAGTACATTCCATAGAAGAAGAACAGGCATTCAATTCGTGCACGTCGGATTCGCTCCATTTCTGGACGGCGATGAAGTACAGCCGACTTGGCGCATTTCAGTGACACCGCGACGGACGCCGATGGCGTGACGGCCAATGCGCCCGGTGGGTCAGGGATCGACCCTACGAGTACGTGGACAGCCGCCGGAGCGGGCCGGATGCCGACGGCTGTCTCTTTCTCTTTTGTGTGCCATACTTTTGTATTGCTGTTTCGCCATACTCCTGATAGAGTCGATCCATGCAGAGCACCCGTTTTGAATGGGATGATGCCAAGGACCGGGAGAACCAGGCCAGACACGGTGTCGCATTCGCGGTGGCGCAACACGCCTTTCTCGATCGCGCCCGTGTCATCGCCAGGGACCTTGGGCACAGCAGAGAGGAAGAACGGTTCTACTGCATCGGGCGCGTCGCGGGCAAAATCATCACCGTCCGCTTCACCTACAGGGGCAACGTGATTCGCATCTACGGCGCCGGGTACTGGCGCAAAGGAAGGAAACTCTATGAGAAGACGAACGAAATCCACGGATGAGCCGCTGGGAGACCTGGTGGCGGTGAAGGACTTTCTCCCCCGGCCCGAGCAATTGGTCCTGAAGGAGGAGAACGTCAAGATCACGATCTCGCTCAACCGATCCAGCGTGGAGTTCTTCAAAGAGAAGGCCCGGGAGCACCACACCTCCTATCAGAAGATGATTCGCCGACTCATCGACTGGTACGCCTCGCAGCATCACAAGAGCGCGTGACGGTCTATCATCGGTCTGGGGGCACAAAAAGAAGCCAGCTTCCCGGCCGGGCGGAGGGCTCGGCCGAAGGAGCTGGCTGACCAGAATCCATGGTTGTCGTTGCGTGTTTGCGTTGAACCCTATTCTCTTGGGTCCCCGTCCGCCTCACTTGGTCGCGGGGCATTGACCTCCACTGCAATTGCCGGCTGCGGCTGCGGCTTTCATGGGGCAGGTCGCCCCGGCGTCGGCGGTCTGGGCCATCACGGCGGCCCCGGCCGGACAGGACGCGGTGGCATCGGCACAGCAGCATTCTGCCGGGCACGATTCCGGACAGGCGGCGCACGCTCCGGCCTCCTTGCAGCAGGCGTCGGTGCCCTTGGCCGGACAAGCGGCACAGTCAGCCTTGGCCGGACAGCCCCCGCCGTCTACTTTGGCCGCCGCAACCTGGGTTCCGCTTCCCGGCCTGTCCACATAGCCGGCCACCAGCGCCGTCGCGGCGATCAGACCAACGATTACTGCTACTCCCCAGATCGGGCCCTTGGACAGATTTACGTTCATGGCTACTCTCCACACTCATTCGGTCAGGTTGTCAATCGAGGCGCGGTTCCAACGACCGCTACGGCCTTCTCTATTGTACCAGCACATACTGTGCCGGTCCGGCTCGTGTTCGCAACGATCCGTATTTTGTAGGGCCAATTCAGTCCAATATCCACCTCAAAGGCCCTATAATACGGCCGGTCGAATGCCTCACAAAATCCTTTTGACGGCCCCCGGGCCCCCGTTTATACTCCCGCGTTTAATGATAGGCTGGACAAAAGCCCCTGTTGGAGCGGCTCATGAACAGTGCAAAAATCGTCGCGGAAGGGATCACGTTCGATGACGTCCTGCTGATCCCCGCCAAGAGCGACTTCGTGCCGAGCCAGGCGGACACCAGCACCACCCTGACCCGGAACGTTCAGATCAACATCCCCATCGTCTCGGCGGCCATGGACACCGTCACCGAGTCGGCGCTGGCCATCGCGCTGGCCCAGGAAGGCGGCGTCGGGATCATCCACAAGAACCTGAGCATCGAGGCCCAGAAGCGGGAGGTCGCCAAGGTCAAGCGCAGCGAGCACGGGGTGATCGGCGATCCGGTCACGCTCTCGCCGGGCGAGCCGGTCCGTCGGGCCCAGGAGCTGATGCAGGAGCAGAACGTCTCGGGCATCCCGATCGTCGAGGGCAAGAGACTGGTCGGCATCCTGACGCGGCGGGACCTGAAGTTCCTGCCCGACTACGACGCCAAGATCAGCACGGTGATGACCAAAACCAACCTCGTCACCGGTCCGGCCGACACCAAGCTCGAGCAGGCCAAGGAGATCCTCCAGGAGCGGAAGGTCGAGAAGCTGTTGTTGGTCAACACCAGGGGCGAGCTGGCGGGCCTGATCACGATGCGTGACATCGACCGCGTCCAGCAGTACCCGCGGGCGGCGCGCGACCATCGCGGACGCCTCCGCGTCGGGGCCGCCGTCAGCGTGCACGACTACGATCGCGTCGAGGCGCTGATCGCCGCCGACGTCGATATCGTCTGCGTCGACACGGCGCACGGGCACTCGCAGAACGTCGTCGAGACCGTCAGGAAGATCAAGTCGCGTCACAAGATCGACGTGATCGCCGGCAACATCGCCACGGGCGAGGCCGCCCGCGCGCTGATCGACGCCGGCGCCGACGCCGTCAAGGTCGGGATCGGGCCCGGCGCCATCTGCACGACGCGCATCATCTCGGGCGTGGGCGTGCCGCAGGTGTCGGCCATCATGGACGTCGCCGGGGTCGCCAACAAGCTGGGCGTCCCGGTGATCGCCGACGGAGGCATCAAGCAGTCGGGCGACATCACCAAGGCCATCGCCGCAGGCGCTTCGAGCGTGATGATCGGCTCGCTGTTCGCTGGCCTCAAGGAAAGCCCGGGCCAATTGGTCATCTACAAGGGCCGGCAGTTCAAGGAGTATCGCGGGATGGGCTCGCTGGGCGCGATGGTCAAGGGTTCGGCCGAGCGATACGGCCAGAGCAGCCAGACCGAGGTCAGCAAGCTCGTGCCCGAGGGCGTCGAAGGGCGCGTCCCCTATCGCGGCACGCTCAGCGAGTTCGTCTACCAGCTCGTCGGCGGGCTCCGCGCGGGCATGGGCTACTGCGGCACGCCCAACATCCAGGCGCTGATGGAGAAGGCCCGGTTCGTCCGCGTCAGCACCGCCAGCATCGGCGAATCCCATCCGCACGACATCCAGATCACCAAGGAAGCCCCGAACTATTCGGGCCACGTGCCCAGCGACGATTGATACGGGAAACACGAAGCACGAATCTCGAAACTCGAAACCAGTTCGAATGACTCCAATTCAGAAACCTGAAACGGCGTTGCCATACCGATCGGGTTTCGGTCATTCGCGTGTTGGGATTTCGTGCTTGTCTCGCAATTCGGTATTCGGATTTCGGATTTTCCTATGACACGCGAAATGATCGCCATCCTGGATTTCGGCAGCCAGTACGGACAACTGATCGCCCGGCGAGTCCGCGAGCACCACGTGTACTCCCGCATCTGTCCGGCCGGCACACCCGCCGACGAGCTGGCGAAGATGCCGCTCAAGGGCGTCATCCTCTCGGGCGGGCCCGCCAGCGTCTATGCACCCGGCGCGCCGAAATGCGACGAGAAGATCTTCGACCTCGACGTTCCCATTCTCGGCATCTGCTATGGGATGCAGCTCGGCTGCCAGATCCTCGGGGCCGAGATCACGCCCGCCGCCAGCCGCGAGTACGGCCGGGCCACGCTGCGGATGACCGACCGCAGCGATCTGCTCGCCAACCTGCCCGACGAGACGCTCGTCTGGGCCAGCCACGGCGACCAGGTGACGAAGCTCGGACGCGATTTCGTGACGCTGGGCGAGACGCGAACCTGTCCTTACGCCGCGGTGCGTCACAAGAGGAAGCGCTTCTACGGCGTCCAGTTCCATCCGGAGGTCAGCCACACGCCCAGGGGCGACGTCATCCTCAAGAACTTCCTCTACAGCATCTGCGACTGCGCCGGCGACTGGAAGATGAGCGATTTCGTCAGCGAGACGACCGACAACGTCCGCCGGCAGGTCGGCGACGCGACCGTGATCTGCGGGCTCAGCGGCGGCGTCGATTCCTCCGTCGTCGCCTCGCTGATCCACAAAGCCATCGGCGATCAGCTCGTCTGCATACTCGTCGACAACGGCCTGCTGCGCAAGAACGAACGCGAGAACATCGTCTCGACCTTTCGCGACCACTTCCACATCGACCTGCGCGTCGTCGACTGGTCGCAGCAGTTCCTCTGCCGCCTGCAAGGCGTGACCGACCCGCAGCAGAAACGCAAGATCATCGGCGCCGAGTTCATCGAGGCCTTCAAATCCGAAGCGAAGAAGATCCCCAACGCCCGGTTCCTCGCACAGGGCACGCTGTACCCCGACGTGATCGAGTCGGGCTCCAAGGACGGCAACCCGGCCGCCAATATCAAGCTGCACCACAACGTCGGGGGCCTGCCCGCCGAGCTGGGCTTCGAGCTGGTCGAGCCGCTGCGCGACCTGTTCAAGGACGAGGTCCGCCTGGTGGGCGAGCACCTGGGCCTGCCGGAGGACATGGTCTGGCGTCACCCGTTCCCCGGCCCGGGGCTGGGCGTGCGCATCGTGGGCGAGATCACGCCGGCCAAGCTCGAAGTGCTCCGCGCCGCCGATGAGATCCTGATCGACGAGATCAAGGCCGCCGGACTGTATCGCAAGATCTCCCAGGCGCTGGCGGTGCTGGTGCCGGTCTCGACGGTGGGCGTGATGGGCGACGAACGCAGCTACGAAAGCGTGATCGCCCTGCGGGCCGTCGAGACGACCGACTTCATGACCGCCGACTTTTCGCACATCCCCTACGACGTCCTCGGCCTGATCTCGACGCGCATCATCAACGAGGTCCGCGGCGTCAACCGCGTCGTCTACGACATCTCCAGCAAGCCCCCCGCCACCATCGAGTGGGAATAACCCCACGTCCTTTCTCTTGCCTTCTGCCACCGTATCCGATAGCCTGAGATGGGGCATCACGTTAGTGAAGGATGCTGGTTATGGTAGCGATGAACGACATCCAGGCGGTGGTGGACCGGCCCGCCCGGGAGTATGCCCCGGACCGCGTGGTGCTCTTCGGCTCACACGCCCGTGGTACGGCTACGAGTGACTCGGACGTGGACCTGCTGGCGCGTCGCCCGGACGATGCACAGCGGCGTTATGCCCAGGGCGGTCCACGGATCCGAGAGGCGCTGGATTAGGAACGGCTACTGTATGAACGAAGTCGTGCCTCGGCCTTTCATCGCGGGAGGTCGGCACGCAACATGATCTTCGCGAAGATCCGTAAGAAAGGGGTGAACCATGGTTCGGAAGTTCTCGCGTCGAGAGTTGCTTTTGCCTGGGGCAGCGGCAGCAGCCGGCTTGGTGCTGGGCGTCGGTTCGCGCGCAACCGGAACGGAAGAAGCTGGGCCCACGCGCTGTGTGGTGGTGTGGTCGGAAGGCACCGCGCCGAAAAACGTCTACCCCCACGACATCAACGGCGCCATTGCCGAAGGTTTGAAGGGTCTGAAGGGCTGGGAGATCGTCAAGGCCAACTTGTCCGATCCGGACCAGGGCCTGCCGGACATGCTGCTGAAACGGGCCGACGTGTTGATCTGGTGGGGCCACCAGAAACATGGAGAGGTCAAAGATGAGCTGGTGGACAAGATCGTCAAGCGGGTGAAAGAGGACGGCATGGGCTTCCTCTCCCTGCATTCCTCGCACTTCGCCAAGCCGAACAAGAAGCTCATGGGCACCCCGTGCTCCTGGAAGGCCTATGTCGGCGACTCCACCACGCTGAAGGTCACCATCAAGGACCCGAACCACCCCATCGCGCAGGGCGTCAAGGAATTCACAATCGTTCACAACGAGCGATACAGTGACCCGTACGCCGTGCCGACACCGAAGGCGGTAGTGTTCGAGGGCGTCGCCGCCTTGAAGGACGGCGGTACCGACCCCAGCCAGCAGGGCCTGACCTGGGAAGTGGGCAAGGGCAAGTTCTTCTACTTCCAGCCCGGTCACGAGACCAACCCGGTTTTCTTCGATCCGAACATCCGCAAAATCATGATCAACGCGGTGCAATGGGCGGCGCCAAAGTAGCTCTGTAGGTCGTCAGTGGGATGGATGCCGCGTAACGGGCCGATGTCATCTGTTATCCCGTAGGGTGGAAATACTGTCCTGGCGCAAGTGCGCCAAGGTACTAAACTCGCGCGGCCGCCTGACGAAAGCCCTTGCCCGCCGTCCGTCGGCCTGTTAGCCTTTCCGGAGGATGAAACAGAGACCACGGCCTGCGGCGGTGACGTACCTGGCATCCTGCGTTGATGGAGAACTCTGAAAAGCTGTCGTGCTGGGTCAGGAAGGGGGAACACAGATCCATAGAGGGAACATTCGCCGGTGGATGCCTCTGTGGCTGTGTGCGGTGCGAACGCGCGATGAGACCAGGGGATTGTCCCTCGGCGGTCCTCAACGAGGTCCGAGGCGTCAACCGCGTCGTCTACGACATCTCCAGCAAGCCCCCCGCCACCATCGAGTGGGAGCAGCCCCGCGTGCCATTCTTGCCATTTGCACGCCAAGGCGCCGGAAGGTAGCATCAAGCATCGATTGGGCCCGGCGATGGTCCGGCCTTTGCCCAAGACCTCGGTCCGCCGCGGGCGAGGAATACCCAAGGCCGACAGAGCGACCTGAGACACATGGGAAGGGAATTCACGATGAGATTCCTCGGAACGGTGTTGTTGGCTGTGGCTCTTCCGGCCGCCGCCGCACTCGCGAAGGAAGCGGGCAAGGGAACAGTTGGGGCGTCATCGACACAGCGCGGCGGCTCCGCAACCTATGACGTGCGGGACTACGGGGCGGTCGGAACAAAGGAGAAAAGCAGCCAGGCCGCAATACAGAAGGCGATCGATGCCTGTGCGGCGGCCGGAGGCGGCATGGTGTACGTTCCGCCCGGGCAGTACCGAACGGGACGCCTGAATCTGGCCAGCCACGTCCGCCTGTACCTCGAAGCCGGCGCCACGCTCTGTGGCAGCCGGGACCCCAATGACTGGCCCCGAGGGCGAAACGCCATCCTGTACGGAGAGAATCTCGTCAACGTCACGATCGAGGGGCACGGGACGATTGACGGCCAGGCCGAGCACGAATGGCTTGCCTACACACAGAAGACCGACAGCATGATCCAGTACCGGATCGAAACGCTCAAGCGGGACCGGCCCGAGGGCATGCCGTTCGCAAGGTGGACTCGGCCCGTGTACAACCTGGTGTATCTGCGCAATTGCACAGACGTGCGGATGACGGGAGTGAGGCTGGTCGACTCCCCGATCTGGAACGTGCATTTTCTCGGTTGCGAGCGGGTCGTGGTCGATGGCGTGTACATCTACAGCAGTCTGGTCGACGGCGTCAACAGCGATGGCATCAATCCCAACGGCTGCAGGGACGTGCGAATCTCCAATTGCACGATCGTCACGGGAGACGATTGCATCTCGTTGAAAAGCCGCGACTTCGACGGCGCCGCGCGGGCGTGCGAGAACATCACGATCACGAATTGCCGGCTCAGCTCCGCCTCGGCGGCGGTCAAGATCGGCGATGAGATTGCCGGACCGGTCCGCCACGTCGCGATCAGCAACTGCGTGATCACCGACAGCCACAGGGCGTTTGCCTTCATGGTGCTGGACGGGGGAACGGTAAGCGACGTCGTGATTTCGAATCTCACGATCGATTGCCGCCGGCACGCCTGGTTCTGGTGGGGCCAGGGCGACGCGTTCTACTTCATGATCGGCCGGCGGAACGACACCTCGAAGATCGGCAGGATCGAGAATGTCCTGATCCGAGACGTGATCGCCCGCGTCAGAGGATCCAGCATCATCGAGGGGCATCCGGACAGCCCGCTCACCGGGATTCGATTCGCGAACGTGAAGATGTTTCTGTCGGACGATCCCAACGCCTATTTCCGGGAGGCCGTGCACGGGATGCAGGCCAGATACGCCAGTGACTTCGCGCTGGAGGACGTGGAGGTGGCGTGGTGCGAGCCCTCCTCGGACCGATGGAAAAGTGCGCTCTATCTGGAGGATGTGGAAGGACTGGTACTGGGCGGCTTTGCAGGCCGGCAGGCGCATCACGACTCCCAGGAGCCCGCTGTGATGCTGAGGAACGTCGTCGGAGCCGATATTCGCGCGTGCCGCGCCACGAGGGGGACGGGCACGTTCCTGAGCATTACGGGCGAACGGAGCAGGGACATCCGGCTCTTCGCCAACGATTTCACCGCCGCGACGAGACCGCTGCACACCGACGGGCGGGACACCGAGGTGATCGCGCACGCCAGCGGAAACGCCGGCTATCCGTAGGCGATGGAAACGCCTCACGCGGCCCGCATGATGGTGATATTTGCCTGTGCCGTCGGCGGCGGTCTGTGCAAGCTCGTCCAGATGGCTTGCGGCCTGGAAGAGCAGGAGTTCTACCGACAGCGCCCCGCAGACTGGTGGATCGTAGTCGCGATGGGGTCTGGTTTCATCATTGGCCTGGCCTATGTGGTCAGGAAGAACCTCGACATCGATCCCAACGTTCAGCTTCGCTCGCAGTCGGAGAGGTCTTGAAGGAAGTCCTGGCGGACCCCGATTGCAGGCCATGGTATCACGAAGCCCTGAGACTCCTCAACAAGAGGTGGAACGCTCAACAGAAGAGCCGCAGGAGCAAATGACGAGACTTGTCGCCGTGCGGTTCGTAAAGATCCTGTAGGGTGTGTATGATACACCACCCCGGTCGTCTTGGACCTGGAACGTGGTGGGCAGTGCCCACCCTACACCTGCCACTACTACGACAAGGCTCGTCGGCGTCAGTAACCCAGGCGGCCCCAGATTCCGATCTGCATTCTCTGGAGATCGTCCATACCGGCCTCGGTCGTCGGGGTGAACTGGTGCTCGGGATTGACCATCTTGCCCACGTTGATCGTCTCGGTGGAATCCCACTTCCAGTACGCGCTGTGTCCATCGGCGAAGGCGACGTTGGTCCCATCGCCGTGGCGGACGTGCGGCGGGTCCCACCAGCGGCCGTTGATGTAATGGCAGGCGTAGCTGTCCGGGGTCACGCGTCCTTCGTCGAGGTACACGAGCCTGTGGCTGGGCCCCGGCTGCGAGATATCCGCTCGCCGCTTGACCCACAGCATCGTGCGGCCCACGCGAATCCCCTTGGTGCCCGAGAAGGTCCCCTCTCGTGCCAGACCGTTCATGGAATCGACGATCGTATACGTTCGCATCTCGCCGCGGATGCCAGTCGGGCACTGATAGAGCTTCACCGCCGGAACGTAGGGGAACAGCGCACCGGCACGAATCGCGCTGAGCTGCGTCTCCTCGTCGAGCTGGCCTCCGCTCATGTAGCCGCTGTGGCAGTCCGTCCCGACCCACCATTTCTCCCGCGGGTGCAGTCCGCCCGTGGGCGTGCTGCACTGGCCCAGGGCGCTCTGATTGTACTCCGCCTCGCCGTTGACGATCTTGTCGTCATAGTCGTCGGCGTAGAGGATCCACGCCAGTCCCAGTTGCTTGAGGTTGTTCAGGCAGGCGGCCCGTTGCCCCTGTTCGCGCGCCCGCTTCAACGAGGGCATCAGGATCGCCATCAGGATCGAGATGATGGCGATCACCACCAGCAATTCAATGAGGGTAAACGCTTTCGCCTTGCGCATGGCTATCGTTCCTCCCAAAAAAGATGCGGACTCGAAGACGACGCCCGAACGCCTCACGATGCTCCGTCCCACGCAACGGTTCGTTCTGAGACGTCCTTCGGATCCTGTTCCCACATTTACCGTTCAGCCCCTTAACTGATACCACGGCACTGTTTCTACTATGATACCACTGCACTCGATTCAATCCCAACAATTTTGGGCATCTGTCCGACGGTTTCTGTCAGCCGGACCGGCACATCGCGGGAGAAATCCCGCATTCTGCGTCTTGGCGGCAGGAAACGGGCGGTCAGCGGAAGGTGTAGGCGAGCTTGGCGAAGAGGCTGTGGATGGTCTCGGGGTCGTCTTCGTCGCGGATGCCGTTGTAGACGAGGTAGAGGTGGGCGTCCTT
>CAZOFX010000125.1:0-14001 GCA_964579055.1 uncultured Pirellulales bacterium
TCTTCTTCTTTCGATCATTCGTTCTATTCCTGCGAGCGACGGGCGACCAGCGACGAGCGACGATCTAATAGTCCTTGTACTTCCGCATCCACAGCGGCCAGTCGTCGGGTTGGACGCCGCCGGCTCTGGTCCAGGGTCCGGCGGTGTCGAAGGTGCGACTCCACCTGAGCGTCCAGAGCTGCTTGAGACCGACTTTGCGGACAGAGAAGTCGAGGAAGGCGGCGTTGATTCCACCCTGGTGGCGGTCGATGCAGACCTTCGACATCTGAAGGTCGATGATGTGGCCCTCATACGGCGGAGGTTCGTCGTGGCTGTACGGATACACGTGATAGTAGGTGCAGTCCAGCACCAGAGGCACGTTCGATGCTCCCTTGACGTTGGGCGTGCCCCAGGTGGGACCTGTCAGACAAGTCGGTCCTCCTTTGGAGGTAGGAATGCTCGCGGTCCAGGCGTTCAGGCCATAGCTGCGGTAATGCGTGGCGGGGCGGTCTATCGGCCAGTGCTCTTCCGGAGTCATCTCGCCCACGTCTACATAAGGCCGGAAGGGCCCGCCCCAAGGTGTTAGATCGCCCGGTCGCGGTCGCGACGCCGACGGACACAACGCCAATTCCGGGTTTCTGTCGAAAGGCGGTCTTGACGAGATCTCGCGGGGATCGACGATCATGCCGTAGTAGTGGGGCAGTATTCCGTTGTTCTCCTGCGCGTACAGGGCCAGGATCAGGCCGGCCTCGCGCAGTCTTGCCTGGCAGACCGTCGCGTTGGCCCGCTTGCGGACGCCCTGGAGAGCCGGAAACAGCAGGGCCATCAGCATCGCCAGGATCGCGATGACCACCAGCAGCTCGATCAATGAGAAAGCTCTTCTCTTCATTGTCTCAGCCCCGCGGCGATTGAGCGGGGCCTCTCAATAGTCCTTTCAGTCCCGCATCCATTTGGGCCAGTCTTGGGGTTTCACCCCGCCGGCCTTGGTCCAGGGGCCGGCGCGGTTGAAGTCGGACGCCCATTTGAGCGTATAGAGTTCCTTGAGACCCACCTTGCGCACCGACCAGTCGAGAAACATCCCGTTGGTCTCTCTGCCATGCCGATCCATAGTGAACGCATGCAAACCCCCGCCCCTGCCATCCGAACTCCCAGGATGCTGGGATTCGGCCCTCCGCAGGTTAGGGAATGGGGTGGTTGCATCGAGCATGACGGGAATGCTCCCGTGCCCTCGCAGCGAGAAAATGTTCACGCCGGGTGTCTGGTCAGCCCCCGAGCCGATGATGCGGGCAGTGCGAAACGCCGAGAACAGGGCGCTGTTGTATCCGTAACTGCCCGGAAATCGCGGCTCCGGCGTGAGAATCTGCCAGGCGCGGGTGGATGTTCCGTTTTCTCCCTCCAGGTGCCACGAAATGGTGGGGGTAAGCATCACTATCCCGAAATGGTCAGTATTGGGATCTTCTGGCCTGGGCCGTCTCGCCATGGGGCACAGGGCGATGCCTCTCGTCTGGAACCCGTGGAGTTTCCCGAAATTCGTGTCGGGGGCGCTGTCGCCGACGAACCCGCGCAACAGCCACAGGCCGTGGGTACCGTTCATGTTGTAGGTGAAACGTCCCTCATTGGCGTCGGTGTAGGCGGCCAGGGTCATCGCCCACTGCCGCAGGTTGGACTGGCACGCCACGGCCCTCGCCTGATTCCGTGCCCGGTGCAGCGCCGGGATCAGGATCGCCATCAGCAGTGCGATCACCGCGATGACCACCAGCAGCTCGATCAGGGTGAAGGCGTGGGAATTGACTATTGATGATTGACGATTGATGGTTGGGCGAGGGGGATCGGTGCGCGTGCACGATATGGGCGCATGGGGATTACCCGTCCGGTTCGCCGACGACCATCTGCACTGGCATCTTCTGCTTTCGGTCTTCATGCCATGCCTCCCGCTGGCGGCATTCTACCATAGAAGTCCGCCGAGTGGGACCGGTGTGACGAAGTTTCTGCGGAAAAAGTGAAAGCGAAGTTGCTCGTGGTGGCCCGCCGCGGCGGGTTATTCGTCTACCTATGCCCTCACGGGCACACTGCGAACGGGAAGTCTGCCGGCCGTCTGTAGGGGCGAATGATTATTCGCCCCTACCCCTCGCCGTATCCCAGGACGGGCAACCGCCGCAGGCAACGTCTTGTCACGTCCGGTTTTAGTCGCTATGATTTGGTGGAACACGCGCTTTTGGGAGGCAGAAGTTGCCAGAGGCACAGGACGCCAGAAAAACCCGGCATCTATCGCTGGTCGCACGCATCGTGGTGGCGACGCTCGCGATAGTATGGGTCTTTCGCGGCCAGGATTGGGAGAAACTGCGAGAGGTGTTCGGCCGGCTGAGCTGGGGATACTTCGCGCTGAGCCTGGGGGCCTACATTATCGGACAGATCGTGGTGGCGTTCCGCTGGTGGCTGTTGCTGCGTGCCCAGTCGATCCACATCGGCGTCGTCGCGGCGGTGAGGCTGTATTTCGTCGGGCTGTTCTACAACAATGTCATGCCCAGCTCGGTGGGGGGCGACCTGCTGAAGGCGTATTACGTGACCAAGCATACGCATCGGAGGCTCGAAGGGGTTCTGAGCGTATTCATCGATCGGCTGGTGGGCTTGGCCGGCATGATGCTGATGGCGGTGGTCGCCTACCTGCTGTTCCTTCGGGGCCGGCCCTTGGCGGCGGAAGCGGGCCAGGCCGGACCGGTCGAGCAGGGCGTCGCATCGTCGCACGGGGCGATCCTGTGGATCCTGGCGATCGGGGCGGTCGTGCTGGCGGTGCTTCTGGTCCACCCGGTCAGCCGGGAGCGGCTCAAGCGGGCCGGCGGGCGGCTCTGGAGCCGCAGCGCCGAGATGCTCGGCAGGGTCCGGACGGCCCTGGTGGTCTACTGCCGCAAGCCCTGGACGATGGCTGCGGCGATGCTGCTGACGCTGCTGGGCCAGAGCATCGTGATCGCGGCGTTCTGGCCGCTGGGCCGCAACCTCGGTCTCGAAGCCGGACCCAAGTACTACTTCGTGATCTTCCCTATCACCTGGGTGATCGGGGCCATTCCCGTCAGCATCGCCGGACTGGGCGTGCTCGAAGCGGGCATTGTGACCCTGTTCACGTCGCTGACCGCCGCCACGCGGGAAAGCGCCCTGGCGCTGGCGTTCTGCCAGCGGTTTGTCTGGGTGCTGGCGTCGCTGCCCGGCGGCATGGTGCATCTGCTCGGCGGCCACCTGCCCAGGCAGTTTTTAGTTGACGGCCAAAATGGCGCAAATTAGGCTATACAAATTGGATAGATGCGGTTTTCCGATCGCCCGACGTCCGGGACGGGGCCTTCCTGGCGGCGGCGAAGGGCTGTTGTAAGCGGAATGGGCATAACCAAACGATTCAAGAGCTACTTCCTCCGCGGGTTGGCGGTCCTGTTGCCGACGCTGCTGACGATTTGGATCCTCGTATGGGGTTACGGCGTCATCAAGGACAATGTCAGCATCCACATCAATCGTGGTCTGGTCTGGTTGATCCTTCAGTTTCAGGGCGAGCATGGACTGACGCACGAGGACCTGACGAGGATCTTCGTCGATGGGATGGCCGGCTCGGCGGTCGGCTTCATCATCGCCCTGCTGGTGGTCTTCGTCGTGGGGGCTTTGCTGGCCAGCGTGGTGGGCCGGGCGCTGTGGCGGCTGGTCGAGGTGTTCATCATGAACACCCCCATCCTGCGACGGGTGTACCCCTACGTGAAGCAGGTGACCGATTTTGTATTGACGCAGGAAGAAAAGCAGAAGATGTTCTCGCGGGTGGTGGCCGTGGAATACCCTCGCAAGGGCCTCTGGTCGATCGGGTTCGTGACGGGTTCGGGGCTGACGCGGATCACGCAGAGCGTGCAGAAGGAGTTTCTGACGGTGCTGGTCCCGAACTCGCCGACGCCGGTGACCGGTTACGTGATCGTGGTGCCGAAGGAGCAGACGATCGCGCTGGACATGACGATCGAGGAGGCGTTCCGGTTCTGTATCAGCGCCGGCGTCATTGCCCCGGATCGTCAGGAGGCGGTGGCGTTGCCGCGCGCGTATACGGAGCGGCCGCAGGAACAGTAAAATGGGGATCATGGTTGATTAAGGAGACGAGCATTGGTTTTCAAAATCACGGGCAAGCACATTACGATCACCGACGCCATCCGGGCGTACGCGGAGGAGAAGACGGGCCGCCTGCCGAGATTCTACAACACGATCAGTCAGGTGGAGGTTCTCGTCGACGGCGATGCGACCGCGGGCAAGGTCAGCGTCGAGATCATTGCCAGGGGCGAGCACAGCAACGTGTTCGTCGCCACGGAGGCGGCCGAGGATGCCCTGAAGGGCATCGATGCGGCGGTTCGTAAGCTGGAGGAGCAGTTGCGACGCAAGAAGACCAAGGAACGGAACAACAAGCACACGGGAGGCGGGCACGAGCCGGCGTAGACGGCGGCCCGGCAGGGGGTGTGTCGGACCCCCCGGGCGACAGACAGATGACGGCTGGACAATAGGACTGGACGCGAAGAATGAAGTTTCAAGACTTTATGTGTTTCGAGGCAACGATTCCCGTGTTGACGGCGCACGACCGCAACGGGGCCATCACGGAGCTGGTCTCCTCGCTGGTCAAAGCGGGAAAGCTGCCGGCCGGATCGGCCGCCGAGGTGGCCAAAGCGGTGATCAAGAGAGAAAACGAGGCGAGCACGGGGATGGGCAAAGGCGTGGCGGTTCCGCACGTCAAGCACCCGGCGGTTCATGACGTGGTCGCGGTGATCGGACAGACGGACACGGGGATCGACTTCTCCGCGCTGGATGAGCAGCCGGTCTACTCGGTGATCCTGCTGATCAGCCCCCCGGACAACGCCGACCGGCACCTGCAGGCGATGGAGAACATCTTCCGGCATCTGCAAAAGGAGAAGTTCCGCAAGTTCCTGCGTCAGAGCCGCACGCCCGCGGCGTTCGAAGACCTGTTGAGAGAGGCCGACGAGAACCCGTCGTGGTGACCCGGTTTCGAAGGCGGCCGGGGCAACGCGAGGAGGATCGCCATGTGGGCAGGAGAAGCAACGTTGGACAATCCGGTTTGTCAGATCACCGTACAGATCAAGAGCAAGAACGGCCTTCACATGCGCCCGGCCATGCAGTTCGTCGATCTGGCCAATCAATACGAATGTGACATCGCCATCGGCAACGGGCCGGAATTCGGCGACGCCAAGAGCATCATGCACGTCATCGGCTTGGCCGCCGGCCCCGGCACGGAACTGAAGATCCAGGCGCAGGGACCCGGGGCTGAAGAGGCCGTCGGCGCCCTGCGTGCCTTCATCGAACGCGAGACGTTCGACGCCGAACCGCCCAAGGACGCCAAATAATCCGCCGCACAAACTCTGGCATGGAGATAAAAAAAGGAATCGCGGTTTCGCCGGGGGTATCGATCGGCAAGAGCCTGATCCTCGATTCGGAGGACTACCGAATTCCCCGGCGGCAAGTCGAGCCGTCCCAGCGGATGATAGAGATTCAGCGCGCCCGCAACGCCTTCGGCGACGCGATCGACGAGTTGAGCGGGCTGGAGCAGGCGCAGCCCAAGACCGGCGGCGGGCGGATCAAGGACATCTTCGCGGTGCACCTGCGCCTGCTGCGCGACCGGAGCCTGCGGCGGCAGGTCACGGACCTGATCCACGACGAATCGGTCACGGCCGAGTACGCGGTCGCCTCCGTGCTCCGACGGTTCGCCGCGCGGTTCGCCGAGGCCAAAGACACCTACATCAGCGAGCGCGCCGCCGACATCTACGACATCGAGCGGCGTCTGCTGCGTCACCTGCTCGGCGACAAGCGCGAGGATCTCGGCCGGTTGCGCGAAGAGGTGATCGTCGTGGCGCGGGAGCTGAGCCCGACCCAGACGGCGGGGTTCAACAAGGCGTTCGTCAAGGGCATTGCCTCTGACGCCGGGGGGCGCACCAGTCATGCGGCGATCGTGGCGCGTTCCCTGGGCATTCCGGCGGTCGTGGCGCTGGAGGACCTGACGGAGATCGTCCGCGGCGGCGACGCCGTCATCGTCGACGGCAACCGGGGACTGGTCATCGTCAATCCCGACGCGGCCACGGTCGAGCAGTACGAGGCGTACTCGCGGGAGTTCGTCGCCCTCGAACACAAGCTCGACGCGATCCGCGAGAAGCCCGCCGAGACCCGCGACGGCACGCGCATCACCCTGCTGGGCAACATCGAATTCCCCGACGAGGCCGAGATTGTGCTCGAAAAGGGCGGCGAAGGGATCGGCCTGTACCGCACCGAGTTCCTCTACCTGAACCGGCCCACCGAGCCGTCGGAGGAGGAACACTACAGCGCGTACGCCCAGACCGTGCACATCTGCCGCGACCGGCCCGTGGTGATTCGCACGGTGGACCTCGGCGCCGACAAATACACGCAGCGAAAGCGGTTCGCGCCGGAGCCCAATCCGTTCCTCGGATTGCGTTCCATCCGGTTCTGCCTCCAGAATCTCGCGATGTTCAAGACGCAGCTCCGCGCGATCCTCCGCGCCTCCGTCCTGGGGCCAGTCAAGGTCATGTTCCCGCTGATCTCGGGCATCCAGGAGTTGATGCAGGCCAAGATGATCCTGCACGACGTGATGGAAGACCTGGACGAGGAAGGCATCGCGTACAACCGCGACATGGACGTGGGGATCATGGTCGAGACGCCGTCGGCGGCGCTGACGGCTTCGACGCTGGCGCGGGACTCCGATTTCTTCAGCATCGGGACCAACGACCTGACGCAGTACACGCTGGCGGTGGACCGCGGCAACGAGCTGGTCTCGACGCTGTACTCGCCGGCGGACCCGGCGGTGTTGCGGCTGGTGCGCACGGTGATCCAGGACGCGTACAAAGCGCAGATCGACCTGTCGGTCTGCGGGGAGATGGCTTCGGAGCCGGAGTACGTCATGATCCTGCTGGGGCTCGGCGTGCGCACGCTGTCGCTGTCGGCGCCGTTGATCCCGGAGATCAAGCAGATCATCCGGTGTGTCACGCTGGAGGACTGCAACATCCTGACGCGGAAGGTGCTGGGCATGAATTCCGAGCGGCAGATCTCGAACTACCTGCGCAACGCGGCGCGCAAGGTCCTGCCGGAGGCGTTCTGACGCCGGGACGGATCGTGCGGCGCGCAGACAAGACAACAGGCAAACGACATCCATTCGAGCAGAGATGGGCATAGAGGCGACAACGGACAACGCAGGCGGCCGTCCGGACCAGGCATGCGCCGGACAAGCGGCCGACGCCACGGCGGCGGTTCGCTTCGGGATCGGCGGTCTGCTGAGGTTCCTTTCGCATGCCGAGACGCTGCGGGTATTCGAGCGAGCCTGCGTGCGTGCCGGCGTGCCCGTCAAGTATTCGCAGGGATTCAATCCGCATCCGAAGCTGTCCCTGCCGTTGCCGCGACCGGTGGGAGTGGCCTCGGACGACGAGCTGCTGGTCCTGCGGCTCTTCGACGCGAGGGGACTCCCGGCCGAAGACGGCCCGGACGGCGCGCGGCAGGCGTGGGAGGACCGGACGAAGGCGGCGCTGAGCGAGGCGCTTCCGGAGGGTCTGGTCGTTCACTCGGTGGCCCTGATGCAATCGAGCGTGTCGTTCCGGCCGGAGTCGGCCCGGTATGTCTTCGACCTCGACCGGGCGGACCTCGAGGCCTTGCGAGAACGAATCCGTGACCTCCTGGCCCGCGAGAGCGTGGTGGTCGAGCGGGTCGTGCCGGAGCGGCGGGCCGGACGCCGCGTGGACATCCGGCCGTTTCTGAAAACCATGGAGTTGCACGAGATGCGGGCGGTGGTCGAATGCGGCGTCAGCGACGCCGGCTCCGTTCGCGTCGATGAGCTGATGCCCTTGTTGGAGCTGGCGCCCCAGGACCTGAGCGGTCCGGTACGCCGCACCGGCATCGCCTGGACGATCACTGGACCTTCGAATCCGCCGGTCGCTCGGCCGGCGAATTGCGATACGAAATGACGAGGAAGTAGAATATGTCACGAGAAATGCTGATCAACGTTGCCGAGCGAGAGGAGTGCCGCGTCGCCGTCGTGGAAAACGGCGCGCTCGAAGAGCTTTACGTGGAACGCGCCAGCGTCGGCGCCCACGTCGGCAACATCTACAAGGGGCGCGTCGTCAACATCGAGTCGGGGATTCAGGCCGCCTTCATCGACATCGGGATCGACCGGAACGGCTTCCTGCACATCTCCGACGTGCACCCGCGCTACTTTCCCGGCCAGAAGGGCAACGTGCTCGAGAACATCGGCCGGCGTCAGGCCCTCAAGGACCGCCCGCCGATGCAGAACTGCCTGCGCCGGGGCCAGGAGCTGGTCGTCCAGGTGACGAAGGAAGGGCTCAAGACCAAAGGCCCAACGCTGAGCACGTACCTGGCGCTGCCGGGCAAGCACCTGGTGATGATGCCCTGGATGAAGGGCTACGGGATCTCGCACAAGATCGAGGACGAGGAGGAACGCAAGCGGCTGGCGGAGGTGTTCGACGAGAGCACGCCGCCCAAGGGGATGGGCTACATCATCCGGACCGCCGGGCTGGGGGCCTCCAAACGCGACATCCAGAACGACCTGCGGTACCTCAAGCGGCTCTGGCACGCCGTGCTGAACCGCATCGACAGCGAGAAGGCCCCGGGCGACATCTATCAGGAATCGGACCTGGTCATCCGCGCGCTGCGCGACGTGCTCAACAGCAAGGTCGACAAAATCGTCTGCGACTCGGACAGCACCGTGCGGAAGATCAAGGACTTCCTGTCGATCGCGATGCCGCGGCTGAAGCCCAAACTGACGCATTACGACGGCAAGATCCCGCTGTTTCACAAGCACCAGATCGAAGGGGAGATCGCGAAGGTCCAGTCGCGCTCGGTCGATCTGAAGTGCGGCGGCTCGATCGTCATCGAGCAGACCGAGGCGCTGGTCTCGATCGACGTCAACAGCGGGCGCCATCGCAAGCAGGAGGGCGCCGAGCAGACCGCCTTCGAGAGCAACATGGAGGCGGCCATCGAGATCGCCCGGCAACTGCGCCTGCGCGACCTGGGCGGCCTGATCGTCTGCGACTTCATCGACATGCGCAACCAGAAGCACCGCAAGGAGGTCGAGCGGGCGTTCCGCGAGGCCGTGCGGACCGACCGCGCCCGGTCCAAGATTCTGCGGATTAGCCGGTTCGGCGTCATCGAGATGACGCGCCAGCGGATGCGCCCGTCGCTGCACCTGAGCACGTACCTGGCCTGCCCGCACTGCGCCGGGACCGGGTTCGTCAAGAGCCACGAGTCGCTGGCGCTGGAGATCATCCGCCTGCTGAACCTGGCGGTCTCGGAAGAGCACATCAAGCGGATCGAGCTGTCGGTCTCGCCGGAGGTCGCCGACTATCTCCAGAACGAGAAACGCGCCGCCATCGCCCAGATCGAGCAGTTGGCCGAGAAGCGGGTGGTCGTCCATTCCTCGCCGGACTGCGTCGGGGAAGAACGTCAGCTCGTCTGTTTCAACGAGCGCGGCAGCGAGGTCAAGCTGTAGCGCCTGCGAGTGCCGTGGCGGTGTGCCGGAAGCACGAATATCGAAGTTCGAAATCCGAAACAAGCACGAAGGACCAAAGTCCAAAACCCGAAACCCCCGGACGTATCCGGACGATTGGAGACATTCGGCTTTCGTGGTTCGAGTCTGTTTCGGATTTCGCGTTTCGGATTTCGTGCTTGCCCGCAGGGGCAGGTGATTGACCTTGACCGGACCCGCTTCATGGCGTATAAGAGGCCGCTCGGGGGGATGCTGGTAGCCACCGATTGACTCCAACGATTTGGCGGAGCATGAAAACAGAAGAGGTTCACAGTACTGTGCAGTTCGATCTCGATTACGCCCGCAGCGTGATCCGCGCCGAGGCCGACGCGATTGCGGCCATGACGCCGATCGTGGACGAGTCGTTTGTCCGCGCCGCGGAGATGATCTACCGTTGCAGCGGTTCGTGCATCGTCAGCGGGATCGGCAAGGCCGGGATCATCGGACGCAAGATCAGCGCGACGCTGGCCTCGACCGGCACGCCCAGCCACTTCCTGCACCCGGCCGAAGCGGTCCACGGCGACCTGGGCCGGCTGCGGCAGACCGACGTCGTGATGGTGCTCAGCTACGGCGGGGAGACCGAGGAGATCACTCGCCTGATCAACCTGGTCAAGCAACTTCAGATCCGCCTGATTGCCCTGACCAGCAACTGGGATTCGACGCTGGGCCGGTACAGCGACGTGGTCTTGTGCATGGGCAAGGTCAACGAGGCCTGTCCGCTGGGCGTGGCGCCCAGCGTCTCGACGACCTGCATGCTGACGATCGGCGATGCGCTGGCGTTTACGGTGATGAAGGCCCGCAAGTTCCGTGTCGAAGACTACGTCCGGTTCCATCCGGGCGGCTCGCTGGGGCGGCAGTTGATGACGGTCGAGCAGTCCATGATGTTCCAGCCGGGCGAGAAGCTCCCCATCGTGAACGCCGACCAGACCGTCCAGGCGATGCTGACCGCCACGCGCGACGTGAAACGCCACGGCGCCGTGATGGTGGTCGACGGCGGCGGGCATCTGGCGGGCATCGTTACCGACGGCGACCTGCGCCGGCTCCTGACCCGGCACGGGGCGGCTGTCTTCGAACGCCGCGTCGGCGACGTGATGACGGCGCCCTGCAAGCGCATCCGCGCCGATGCGCTCGCCTCGGAGGCTACCGCGATCTTCCACAAGTACCGGATCGACGAGCTGCCCGTGGTGGACGCCGACGACCGGCCGGTCGGACTGATCGACGTGCAGGACATCGTGACGATCAAGGTGGTGGGATGAGCCGGCCGCGCGCGCCGCGCGGCGCACACAGGATGATGCGACACAAGATATGGTGAACGAGCGGAATCCAGACCTCAGGGCGATCGAGCTGCTGGTGCTCGACGTGGACGGCGTGCTGACCGACGGGCAGTTGATCCTGCACGGCGACGGGCGCGAGAGCAAGTGCTTTCACACGCTGGACGGGCACGGGATTCGCATGTGGCAGCGGGCCGGCGGCCAAACAGCCCTGCTCAGCGGCCGCTATTCGGAACCGACGCAGCGTCGCGCCGAGCAGTTGGAGATCGCGCACGTGATCCAGAATTGCCACTTCAAGCTGCCGGCGCTGGAGAAGCTGCTCGAAGAGCTGCATCTGAAGCCGGAGAACGTCGCATACGTCGGAGACGATCTGCCGGACTTGCCGGCGATCCGCTTCGTCGGCCTGGGGGTCGCTCCCGCCAACGCGGTGGACGAGGTCAAGCAGGAAGCCGACTACGTCACGACGCGGCCGGGCGGGCAGGGGGCGGTGCGCGAAGCGATCGAATACATCCTCAAGAACTCCGGCCGATGGCAGGCCCTGATGGAACGATACCTCGCCTGACCGCCAGGCCGTTGGATGGATACCGTGAATCTACGCAAATTCGCTATCGGGTTCGTCGTGTTGGGCGCCGTGATTCTGGCGTACCTGGCCTTTATGCAGGCTGGCGGCGGACCGGTCATGGACGCGGACCTGCGGGACCAGTTCGTGCGGGAGACCTCCGACGGCAATGCCGCGCCCTCGGCCGATCATCTGGGGCGCATCGGTGACGTCGGGGTCGGCGGCATCCGGCAGACGCACCTGTTCCATACGGATCAGACCGGGCGGATCGACCGCGAATTCGGTTTCGAGCAACTGCTGTACAGCGAAGGCGATCAGTGGCGGATCACGCATCCGTGGATGAGTCTGTCTCTGGGTGGGGTCCACTGCCGCATCACGGCCGACCAGGGCGAGGTGCAGCTCGATACCGCGTTCGATCAGCCCTCGCCGGACGATGCGACGTTTACGGGAAACGTCGTCATCCGCGTTTCTCCAACGGACCCCAACGACCCGCTGGAGCTGTATGTCTACCTCGACGATCTGGCCTTCATTGCCGACAGCTCGCTTTTCTCGACGACCGGGGCGGTCCGGTTCGTCTCGCGGTATGCGCAGCTCACCGGACGGGGCATGGACCTGCTGTACGACGAGGCGCACCGGCGGCTGGAGCTGTTCCGCGTCAAGGAGCTGGAGGATCTGCGGCTGCGCAGCGACCTGTTTGCATCGCTTCCCGAGTCGGCCGCTTCGAGCGCGACGCCGGACGAGCCCGACGCCGAGGTTACCGAGGCCGCTGCCGCGCACGCCGACGTGCGCGCGGCGGACGCCAACGGGGGCGCGACGCCGGATTGCTATGCGTGCGTGTTGCATCGCAACGTGATCATCACGACGCCCGAGCAGAAGGTCACGGCGCGGGACCGCCTCGTCATCGACAACATTTTTTGGACGGGGCCCGCCTCGCCCGAGGCCGAGACCGCGGGGCCCTCTGCGGCCTCGGCGGTGGCAACGACCGAACCGAATGCCGCTGAGCCGAACGGACTGCCGTCCCCCGTGCGGAAACCGATCGACACCAGCCCTTCGCCGGCGCTGGCGCTCGATGCGATTCCCGCGTCGTCTTTCGACGTCGTCGTCACCTGTCACGGCGGCCTGGTGATCGCGCCGAAGGGATCGCCCAGCCTCCAGCCCGATCTGGGCGCGCTGGGTCTGGACGCCGTGACACCGCCGGCCGACGCGAACGAGCCGGCCGTGGTCGACCCGAACCGGCAGACTCTCGTTGCCCATCGCATCGACTTCGACGCTTCCACGACGGACACGATGCTGACCGGGCCGGTGCGGATGACGTACGCGCTCGATCCGAACGACCTGACCGGCCGCGACAGCGGCGGCCGGCGGATGCCCGTGACGGTCAGCGCCGAGGACTCGGTGCGGTTCATCGCGGCCTCGACCCGCATCCAGCTCGAGGGCAACTGCATCGTGACGCTCCATCAGACCGAGCCGAACCTCGCCTACGAGTACATGCTCACGGCGCCGATGCTGGCGGTCGATCTGTTCGAGGACCCCAACGTCAAGACGGGCGAGAAGACCATCGGCCTGAAACGGTTCGAGGCCTCCGGCGGTCCCGTCGCGGTGCGCGCGTACCGCCGTTTCCACGACGAGCTGATCGGCTGGGTCGCGCTGCATTCGACCCGGCTCGACTACGAGGGCGACGCCAAGACCTTCGCGGTCGCCGGCCCGGGCGAGATCCGCCTGCACAACGGCCAGCCTCCCGAGACGCCGATCGAGCCGAACGAGTTCAGCCTGCGCCAGCCGTGCTTCGCCTTCCTGCGCGATTTCGACTCGCTGACCTACTCGGCGCAGACCAACACGATCGTCGCCGATGCCGCCGACCACCAGATCCTGCTGGATTACTTCCCGCAGATCGACGGCCGCTATGACAAGCGGCACGTCGAGGCCGACGCCGGACGCATCGAAATCGCGCTGACCCAGACCGAACGCGGGCGCACGGAGCTGCTCTCGCTGACCGCCTCACAGGGCATCGCCTACGAGGACCCGGTCAACCGCTTCGATGGCGCGGTCCTGTTCTACGATCACCCGCAGACGCTCGTCACCGTCAACGGCGACGACCGTCAGCCTTGCTCTTTCAATGGCGCCCCTGTCGATCGGATTCGCATGAACCTCACCACCGGCGCCCGCAAGGCGGAAGTCCTCGGTCCCGGCACCATCCAGATCGGCCCCTGAACGGCCGCGAGGGAGTCACCCGGCCGGACGGCCCGGAGGGCGGGGCGATCCGCAAACCGGCCTTCGGGGTTGACGAGACCGGCGGGAAATCGTTAGAGTGCAGGCACTTGACGCATCGAGCGCCCGTAGCTCAGTTGGATAGAGCGACGGATCTCTAATGCTTGAGTCCGGTCCCTCTCGCTGGGCAAATCCCGTGGATTCATGGACTTACCCGCCCGGTGACTTCGGCTTCGACATCGTCCACCTGAACCTGCACAAGACCTTCGCCACGCCGCACGGCGGAGGCGGTCCCGGGGCCGGTCCGGTCGGCGTCAAGGAGCATCTCGTGCCGTTCCTGCCCGTCTCCATCGTAGTCAAGCGCGCCGACGGGACCTACGCGCTGGAGTACGACCGGCCCAAGTCCATCGGCTACGTCGCGCCGT
>CAZOFX010000126.1:0-13520 GCA_964579055.1 uncultured Pirellulales bacterium
GAGCCTTCACCTCCTCGGTGGTCGCTGCGATCTGACCGGTCTGGAAATCCGGGATCTTCCCTTCCGGCCACAGCGCGACCCGCTCCCCGGCGAACGCCTGAACAACGACTAGTAACCAAGAACAAAGAACCGCTGATCGGAATTGTAATCTTATAGCCATGTCGCGATCATATCCCCTGCGGGGATAGCAATTCAAGGGAGAAATCAGCCGAGGAAATACGGGGACATCTATGAGCAAGCGGTTGTCAAGACGGTCGCGGGATTCTGCGCGGGACCTCCAAACATCTATTCGACGTCACCCGGTTTCGGGGCGCCAGGCGATTACGTTGGGCCGGCTCCAGTCAGTATAGCGAGGTCGTGCTGCCTCAGTCCCCACACCTCAACACTCCAAACGCAAAACTCAAGACTAGCGGCCCTCCGGCGACCGCCGCCCGACGCAAACGGGAACCGACGCTCAGACCCCGGGCCCGACCCGGGGCGAATCGAAGGGGTCAGGTACTTTCTCGGGGTCTGCCTCAGGGGCGGATGGTGAATTGGAATCCGAGGCGCGCGGCGGTCGCCCCTACCAGTCGCCCATCCAACGATGCCGCGTGCGAAACCGTCGGATCGGGACAAGACACGGTGGCCCATCAGGTCGCGCATGTAGGGGCGAGGCATGCCTCGCCCTCGAGCGCACACCGCGAACTCCGCCGCCGCTTGTCTGCATGCCATTCGCAACCGGTACCTTTAATTCCTCGGATTCAAAATGCGAGACACCCCATGCGAGATGCGAACTCCCCTGCTGCCCACACTCCCCCCGGATTCCAGTCTTGCAGGCCGGCGCCAATGCTGTAATTGGTAATTGGAGATGTGACCCCTGCCCTACCCTCAAGTCTGCCACAGTTTCTCAGCTATCGCCGCTCGGCTTGCGCTCGATGTCGTTCACGAACACCTTACCGTCGCGGGTTATGCGAACGCGGTCGCCTTCCTCAAATTCTCCAAACCGCAGCCCGCTGACCGAGAGCTCGCGCCCGACGATGCGGCAGGTAATCTGGCGACCTCGAAAGCTGATCTCCTCGAAGTCCTCCGAAAGACTTCCCTTGCCTTGTGGCCATACATACGTGACGTCATGGAATTCGGTCGCAACCATGTAGTCTTCTTCGCTGCCGAAGGAGCGATCCGGCAAGTCGGGCCGCAAAACAAGACGCTTATACTCGCGATACGTGCCATCGTCCTGCCTTACACGAGTTGTGCTCTGCACGCATCCGGAAACGAGCATGCCGAGCATGATAATTGCTGCGCCCATCGTTTGCTTCTTGTTCATAATCATGCTCCTTGAATTGGATTGCTCAAGGCCAGCTATTCAACCACAATACTCATGCCGAGAGGATGTTACCATCTTGTTATGAGTTTGCGCTTTTCTCTACTGTTTCTTGGGGGACCGGGGGACAAATCTCGTTTTGGCCTCCGTAAAGAACGGCCCCCTCGGATCGGCGACAGCCGTTGACCTTTGAACGATGCGGTGGCAGGGCCTTGCAGGGCGGGGTCATGGCGGCGTTGCGTGGCGTCCGCCTTGGCGGGCCGGGGAATGCGAACCCTTCTTCGGCGCGTGCGGCCCCCTTAGACATGGACAGGGAACCCGAGGGCGCGCTGCACAATCGCCACGGGTCTTTTTTCGTGACCGACGAAGCGAAGAACTGAAACATCTCTGAGTGCAGCGCATCTGGCCTTGTGGTGGCCTCCTTACGGAGCCGGCGGTTACGCCGGGACGCCGAGGACGGCGGTGGCGGTGTCTTCGAGGAGCCGGACCGTGACGAGGTCGTTCGTGTGGAACTGTTCGGTTCCGGCAGGCCTGTCGGACGACAGGCGGACGGTGAAGTAGCGTTCGGCCCTTCCGCTCGGGCGGCCCTCGGTGCTCTCGATGAGGACCTGGGCTGTCCGGCCGAGGAACCGGCGGCGGAATTGGCTCTGGAGCCTGTGGTCGAGATCGCGAAGGATTTGCGATCGCTCTTTCTTAACTTCAGACGGGACCTTTTCGGGCATCCGGGCGGCGGCAGTGCCCTTTCGAGGCGAAAAGGCGAAAACGTGCATTTTGGCGAAGCCGGCGCGCTGGGCCAAATCGAGCGTCCGGCGGAAGTCGTCATCCGTCTCACCTGGGAAACCGACGATAATATCGGTCGTGATGGCCGGGCGGTCGAGGATGTTGTTGGCCAGCTCGACTTTCGCGGCGAAATCGCCCGCGGTGTACGGCCGGCACATCCGACGCAGAACGCGATCGGAGCCTGACTGGAGCGACAAGTGCAGGTGCGGCATGATGTTGCCGTGGCGTGCGAAGACCTCCAGCAGGCGGGCCGTTACATCGGCCGGATCGAGCGAGCTGACGCGGATGCGCGCCAGGCCGTCGATTCGGGCCAGCCGGTCGAGAAGCGCCGGCAGATGGTCGTTTTCCGGCGTCGACCAGTGCCTCCGGCGGACCGTGGTCTGGCCGTAAGCACCGAGATGGACACCGGTTACGACGATCTCCTTGTGCCCGGCGGCGACGAGGGCGGTCGCCTCGGCCAGCACGTTATCGGGCGCATTGCTGCGAACCTTTGGGCGCGTAGCGGGTATAATGCAGTAGGTGCAGAACCCGTCGCAGCCGTCCTGGATCTTGAGGAAGGCCCGGGTCTGGCCGCAAAAGCGGGAAAGGGGCAGCCATTCTGGAGGCGGACATAAGTCGTTTTTGCGCTTGACTTTGGGGCCGTTTTCTGGTCTAATGGGCTTGTTCCTGGAGGATGGCCCGAGGTTCTCTGCATCTGGGGTGGTTCGAAAGGTCTCGATCAGGCGTTGCAGCGTCGCAGCAAGATCGGATCGGTCCTTCACAACATGGACGTTCTCCTCGGCAGGTTGGAGTTCATCGCAAGGGGCGACGGGCAGGCAGCCGCAGACGACGACGGCTTTTGGCCCATGACGCAGCGCGTGATGCAGCAGGTGACGGCTCTTGGCCGAAGCGGTGTGCGTCACGCAGCAGGTGTTGAGGACGACGAGGTCCGGTAACTGCGTGACATCGGCCGGAGCAAGGCCGAGCCGTTCGAGAAGCTCGCGAATTTGCTGGCTTTCGTACTGGTTGACCTTGCAGCCGAGTGTCAAGATGGAAAATCTGTCCATGATGTGGTACAATGGTAAGACTGTTGAGAGCTGTTTACAAGTGTAACTGGCGGTACGCCGGCCGGTAGGCGGGAGGTTCGTTATGGCAGCAGCATCGGATGCGATTTGGGCGGTTGACCTGGGCAATACGTCTCTGAAGGCCCTGCACCTTGCGGCGGTCGGGGACATGGTCCAGGTCATCGGCTTCGATCATATTCCTCACGGCAAGATCCTGTCGAGCAGCGGCATCAGTGCGGCCGAGCGGGACGAGCTGATCGCGATCACGCTGCGGCAGTTCGCCCAGCGCAACGACGTCAGCTACGATCCGCTCATCGTCTCGGTGCCGAGCCAGAACAGCTTCGCCCGATTCGTGACGCTGCCGCCGGTCGAGCAGAAACGCCTTCCGGAAATCGTCAAGTTCGAGGCCGCCCAGCAGATCCCATTCGACATGAGCGAGGTGCAATGGGACTACATGATGATGACGGAGCCGGACAGCCCCGAGCAGAAAGTGGGCATCTTCGCGATCAAGAACGAGGTGGTCGAGGCGGAGATGGAGCACTTCGAGCGGGAGGACCTCCAGGTCAGCTACGTGCAGATGGCGCCGATGGCGTTGTACAACTACCTGCTGTTCGACCGGCCCGATCTGGTTCGGTCGGACAACCGCGCGACGGTCATCGTCAACGTCGGGGCCGACAGCACCGATCTGGTCGTGTGCACGAAGTCGGCCGTCTGGCAGCGCTGCATTCTGATGGGCGGCAACGCGTTCACGCAGGCCATCGCCGAGACGTTCCGCCTTAGCCCGGAGAAGGCCGAGAAACTCAAGCGCACCGCCCCGGTCAGCCGGTACGCCCGCCAGATATTCCAGGCGATGCGTCCGGTCTTCACCGACTGGGCCGCCGAGGTCCAGCGGTCGCTCGGGTTCTACACCAGCTCCAATCCCGACGTGAAACTCACTCGCGTCATCGCCATGGGCGGCGGCACCCGGCTTCGCGGGCTCCTCAAGTACCTCCAGCAGACCCTCCAGATCCCGGTGGAAAAGCCGGAAGCCTTCAAGAGAGCGGTCATCGCGCCGGGGCTATCCAGTGCGAAGTTCCACGAAAGCGTGGCGGACTTCGGCGTCGTCTACGGCCTCGGCCTCCAGGGCCTGGGCATGGCTCGCATCGAAAGCAACCTCCTGCCGACGAGCGTGGCGCGGTCGATGGCCTGGGCGAACAAGACCAAGTACTTCATCGGAGCGGCGGTCATGCTCCTGATCGTCTCGCTGATGTGCCTCGGGCGCATCGGCCTCGATCGCGTCACCTACGCGCGTAACGAGCAGGCCCGCTCGGCGGTCAAGCGGGTGGTCACAAAGGCCCAGAGCGCCCAGGAGGTCAAGAGCAACTTCGAGACGCAGAAGGCCGAGTACAACGCCAAGCTGGAGACGCAACTGTCGAAGTTCAAGTACCGCGAGGTCGTCCCCACCCTGTACAACCTCCTCCTGGCGGCGCTGCCCAACGCGGAGAACACGCCCGATCAGCGGGACCTGTTCCTGGCCTACGATCGCGGCGACGCCGAACGGGTCAAGAGCGTTCCGCGACCCAAGCGCAAGCAGTTGATCGTCACCGGCGTCTCGGTGTTCTTCAGCGACGACCTGGAGACCGCCCAGTTCGGCCAGACGGCCACGATGCGCAAGGACGTGATGATGCGCGACAGCCAACTGGCGATGGACGGCGAAGACGGCTCCACCCCCGACAGCGTGATGGCCGAGTTGATGGCGATCTACGGGGATCGGTACGCGGGCATGCCCGGGTTCGCCAAGTCGACGGAGGCGGAGAAGACGCCCGGTTTCGTGGTCAGCGTCATCGGGTTCAGCCCCTATGAGAACGTCGGCGCCCTGGTGGACCCGCCCAACGTGACCGACAATCCCTCTCGCTGGGGCTTCGTCACACGCATGGCCAATCTCGACAAAGTCACCGACTCGAACTGTCCGTTCGAGCTGTACAAGAAGGACGCCGATCACTTCCGCTTCGAGTACGCCGTGATCGAATGGGAGACCGTGCCCCTCGGCATCGGAGAGGTCGAGGTCGTTCCCGACACCAGCAGCACCACGAATCGCACGACCGGCCGGTCCCCCATCCTGCTGGATGCGGCCGGAACCGCGGGGATCGAAATCCTCGTGGATCCCCTCACACGAGAACGGATCGACGCCGAGCCCGTCCTCGACGCGGAGGGCAAACCCCGAGTCGACCTGCTGGGCAAGAAACAACTGACCGTGCACGATTCCTGGTTCCAGCTCGACTTCAAGCTCAAGTGGGACCATGCGCCCGAGATCAAGGGCGCTACGGACAGCACCGCGGCGACGGGCGGCGGCTCCGGCAGGCGCAGCAGCGGCGGCGACGCGACGGAACCCTATTAGAGAAGACACGTGAGGTCCTAATGAAAGCACCGAACGTCAACATCAAGGACATCCTGAAGAGGCTCAGCTTCCTCAAGAACAACCTGGCGCTGCTCGTGCCGATCATCATCGCCATCGTGGCGCTGCTGCTGTTGATCCCGACGCGCATCCTGGGCGGCCGGCTCCGCACAACGGTCGAAGAGCAGAGTCTGCGCACGGGCAAGACCGTCGACACCCTGATCCGCGATGTCAACTCCGCGGCCCAGGCCGAGGTCATGCGAGCGGAAATCGAGGCCCGCGCCGAAGACGTCAATGCGATCGAAGCGCTGATCGCGCAGGCGGTCCAGCGGGACCTGCTGCGCTACGACATCTTCGGGCCCGATACGAACGAGACCTCGCGCCTGTTGTTCGAACGATTCGGACAGAGCTATCACGCGGCCATCAACCGGCTTCTCGAGAACGTCAACGCAGGCGTCTGTCCCGCGCGATCCGAGATCCAGGCGGCCCTGAAAACGGCGCCGCGCAGCACGCTTCGGACGGGCATGGGAGGCGCCTATGGAGAAGGGGCCTACGGCGGCGCCCCCTACGGAGGGGGCATGGACCCCTATGGCGGGGGTGGCATGATGGGACGGGGCCAGGGTCTGGGCATCGTCACGGAAACGGACAAGAAGATCGTCGAGCAGATCTGCCTGGACCGGGCCAAGGCGTTCCGCGTGTACGCCAGTCCGGTCGAAGTGGCCGGCTACGCCTTCTGGAACGACTGGACGTTCGAGAACAAAGACAAGGCGTACCAGGACTGCTGGTACTGGCAGGTGGGATACTGGATCATCGAAGACGTGTTCACGTCGATCCAACAAATGAACCAAGGGGCCGAGAGCATCGTCACCGCCCCGGTCAAACGGCTGATGAGCGTGGACTTCACGCTCAAGAAGAATCGGGCGATGCGGGGGCGCCGCGGGGGCGTCGCGCGACGGTCCAAGGAGACCGAGACCCCCACGTACGCCACCGGCACCAAGGACGCTCTGACCACACCCTGCACGGGTCGGTTCACGACCCTGCCGATGGTCGAGCCGACGGGAATCGACGTGGTGCAGTTCGACGTGAAGGTGGTCATCGACGCGACGCAGGTCATGCCCTTCATGGCGCAGCTCTGCACCGCCAAACCGCACACATTCCGAGGATTCTACGGCGATCAGCCGGAACAGACCTACGAGCACAATCAGATCGGCATTCTCGAAACGAGCGTCAGCCAAGTCGAGAAGGAAAGCTACAGTCACTACTTCTATCGCTACGGCGACAAGCCCGTCGTCGAGCTGGACCTGATCTGCGAGTACGTCTTCCCCAGAACGCCGGCGTTCCAGGAGATCATACCCAAACAGGTCAAGGATGAGCTGCAAGGCGAAGAAGAATCAGAAGGGTAATCGAAGAAGTCAAAACACGACGGAATCTGATAGCGGGATAAGCTATGCGAGAATTACTGGGGAAAATCGGACGGTTCTGCGAGAATCACGTGGAGAAGATCGTGCTCGTCATCGTCGGGGCGTTCTGCATCTGGCTGTTCTTCACGAAAGTGATCTTCAGCCCCAACGGCGTTCCGTATGACGGCAAGACCTACAGCCCGGGACAGATCGACGCCGCCATTCAGAAGAAGGCCGAAGAACTGGCGCTTCAGCTCCAGAGTGGAACCGGAACGAATGCGAAGAAGGTCACTTACGTTCCCAAGCTCACCGGGCCGATCGATCCGAACGACCCGGTGGTCTCCAAGGTGTTCGCGGGCCGGCCCGCTCCGGAGAGCTTTCTGGATTTGCTGCGGTCTCCGCTGGGCTTCATGAGCTCGGAGCTGGTGGCCAGCGAGACCGTCGCGCCGTCGCCGGACGATCGTCCCAAGTACGCGCTGCCCCGCATCGGGCCGGTGACCGACGTCGCGATCGGCCATATCCGTGCGGCGGCGTATGTGCCGCTGGAAGAGGTGACCACCCAGCGCACCTATGACAGCGTGGAAACCGAGCCCAATGACGTCGATCTGGTGACCGTGGAGGCCAAGTTCGACGTGGCCGAGCTGTATCGACAGTTCAACGCCTATTTTGCGGGAACGGAAGTGGCGAAACAGGCGTGGCGGGACCCGTGCCTGGCCAATCCGAAGTTCGCCGCCGTGAACCTCCAGCGGCAGACCCTGCTGGACGACGGGACCTGGAGCGACTGGGTGGACGTGCCGCGCAGCCGGATCGAGGCCAACCGGAACCTGTTCCAGATCGTGGAGAACGTGAAGGACTTGCCTCCGGGAGGTCTGGGCGTTCGGATGATGCAATACGCCGATCGGTTCGTCACCATGGCGCTGCTCCAGCCCGAGGCCTACCAGATCGCCTCGGCCGAGGAAGAGTGGTTCCCGCCCACCTATTACACCAAGTTCAAAGAGGTTCAGCGGAAGATCGAGGCCGATGAGAAGCGCAAAGAGCGCGAAGAGCAGCGGGATCGCCAGGAGGCCGACACCGGCGGTGGTCGCCGGGAGACCGCTCGTACCGGAGGGGCCGCTGCGACCGGTGGCGCCGGCGGGCGGCGGCGCGACACAACCGCCATGGGCGGCGGGGCCGGCGATCCTTACGGCGGCTACGGCGGCGCCGGCGGCACCCGCGATCGCAGCGCCAGAGGCGCGCGAACGCGGTCGACGGCTCCGGGAATGGGCATGGACCCGATGGCGCCTGACGCTCGCCAGCGGGGCGCCCGTACCGGTCGGCGCGGTCCGGGTGATGCGGCGTACGATCCGGCTCTCGGCGCGTATGGCGGATACCCCATGGACGGCAACATGAGACTGCAACCGACAACGGACGAGGTCTACTACGAGTTCGCGCAGGCCGCGATGAACTACACCACGGACCTCGCGAAGATGAAGGACCCCCTGCTGTTCTGGGCCTTCGACGACACGATGGAACCGGGCAGGACCCACCGCTATCGCATTCGTCTGGGCGTGTTCAATCCCGTGGCCGGGACGGACAAACTGGCTCCGCGTGACGCCGACAAGAAGAACCAGGCGATTCTCTGGAGTGAGTTCTCGAAGGTCACCGACTCGGTGAGCGTTCCCAAGCGGCTCTACTTCTTCGCCAAGGATGTGCAGGACCGACAGACGACGGCGACGGTGGAGGTGGCCCGCTACATGCTGGGCTACTGGCGCACCGAGGACTTCCAGGTCCGTCCGGGCGACGTGATCGGCAAAGAGATGGAGCCGAAGGAAGAGAAACCGAAGAGGACGGACCGCCTGATGGCCCCCGGCGGCCGGATCACCGGCGCCCCGATGGGTCGGGAGATGCTCGGCATGGGACCGTATGCGGCAGGCCCCTACGGCGGGCCGGCGGGAATGGGCATGTATCAGACGGGGCCGGACCCGGCCGACGCCGCGATCAACCCCGAGCTGATCGACTACAGCACCAATACGGTTCTGGTCGATCTGCTGGAGGTGAGCGATTGGAGCACGCAGCCCAGTCTCCAGCCGCGGGTCTACTATGACATGCTCTACACCTACGACGGGACGAACATCGAGCATATGCCCGTCGGGACGCGAAACTGGTCCAAGGACCTGCTGGCCACGTACCAGCTCATCTCCAGGGAGAAGAGCAAGGAGCCCCAGTCGTTCAAGTCGTTCCAGAAAGGCGGCTTCCGCTCTCGCGGCGGTGTCGGCGGCCCCGGCGGCGCCTATGGCTCGCCCTACGACATGATGGGCGGCGGCGGTCCTTACGGCCCCACGCCGCGCAGATAACCCTCGCAAACCGAATAGGTCCTATGGGTCGAATTCGACCCATAGGACCTGTTCTTCATTTCCCTTGACCCCTTCGTACGACGGCGCTACATTCTCCGGCGTCTGGTGTGACTTCGGAAGGAGCCGGATTGAGCGCGAACGAACGGATCGAACTGCTGCTGCGCATCTTGTGTGACATCCTGCCCTCGCGAGCGGATGTGGCGTACCTCTTTGCGCAGACTGAGCCGAATCAGGTGAGCGTCTTCCAGGCCGCACGCGGACTGCTGCATCGCAGGATCGTCGGGCAAATATGGATTTCCGACTGCGCCGCCAAGAGCGGCTACGTCGGCGCGCCCGCCTACCGCGAGGCGATGATCCAATCGGGCATCCCCCGGGAGACGATCGAAGAGGTCCCGATGGAGCCGACCGAAATCCTGCACACCCAGATCGAGGCGCAGGCGGTGGTTCGCTTCGCGAAGGCGCGAGGGCTTCGGAGCTTGATCGTGACCTCGGCGCCGTTCCACCAGGAGCGTGCGTTCATGGCGGTCGTGACCGCCGCACTTCGGGAGCATCCGACGCTGAGACTCTTCAGCCTGCCGGGAAAAGCCCAGAGCTGGGACGAGGTCGTGACCCATTCCCAGGGAATTCTCACCGGCACGCGCGCCGGCCTGATCGAATCGGAGCAGCAGCGCATCGACAGGTACACCGCGCAGGGCGATCTCGCCTGCCGTGCCGAGGTCCTGCGCTATCTTCGCCGGCGCGACGCCGTCGACTGAGCCGGCCGAACGATTCGCTTAGCTCATCAGCTTCCGCAGCAGGGCCCGTTGGAAGTGAAGGCGGTTTTCGGCCTGGTCGAAGAGGATCGAGTTGGGCGACTCGGTGACTTCGTCGCTGATCTCGAATCCGCGATAGGCCGGCAGACAGTGCATGATCCTGACGTGCTTCGGCGCGGCGGCCACGAGGGCCGCATCGACCTCGAAGCCAGCGAACTCCTTGCGGCGTTTGTCCTTCTCGTTCTCCTGGCCCATGCTGACCCAGGTATCGGTGTAGATCACGTCGGCGTGCGCCACCGCGGCGCGCGGGTCGGCAAGTTGTGTGACACAGCCGGGCGCAAAACCGTTGGCCACCCGGATGGAGGCGTCGTCCAGCTCGTAGCCGGCGGGCGAGGCGACGATCAGCTTCATCTTCAGCTTGCCGGCGGCGAAAGCCAGCGAGCGCGCAACGT
The DNA here is from genome assembly GCA_964579055.1 of uncultured Pirellulales bacterium. Classification (GTDB taxonomy): domain Bacteria; phylum Planctomycetota; class Phycisphaerae; order Sedimentisphaerales; family Anaerobacaceae; genus Anaerobaca. The sequence continues at coordinate 10,435 of CAZOFX010000126.1, forward strand.
TGTTGCCGTCGCCGATGAACGCGATGGTGATGCCCTCGATCCGTCCGAAGTGCTCGCCGATCGTCAGCACGTCCGCCATCGCCTGGCAGGGGTGCGACCAGTCGGTCAGCGCGTTGATGACCGGGATGTCGGCATATCGGGCCAGGTCGACCACGGTGCTGTGCTCGAACGTCCGCGCCATGATCCCGTGGACGTAGCGGCTGAGCACCCGCGCGATGTCCTTGACCGGCTCGCGCTTGCCGATGCCGCCGATGTCCTCGGGCTTGACGTAGATCGGGCTGCCGCCCAGGTCGGTCATCGCGACCTGGAAGCTGATGCGGGTCCGCAGGCTGGGCTTCTCGAACAGCATGGCCAGGGTCTTGCCCGCCAGGCACAGATCGCGCCGGCCCGACTTGTACAGGGCCTTCAAAGACCGGCTCTCTTCGAGCAGCGTGTTCAGTTCGTCGGTGGAACACTCGCTGATGGCAAGGAAGTCTTGCATGGTCAACTCCCGGACAGAACGTTGTCAAAGATGCCGATGGCCTCGTCAATCTGCTCGCGCGTCACGGTCATGGGCGGCATGAAGCGGATCACGGTGTCGTGCGTGCAGTTGATCCTCAGGCCCTTCTCCAGACACGCGGCGACGATGGCGGCGCCGGGGCGCGTCAGTTGAATGCCGATCATCAGGCCAATGCCACGGACGTGGTCGATGATCGCGTGCTTGTCCTTGAGCGAGCGGAGCTTGTCCTGCGCGTATTGGCCAATCTCGATCGCCTGCTGGAGCAGGCCGTCCTCCTCGATGGCCTCGATGGTCGCGACGCCGGCGGCACAGGCCAGGCAGTTGCCGCCGAAGGTGGAGGCGTGCTTGCCCGGCACCAGCGAGGCGGCAATCTCGGGCTTGGCCATCATCGCGCCGATGGCGACGCCGCCGCCAAGGGCCTTGGCCATCGTGATGATGTCCGGCTCGACGTCGTAATGCTGATAGGCGAACCACTTGCCCGTCCGCCCGATGCCCGTCTGCACCTCGTCGAGAATCATGATCGCCCCTTTGGCGTCACACAACTCGCGAATGGCGAGGAGGAACTCGGGATTCGCGACGTTGATGCCGCCTTCGCCCTGGATCGGCTCGACCATCACGGCGGCGACTTCATCGGTGAACGCCGCATCCAGCGCCGCAACGTCGTTGAACGGAATGTACGAGAAGCCCGGCAGCAGCGGCAGGAAACCGTCGTGGTACTTGGGCTGCGCCGTCGCGGTCACCGTCGCGAACGTGCGCCCGTGGAAGCTGCCCTCGGCGGTGATGAACTTGTACTTGCCCTTGGCGGTGTGGAGCCGCGAGAGCTTCAGGGCCGCTTCGTTGGCCTCGGCGCCGCTGTTGCAGAAGAAGCATTTGCCGCCGAAAGCCCGCTCGCTGAGCAGTTGGGCCAGCCGGCCCTGCGGCTCGGAGTAGAAGGTGTTGTCGATGTGGATCAGCTCGCCGACCTGGCGGCGCACCGCCTCGACCACCTTGGGGTGACAGTGGCCGATGCCGCTGACCGCCCAGCCGGGAAACATGTCGAGAATCTTGTGGCCGTCGGCGTCGTAGAGGTAGGAACCTTCGCCCTTGACCATGACGCGGGGCAGCCGGCCGTAGTTGGCGATCACGTAGTTGTCAAACAGTGCCATCGTCTCTTGCGTTGTCATAGATCCCTCTGGAATCTGGGGATGGATATCTCTTGTGGCTTCGAACGGCATCGGTCCTGTAGGGCGTACAGGACCTATGGCCTTCGCACGATCTCGGTGCCGATGCCCTTCTCGGTGTAGATTTCCAACAGCAGGGAGTGGTCGATGCGGCCGTCGATGATGTGGGCCTTGCGCACGCCGGCCGCCAGCGCCATCAGGCACGCTTCGACCTTGGGGAACATCGCGTCGGTGATCACGCCGGCCTCGATCATCTCCTTGATCTGCTGTTCGTCGAGACTGCTGATCCAACTCTCCGGGTCGCTGATGTCCCGCCGGATGCCGTGCGTGTCGCTGACCATCACGAGCTTCTCGGCCACCACCGCCTCGGCCACCTTGCCCGCGGCGCTGTCGGCGTTGACGTTCAGCTTGCCGCCGGCCTTGTCGATCGCCACCGAGGCGATCACCGGGATCGTGCCCTCGGCGCAGAGCGTCTTGAGCAGCTTGCCGTTGACGTCGGTGACCTTGCCGACCAGCCCGAGGTCGAGCTTGCGTCCTTCCGGGCCGGGCAGCCGCAGCGTCTCGGCCAGCAGCACACAACTGCTCAGCGAATGCAGGCCCATCGCCCCGCAGCCCAGCTCCTCCAGCGTCTGGCAGATCGGCACATTCGTCTTGTGGACCAGCGTGTGCTCGGCGATGTTCAGCGTCCGCTGGTCCGTGTACCGGCGGCCCTGCACCCAGACCGGCTCCAGCCCCGCCTCGTTCATCGCGCGGGTGATGGCCTTGCCGCCCCCGTGGACGATGATCGGACGCATCCCCACCGTCGCCATGAACGCCACGTCGGTCAGCAGGTTCCGCTGCGCCGCCGGGTCGTCCAGCACGCTGCCGCCCAGCTTAACGACCACAATCCGCCCGCGAAAGGCCCGGATGTACTCCATCGCCTCCACCAGGGCGGCCGCTTTGGCAATAGCTTCTTGCACGTAAGAACTCCTTGGATTTTGAAAAAAAGAATCCTTCAATCTATGCCCGCGGCGCGCCGAAGTCAAGCCCCATTCTCGCCGGAATCCCCGGAAATTCGGCCTCCACCCTGGCGTTCCGTTGGATCCCGACCCACATCGGAACTCCGAGCCGACCCCGAGCGAAGCCGAACAGGCCGCCTCTCTGCCGCCCCCGCCTCCGCCGTCTGTCCTACGCGGGCAGACCCGAACCTGCTACCTGCGATTCGCAGGTGCCGGTTGCAGCCAGGGCGCACAGTCTCCAGCGGGATACCAGAGCAGGCCGGCCAGCGGTCTGCAAACAGCGAGATTGATTCACACCGAGATGAGCAAGGCGTCCCCGAAATTCTCCCGGGGCAGTGTGCGTACCCCACGCCATCTCCCCTCAGGCGGATGCCCACATCGCCAGCCGGACACTGGCCCACAAACTGCTTTGGTCACCACGCCATCGAC
>CAZOFX010000127.1:0-13457 GCA_964579055.1 uncultured Pirellulales bacterium
TCATCATTCAGTTCATCGTCATCACCAAGGGCGCCGAGCGCATCAGCGAAGTGTCGGCGCGATTCACTCTCGACGCCATGCCTGGCAAGCAGATGGCCATCGACGCCGATCTCAACGCCGGCGTCATCACCGAGAGCCAGGCCAACGAGCGGCGCGCCAAGATCGTCAAGGAGAGCGAATTCTACGGGGCCATGGACGGAGCCAGCAAGTTCATCCGCGGCGACGCCAAGGCCGGCCTGGTCATCACCGCCGTCAACCTCATCGGCGGCATCGCCATGGGCTACTCTCACGGGATGAGCATCGCCGACGCCATCAAGACCTACTCGATCCTCTCGATCGGCGACGGTCTGGTCAGCCAGATCCCCTCGCTGATCATCTCGGTCAGCTCGGGCTTTCTCGTCACGAAGATCTCCTCCAGCCACAGCGTCGGCCAAGACATCTCCAGGCAGTTCCTCAGGGCCGGCCAGCCCCTTATGGCGGCTGCCTGCATCATCGGCGCCATGGCCTTCGTTCCCGGCATGCCCAAGGTTCAGTTCCTCCTCCTGGGCGCCGGCGCCGCCTTCGTCGGACGGATGGCCTCTCGGGCCGAGAAGAAACCGCTGTCGGCGCCGGAAACGCCGGCCAAAAAGACCGAAAAGGAACCGGTCGAAGAGCTGCTGGACATGGATCGGATTTCCGTCCACGTCGGCGTGCGTCTGATTACGCTGGTGGACCCGAGAAAGAGCAACACGATCTTCGAACGGATCGGCGCCCTGCGCCGGCAGTTCGCTCAGCACCTGGGGATCGTCATCCCGCTGGTGCGCCTGCGCGACGACCTGAACCTCGAACCGAATGCCTACGAGATCCGCCTGTCGGAAATCCCGGTGGCCAAGGGCCAGCTCGAACCGGAGATGTTCCTGGCCATGGACCCGGGCGGCGTTCGTGAAAAGGTCGAGGGCATCAAGACGACCGAACCGGTCTACGGACTGCCCGCCATTTGGGTCTCGGCCGGCAAGAAGGAAGCCGCCGAACTGAACGGCTACACCGTCATCGATCCGGAGTCGGTCTTCATCACTCATCTGTCTGAGACGCTCAAGAGGCACGCGGACGAGCTGCTGACGCGCGAGGACGTGCAACTGCTCGTGGACCGCCTCCGCAAGAACCAGCCGTCGCTGGTCGGAGAAATCGTCGGCACCGACAGCGACGTCTCCATCGCGCTGCTCCAGCGGGTCCTCAAGAACCTGCTCAAAGGCGGCATCCCCGTCCGCGAGCTGACGGCGATTCTCGAATCGCTGGCGGAAAGCGCTTCGAAGACCAAGAACGCCAACACGCTGACCGAGGTCGTTCGCAAGTCGTTGAGCCGGACGATCACCGAGCAGTACCGCAACGCGGCAGGCAAGATCGTGGCCATCACGTTCGATCCATCGCTCGAGCATCAGTTGACCAGCAGCCTGAGCCAGGAGGGCGGCGAGCTGACGCTGAACCTTCCGGCCGACGTCGCCATGGACCTGAACCGGAAGATGGCCGAAGCCTGGCGGTCGGGAATGGATCAGGGCAGTGACAAGCTCGTGCTGCTCTGCGACGCGCGACTGCGGGCCCCGTTGGCGCGGATGCTGGTCCGGACGCTGCCGATGCTGCCGGTGGTGGCCTACGACGAAATCGTGCTCGGAACGGAAGTGGAATCGATCGAAACCATCGTGCCCCAGGAGAAGGCCGCGCCGGCCTACGCCCATGCGTGATGACCAAACCCACAAGATCAGGTGCAGAGGCAATGGGGTGCGGTGCGCACCCTGCGGAGGAAACGACTGATTTATGCTACTACAGACACGACCCATCGCATTCACCGCCGCCGTGATGGCCTTCTTTGCCCTGGGCATCGTCGGATGCGTGGTGAACCTGGCGCCTTACACGTGCTGCAAGCGCGCCATGCTCGGCGCCGTGGCGACGTACCTCGTCGCCTCCCTGGCCATGCGCGCCGTTGACGCGATCGTGACAGGAGCGATGATTGCCAGCCAGGTAGACAAGGATCAGACCAGTGACCGCAAGAACTGACGATCTTCTCGAAACCACCGCAGAGACCTCCGCCGGCCAGACCGCCGAGAGGAGCGACCACCTCAAGGCGGTCGCCCTGCGCGCCTATTCGGGACACAAGCCCCGCTCGATCGCGGAACACGAGATCGTCGAGCTGTTGCCGATGGTCCGCAAGATCGCACATCGGGCCGCGAGCTACCTGCGTCCGCCATTGTCGTTCGAGGATCTCGTCTCGGCCGGAACCGTCGGACTGCTCAAGGCGGCTCGGGATTTCGACGCCTCGCATCAGGCGGAGTTCAAGACCTACGCCTACATCCGGATCAAAGGCGCCGTGCTCGATGAGCTGCGAAGGGCTTCGCCGCTGCCGTCCAACATCAACCGCCAGGTGCGCCACGCGCTGCGCGTCAGCCAGAGCATCACCCAGCGGACGGGCAGCGCCCCCACCGACGAGCAGTTGGCCGAGGAGCTTGGCATCACCGTCGAGGAGGTGGGGACGCTCTTTGAGAGCGCGCGAGCCCAGCACTTCGTTTCGATCGATGGGTTCAGCGCCGAACAGCCGGCTCTGGGAGAGATTCTGGCGTCGGCCGACACGGCCGCTCCGGACAACCGTCTGGAGAAGGCGGAGATGCTCAACAAGCTGACCGCGGCCATGCAGGAGCTGGACCAGCGGCGCCTCCAGATTATCGTGCTCTATTACCACAAGCACCTGACCATGAAACAGATCGCCGATCTGCTCGAGATCACCGAGTCCCGTGTCAGCCAGTTGCACGCCAGTGCACTGGTGATTCTCTCGGCCCAATTGGGGGAATACCGCGATGACGGATAGTGATTACAGTGCCATCCGGCCTGTCGAGGGCCTGCAAACGATCCAGGGCCTGACGCCGATCCAGAAACAAGAAGAACACAAACGCCGCCAGGACGCCAAGCCGAAGTCCCACTCGGAGCCTGAGACCGAGCCGGAAGAGGCCGAAGAAGCCAAAGCGGACCCACCCGATCGGGACGACCCGCACTCCGTCGATTATTGTGCTTGACGGGATTCACGCCGGGTGAAATAAACAGCAAGGAAGAGAAACGCAAATGCCGAAACTGACGCGACGTGTTCTCAAAGCCAGCCAGGTGCAATGGCAGGGTTCGTTCCGACTGGATCTGGACCCCAAGGCCGCACCCACGGCGGGCGCCGCATGCGGCGCAGCGCCGACGCGGATTCGCATTGCCGAGAATCATCCGCAGTACGCCCTCGTGGAGGTAACGTGCTCGTGCGGCAAGACCACGCTCGTGCGATGTGAATATGCCCAGCCGGATGGGGCCCCCGCGTCGGCCACCACGGTGGTCTCGTGAGGTGTTGTTTTGCCAGGAGATGTTCGATGTGCAGGATCAGACAAATCGTTTCGCTGGTGACGGTATCGTGCCTCGGCGGCGCCTTCTGCGGCTGCAACCCCCCGCAGCGACCGATCCGCCCAATGACCACCGAGAACGCACCCAGCCCTCAGGCAGGCAGATCGAGCGCGAACCGCTTCCAGGACACCCCGCTGGAAGGCCGGACCGCCGTCGAGTCGGCCATCGAGCTGTCGGAGAAATACGCCCGCCTCTCGGACCAGACCAACGCCCTGCGTGAGGAGAATCAGCGTCTGACCGCCGACAACGAGGCCCTCTTGCAGCAGATCGCCGCGCTGGAGGCGAAACTCAAGCAGACGCAGAAAGAACTGGGCGAAGCCAACGAGCTGCTCATCGAGATGCTCACCGAGCTGAACACCTGGAAGACCAACATCCTTGGTTTCCGAGGCGAGATGCGGGAGGCCGCCAAGGCGCAATTGGAAGCGCTCTTGAAAGTGCTGGAGATTCTCGGGGGCGAAGCGGATGCCGCCAATATCGAACGGCGCCACGCCGCAGCGCTCGCCGCCAAACCATCCAGCGACCCCAATGCCAACGCACCCGCCGCGCCGGTGACGGAGGAACCGAATGTACCGTAGCCCAGTCGAATCGGATCGCCGAAACACCGCGCCCGCCGCACGCCAGGCCCTGCTCGTGGCCACCGTCCTGGCTTGGGTCGCCTTGCAGGGCGGCTGCAAGTCCCCTCAGAACGTCAACGGCATGGCCGGCTCGTTCTACCTCAACCCCTACAAGGACCTGGCCAACCTTGGCCGCGTCGCGCTGGTCGAGCTGGACAACAATTCGGGCCATCCCCAGATCTCCGCCGACCTTACCGAGGCGCTCTTCGTCGCTCTCCAGAAAAAACAGGTCTTCGGCCTGACCATCGTCCATCAGGACAATCCCGACTGGAGAGGCCTCCAGGAAAACCTCGATTCGCTCCAGGCGATGCGCCAACTGCTGGCCATGCGCGAGACCCTCAAGTGCAACGGCCTGCTCGTCGGGACCGTCACCGAATATACGCCCTATCCGCACATGTCGCTCGGCCTGCGCCTCAAGCTGCTCGACCTGACCGACGGGCAACTGATCTGGGGCCTCGAACAGGTCTGGGACAGCTCCGACCGCGACATCCAGAAACGGATCAAACGCTACTTCAAGGACGACCTGCGGACCGGCTTTGCCTCGCTGCGCGAGGAGCTGGTGGTGGTCAGCCCGTTGAAGTTCGGCAAATTCGTGGCTTACGAGGTGGCCGAGACGTTCGAGCGCGGGGAGCAATAGCCGCCGGTCTGCCACCGCCGCCAAGCGGCCCGCCACGGATGGCGAGGGCCCTTTTATGGGCCGGTATTTTTTACAGGAAGGCCCTTAAGATTCCGGCCAACCGTACGAAAAGAAACATGGAAACACGGATACTAAGGAACGTGAAATGATAAACAACATTGACATCAATCGAGTCGGACCGCTCATGGGACAGGCATCCTTCCCAACTCCCGACCCCGTCAATACACGTCGAGGCAGTCAAGCCGACGCCTCGCTGCACGTCAGCTTCGAAGACCTGATCAATCAGGCCAAGAATTCTGCCGAGGCAGACGCGGCTGCCGTTGAGGAGGCCCGCCAACTGCTCGCCAGCGGCCAACTGACCAGCCCGGAGAACGTGCAATCGGCCGCCCAGAACATACTAAACTTCGGAATATAAAGACTTTATAGAAACACCGATCGAGTCGTGGGGCCTGCCAAGGATGGCGTCAAGGCCCCCGTTTTTTTGCGCCGCGCAGAGCAGGAGTTCTGGGCGCAGATTCTCGGCGGTTGACTCTTAAAGGCTTGTAGAAAAACCGTTTACGTCGTCAGACGTAGCAGTCGAGGATGGTTCCGACCGGCAGGCGGCCGGGCTGCGGCGCAGGTGCCGGAGAAGCCAGGGGGCACGAATCGTCGTAGGATCGGACGTGGACGTCGACATGGACGGGACCGGACGCTTCGCTGCGGCCGACCAGCAGTCGGCGGGAAAATGCCGTCGCCGCAGCCGTCGCATCAAGAACATCCAACGATTTGTATCCGATCCAACCGTTCATTACTTCTGCCCCCAGTAGCACTTATCGTACCACAATTATGGGGTCGATTCAAGTGGATTCTACGGGTCACAGGTCCGAGAAGTTTTTCGCAACTCGCCTGTTACCGATCCTGCCTTGGCGGCCTCTATATTATTAGACCGGTGTATTCGGCACGCGAGCAAGAAATCGCAATCCGGCTCAAAATAAACCGCCTCGCCGGACGACTATATAGAGGCAGGAAACTCTAAGTAACGTTTGCGACAGAGGTTATCGGATGCACATCATCGCCCAATGCCCCCGCTGCGGCTACCACTGGTGGCTGGACGGCAGCGCCGCCGACCGCCGGCTGCGATGCCGAAAGTGCTTCCGCCTATTGAAGGTCCCCGACCTGACCGAGGTCCCCGAGGCTGCCGCCATCGTCAGCCAGGCCAAAGGCGAGCTGTACGTCGACGACGGCGGCAAAACCTATGGTTGACCCCACGCCCAGCGCGGACTGATCTAACGCACAGAACCTGGGTGGCCTGCGGTAGCATGCCTCCCTTTCCCGGTCGAACCACGGACACCCAATGCAGTGCTCGTCCATCTCTGACTCCTGAATTCTTCACCGTCTGACGGCCATCCCCGCGACAGCCCACCGCCAGCATGGCCATCGAGCTCCACGGCCCCTTCGCCTACCTCAACTTCCCCGATGAAGCCGACGTTGATGACAAGTCGTCGAACCAAGGGTAGCGTGTGCTGTGCACACCACGGCTCTCAATCGCCGTTCCGCGCGAGCCGGCGTCGGGAATCCGATCGGCATGGGCTGGATTTTCTGTCAACCAATCCACGAGGGCAATCGTCATAGCACCGTATCGAAGAGAAAACGCCGGAAAGGCTGTGCCGGCAAGGCTCGCGTGGCCCTGGTGGTGCCGTGAACCGTAGTCCACGATGTAAGGAGATGAGAGATGTGCCGCAGGAACGTCGTGTGTTTTCCTATCGCTATGGTCGTCGTCGCCTGCTGTCTGGCGGAATCGTCCGCGTTGCAGGCGACGTCTGCCGGCCGGAGCACCAACGCCCATCTTCTGTATCCTAACGAGCTCAATGAGCGGCCGACCTTCCCATCTCCATATCTGGCGGAAGACGGAACGGAGATCGTGACAGCCGTTCTGAAGAACGGCAAGTACGTGTGCATCCCTGTCACCGTCGAGAATGGAGGGCCTCTGCACTACAGCTACAGAGTGCCGTTCGCATACGGCAAGGACCGGCAGCTCCACGTGAATCGCGACGACTTCCTGACACTGGCCCAAACCGGACTCCACGCGGACGCAGAGCTGGATGCCACCACGATGATCACGGGGTTTCCCGTAGATCTGATCACCTACATCGGCCGGCCCGGGCGTTTTTCCGGAGCAGGGTTCATGGCCGACGATGAGACGATCCTCTCGGTTCTCAAAGCCGACAACAACCTGGTGAGAAAACTGGGGCTGACCCATCCCCAGATGGCCAGGCCGCTGTACCACGTCTGGAATATGATCCTTCAAGACATCGAACGCGGCACGTTCAAGAGGTTCTCCATCATCCCGCGTTTCTTCTACAACGACCAGGAGATCACGCTGCGCGCCGAATCGACGAAGGGCTGGCAGATCTCCATATTCCAGGATGAGATACAGGGAACCTTCGACATCAACGTCCGACGCACGCTCACGGCGGCAGAGAATTCCTTCCTGCGCCGGAGATACCCTGATCTTTCCGACACGCAAGTGACCGAACTGCAAGAAAAGCTCACCCACGTGCGATTCAGTGAAATGCTCCCCTACTACATCATGGGCTACGGCTTCTACGAGGGCCACACCGGTTTCCGGGCCGACCCGCTCGCCATCGCGTGCATCTTCGGCCTGCGGAGCATCGAGGAGATCGAGAACGCCTTTCCCGGCCGTCTGTATGAGACCCTCACCGGCCATTTCACCGAGGCGGTCCGGGCCCAAAAACAGCACGCCATAGAGCACGATCGAGCCGCACGCTGAATTCGACTCGCCGAACATATCCGAAGAAGCACAACACCAGGCGGAGGCCGCTGCGAAGGCCGTGAAACGCCGGATTCCAATGGAAGAGGACGCCGAATTGGCGACCAGAGTCGTTGACATTGGGTGCGTCTGCCGCCTATCATGAATGCGTACGCCCCGCAGGAGCACGGCCCCCCGGGTCACATCGCAAACGCCGGTCTGACCGGCCTGCTTGCAGGCGGCGAGAAAGCCCTCCGCCGGAGACAAGGGGCACGAGTCGCCAGTTGAAACAGGAGGTGGCCGAATGCATCCGAGAAGATTCCGTGGCAGGAGGATAATCCTGATTGTCTCGGTCTGTCTGGCCCTGTGTGTCGTCTCAGTGGGCGTCCTGCGTCAGCAGATTCAATCCGGGCTGGACCGATGCTGCCGGACGGCGCAGGCGGCCCATCCCCATCCGGGCGACGATGTCGCGGCGTTGCTCGACTACGTGCAGTCCGACGCCCATTCGCTTCGCGAGCGCAACGAGGCGGTCTGGGCGCTCGGACAGGCGCGCGACCCTCGCGCGTTGCCGATCCTGAAGAGCCACTTCACAGGCGAACCCTGCGATCACGCCAAGTGCCTGTGCCAGGGGGAGCTGAGCAAGGCCATCTCGCTGTGTGAGGGCAAGACGCCGAACTTGCTCGGCATCCGAACGCCATGATGCCCCGCCGGACGAAGCCGGCGCGTCCATCTGAATGACGAACCCGGCGCGCATGGCAGGCAATCCCGAAGTCTGTGGGCATGGTGGCGAATCGGGCAGGTACGCGGCCTGTGACCAAAGGCCCTTCGATGCCGATGGCCGTCGGATCGAAGGGGGGTAACAGGGAAGGAGGAATAGTGATTGCGTCGGTCATCGCAGCAGTTGCGCCGTCTGGGGGGCCCGGACGGGGACGGTTCGGGCCTGGACGCCGACGAGCTGGAATCCGCCCTGGGCGCTGTTGCCGGCGAGACCTCGGATGCGGACGGCCGCAAGCCTGGCGCTGGCGGGCACCTGGGCAAAGTCGTAGGTGATGAGGGTCACGCCGGACGCTTGAGGCGCCGCCTGTTCCGGCGCGAGGATGAACAGGTCGTTGGTGTCACTCACGGCGGCCACTTCGGGCAGGTCCTCAATGTCGGTGCCTGTCACGAGCAGGTCGGGCCCCGCCGCGTCGTACAGCGTCGATCCGAACCCAAGCTGGACCCAATGGTTCTGCGGCAACACCAGCGCGACGCTATCACCGTGCGGCCGTCTGACCAGCACAGTGGGCGCATCGACGCGCGCCGGAGGCGTCCCGGCTTCGTTCAGATCGATGCAGGTCCAGCCATTGCCCTCCGGATTGCTGCTGCCGACGACGGCGGACGGATAGGCGAACTCCTCCAAGACCTCGGCGATCGGCGTAGTCCTTGGCGCCACCGGGTCGGCGTGCTGCAGGCCCGAAGACAAGGCCCCGATTGCGACAAACAACGGGACTGCGACGACGATGGCGGCGGCGGTCAGACCGGCCTTCGACGCCGCGGCAGCCAGTGCCGCAGTGCGAAGGCCGGTCCTCATCGCATTTTGGCCGATCAGCACCCCCGCCGCCGCGGATCGACCCGTACAAGCAGTAATGGCCCCGAACACGGTCAGGCCCGAAACGAGGTGCATCCGGCCGAATCCATTGCGGGCGAGCTGTCGGCGAAGCGATTTCTTGGCTCGGAAGAACAGCAGCCGGGCCCGAAGCTGGGACCCCCCCATGACCTCTGCGATCTCGACGTATGACAAGTCGTCGAAGCAGCGCAAGGTCAGAACGCTTCGGTAATTCAGCTTCAGCGATGCCATGGCGCGAACAACCGCCTGTACGACCTCCTGATGAATGAGCTTGTCGCAGGCGGAGGCACCGGCTTCGGAGAGCCGCTCGGCCAGTGCGGCATCGTCGAGCGAATTGATGGATTGGCGTACCAGGGTGTGGCGACTCTGGCGGATGTGGTACCTGATCTTGTTCAGGGCCGTTTTGTGGAGCCAGGCCCAGAAGGCCGGCGGGCTTTCGACTCTCAACTCGGGCAGATGTCTGACCATCTCCAGCAGGGTGTCCTGGCAGAGGTCCTGTGCCAGGTGGAAATCGAGCGTCATGCGGTAGATGTAGGTCTGAATTCGTTTCTGGGCGAGCCGGGTCAAGCGCGAGACGCTGTCCTGGCAACCGCTCTGCGCCCGGCGAATGAGGTTCAGCTCCAATTGTGCGACGTTCGGTTTCATCGGCCCTTCTGTGTCCAACGCCTGTGGCGAAGTGCTGTTTCGCAGACTCCCCGTTGGGGGATCACGTTTGGGCCCTGTGCCGCGCGACACATACGGGCCCGCCGTGATCCCCGCAGGTATGGACGGAGGTTTCGAGGGCCCGTTACAAAATCGCGGGAAATTTCCGCCAGCCAATTCGGCCGCAAGGGGTCCTTCTGACCTCGCCCCCCACGACGCCGCCAGCCCGGATTTCTCGCCCTGGGCAGGCAGGCAGAGACCTCGCCAGAGCATAAGTGTCGCACCACCAGCATTTTACGGCACAAGCACCGTTCGTAGGGCGCTCATAAGACCCGGCCCTGAGCGAAGCCGAAGGGGCCTATTTCCTGCCCGGCCCGCTCTGCTCCGCTCCGGCGTCCTGTTGGCCGCGCACGAGGATCTTCCTTCGGAAGATTCCTGTGCCGCCGGGGCCATCGCCCTTGTAGGTGATCGTGTAATCCCCCGGACGCAGGTATGAATGCACTCTGGTGCCGTGATCCGAGGCGGCCTCGACCACGCCATCGCCGTAATCGATGGAGAAGTTCGAATTCATGTTCCTGCCGTGGAAGTAGATGGCGACCGGCGTCCCTGGGACGATGCCCCTCACCGGAAAATGACTCAGCGAATCGGCATAGGGAGCGTCGGTCGGGTTCTCTCGATCGTAGACGAACACCATGACGCAGTTCGACGATCGTTTGCCGGCGCTGTCCGTCACCGTCAGCTCTTCCGCGTAGGCGCCTCGCGTACTGTAGGTTCGGCGCACGTTCGCGGCGGTTGCCGTCGTTCCATCCGTAAACGTCCATTCGTAGGAAGTGATGCTCCGGCCGGGCGGCGCCACGGACAAAGAGCCTTCGAGCTCGATCGTGTCTGCCGCGTAGCAGTGCCTCTTGTGTCCCGGGAACGACAGGGGTTCGCCATATTCTTCGAGATACGCCTGAACGAGGATCGGGAAGCAGTTGATATTCCTCTTGGGATCCGAAACGTAGCGCATGTCGATGTGCACGTGGGCATCGTTGCCGCAGCCGGAGTTGCCCAGGCAGCCGAACATCTCGCCTCGATCGAGAACGCTTCCCACACCGAGGTTCTCTTTCAGATAGCGATCTACCATGTGGTAGTAGAGAATCTCGAATTCGGAATTGCGGATCGAGACGCCGGCGCCGTAGGAGAGGACTTCGGCGTTCGGAATCATCGACACGAGCCGGTGATGCTTCGGGTACATCCCGCCCAGATCGACGCCATAATGGTAGTACAGCTTGCCGGCCGACATGTCATGGAACCCGAGCCAGGCATTCAGGAAGTTCGCGCATCCCCATCGGTAGTCTTTGATGGGAAAGGCAAACCGGCCGACATCATACCAGGGCATCGAGGCGTCCTTGGCGCTCAACAGGACCGCCTCGGACATCTCCGGTATGGCGGTGCTGTCGATCGTGAAGGCTCGGGTCAGCTCGCCGCATATCCTCAAACCGTTGATGACCACCGGCATGTGGAACGGGCCGCAGCCGACCGTGCCTTCGACGCCGTCCACCGTCAGCGTGATCGTCGATTTGTAGCAGATCTTCCGCAGCCCTCCCTGCCAGTAGCCCATCTCGTAGCTGTCGACGACATCGAGGAGTTTCACCGACCGGGGGACAGCGCCTCCGAAGGCATCCGTGCAGGTCTGCCCGATGCCCAGCGTGAAGAACTTCGGGTTGTAGCCCTCCGCCGACTCCGGCCACGCGCACAGAATGGACCCGACCAAGGCCACAACCGTCACCATCTTTCCTGGACCCATCGGTTCCTCCCATTCGTGACCCGAACCATCGCTTGCGCCGGCACCGGCCGTTGCACCTCCTGCCCACCGCACCATGCCGGCAAACCTACCCGTGCGACCCCAGGAAGACAACCAGAATCCGCCTTCCCGATGAGATCCCCGCAATCCCCCCCGCGACGAAACCAGCCCCACGGTGGTGTCATTCGTACGTGACACCTTTAGCTCCCTTCTGTGTTGCACTTCGCATGTCAATGGGCATCCTCATTTCTCGGACATCTCCTCGGGCGTATACCCCAGCCGGCCCCAGGTGGCTTTTTGCAATCTCTGCAAATCGTAGAGCCCGTCTTCGGTCTGGGGTACATACTCCTGGATGACAGACGATGTCGTGACGACTCTCTTTGCGGCCTGCAATTCGCGCGACGTCTCCCGGCCCTTCCACTTCCAATGCTCGACGTGTCCGTCCGCCATGGAGAGGGTGGTGCCCGCGCCATGTCGCATCGGCGCGAGGGGAGTGTCGAGACACCAACCGGGAGAGAAGTAATGAACGCAGTAGTCGACGCTGCTTGGATAGTGGCCTATGTCCAGGAAGACCGCGCGGGCGGCCGGACCCGGACTGACGATGTCCGTCAGTCTGGTCAGTTTCAGGACGGTGCGCCCGACACGCACTCCGACTTCCGCGATCTCCACCTCGGCCGTGTCCGGGACGTACGTTCCCGCCATGTGGGGTGTGTCATTGTTGGCGGCGACCACGGGGACGTACGTGACCAGGTTATTCGCGTATCCCCGGGGGCAGCGGTAGACGTCGACATCCCGCACGTACGGCCACAGGGCCCCCCTGTTAGGGTCCTCGAACGCGCTTGCGCGGCTCATGAGGGCACTTCCTACCCATCCCTGCATCTTTCTCTTCCATCCATCGTGCCCTCTTTTCCTATAGCCGAAGGAGAGCCCGAAGACGAGTCTACCGTCGTACTGGTCGGCGTAGGCGATCCAGGCGGTGGTGAGCTGCTTGAGATTGCTCAGGCAGACGATGCGCTGGGCCCGCTCCCTTGCCAGACGCATCGCCGGAACGAGGATGGCAACCAGCACGGCGATCAACGCGATCACCACCAACAACTCGATCAGCGTGAAGGCGCGAGGATCGATTGAGGAGGACGGACGATGGACGGTTTGGCGATAGGGTTGCCCTGGCCGGGACTGGTCCGGCCGGCGATCGCCTCTATGCTGCCCCCTGTCCGCAGGCTGACTCGCTAACAAAGCCATACTCGTTCCCTCCGGATACGGTACAGCGCCAAGACAGTCGACACAGCACACCTCGGCCGTCATGCACTGTTAACCCGCCCGCATTCTCCCAGCGCCAAACAGAACGCTCTCTCGCAAAGGTGGCCCGCTATGGCACGGCGCAGGATCGATGACGACGAGCAAACGTCAAACACGATGTTGTCTCACCGGCCCACCCTCGCACGAGTCGATTATACTATCATGACGAAGATCACAACGCGCGTTTCCAGAAAATTGCTGATTTTCTTGCTGCGCGCGATTTGCGCCGGCGCACTGTGGAATTGAAGGTGTCCGGTATTTCTTCGGGGCCTTCCCCAGGCCCACGTGGTGGATTGCGGTCGGCCGCGATGGGCGGTCGCCCCTGCCAGTCGCCCGCCCAAGGATGGCGCGTGCGAAACCATCGGATCGGGACAAAGCACTGCGGCCCACCATGTGGCGCAGGTAGGGGCGAGGCATGCCTCGTCCCCGAGCGCACACGGCGAACCGGCGCCGCTTGTCTTCATGCCATTCGTACCGGACACCTTTCGTTCCCCCTTTGAAATTCGGTGTCTCTCGCTGTATGATGCCTGTGGTGAAGTTATGACATGCGACTTCTGTGAGACGTCTCATGCGGCCATAAAGGAATCCCCCGACTATGTTATCAAGACGCGATTTTCTGGCGATCAGCGCCGCTGCGGGCGCTTCGGCATTCCTGAAGCCGACGTCGGTGCTGGCCGCACAGGGCGCCCGGCGTTTTCATTGCTGCCTGGCTTCCAAGA
>CAZOFX010000128.1:0-13355 GCA_964579055.1 uncultured Pirellulales bacterium
AGGGGAGATACGCCCGGGCGTGAAGGGTGCGAAAAGGAAAAAGGGCGAGGGGCGTAGAAGGGAAGCGCCTTCGAGGACAGCGACTGGGCTGTCATCTCCCCTTGGCGGCTTGGGTACAGGCAGGTTTCACCGCCTCAGGGCCTCTCGATTCCGCCGCGAAAGCGCGACCGCACGAGGATGCGGTCCGCATAAAGGCAGCATTCAAGAGCATGCACACATTCGTGCGCCGGTGTGAGCATCCACACTCGATTCCCCATTCTTACCAGATTCACCCGTGCGATGCAAGAAAATCTCGCGACATTCGCTGAAAAACCGGTTCGCAGTATGCCCGTAGGGCGAGGCATGCCTCGCCCCTACCCACGGCGCAGGTACTGCTTCCACAAGAGACGCTACGAACCGGTGAAAAAAAAGGGCCGCCCCATGTGGGCGGCCCGGTAGTCTGCATGAAACGGGCTGCTTAGAACGAATACTTCAGGCTCGCGCTGGCCCAGAGCTCGTCGGCGCCATCGTTGAACCACTCGATCCCGGTGTCCATCGCCCGCTGGTAGTAGACCGAGGGTGTGAACACCAGACCACTGCCCAGGTCCAGATCAGTGGAGGCGCCGAGCACGAAGTGAGTGATCTCGTGGTCCGCATCGAAGCCATACGGGTGGACGCCGTCGTTGTAGACGACCTCGCCGTGCAGCTTGATCACGTGCTCGGGAATCTGCGGGATGATCCCCGGAACGACGAAACCGTAGTCGAGCATAAAGATGTGGAACCAGCCAGAGGCGTTGCCACCCACCCATGAGCCACCTTCCGACGGCCACATCTTCGCCGCCACGTAGGACGGACACAGGCCCTTGATGGGCAGCAGGTTCGGCCAGGAGAGAACGACGTGGCCTTCTTGCAGGTCGGCCCAGTGGCTGCCCGAGTCCGGATAGTCATAGAGAACCCAGCCGACGCGGAAGTTGGTGGCATAGGGCTCCGACGAGAACAGGCCGTTCTGGTAATACAGCGTGTAGTCGTACCTCGTCCAGTTGACATAGCCGCTGCCGTTGGCATAGTGACCGGCGACGCCGATCCCAAAGCCGGTCTCGAACAGGTCCACGTCGCCCAGCACGTGCGTGGCGCTCTTGCTGCCGAAGACCTTGAAGCCGCGCCAGACGTACTCACTGTCGAAGGTGGCGCCCAGCATGGCGTGGAGCTGGCCCGCCTCTACTCCCAGGAGATCCCCTTCCCAGTCCTGGGCCCCTGCCGTTGCCGCCACGAACAAGACGGCCGTCAACAACAGTACATGCCTCATTTCGATCTCTCCTAACTTATTCCCATTCCATCGGACGACGAACGTCGAATCCTTTACTTTCGCGCACAGGTCGCCCCGTTTTACCAGCGACCGGTCTTCCTGATAGGGGCCTTCGGCAGCTTCTCCAGGACCTTGGTGCTCTTCTGGAGGACCTCTTCGGGCAGTTCGTAATCGCTGAGCTGGCCGGACATGTACTTGTCGTAGCCGGCCAGGTCCATCAGGCCATGCCCGCTATAGCTGAACAGGATGACCTTTTCCTTGCCTTCTTCCCGGGCCTTGATCGCCTCGTCGATCGCCGCGGCGACCGCGTGGCTGGTCTCCGGGGCGCAGATCGCCCCTTCCGTCTTGGCCCAGGTCAGCGCCGACTCGTAGCACTTGCTCTGGTGGTAGGCCCTCGGCGCAAACAGGCCCTCGACGATGGCCTGGCACACCAGCGGCGCCATGCCGTGGTACCGCAGCCCGCCGGCGTGAATGGGCGGCGGGACGAACGCATGGCCGAGCGTGTGCATGGCCAGCAGCGGCGTCATGCAGGCGGTGTCGCCGTGGTCGTAGGCGAACGGCGCGCGGGTCATTGTCGGGCAGGCGGCCGGCTCGACCGGGATGATGTCGATCTTGGCGCCGTTGATCTTGTCGGCGGTGAAGGGGAAGGCCAGTCCGGCGAAGTTGCTGCCGCCGCCGGCACAGCCGATCACGACGTCGGGCAGCTTCTCCCCGGCGGCCTTCAACTGCTGCTTGGCCTCCAGGCCGATGATCGTCTGATGCAGCAGGACGTGGTTGAGCACGCTGCCGAGGGAGTAGCGGGTCTTGCCGCTCGGGTCGGTGACCGCGGCCTCGATGGCCTCGCTGATGGCGATGCCCAGGCTGCCCGGCGTGTCCGGCATCTCGGCCAGGATCGTGCGGCCCGCGTTGGTCTCCGTGCTCGGACTGGCGACGCAGTTGGCGCCCCAGACCTGCATCATCAGCTTGCGGAACGGCTTCTGATCGAAGCTGATCCGCACCATGTACACCTTGCACTCCAGGCCCAGCAGGGCGCAGGCAAAGGCCAGGGCACAGCCCCATTGTCCGGCGCCGGTCTCGGTGGTCAGTCGCGTGATGCCGGCGACCTTGTTGTAGTAGGCTTGGGCGACGGCGGTGTTGGGCTTGTGGCTTCCCGCCGGGCTGAGGCTCTCGTCCTTGTAGTAGATGCGTGCGGGCGTCTTGAGGTATTTCTCGAGGTAGACCGCCCGTCGCAGAGGGGCCGGACGCCACCGATACAGGATGTCGAGGATCGCCTCGGGGATGTCGATCCAGCGCTGGGTGCTGGCTTCCTGCTCGATGAGGCTCATCGGGAACACGGGCGCCAGCATGTCCGGCGTGATCGGCTTGCCGTTCGGGCCGAGCGGTGGAAGCAACGGGGTCGGCAGGTCCGCAGCCAGGTTATACCACTGGCGGGGAATCTCGCTCTCTCTCAACAGAATCTTATGTTCCATCCTTCTTCTCTCCAACCAAATTGGATTCGGCTTACTTTGCGCACACCACGACCCCCGCCCCGTCCTGATATCGGCCAGCAAGGCCTCTGTCAATGAAAATATCCCGCCTGGCGGTCCGGATGCAGATCATAAATATCGGACGTTAGGCCGCTTACCGGCGATGAGAATTTGGGAAGGCAGTCTCGCCAAACACAGAATTGCCTACGTTATCAGAACACGATGGCGGCGTATCCGACGCTGTCGCGGCTGGCCGAACCCATCTTGCGGAGCATCACGTCGTTGCTGGTGGTATGCGCCAGCAGGCATCCGCGCTGAACGCCGAGACCTCTGGCGGCGGCGACCACGGCGGCGGCGGCCCCCGGCCCGCAGGCGTTGCCGTTCTCGATCGCTCCGGCCAGCAGACGCTCCGCCTCCAGCGCTACAGCCAGATCGACAAAGGCCCGGTCGTTCACCTCGCTGGCCCAGCGCAGGCCCTCCGGGCCGGTCCCCATGGGCGTGAACCCGTATCGCGGCCCGTAGTGCGTCAGGTCGGTCGAGCCGATGCACACAATCGATCCGCCCGCCGCGGGCGGGTCGGCCGTCACCTCCGCCAGAGCCTCGCCCAGCGCGATCGCCGCGTGCGTCGGCGGAACCGTCACCGGCAGGATCTTCGACTGCGGGAACAAGTGCGCCACGAACGGGACCTGCACCTCGATGCTGTGCTCACGCCGATGGGCAGCCCGGTCGATCCTGACCACCCCGCGCTTTACCAGCCGCTCGCGCAGCGACCGATCGACCGCCACGTTGCCCAGCGGGCACTCCCACGCGTCGCTGTCGTCGTCGGCCGGCTCGGAGCCGAAATACCCATGAGCCGTCCCGCAGAGCACGAACGTCTCGACCGCCCGGCCACAGTTCTGGATCGCCCGAAAGGCCAGGGCCGCCACCGCCCCGCTGAACGTCCAGCCGGCGTGCGGCACGATGGCCGCCACGACGGCCGGTGGCACGGATCCCGGCGCGCCGGCCGGTACGGGCGAATAATCATTCGCCCCTGCTTCCAGGCACGCCCGCAGCTCCGCGAGGCACTCGTCGCGATCGCCCGGGTAGAATTGACCTGCGACAATCGGTTTTCGCGTGGGCATGTGGACCCCCGAATCTCTTGCCTTCGCCCCCCTGAGCCGCTATGATCGGGCTCCGCCTTTCCGCCTGCGGTCCGCCGCAGGCGGAAAGGCGGAACCAATCCTATTCTATTTTGCCTGGTAGGAAAGACAAATGGTATCCGGAAAAAAGCCCCTGGTGGCCGTGGTCATGGGTTCCGACAGCGATCTTGGCGTGATGGAGGGCTGCGTCGAGCAGTTGCGTCAGTTCGGCATCGAGCCGACGGTGCGGATCCTCTCGGCGCATCGGACGCCGCAGGACGCCGCCGAGTTTGCCGAGGCCGCCGAGGCCGCCGGGATCAAGGTGGTGATCGCGGCCGCGGGCATGGCCGCCCACTTGGCCGGAGCCCTGGCCGCCCGCACCCTGCTGCCCGTCATCGGAGTGCCCCTGGTCGCCGAACCGGGACTCGGCGGAATCGACGCCCTGCTCAGCACCGTCCAGATGCCACCGGGCGTCCCCGTTGCCACCATGGCACTCGGCAAACCCGGAGCAAAAAACGCCGCCATACTCGCCGTACAGATCCTCGCACTCCGCGACGACCAACTGCACCAGAAGCTCGACGACTTCCGACGCAAACAAGAGCAGACCATCCGTCAGAAGGACGCGTCACTGTCGCGCTGACGCCGCCCGATGCGCCAATCCGTACCCTCGGCATCGGGACCGTACCAGACCCCCGGCGCCGAGCAGCAGCAACAGCACCGTCGCCGGTTCGGGTGCTGTGATGACCAGCTCGCAGGACTCCAGCGAGCCGGTGTCCATGTAGCAGGCATCGTAGATCCGCAGATGCCACTGCCCGAAGGCGTCCTCGCCGTCGAAGGCCGAGAGGCCCTCGATATCGATCGGGCGAAATCGGCCCTCGAAGGGCGCCTGGCCATCCGAGATTGACACAGACGCCTCATCGTCGAACACCGTATTGCTGTAGTCGGCGCCCTCGAAGTAGTCGGTGAACGGGTCGTACATGTTCAGCACCACGGTGGTGCCCGATGGACTGGTGATCCACAGTTGCAGATCGAAGACCTGCGTGTGAGTGACACTCACGACCACGTCCAGGTCGAGGATGACGTGATGATCCGACACCTCGATGATCGCGTCGGCCATCCATCCCTTGGTCGTCTCCGGGTCGCTGGGGATGGGCAGATCGAAGGGGCCGCCATAAGAGACCACCGTCTCGGCGTCCGCCGCCCCAGGCCAAGCGCCATTCGCAAATACGATGAAAGCCCCCAGAGCCACCACCACGAAGGTTCGTGTCCTCATCACCACTCTCCACGAGCTGTGCCGCACCGCGTCTCTTGCAAAGAAGATCCTCAAGGCGCGCCATTGTACCGACACCAGACGGGCAAATCAAGAGCCTTTTGCTCATTTTGCCCATATTATCGGATGATCGGGATTGGGCTCCGGCTTGAGACGGCCATCCTCCGCAGGCGGACCAAATTCGCCTTTCGGTCTTTTGGGTCCCTCGGGTCCTTGTTGCGCCTGAAGGGCCAAAGGGCCCTGACGGGCCTGCGAGACGGCTGCCCGGCCCCTGCGGCCGGACCGGGAAGGCGGGGCGCAGGGAGCAAAGAAAGGGGGCGGCCTGTGGGGGCCGCCCCTTTGTGGTTGTGTGCGTGCTCGCGTCTCAGTTGGCGAGCAGTTGACCGAACAGTTGGGCTCGCATCTGGGCCATCTGGAGCGATCCGAGCGCCCCGAGGGGCAGCGTCAGGCCGGCGGTCCCCGCGATGGGGTGCAGCCCGATAATGCCCGTTCCGACCAAGGGCGCGACGGGCAGCAGGCCGCCCATCTGCCCAGTGACGCTCAGCAGGCTGACGTTGGCCATGCTTAGGCCGGAACCGCTGCCGACCTGAGACAGGTCGATCGTCAGATTCTGCGTGGACGCAGCGCTCTGGAGCCCCTCCGTCAGGTCGATCCCGTTGACCGAGCCGACGTTGAACACCTGGTTCTGAATGGTGATCCCGAAGGCGGGACCGGCCAGCAGAGCCAGGACTACCGAACATACGATCCATTTCGCAAGCATTGTGAGACTCCTTCCGTGTGTGTTGTTCAATCCTTTTCGGACGGCCGGTCACATGCCGGCCGTTCCCAACACACCCTCCTACATTCGCACGGGCGGTCCGCCTCCGGCGGAACTGCCGGCTCGTGCGACAGAGAAGAAGCCCTCTGATCCAGGCCCGCCGCTTCGAGAAGAGCCTGATCACCGTAGGTGTTTGCGGCAGGCCTGACCAGAGGGCTTTGCGGCATCCGCCTGCGGCGGACCCGTGACAGCTACTGCTGCAGCATGGGCTGAAGCCCATCCTACATTCTACATCCGTTACATCCGCTACTGGGCAACCTGCGGCTGAGCGCCCTGCATCTGCGTGCCGGTTACCGTCATCCCCGCCTGAACCACACCGGCCGAGCCGGGCAGGCCCGAGATTTGCGAGGTCTGCATGCCCATCACGGTCGTCGCTTCATCCAGCGAGCCGCCGGCATTGATGCCGCTCTGGCTGGCGTTGAGCACGATCGTGTGCAGCGCATCGGCCGCGCCCTGGCCGTTGGCCCGGCTGAGCCCTTGCAGCGCGGTCAGGCTCAGGCTTTCGCCCTGCGCCTTGGCCGTGACGCAATCCCCGATGTTCTGCATCTGGTTGCCCAGAATGCTCAGGTTCTGGGTCGCCCCGATCAGCCCGCAACTGCCGATCGCGTTGACCGCCTGACCGATCGAGCCGAAGAAGTTCTCGTTGGCGGCGCCGACGATGGCCTGCTGATTGTCCACCACCAGGTTCTGGAGCGACTGGGCCGTCTGGTCGCCTTGCTGCAACTGAATCCCATTGGTCGCCCCGATGCCGGTGACCTGCTCGTGCAACGAAGCGGCGAACGCACCGCTGGCAATCACGCCCACTACGATCATGGAAGACACAACTGCTTTGAACATAATTCAGACTCCTTCTGCTACGTGTTGTTCACTCCTTTGCGGACCGGTCCGCCGCCGGCGGATCGATCGTACACACGACGAAGAAACCACTGATCACTTGGCCGAGGTTCAACCTCCCTTCTCTTCCCCTCCTGCTCGATCCAAAGTTGTTTTCACACCGCTTCTCCAGGGAACCGGTCGCCCTCCGGCCGGGCCGGAGGCCGACGCCGTTTCGCAAGAAAGAAGCCCTCTGGTGCAGGCACGCCGTGTCCCAAAGGAGCCTGAACCACAATGCGGTCTACTGCGGCAAGCCTGACCAGAGGGCTCTTAAGGTCATCCTGTGGACAAGAACGAGGTTGTCGCTTAACGAACCCAGAAGCTAAGAAGTCACACATCAGCGTCCTCGGAAGAACCGTCCGATAGGCCCTTGGTCAAAGAGCGATTGCCGATTCCCTTGTCCGCCTTTGGCGGACCGGCTCTGACACGAGCTACCACCTGCCGGGGGCTCTCCGACAGCCGGGTCTGCGACGCCTCCACGTCCGCCCGGCTGCCGATGGAAGCCCACCTGTCGTTCCATGAGACTACAGCTGGCCGGCGCTGAAATTGGCGCCACCAGCCACCTGCGTGCTGCCACCGGGGCCGCCACCGACGGCATCGTACAGGCTCACGCCGATCCCCTGTACGTTGGCGCTGCCGCCCCAGGGCGTGAACGTCAACTGCGTCTGAACACCCAGGAAGGTCTGGAGACCCAGGGCCGAGCCCTGGCCGCCCACCTTGGTGACGTCCTGGTTCAGCAGAGCGCTGAGGTCCTGATCCTGGTATCCGACGGCCGGGATCTGGGTCTGGCCGGCCAGCGCGACGCCGCTTTGATCGACGTCAAAAAGCCCGACCATCCCCACGGCGCCGGCGCTCTGAAGCAGCGCACCGGTGGTGCCCTGGAACGCGGTCGTGTGCGTCATCGCGTCCAGACCGAACTGCGAGAGATCCATGGTCAACGCATTGATGTTGCCCGCAGCGCCGTCACCGATGACGGTCACGCCGTTGGTTCCGCCCAGCACGCCACCCTGGGTCTGGAACAGCGCGGCGCTCGTCATGGCGGTCGCCACGAACAGCAGCAGCGTTAGCGATACTGCGAATCCTTTGAACATTTTGCGAACTCCTTTTCTCAGTCACTTCGTTGTCACGTGTCTGCCAGGCGGTTGGGGCCGGCGGTTCCATGACGGTCCCGCCTGTCCAGCCCTCTGGCACGGTAGTCGCAGAGCAAGGGGGAGCCCCGGGGCCCAGTGCCCTGTCACGGCCCGAGGGTCGCTTCAGGGCTCCCCGCCCAATCCTCGAAGAGACGGTTCTCCTGATTCTGTCAGAAGGCCCATTCGATTACATGGAAGCCTGCGTCTGGACCGTCTGCACCGTCATCGTGCCGGTCACCATGCCGGCGGCGCCGGGCTCGCCAACCAGGGTCGAGGTCTGCATCCCCATGACGGTCGCGCTCTCGTCCATGTAGCCGGCCGCGTTGTTGGCGCTCTGCCCTTCGTTGACGACCACCGTGTGCAGCGCGTCGCCGTACCCGGCGCCGTTCATCTTGGAAATGCTCTGGCCGACCTCGACGCCCAGCGTCTGGTCCTGAACCTTGGGGCCGACGCCCTCGGAAACGGCCTGCATTTGCGTCCCGGTGATCCCGAGAGCCTGAAGCACGCCCACCGTGCCGCACATGCCCCACGCGTTGGCGGCCTCGCCGATCGACGCGAAGAAGTTCTCGTTGGCCAGGCTGCCGCACATCCCGGTGGCGCACTGCGAATTGTCGACGATCAGGTTCTGCATGGAACTGGCTTGCTGCTCGCCCTGGATGAACTCCAGCGCATTGGTCAGGCCGATGCCCGTCAACTGCTCGTGGAGCAGGTTGGCGAACGCACCGGAACCGATCAACAGAACGAACACCATCGAAGCTGCGATTACTCTCAACATGTTGTAGACTCCTTCTATTCTCGTGTTGTCCACTCCTTTTGGATCGCCGACACCGTGTCCGCGATCACAACACCGTTTTGCTGCCGACACTTTGCCCCGCCCTGGGCCTGTCACCTCCTTTCCCCCCCCGGACCCTCTCAACCTTGACTTCCTGTCCACACTACTTCTCCGGAGACACACGTTCATCGCCCCGTGGCCGATCGGCTACGGGAACGCCATTCGGTAAAGGTCCTGACTGACATCGACTCCGTTCGCTCCGGCCGGCGCCGTGTCCGTCGCCGGAACGTGTTCCTCTTCCAGCACCATCGTGGCCGACGCCTGATCCGGCGAGACCGAGACGGTCGTCAGAACGGTTTCCGTGCCCGCGGGAACCGGGGCCGTCGTGGTCACCATCGCGGCCGTCTGCGGACGCACGCGGATCCGATCGTACAGCGACACCGGAATCCGCCGCCGCTCGATCATCTCGGGGCAGTACCGGTACCCCGTGACACTCATGACCGCCTCGCCCTTGCCTTCCGTGACGCCCTTGCTCTTGCCGCCCAGCAGCGAGAGCGAGTAGTTCGTCTGGCTGTACCCGCCGCCCCCGCTGATGCTGGTCGTCGCGCCGACGGTGACGCCCTTCATGCCGCCCGAGATCAGCAGGATGTCCACGTCCCACGGCAGCGCCTCGGCGACCGCCGCGTTGTAGACCTGGTCCCAGTTGCGATCCGCACTGCCTTCCAGGCTGATCCGTCCGACGTAGGCGTACCCTTCCTGCTCCAGCCGCAGCGGGTCGATGTAGCTGTCGATGAACACCAGCAGCGGCTTGCCCTCCGGGCGCCGGTCGCGAACGAGGCCGTTGGCGATGTCGAACCCGCGACCGTGATGGTACTGGTTCGGACCGCCGAACAGCGTCTGCACGCCGTTCCACAGGCCGCCCAGGAACTTGATCGGACCGGTGTACGGCAGCGACCGCAGAATCCCGCGCACCTCACGCATGTCGTCTTCGTTCGCGGGGTCGTACACGCGCTCGTACACCCTGTCGTTGTTCGTCGGGCCGTTCGGAAAATACGCCTTTATGGTTCCCCAACCTCCATGATTCCACATCGGCAGGTACGGGGGATACGTCGTCAGCGGAGGGGTCCGCGACTTGTAGTTCGAATTCGTCGTCGGGCTGAACACGAGAATCGAGCTCGACCCGCTCGTGGCGCCTTCCGAATAGGCCGAGCCGCCGCCCGCCCAGGCGATCGAATCGGAGTTCGACGAGGAAACGGCGTTGCCCCCGCCGATGGCCTGCGTGTTCTGGACCTGCGACGGATTCGTCTGCACCGTCGTGTTCATGTAGTAGCTGCCGTCGGAGGTCTCGCCATAGGCAGCCGCAGAGGTGAGCACGACAGCAATGAGTGCGGCACTGAGTCTTTTCATCATCGTTCTCCTTAACCGTTTCCCTTCTCTCCGTATTCGGCGCAAACCGCCCGGTCACACTGTGGATATTCGAGAGCCACAGGCTCTTGTTTATCCTTACAGGCCTCTTTGCGCAACAGTGAACATCACCCTTGGGCCGAGGGCTTGCCCTCGAACCGCCATCGGCGCTCGATGCGCCGCATCGGCGCACGCCGAGTCCATCCTCCTGCCGCGAGACAGTTACTCTCGCGGCGTGGTCACCTCAAGAGACACCCTCCACGCCTGTTTGCGAGTGGTCTCCTCCACCCGAACCGTCACGACGGCCGGGACCTACCTGGTTGTAAACCTCTGCTCTTCCCGCCGGCCGTGGAGACGACCGGTCGCCGCCGGGCCCCTGACGAACGGACCGCCGTCAGGACCCTGCAACGAGATCGGGAGCGAAAAGCCGGCTTGCTTGCGCAGCGCTGAGACAGCCGCCACGGATGGGTTTGTGCAACCCATGAGTCGGACGGGTTCCGGCCCATCCTTACATCCGCAGGACGGGCCAGCCGCTTGGAAATGAGCGGGGAAAACAGTCCCTGTTCTAAGCACACGCACAGCATCCATGCTTCGTACCCTGTCAAACCCCGCACCGTTTGAACACAATACGAATGAGCATCACTGTTTCGACACAGTGTATTCTTATGGGACGTTTTGTCAAGCGCAAAATCGCGCTTTGGCGCTTTTTTCAAAACGAATCCATGCCGCCGTCACGCGTGACGCGTCGCTCGTCGCTCGTCGCTGGTCGCTCGCGGCGGGCCGTGGGAGCGTAGATGCGTAGAAGCGTAGATGGGTTGCGTGAAGCGTCGTGCGTCGGTGTGCAGCGCACACCAAGTCAACTTGCCTGGTCGGTTCACGTCCTTCTGTCGATCCAGTAGGTCGGATGTCGGCGCAGATGCATGATCGCGACGACTACGACTTCTTGCGGCTGGTCTGCATATAGCACCGCGTAAGGAAAGCGATGAATCAGGCGCCGTCGAATGTCGCCTCTGACCTTGGGCCATCGGGTAGGGTGCCGGCCAATCTCGTCCAGGGCGCTTTGCACCTTTCTGAGGAAATCCTGCCCCAGACCGCCGGATTGCTGCTCATAAAAGAACGCGGCCTCCACCATCTCCTCTTCGGCAGGCAGCAGCAGGCGCAGCGTCTTCATTTGATTCTCTCGTAGGCGTCGGCAAAGACGTCGCTGGCCGCTCGCGCGGGAATGGTCCCTTCGCGATAGGCCGCCAGGCGGCGCTCGGCCTCATCGAGCCACAACCGCTCGATCTCCTGCTCCTCGCCCTGGTCCAGACTCTCTATCAGGCACTTCGCCAGAAAGGCCCGCTCCTTGCTGCTGAGCTTCAGAGCGTCTGCTTGCACCTTCTCCAACGGCGACATACTGAATCCCCTTGAAAACGTTCACGCTCAGACGGTCATCATTGCCGCATGCACTCTCCATTATACCACCGGCGCATCGCCCGGAAAGCGGAAAGCCGCCGGGCCGTGGGAGCGTAGATGGGTAGAAGCGTAGATGGGTTGCGTGAAGCGTGAAGCGTCGCTCGTCGCTGGTCGCTCGTATCTCGTGAAACGTGAAGCGTCGTGCGTAGGGTGTGCACCGCACACCTCTTCCCGCATCGCCCGACGGGTCGTGGGAATAAGGTAGGATGGGCTTTAGCCCATGCTGCCCCTTCAAGGCCCTGGCCGAAGAGACCGGCATTCCGTACCAGAACCTGATCAACCTCTACCTCCGCGAGTGCGCCCACGCCGGAAAGCTTGTCCCATTCAGCGATGCTCAGGGCAAGCTCCGAGCGAAGTCGAAGGAAAGCCCGCCCTGACCTGGGCGTCGTAGCCGCAACAGCACAGCGTGTGCCCTCGACAATAACCGGCAGTTGGAGATGTAACCCCGGACTGCCCGTGAAACGCCGCAAGCGCTGGGGCGGGATTTTTCGTGGAATTCTCGGATTTTGGGGTTGACAGGGATGGAGGGGGTTGCGAAAATGCAGGTTGAGTGGTGGCGCCCGAGCATTGCGGAGCAGGTAGGATGGCGTGGACTCCTGGTTGCACGAAGGAGTGCGAAGGCGATGGGCGCGACAAAGCGAGTCAAGAGCGAGCGGGCGTTTACACTGATCGAACTGCTCGTGGTCATCTCCATCCTCGCGCTGCTCATGGCTCTGCTGTTTCCTGCACTCCAAGGAGCGAGAAAACGGGCCAATGCTGTGGTCTGCCAGTCGAGGTTGCATCAAGCGGGATTGATCCTGGCTGTATACGTGCAGGAGAACAGCGGTCTGTTCCCGGACTACTACGGGGACAGCAACCCCGTGCGCGTTTCATCGAGACCGCCTTTCGACAAGGATCCCAAGCTGGCGTTGTGTCCATCGGCTGTCCGACCCCGGCCGGGCGAGCGTGTGCCCTGGGGAGGGCCGTCCTGGCCTTACGTCGTGGGAACATCAGACAGAACGCCCGCAGAACAGTTGCCGGCCGAGTCTCTCGTCCAGTATGCCAGCTATGGCCTGAATCGCTGGACGGCGAGCAGTCAGTCGCGCAGCGGCATCCCCGTCGATCCGAGAACCGGCGTCTGGGGTACTGCCGACGTGAAGGGGGCGGCAAACGTGCCGGTCGCAATGGACTGTACCTGGAACGCCGTTCACCCATGCGATTACGACGAACCTCCACCCTACGAAGGGCACATCGTTGATCATCAGATGTCCATGATCTGTATCGACCGGCACAGCGGCGGCATCAACATCCTGTGGATGGACTGGTCCATCCGCAAGGCGGGACTTAAGCAGATGTGGAGACTCAAGTGGAGCCGCTATTTCGACACCGACGGCCCGTGGACGAAAGGCGGAGGCGTGCTTCCCGAGGACTGGCCCAGTTGGATGCGGAAGTACAAGGACTACTGAGTGTGGCCCGTGGTGCGTGACCCGCGAGTCGGGCAAAAACGAAGTGGTGAGGAAGAAGTAACACTGCGAGACAATAAGCGACGAACACCGCAGCGGATGCGGTGACGAGTGCGTCAGGGAAGACACCCTACAGAGATCACCTCTCTGAGAACCCCTGGTGTACACGTGGAGAGAGTACGCGCGTTCGGCAACAACTGGCGACTCGCGAGGGTTCGCCGCCATGGGCAAGAAGGGAGGTGACGAATATGGCTATTCGGGGGACAGTATAGAATGGTGGTCCGTTAAGCAGCATGG
Organism: uncultured Pirellulales bacterium; assembly: GCA_964579055.1. Lineage (GTDB taxonomy): Bacteria > Planctomycetota > Phycisphaerae > Sedimentisphaerales > Anaerobacaceae > Anaerobaca. The sequence continues at coordinate 13,330 of CAZOFX010000128.1, forward strand.
TGGCGTGCCTTCCATTGGGCTCGGGT
>CAZOFX010000129.1:0-13146 GCA_964579055.1 uncultured Pirellulales bacterium
GAAGGACTGCTCGTAGTGACGCCGTCAGGCGTTATGCCCTTACGGGCACACTACAAACCACCATCCCCAAGCTGCGCTTGAGGCTGCCACGCGTTCAGAGTTTACAATCAGGGGAGAAGGCTGCCAATGGGACACTCGGCATTGAGACACTGTTGGATTGTGTCGGCGATCGGTCTTGCGGTCGCGATCGTTACATTCGCCTTGGGGCATCGGGGTGTCTCGGGGCCTGCGCTGATCGTGACGTTCGCGTCGCTGGCGTTGTATTGCATGAGCCATCCGGTTCTGAAGAGTTTCGCCTTCACGGTATGGGTGTTCGCTTTCGTGACCGCCTCGATGGTGTACCCTGCGGCCTTCATGACCTGGCCCGGGTTCGACCTCGCCATGCTGATCGTCCCGCTGATTCAGATCATCATGTTCGGCATGGGAACGACGCTGAGCGTGGCGGACTTCACCCGCGTCGTCAAAATGCCTTGGCCGGTCTTCGTCGGTTTCGTTCTTCAGTTCTCTATCATGCCCCTGGTCGGTTTCACGCTGGCCAAAGGCTTTCGTTTCGAGCCGGAGGTGGCGGCCGGCGTGGTCCTGATCGGGGCCTGCCCCGGCGGCGTTGCCTCCAACGTGATGACGTATCTGGCTGGTGGCGATGTGGCCCTGTCGGTGACCATGACGGCCTGCTCGACGCTGGCTTCGCCCGTCATGACGCCGCTGATGATGGAGCTGCTGGCAGGGAAGATGGTCCCGGTCCCGTTCTTCGGGATGATGTTCACGATCATCAACATGATCATCGTTCCAATCGTGGCCGGCCTGTTGGCCAACTACATGCTGTACGGCCGACGCAAGGTATTCCATCAGGGATGGATGTTGGGTCTCGTTGCCGCCGTCAGCGTTGGTGCAGCGGCACTCATTGCGGCGTACGCTCCGAAAGCCATCCTCACGGTCGGCAATGGCAGTCTCGGGAAGGATGGGCTTGTGGTGGGTCTGTTGCTGATCGGCGTCGTGGCGCTGGCCAAGCTGGTGATCGGCGTCTGGCTCAAGGGGCCCGAGAACTGGATGGACAGAGTCCTGCCGGTCGTCTCGATGGCTGGGATTTGCCTGATCATCGGTATCATCACAGCGCAATCGCGTGATGATCTGATGAAGATCGCCCCGTACATCATCCTCGCCGCCATGCTGCACAACGGCATCGGCTACGTGCTGGGCTACTGGGGCGCTCGACTGCTTCGGCTCCAGGAAAGCGCATGCCGGACGGTGGCTATCGAGGTGGGCCTTCAGAACGGCGGGATGGCTTCCGGCCTGGCCCTCAAGACGCTCGCCAGCGCCAAGGCCGCGCTGGCGCCGGCCATCTTCGGACCGTGGATGAACGTCTCCGGCTCGATCCTGGCCACGTGGTGGCGCCGAAAACCCGTGGTCAAGGCCCGCTGATCGCTGCGCCTGGATAGAGACAGAACGTGACATCGTGATGAGACCTGAGGTGAAGACATGAACACAGTTCGTGGCCTGATCGTTGTGATGTGGATCGCGTCCTGGTCGTTTGTCCCCCAATGCTCGGCTTCCGCACAAGACCAGAAGGATCAGTTTGTGCCGGGCGAGGTCTGGCTCGACACGGACGGCAAGCCAATCCAGGCTCATGGCGGCGCGGTGCTGGTGCGTGATGGCACGTACTACTGGTACGGCGAGGACCGCACGCCCGGCCGCCAGACCGGAGTCTCTTGTTACAGCTCGACCGATCTGTATCGCTGGAAACACGAGGGCGTCGCCTTCCCGCAGGAATTGCTGTCCGACGACATTCGCGACCGAACATTCATCGAGAGGCACAAGGTTATCCTCAATCCGAAGACGGGCAAGTACGTGATGTGGATGCACCTCGAGCAATGGGGTTACCACTTCGCCCGGGCGGGCGTCGCCTGGAGCGACAGTCCGGCAGGGCCGTTCGTCTTCGTTCATCACATGCGGCCCATCCAGTACGACTTCGGGTACAAGGATGACGATCCTGATCGACAGAAGGAATTCGGCGGAACCTACCGCGACATGAACCTTTTCGTCGACGACGACGGCAAAGCCTATGCATTCTACGCCTCCGAGCACAACGCGACGATGTACATCGTTCGGCTCAACGATGAATTCACGGCTCCTCAGAGCCCGGTCGTACAGGGCCAGACGTGGGCACGGGTCCTGATCGGCAAGTACCGCGAGGCGCCCGCGCCGTTCAAGCTTCAGGGCCGGTACTATCTGATCACGTCGGGATGCACCGGCTGGAAGCCCAATGCGGCCGACTACGCGGTCGCCGATCACATCCTCGGTCCGTGGGAATCGAAGGGCAATCCGTGCGTGGGGCCCGACGCGGAGACGACATTCCAGACGCAGAGCACGTGCGTGTTCCCGGTCGCAGGCAAGCTGGGCTGCTATGTCTTCATGGCCGACCGCTGGACACCCAGGCGGCTGCACGATTCACGCTACGTGTGGCTGCCGCTCGTGATCGAGCCCGACGGAACGTTCACGCTCACGTGGCTCGACCAGTGGGACCTGAGCTACTTCGACAAGCGATAACACAGTGTGCAGGGTGGGAGTGACATTCACATGAATCAATTGCGACGAGTTGTCTGGATTTGCATTGTGGCTGTCGTCCCTCTAATGGCGGCGATGCCGCTGCACGCGATGGATTTCGATTTTGACTGGCGTTTCAGCAAGGGGGATTTCGCGACGGCGATGATGCCGGCGTTCGATGATTCGGGCTGGCGAACGGTGAACGTCCCTCACGACTGGAGCGTGGAAGGACCGTTTGGCGCCGAGTATGCCAGCGGCAGCGGCTATGCCCCCGGCGGGATCGGATGGTATCGCAAACATTTCAAGCTCGATGCCGCCAACCGCGACAAGCTCGTGGTCATCGAATTCGACGGCGTGTACCACAACTCCGAGGTCTGGATCAACGGGCACTTCGTTGGTCGGCGGCCCTACGGCTATTCCAGCTTCCAGTACGACCTGACGCGTCACGTGAAGTTCGCAGATGACGAGAATGTGGTCGCGGTCCGCGTCGACCACACGAAGTTCGCGGATTCACGCTGGTATACCGGTTCGGGCATCTATCGACACGTGCGTCTGCACATCACCGACAGGCTTCACATCGGACCGTGGGGTGTCTATGTCACCACGCCGGAAGTGAGCGAAGGCTCCGCCACAATTCGTGTCGAGACCGTCATCTGCAATGACCGTGACCGGACCGTGGCTTTATCGCTCGAATCAAACATCGTTGCACCGGATGGAAGGGTGGTTGCCAGTCTCAGCCAGTCCGGGAGCCTCGACGCCTACGCCGAGCAGACCTTCGTTCCGCAGATCAAGATTGCCGACCCCGAGCTGTGGTCGATGGAGTCGCCCAACATGTACACTCTTCGCAGCGTGTTGAAGGCGGGCGACGAGATCGTGCAGGAGGTGTCCACGCCCTTTGGGATTCGCACGATTGCGTTCGATCCCGATAAGGGCTTCTTCCTGAACAACAAGACGGTGAAGCTCAAGGGTGTCTGTCTGCATCACGATGCCGGTTGTCTCGGCGCCGCCGTGCCGGACAAGGTGCTCGAATGGCGGCTGCGGCTGATGAAGGACCTCGGCGCCAACGCGATTCGCACCAGCCACAACCCGCCGGCCCCGGAGTTGCTCGACATGTGCGATCGGCTCGGCCTGCTGGTCAAGGACGAGGCGTTCGACGAGTTCACACCGCCCAAGAACAAGTGGATCGCAGGCTGGAACGCGGGCCAGCCCAGCAAATTCGGCTACGGCGAGATCTTCACCGAGTGGTCGGTCCGGGACATGGAAGACCTGGTTCGCAGGGACCGCAACCATCCGTGCATCATCATGTGGAGCATCGGCAACGAGATCGACTATCCGAACGATCCGTTTTCTCACCCGGCGCTGGGCAACAACTACCGGTCGGAGCATCCGCCCGCTGAGAATCTCGTCACGTACGCCAGGCCGCTCATCGAGGCGGTCAAAAAATGGGACCGCACGCGCCCGGTGACGGCAGCCCTGGCCAGCATCGCCATGTCCAACGCGGTCGGCTTGGCACAGCTTTTCGATGTGGTTGGATACAACTATCAGGAGCAGCACTATGAAGCCGACCACAAGACCTACCCAGGCCGGTTCATCTTCGGCAGCGAGAATGGCGACAGCTATGACGCCTGGGTAGCGGTGCGGGACAACGACTATGTGGCGGGCCAGTTCCTCTGGACCGGGATCGACTATCTCGGTGAGGCCGGCCGCTGGCCGAATCGCGCCAACGCCGCGGGCCTGCTCGACCTGTGCGGGTTCAAGAAGCCCATCGCGTGGTTCCGCCAGAGCCTGTGGAGGGAAGAGCCGATGGTGTACCTTTGCGTTTCCGGCCGTCCGGGCCGGCGAGGGCCGGGCATGGGTGGGGCCGAGCACTGGAACTGGCCGGAGGATGCTCGCGTGAGCGTCAATTGCTTCACGAACTGCGAGGAGGTTTCGCTGACCCTCAACGGCGAAGCACTGGGCGCGCAGCGTCTTTCCGAGGCACGGAACGGCGTGTTGACGTGGGAAGTCCCATTCCGTCCGGGCGTTCTGAAAGCGGCAGGGCGAGAAGCCGGACGCGAGGTCTGCGAATTCTCGCTCACGACGGCTGGACCCGCGGCGCGGATTGTGCTGTCGCCCGACGCGACTCACCTGTGGGCCGATGGCAAAGACATCTGCCACATCGAATTCCAGATCGCCGATGACCGGGGCGTGCGTGTTCCCGATGCCGCCCACGAGGTGACCTTTGACATGGATGGCCCCGGCCGGATCATCGGCATCGAGAACGGCGACCTGAACAGCCTCGACGATCCCAAGGACAACACTCGCAAAGCCCGTCAAGGCAGGGGTTTAGCCTTCTTGCAGGCCGCGTGCGAGCCGGGCAGAGTGCGTCTGACGGCACGAGCGCCTGGTCTTGCCGAGGCAACGACCGAAATCGAGATTACCGCGAACGCCCGATAGATGTCGCCCAACGCGAAGCTACAGACACTATGAGCCGGGCAGAGCCGGACTCCGGATGCGATGGCCGTTGATACGGCTCGGTGCAGGACGTACAATCATGGCATGGCAGTTGGATGCCGCGTGCGTGGTGTCAGGATTGCCTCTTGCGCCAGCAGGCAGAAGGGAGGCACGGTATGGCCAAGGCGAAGAAGGTGACAGCCCCGAAGAGCAACTTACCCCTGAGTAACTTCGACCTCAAGAAACGCTATGACGTCTACTATCACATGCGCAAGGGAGTGTGCGCCTGTCGGGATGTGGCGGTCAAAGGCAAACGGACCTTCGAGGACGTCGACGAGGTGAAAGGGCCGTTCGTTCAGTACCTGGAACTGGAGGACGCCAAAGGACGCACGTTCATGCTGAACTACCTTCACGTCTTCATGATCTGCGAGGCGGGAGTGAAGGTGCGGTTCTCCTCGGCCAAATAGGGTGTGCATGGTGCACTGATTCTCTTGCATGACTCGTTTGTAGTGTGCCCGTGAGGGCATATGGGCCTGAAGGAGCAGCGTCTGATCCCGATGCACGTCGGGACCACTACGAACGGCACGATGTCGTTTTCTATAGGGTGTGACGCAGGGATGAACTTCGGAGTGACGGACAAGAAGCAGGCGGAACTCGAGGCCCGCATGGCGGCTCTCGGGCTGCGCGAAGAGGACTTCGAAGAGAAGTTCGTTCGCTCCTCCGGTCCCGGCGGGCAGAACGTCAACAAGACCTCCACGTGCGTGGTCCTCAAGCACATTCCCAGCGGCCTGGAAGTGAAGATGCAGAAGGAACGGTCGCAGCCTCTGAATCGATACCGTGCGCGCAAGCGGCTGTGCGAATTGATGGAAGAGGTCCGATCCCGATGGGCATCGGAACCGGGCGTCAAGAGCCCGGCGGCTCGGAAGGCTGCGAAGATTCGCAAGCAGAAACAGCGGCGACGAAGGCGCGGCCGCAGTGGATAATCGTTTCAGATCGACAACCAGGAGAACTCGGAGATCGGCCATGAATCGTATCGCATGCGAAAAGACACTCACGAAGTCCACGTTTCTCTTCGCGTTCTTGCTGTTGGGTTCCGCTGCTGTGACCTGCGCGGCCGATCCTCTCGTCGGGACATGGGAGTTCAAGTTCTTCTTCGGCGATCAGGAGGTGACGGCGCGCGCCGAGTTCGCCAAGGGGGCGGACGGCGCCTACCGCGGGACGTGGACGCCCGTGTGGGCGGAGGATTTCCAGGGAGACCGGCCCGAGTTCGAGGTCAAGCTCTCCGACATCACGTTTGACGGCAGCAAGATCGTGTTCGTTCAGACGGTCTCATCGCCCGATTGGGAATTCGTTCTTGACTACGCCGGGACGTTGCGGGGTGACAAGATCACGGGCGTTTTCTCAGGCGACCAGGGTGATCTTGAGGCTGTCGCCACCCGACTGACCTCGGCGCCATCTGCCGGTTTTCTGTCCTGGGCCTCGACGCCTCCGATGGGCTGGAACAGTTGGGACTGCTACGGTCCGACCGTGACGGAAGCGGAAGTGAAGGGCAACGCCGATTACATGGCCGAGCATCTCAAATTGCACGGCTGGCAATACGTCGTGGTGGACATTCGCTGGTTCGTCGAGAATACGAAAGCGCACGGCTACAACCAGACCGATCCGCGCTACGTGATGGACGAACACGGACGGTTCCTGCCGGCGGTGAACCGCTTTCCCTCGGCGGCCGGCGGCAAGGGCTTCAAACCTCTGGCCGACTACATCCACAGTAAGGGACTCCAATTCGGCATTCACGTCATGCGAGGTATCCCGGTCGAGGCGGTCAGGAAGAACACGCCGATCTTCGGCAGCAGCGCGCGGGCGACGGATGTCTACAGCACCGAGCAGCAGTGCCCGTGGCTGCGGGATATGTATACGATCGTCGCCGACCGGCCCGGCGCGCAGGAGTACTACGATTCGATCTTCCGGCTCTACGCCTCGTGGGACGTGGACTACGTCAAGATCGACGATCTGTCGCGACCCTATCATCGCGCCGAGATTGAACTGATCCGCAAAGCCATCGACGGTTGCGGCCGGCCGATGGTTCTGAGCACCTCGCCGGGGGCGACCCCGCTGGAGGCCGCCGAGCACGTCAAGACGCACGCCAATCTCTGGCGCATCAGCGACGACTTCTGGGATCGCTGGGTGGACATTATGGAGATGTTCGAACGCTGCCGGAACTGGGCCCCGCACACCGGACCCGGCCACTGGCCGGACGCCGACATGCTCCCCCTGGGCCGCATCAGCATTCGGGGCGAGCGCGGCGACGACCGCCGGACCCGCTTGACCAAAGACGAGCAGATCACGCTGATGACGCTCTGGTCCATCTTCCGCTCCCCGCTGATGTTTGGGGGAGACCTGCCCAGCAACGACGAGTTCACGCTGTCGCTGCTGACGAACGATGAGGTCCTGGCGGTCCATCAGAACAGCGCGAACAATCGCCAGTTGTACCGCCGCGATGGACTCATCGCCTGGGCGGCCGATGTGCCGGACACCAAAGACAAATATGTGGCTTTGTTCAACACGCGCGACGCCGCAGAGACAGCGTCCGTGAAGGTGACCTTCGAAACGGTCCGTCTCCCGGGCCGCTGCGCCGTTCGTGACTTGTGGGGCAGGAAGGACCTTGGCGCGTTCTCGGATGAATTCGGTGCGTCAATCCCGTCGCATGGCGCAGGGCTCTACCGTATCGGCCCGGAGTAGTGACCAGACGCGAATCGGGTGCGGCCTGAACAACCGCCAATGACAGGGGCCCGGATCGTGTGAACCCGGGCCCCCTGTGGTATTCCTCTTTGAGTCGGTGGGACTACTCATTTGCAGGGCGACCGTAACCGATGTCGTCGATGTAGACGGTGCCGGCGCCGCCGGCCTTCGGCGCAGTCGCACTGCCGACCCCGATGACCACCTTCTGGACGCGGCCGAGGTTCACGCCGGATAGCTCGCTGTACGGAATCGCCCATTCCTGCCACGATGGACGGGCCGTTATGGCTGCGTCGGCGTTCACAACCGTCGCGGTCTTGCCGGCGCTGTCCTCGATCGTCACGTACATCGATTCGGACGAGTTGCCCTGCGGCTGGGCGACGCCGATCTCGGCCGTCTGCCAATTGCCCGTCACGTTGCCGGTCGTCGAGATGTTTGAGAACTCCGCCGCCGTGACAATCGCCGCATCGTGGCTGCACAGCGCCAGGCCGATATACACGTTGGCGGCCATCTCGATCGTCAGCGCCGGGCTCACCACAACGTCCGTCCAGGTGACGCCGTCGGCCGATTGCTGGGCGGCGAACACGTTGCCCGTGCGGGTCAGCTTCACCCAGTGCGGAAGCGGGATACTGGCCACGTCTGTGTTGCCGCTGGCCTGTCCAGCCACCGGGCGGCGCTGGAACGAAAGCCCGTGCGACGGCTCCGGCGTCAGCGCTACGAACGCGTGCTTCGAGCCGGGCTCCAGCGTCTCGCGGATCATCACGCCGGCCTTGGCCCACTCGTTGCTGCGGACCAGACTATCGACGCGAACCGTCATCGAGCCGTCGCCGGTGAGGCTCTTATAGGCATAGCGGAACTGGTCGGTCGTGTCCCAGATGTCCGTGCCGATCGCGCTCATGATGATGCTGCCGTCAGCGGTCTCCACAAAGGACGGCGCGTTGCCTCGCACGTAGAGCACGAGTGTGTCGGCGCCGTAGCCGGTCCAGTTCCGGGCGGCTTCGAACTGGCGCTCGGTCTCGGAGTAGAACAGCGAGACGCTGTTGTCGTACTGAAGAGGCATCGACTGCGCACCGCTGCGGACGATGGTTTTCTCGGCAAACGGCGCGGTGAGATAACCTACGGTCGAGCCGGTATCGTTGACCCAGCCGTCGATCCACGTGTCGAAGATCGTCTCGCGGGCATCGATGTTGTCGGTGTAGGTTTCGAAGCCGTCGATCAGCATGTACTGCTTGGTCGAGAAGCTCCATACGTCACCGGCCCACGCCGGGACCGCATCGGCCTCGTTGACCTCTATGACCTGCCAGTAGTACGTGCTTCCGAATTCCATCGCGGGGGCGAAGGTCGCCGAGTCAGCCGTACCGGCCAGGGCCAGGGCGTTCGGGTCCGCGCCCAGATGCACCTCGTGCGAAGCCGCTTCTCGGCCGGCACGCCAGCTCAGCGTCGTCGCCGGCTCGACGTCCACAGCGCCATCGGCCGGCTGCGGCTCGCGCGCCTGGGCGGGAATGTACAGGAAGCGAACCTCGCTGAGCCCGTACTGGCCCATCATACCCCAGCCGCTGTTGACGTTCAGTCGGACGAACTTCGCCGGCACGCCGTCGAACGGCACAGCCGTATTGGCCGTGTACGTGGCCTTGGCCGTCGCCCGTGCGAGCTCGAAGTCGCCCAGTGCCATCCAGTCGGCGCCGTTCTCGGAGTACTCGACGGTGACATTCTTGAGTCCGAAGCCGAGGACCAGCTCGAACTGCACATTGTAGTTCCAGACGAGCATCTCATGGAGCTTGTAGACGCGGTCGAACTCATATTGGATGTAGAGGGTCTCGCCCGCCGGCGGGGTGGCCAGCCACATGTCGCCGCTTTCGATCGAGGCCTGATCGTCGTCGTCGATGCCGGAACCATCGACCGTCCGTTGCGCTGTGGACACCGCGTCCGAGATTCCGTTGCTGGTGGCCAGGACGTTCTCGACTGGGTAGGCAATTGGCTCCACCGTGAAGCTCCAGACGTCGCCCTCGAGCACGGCGAAATCGGGAGCGCCGTTCACTTCGTCAACGCGCCAATAGTATGTCCGGCCGAAGTCCAGGTACTCGACGTCCACGCTGTCGACGTCTCGGGCCAGACCCTGGGCGATCCGGGCTGCGGGAGACGCCGCGTTGACGTCCTCGCGAGAAAGGCCGAAGTAGACGCTATGCGTAGCCGCATATTCGCCCGCCGTCCAGGCGAGATCGATTGAACGCTGGACATCGTCCGAGCCATCGGCCGGTATCGGATTCGATGCGATGCCTCCGCTGAGCATCTTCGCCTTGGTCTGGACCATCAGCAGATTGACGTCCGCCTCGGTCAGGGCGATGTCCCAGATGCCGATCTCGTCCAGTACGCCGTCCCACGGGAACCCTCGGGCCGCATCCAGCTCGCCGATCCACACCGGCGCGCCGCCACCATTCGATCCCTGCGCCGCCGTGGCGGTATGATCGCCCGTGGCCTCCAGGACGCCGTTGACGTAGAGCTTCGTCTTCTGGCCGGTTGCGGCCTGGGCATCAAATGTGTACGCGATGTGGTACCACGTGTCGTTTTGCAGGACGGTCGTGGAGTTGATTCCTCCCGCCGCATTGACGCGAGCTTCCAGACGCTGGCCCGTCCAGATGAACAAGTTGTAGGCGTCGGCGTTCTGGTTTGCAGTTCGCTTGGAGACGATGGCCATTCCCTCGTGACTGGCAATGTTCTGCGGAAACGCCCAGGCTTCGATGGTCAGCGTCGCCATGCCCTCCAGCTTGGAAGCGTGAGCGATTTCGAGACGGTTGGCAGGATCGCCATTGAACGCGAGTCCTCGAGTCCCAAGCTGCCCGTCCGCCGGGCTGAGCGAGCCCAGAACCGTTACGGTCGTGGGGTTGGCGGAGGCGTCGATGGGACTCTCGGCGCTCTCCATCGGCAGGTAGAGCACCAGCCCCGCCGTATCCGGGCCTGCCGCCATCAAAGCGGTGTTGACCAGCAGCAACAGAACACATCCCCAATGTGGTCTTCCCGATCTTGTGTTCCGGAAACGTCTGGGCGTGTACATCATAATCCTCCTTCAAGAGACGTCAGAACTGTCTGCGTTTTCGGGTCGCCATGGCATGCTGGCGAGCCATACCCGATGGCATGGTGCAGCGGCCGAAAGCCCCGACAAAAGGAGACGCTGACTCTACTTACTTGTACCAAAACGAGGCTTCTCGGGCCACAGCGTTTTACGCACGCAGCAGTCGGCTTCCATACGCACAAACGGCGTAACGACAGGGGCCCGGATCGTGTGAACCCAGGCCCCTGGTGGTATTCCTCTTTGTTTCGACGGGGCTACTCAATTGCTGGTCGGCCGTAGCCGATGTCGTCGATGTAGACGGTGCCGGAGCCGCCGGCGGTGGGCGAGGTTCTACTGCCGACGCCGATGACCATCTTGTCGACGCGGGCCAGATTCACGCCGGACAGCTCGCTGTACGGGATTGTCCATTCCTGCCACGATGGACGGACTGTTATGGCCGCGTCGGCATTCACGACCGTCGCGGTCTTGCCCGTGCTGTCCTCGATCGTCACATACATCGCCTCCGCCGAGTTGCCCGCCGGCTGCGCGACACCGATCTCCGCCGTCTGCCAGGCGCCCGTCACGTTGCCGGTCGTCGAGAGGTTCGAGAACTCGGCGCCCGTCGCAATCGCGGCGTCGTGACTGCACACCGCCAGACCGATGTACACGTTGGCGGCCATCGCGATGTCCAGCGCCGGACTGACCACGATGTCGGTCCAGGTCACACCATCGGCCGACTGCTGGGCGGTGAAGGCGTTGCCCGTCCGCGTCAGCTTCACCCAGTGCGGCAGCGCGACGTCGGCCACGTCCGTATTGGCGCTGGCCGCGTTGGCCGTGGGGCGACGCTGGAACGAAAGGCCGTGCGACGGCGTCGGTGTCAACGCCACGAACGCGTGCTTCGAGCCGGCCTCCAGCGTCTCGCGGATCATCACGCCCGCCTTGGCCCACTCGTTGCTCAGGGCCAGGCTGTCGAGACGCACCGTCATCGAGCCGTCGCCGCTGAGGCTCTTGTAGGCATAGCGGAACTGGTCGCCGTTGTTCCAGATGTCCGTGCCGATGCCGTTCATGATGATGCTTCCCTCGGCGGTCTCCACGAAGTCGGGCGCGTTGCCTCGCACATACAGCACGAGCGTCTCGGCGCCGTTGCCCGTCCAGTTCCGGGCGGTCTCGAACTGGCGCTCGGCCTCGGAATAGAAGGGCGAGATGCTGTTGTCGTACGCCAGAGGCATGGACTGTGTGCCGGTGCGGATGATCGTCTTCTCCGCAAACGGTGCATCGAAGTACCCGACCGTCGAGCCGGTGTCATTGACCCAGCCGTCGAGCCACGTATCAAAGATCGCGGTTCCGGCCTCGATGTCGTCGTTGTACGTCTCGAAGCCATCGATCAATGCGTATTCCTGCGTCGAGAAGCTCCACACGTCGCCGGTCCACGTGGTGACGGCGTCGGCCTCATTGACCTCGTCGACCCGCCAGTAGTAGGTGGTTCCGAACTGAAGATTGTCCGGAGCGAACGTCGGGCCGGCCACCGTACCGGCCAGAGTCAAAGCGTCCGGGTCTGTGCCCAGGAGAACCTGGTGCGAAACGGCCTCGCGGCCGCTGCGCCAGGCCAGAGCCGTACCGACCTCCACGTCCGCGGCGCCGTCGGCCGGCTGCGGCTCGCGGGCCTGCGCCGGAATATAGAGGAAGCGGACTTCGCTGAGCCCGTACTGGCCCATCATGCCATAGCCGCTATTGACGTTCAGACGCACGTACTGGACGGGAACCCCGCCGAAATCGACGGTCGTGTTAGCCGCGTACGTCGCCTTGGCGGTGGCCCGGGCCAACTCGACGTCGCCCAGGCTCGTCCAGTCGGTCCCGTTCTCGGAGTACTCGACCGTGACAGCCTTGATTCCGAAGCCCAGGAGCAGCTCGAACTGCACGTTGTAGTTCCAGACCAGCATCTGGTGGAGCTTATAGACGCGGTCGAACTCATACTGGATGTACAGAGGCTCGGCGCCGGGCACCGCCAGCCACATGTCGCTGCTGACGGTCGAGTGTTGATCGGCGGCATCGAGCCCGGAACCATTGACCGTGTTCTGCGGTCCGGCGGCCACTTCGGAACTGCCGTTGCTCGTGGCGGTGATGCTGGTGATGGGATAGCCGACGGGCTCGGTCGTGAAACTCCAGACCTCACCCTTGAAGATGGTATTGGTCGGCGGCGCGTTGACCTCATCGACGCGCCAGTAGTAGGTCGTCTCGAAGTCGAGTCCCGGCGCGCCGGGACCGGGATCGTACGTGGCCGCCGTCTGCCCCTGGCTGGCGAGCACACCCCTTGGGTCGGCCCGGCTCGCATCGTTGACGTCGTCAAACGCGGTGCCGAAATACACGTCGTGCGTCGCCGCGAACTC
>CAZOFX010000130.1:0-12457 GCA_964579055.1 uncultured Pirellulales bacterium
AGCCGGCGTACTGCGAGACGCCCGGCAACATCGACGACCTGACGATGAGCGAGCCCCAGTTGAGGCTCGTCGAGGAGCTGGCGAAGACGGGCAAGCCCATCGTGCTGGTGCTGATCGAGGGCCGGCCCCGCGTGATCCGCACCATCGCCGACGATGCGCAGGCGATTCTGACCGCGTATTGTCCCGGCATGGAAGGGGGCCAGGCCGTGGCGGACGTTCTGTTCGGCGACGTCAATCCGAGCGGCAGGCTGCCGTACACCTATCCGCGATTCGCCGGCAGCTTCACGACGTACGACCACAAGCCCAGCGAAGAGACGGCGGAGAACAAGTTCAACCCGCAATGGCCGTTCGGGCACGGCCTGTCGTATACGTCCCTGGTCTATCGTGCGCTACAGGCCGACAGGAGTGAGATGAAACCCGGTGACAGCGTGGCGGTGACGGTCGAAGTGACCAATGCGGGCGATGTCGCGGCCCAGGAAACAGTGCAGTTGTATCTGTCGGACCTCGTCGCGTCGGTGACGCCGGCGGTCCGGCAGCTCAAGCGTTTCGAGAAGGTGGACGTTCCGGCCGGGCAGACGCGGACCGTTCGGTTCGAACTGCGCTGGGACGATCTGGCCTTCATCGGGCGCGACAACGTGCCGGTCGTCGAGCCGGGCCAGTTCAAGATCAGCGTCGGCGAGCTGTCGGTCATGCTGACCGTGCCCGAGTTCGCGAAATGAGCCGCAGGCTCAGCGGTACTGCCGGGTCCCTTAGGTCTCTCAGGTCCTTTTGGTCCCTTAGAACTCAAAGGACCTAAGGGACTTAAAGGACCTCAAGGACGGACCTGCGCACTGCGAGCGAGCCGATTCCGGGGAGAAGAGGTTTTCCTTTTCTCTGTGGATCGCGCATAATGCTCGTCTGAAGTTGTGAAGAGTTCCGTACGGATGTGAGGTGCTATGAGAACGTATTTTGACTGTATTCCCTGCGCGATCCGGCAGGTTCTCGATTCGGTGCGGATGATCACCGACGATGAAGCGATGCACGAGAAGGTGCTGCGCGAAGCGCTGGGGCTCTGGCATGACATGGACATGCGCGAAAGCCCGCCGGCGATGGCCCGCAAGGTGCATCGCATGGTGCGCGAGATGACGGGCGTCGCCGATCCGTATCTGGAAGTAAAGCAGCGGTACAACCGTCTGGCGATGGGAATGGTGGACGATCTCGAAGAGACGGTGGCCGGTTCGGCCGATCGCATGGAGACGGCGGTCCGCCTGGCGATTGCGGGCAACGTCATCGACTTCGGCGTCAACTCGACGGTCGACGAAAGCGTGGTCGAGGGCGTCATCGCCCGCTCGCTGACCGATCCGCTGGACCTCGACGCCCTGACCGAGTTCAAAGTGGCGATCGCCGAGGCGACGGACATTCTCTATCTGGGCGACAACGCCGGAGAGATCGTCTTCGACCGTCTGCTGATTGAGCAGATGCCTCGCCAGAAGGTGACCTTCGTCGTGCGAGGCGGACCCATCCTCAACGACGTCCTCTTGCCGGACGCCGAGATGGTGGGGATGACCGATCTCGTCGAGGTGATCGACAACGGCGCCGATGCGCCCGGCACGATCTTCGAAATCTGCTCGAAGGCGTTTCGCAAGCGCTTCGAGAAGGCCGACCTGATCATCTCCAAGGGCCAGGGCAACTTCGAGACGCTCAACGACTGCGAGCGGGACATCTTCTTCCTGCTGCGTCCGAAGTGCGTGGTCTTGGCGCGCCACCTGGATTGCGAGCTGGGCCGCCAGGTTCTGATTCGCAGCGACGCGGTGCTCTCGCAGACCGCCGGAGAGAGAGTGAAAAAGCGGACCATTGCCTGACTTCTCGGGGGCAACGTCCTGTGACGGAATGAACGCCGAAAGGGAAAGAACAGAGCTATGCCGATCTTCGAATACCGATGCGAACAATGCGGGCACGTGATGGAGGTGCTTCAGACCAGCCGCAAGGCCACCAAACAGACCTGCGCCAAGTGCGGCTCAACCAACATGAAGAAGCTGCTGTCGGCCTTTGCGGTCGGCCAGAGCAAGGCATCGAGCGGTCCGGCCTGTGACTCGTGCGCGGCCGGCCCGGCCTGCGGCATGGGCGGTTGCCCTGGCGGCACGTGCCCGATGGCATAAGAGCCCGTTGTCGATGGACTTCGGGGCTCGACGCTCGTGACACGATATGCGCGTGGAGGATACGCTGATGTCCCATTCCATCTCACTGACCGGCAAGCCGATCCGTAGCATTCACGTCATGATCCTGTCCCTTTTGCTCTGCCTGGTCTCGTCGGCGGTGGCGCCGGCGGCGTCGCAGCGGCCCGCCCTCGAACCGCTGAATCGATTCCCGCACATGGTGCAGGAGTACTTCGTCGCCCAGGTCCGGCAGATCGAGCAGCAGAGCGAGCAACGCCGGGCGGCTGTGCGCACGCGTCAGGAAGCCGAAGCGTTTGTTCGCGATGTGCAGGAGAGAATCGATCGCTGTTTCGGTCCCTGGCCCGAGAAGACGCCACTGAAGCCGCGCATCACCGGCGTTGTCGAGCGGGACGCCTATACCATCGAGAACGTCATCTTCGAGAGCCGTCCGGATTTCCTCGTCACCGCCAATCTCTACATCCCCCAAGGCCGGGATTTCCCGCTGCCGGGTGTTGTGGGCACGTGCGGCCATTCCGCCACGGGCAAGGCCATCGACGCGTATCAGTCGTTCGCCCAGGGCCTGGCCCGACAGGGCTACGTCGTGCTGCTCTATGATCCCCTCGGCCAGGGCGAGCGCCTGCAATACCCCAACGCGGAGCTCAAGAGCGAGATCGGCGTCGGCGTTCGCGAGCACCTCCACGCGGGCAACCAGCAGTTCCTCGTCGGGGAGTTCGTCGGCTCCTGGCGGGCGTGGGACGGCATCCGCGCCCTCGACTATCTGCTGACGCGAAAGGAAGTGGACCCGCGGCAGATCGGCGTGACCGGCAACAGCGGGGGCGGCACGATGACGACGTGGCTGTGCGGCGTCGAGCGCCGCTGGACGATGGGGGCGCCAGCGTGCTTCGTCACGACGTTTCGCCGCAACCTCGAAAACGAGCTGCCCGCCGACACCGAGCAGTGCCCGCCGCGAGCGCTGGCCTATGGCCTGGACCACGAGGACTTTCTGGCGGCGATGGCCCCCAAGCCCGTCATCATCTTAGCCAAGGAGAAGGACTTCTTCGACGTGCGCGGCGCCGAATCGGCCTACCGAAGCCTGCGGCGTCTGTATCGTCTGCTCGACGCCGAGGACAACATCGGTCTGTTTGTCGGTCCGACCGGGCATGGCTACTCCCAGGAAAACCGCGAGGCCATGTATCGCTGGTTCAACGCGGTCACGCACATCAGCGATGCACAGAGCGAGCCGAACCTGACGATCGAAAAGGACGAAACGCTCTGGTGTACGCCTCGCGGCCAGGTCTGCGAGCTGAATTCGCGGCCGATGTACGAGTTCACGAAGGACAAGTCGAAGGCGCTGGCGAAACAGCGACCGAGTACGTTCTCGCTGTCGGCGCTACAGCAGCGAATCCAAGACGTGCTGCACCTGCCGACATCCGGCCCGGATTCGGCCGGCGAGTACCGCATCCTGCGGAACTGGCGTTCGCGGGGCTATCCGAAGCCGCGATGGACGGCCTACCTCGTCGAGACCGAGCCGGGGATCCATGCAGTGGTCTATCGTCTGGGCAACGAGCAACTGCTGTCGCGACCGCGGGCGACGACGAAGCGGGCGATTCTGTACGTTGCGCATCTATCCAGCGACGCGGAGTTGCGGGACGAGCCGCTGATCGCCGGGTTGATCGCGGCCGATCCGAATACGGACTTCTACACGGTCGACGTCCGGGGCATCGGCGAGTCGAGGCCCGACTCGTGCGACGAGAATTCCTACTTCGATCCGTACGGCAGCGACTACTTCTACGCGATCCACTCGATCATGCTGGATCGGCCGTACATCGGGCAGCGAACGCATGATGTCCTTCGCGTGGTGGATTGGCTGGGCGAGGCAGGACACGACGAGGTCCACCTGGTGGGCAAGGGCTGGGGAGCGATTCCCGCGACGTTCGCCGCCGTGCTGAGCGACCGGGTCACCCAGGTGACGCTTAAGAACGCGCTCACGTCGTACTGCGACATTGCCGAGTCGAAGACCTACGCGTGGCCCCTCTCGACGTTTGTGCCGAGCATCCTGGCGTCGTTCGACCTGCCCGACTGCTACCGCGCCCTGAAGGCGAAACGCCTCAGTCAGGTTGAACCTTGGGACGCCAACGCTGAGCCTGTCGAGACGGTCCCGTCCGCGAACTGACCGCGCCTGCCTGCCGGATGCCGGGTCGCGTCAGAAGTCTTCCAGTGGCAGTTGCGGCCGAGTCGGCGCCGGCGCCTGCGGAGTGTCGTCCTGCTCGCTCGGGGAGCATTCGGAGACTGATGGAGACTTCTCGAAAAGACGGTCGATGGCTCCCTTTGTAGCCTGGTCAGTCGGTTCGAAGCGGGCCACACTATGCACCAGGTCGCAGCACCAGGCCATGCAGGCAATGTTGGCCTTCTGGTCCTGCCGGCTGAAGCCCAGTGTGCTGAGCATCTTGTGTTGAGCCAGCGGGCTGAGAGTGACGACCAGGGCGGTGAAGCTCAGGACGAGGAATCCGGCCAGGAACCCCAGCATGCCCGCGACGAGGACGTCCAGGACCTTGGGAAAGGGAATGCTGAACTGGCCCGTCAGGAACACGTACGACAGGCCGTAGAGGATGGCGAAACACCCGCCGGCCAGGGCCACCAGGCTCAGCGTCAGGCCGTAAGCCGATGCGCCCCCGCTCGCAGGGGCCCACTCGGCGACCGCCGGCGCCAGGAAGACCGCCAGATAGATCGAGACGACGACGTTGAACAGCAGGCCCCAGCTCTGGTAGAAACCCACGCGCACCGCCAGCCACACGAACGCGGCCCCCGCCAGGATGGCGATCCAGAACACCATGGCGATTACCCCACCACCCGTTTGAGTTCTTCGAGGCTGGTCACGCCGGTGACCACCTTCTTGAGTCCCTGCTTGCGAAGATTGGAGCGGCCCTGCCGGCTGCCTTCGGTCCGCATCTGGGCGGGGAACGAATCGCCATTGGCGATCTGGGCCCTCAGGTCCTCGTCGACCACCATGATGTCGCAAACGGCGGTTCGTCCGAAGTAGCCGGTCTTGTCGCATTGTCGGCACCCTCCTGCCTCATAGATGCCGCTGTAGTCGATGCCTTTCTTGTTGAGTTCGGCGATCTGCGTGTCACTGAGGCACGCGGGTTTGCGACAGTGCATGCACAGACACCGCAGCAGCCGCTGCGACAGGATGAGATTCAGGCCCAATGACAGCAGCAGACGCGAGACGCCCAGGTCCATCAGCCGGGCGATCGCGCTGGCGTTGCTGTCGCAGTGCAGTGTCGCCAGCACGAGGTGCCCGGTCTGCGCAGCGCGAAGGGCGATCTCGGCGGTCTCCTCGTCGCGAATCTCGCCCACGCAGATGACGTTCGGGTCCTGGCGCAGGACGCTGCGCAGCGTGTTGGCGAAGGTGATCTCCGCCTTGGGATTGATCTCGATCTGGCTGGTCTGCGGCAGCATCGCCTCGATCGGGTCCTCGACGGTGATCACGTTTCGCGTGAGGCGGTCGATGCTGTTGAGCATGGCGTACATGGTGGTGGTCTTGCCGCTGCCGGTCGGGCCGCAGATCAGGATCATCCCGGAGGGTTTGTGCAGGGTCTTGCGGATGATGTCGTTCTGCTTGGCGCTGAGGCCGAGGTCCTTCAGCGTGTGCCCCGCCGCGTCACGATTCAGGACCCGGATCGAGAGCTTCTCTCCGTTGACGGTCCCGCTGCTGGCCACGCGAAACGACGCCGCCTGCTCGCCGCGCCGGGCGGTGAACGCGCCGTCCTGCGGGCGCCGCCGCTCGGAGATGTCCATCCCGGCGACGGCCTTGATGCTGTTGATCACCGCCTGACAGGTTCCGGTGTCCAGTTGCTGGGTGTTCCGCAGCACGCCGTCGATCCGCAGGCGAATGTTGTATGTGGACGCGTCCTGGGGATCGATCAGGATATCGCTGGCCCGCCGTTCGATCGCGTCGGCGATGACCGATTCGGTCTGGTCGAGGATGTGGGCGTCTTCGTGCTTGCCCTGGCCGTGCCCACACACCTCGTCCATCGTCCGGCCGGACGAATCGAGCAGTCGGAAGGCGGTCTCCTCTTCCGGCGCGGGCGCACGCATCGACCGAAGGCCGGTCAGCGCGTTCTTGAACTGCTGTTTCAGCAGGTCGAAGAATCGGCTCTGGCCCGACCGGCTCTTCCTGACCGTCTCGGCGATCACCAGACTCAGCAGCACGAGCGGACCGGCAAACAGACAGACCAGATTCGCCATCGTCTTGTACTTCTCGGGGACGAGCGGCCCGAACTGGACCTGCTGGACGCAGTACATGCACAGGTACACCCACCCGACGAGCAGCAGCAGTTTCAGTGGGTTGAACGGCAAGGCCGGAGCGAGCGAACCGGCGAGCGCCTCGCTGGGGCGGGTTTCAAGAAGCACCGTTCCGAGAACTGAAAACGACCCGAACATCGATCCACTACCTCGCTATTTCCGCTCGCACAGTACAGACCACCAACCTCATCGGCTAGTGTACTCGAAATGACCGGTTTCGGCAAGTCTCGCTTTGAGAAATCCCGCCGACGATCCACGGGATGGGCGCCCACTCGCGTCAGGGTTTTTCGAGATCTTCGAGGTCGGAATCCAGCCCGTCGAACTCGATGGCGCTGTCGGAGGCGTCCAGGTCGGCGAAGCTGTCGTCGAGTCCACCGGCCGGCTTGGTTTTGGCGGGCGCGGGGGCCGCCTTCTTCGGTGGGGCCGGCGGCGTCTTCTTGGGCGGCACGATCTTCTCCGGCTTGCCGTCGATCTGACAGACGAACGTCAGCGGGCCGATGCGGATGTAGTCACCGGCCTTGACCGGACTGGCCCCATTGACGCGTTTCTCGTTGACGAACGTTCCGCAGGCGGAATCGAGATCGCGGATCTTCAGGACCTCGCCGTTCTGCTGGATCTCGCAGTGCCGACGGGAGACGGTGGACAGGGGAATCCGGAGGTCGCAGTCGTGTCGGCGTCCCAGGACCGTGACCGCGTTGTGAAGCGAGAATGTTTTGTGTGCTCCATCCTTCTTGAGAAGCACCAAGTCGGCGTTCATCCGGCCTGCCTCCATAGTGAGCCTATCGAACCGTCCAACACCGTCATTATACCACTAACGTCGTCCTATAACAACCCCCTAATTGCACAAACGCCGCACCGCGCCCGGAGTTTCCTGCGATGGCATAAGTAAAGTCATTACAGCAGGTTACGCCTGACCTTTGATTCTCCCTGTAACATGTTCCTGGCCCGGAGCCATAGATCGCAGGCGCCTGGGGACCGCGTCCCCGGAGACCAGAACCCAACGCGTGATGCCGGTCGACCCGCGATCGTCACGACCTGCCGCGCTGCACTTGGCATGTCAATGCGCCGCCTGTCCTCCCGCTCGTCGCACCTCCGATCTGGGCCTTCCTGATACCATGCTCCCTCCGTGCCTGAAGTGTATAGTCCCGCACACCAGGCCGACGTTACACCTTTAATTCCCCGACCATTCGCTTGCAGGCCGGCGCCCCTCAGCATAGCATAGACCCGGCGGACCTCTGATGTGCGACTTCTCTGAGAGAGCCTGTGTAGCCCCAGGGGACCGGCACGACGCCGACAAGGATGGGATTTACGCCAACGACGACGATCTACACGGCCGTGTGGTCGGTGCCCTCATAGAGAGCATCACTGGTGTATCGTGTGTGAGCCTTGCCCGGCTTCGCCGAGCTATGCAGGACGCCAGAAGACCGATCACCGCTTAAGGGGACAAGAAATGGAACCAAGAGGCTTCACCCTCCTTGAACTCCTGGTTGTGATGTCCATCATCCTCGTATTATTGAGCATATCGTTGCCTTCTCTTCTCCGTGCCAAAGACAGCGCTCTGGCCTTGGTGGCGATGGAAGTCGCAGTCAATGAAGAGGGCAAGGTCTTCCTGGAGATCAACGACCGTTCCAATCGAAAAGCAACCGATGACATCTACATGATAGAGATCGACCGCCCGGAGAAGTCCCGCGTCCGCCTGAAGAAGCCTCTTCCTTCGGGGATGAAACTAAGAAGAAAAGACGGCCACGATTACATCCTGTGGAGACCTAAGCCGCAGCACATCGGCATGCATCCCGTGACGGTCGTTCTTCAAGGCGAAGAAACCTCTGAAAAAGAGATCACGGTTTACGTCTACACGAAAGAGCTCTTGGAAGCCCAGCGCAAGGAGGAGAAAGACCCACATTGACGCTGACTACGGGGATCTCGAAGCCATGCCGCGGGGAGATGCGACTCCGGTCCCCTGTCTCCCCGTCGGAGACGATTTTCAGATACTTGCCGGCGATGTCTGAAAGATGCTTGGTTCTCACACGACTATCCCAGAGTAGAACACCTTTCGGTTCAAGGCACAAAGGTCGGAGTCGTGACGAACGCAAAGACCGACAGGTGTGCTTCTGGTGATGCCGGCCGGATGGATGAACCGGCATCAGCAGGATGGAGTCGTGTACGTCAAGGTCAAGGACCGTTATCTGAGAGGGACTCATCATGAAGAACCTCACTTTGTTGATGCTGGGGGCAATCCTGGCCCTGGGAGCCACGGCGCACGCAGCAGAGGAGAAGGTGGTCAGTCTGTATGACGGGCCTGCGCCCGGATCGGAAGGCTGGAAGCACACCGAGGGGCAAATCAAGTTCGGCCCAGCGATGACGCGAGTGATCGTCAACGTGGCCCAGCCCACGCTGACGGTCTTCCAGCCCCAGGCGGGGACCGCGAACGGCACGGCGGCGGTGATCTGCCCTGGAGGCGGCTTCTGCATGCTCTGCGTCGATCACGAGGGATATGAGGTGGCACGCTATCTGACGGCCAAGGGGGTGACGTGTTTTGTCCTGAAATACCGGCTCCTGCAATCCGAGACCGAGAACCCGATGCAGGAAGCGTCGTCGGGTGGCAACTTCCTTCAGAAGGTGGCTCCCATCATCAAACTGGCGTTGGCCGATGGATTGGCCGCGGTGGCACACGTCCGCACCCACGCCAAGGACTATGGAGTCGACCCGGACCGGATCGGCATCATGGGTTTTTCGGCCGGCGCCATCGTAGCCGCCTCAGTGGCTTACAACTACACGGCCCAGACTCGCCCTGATTTCGTCGCTCCCGTGTATCTCGCTCACGACCTGGTGATCCAGGGCGACGGGGTGCGTGGCGATGCGCCGCCTTTGTTTGTGGTGGCCGCGACCGACGATCAGTTCGGCCTCGCGCCCCAGAGCGTGGCGATATACCAGGCTTGGGTGGCCGCCAGGAAACCCGCGGAGCTTCACCTGTATGCGAAAGGCGGACACGGTTTCGGCATGAACAAGCAGAATCTCCCCTGTGACACGTGGCCAGATCGGTTCGCCGATTGGCTCCAGATGCCGGGTCTGCTGGAAAAGTGATCCTCTGTGCCGCCGGTTGATTGCTGCTCATAATGGTTGGCTGTCCGCATCCTCCCGATGGCCGCGCCGTGGCGGCATGTCATCCGCCTCGCCAGCCCGCATCGGGCCCATAATGGGTAATTGGAGATATGACCTCCGCCCCCTGCACTGATGCATCCCCGGCGACATATGGCTCAAGCTCGCCCGTATCCGTCACCCTGTCGGCGTCCGGCGCGACGCGGGCCTCGGCCCATCAATCATTCGGGCCACGCCATCGATGTCTTTCGCGATCCGCCGGCCGGAGGGGTCGTAGGTGTAGGTGATCTGCTCCCAGTCGGTGGTCGACGAGCCGCCGCCTCCACCACTGGGCGTCCACTGGAGGTAGTCCACCCAGCCCCGATCCGAGCCGCCCGTGTCATTGCTGTCCTTGCTGTACACCCAGACCAAGGCGTGCGTCCCGTCCCCGCCCAGCGGGTACGACTTCTGCTGCCAGTCCACCTCCCCGCTGATCCGGTCCTGAAGCACCCCGTCGCGCAACGAGCCGCCACGTTGCATAACCCACGTGTTCCACAAGCTCATCATGCCGCGATCCAAGATCATGGCCCGCCCGTTGGTCTCCTAATGATTATCGAAAGGGCGGACCCTAAATCCTTGCCCGCCTACTTCAGAAAGCCTAATTTGTATTTTGAGGGCTGGCCCTCCTCCCGTCCCATCCAGCAACGAACCGCCCGCCACCGGCCCACCTTGCATCACCCATCCGTCTGCTATGTTCGTCATCTATCTATCTTATAATGGGGTCTGTCCCCGTCAGTCCGACTTATCACCCAGCATACAGGCAATCTTGTTCAGGACGTCTACGAGGCAACCGTCCACCTTGACGACGTCGTTGAGAAGATTCGCCAGTAACCAGGGTCCCATTTCCGGACCCAGCCAAGTGCGTGACGAATCAAACGCATAGGCGCCGACGCAACGAGCACTTATGCGGCGGTAGCTATCGACCGTCCCGGCCCAATTTGGACGAGCCATTATGTTGAGAAGGTCGTACCGCTCGCGCACGCCTCTGACAAGCTCTTCAAGTCCGTCGACAGCTCGTAGTATATCGGTTGACTGTGGATCTTTATAGTTGTGACCGTTCGATCCGGTCACGAACGCAACGACACGTTCGCCCACCTCGCCCATATCTTGAGAACGCACGGCCTCCTCGGCCTCCTGGTAGAAGCAGTAGTACACCGCGACGGTCTCGAGAACCGCGCGAGTCATGAGCGATGCGGGCATGAGCCGCCATCGCCGGCATGACTCGATCGCCGCGTCAGCAATATCTGCTGTCCGATGTAGCAGGCCCGCTCTCAGGAGAAATGCCCTGACAGCAAGACTCCAGACTGGTGCGTTCACTTCCAGCGGGAGAATCGCCGTCAGCCTGTCGTAGGCTACTTGCGCTTCTTCCAGGAACATGATGAACTCGGGGGACCTACCATCATTCTCCATGGACTGCTCCTTTTCGGGCTACCTCGACTGGCACCCGTCGCGAACGATCAGGATCAACCGTGCCATGTGGCGTGCTCTCAGCTGAGCCTACCCGAATGGGCCCACCACATCGTGGAGTCCCCCGTTTGGGACGGTCGGACGAGGAAGGCTGCGCCGTAGCCATGCACCGACATTCCTACTTCAACTGCGGTCGCCTTTGCCCAGACCACAACCTCTCACGTTCACCCATGTTCACCAATCTACCCATGAATCCGCTCCTCGTCCAGCTTGCCCCTGCCGAACCAGGAACAGGTTAACCAGGAAGGCCGTCCGGTTATTTACCATTCCCCCGGTAGATCGCGGTGAATGCACATGGCACTCCAGAGAGTCAATGGGCGATTAATTAGGGACAGCCACCTATTTTGCGCGTTTCTTCTCGCGCGGGTCCGCATTCATCCTCGCCTTTCGCGGTCGGCCGACGGGCAGGGGGCGGACGCGGCGGCCCAGCACGGTCTCCAGCTTGCTCAGGAACGCATCGCTGCCCAGCGGCCGGCCCGTATGGGTCCGCAGACGCAGCAAATCCACCTCGGCGCGTGTAAGCCCCTCAGCCAACTCCTGGCGCCACTGCTCGGGCGACATTTGCCTGCGCCAATCTATCAGCTTCAGGAGTTCGGACTCGGCCTGCTCACCGACGTGCGCGGCGGCGCTCGACCATTCGTACCGCCAAGGCTTGCGGCATAGTCTCGCCCGCACGGGGTTGAGCTCGATGTACTTCATCGCCGTCCAGAAGTGCCGCGTGTCGAGCGCACAGGAATAGAATCGTCCTTGCCACAGATGCCCGCTGCGTTTGTGGAAGCGGTTGATGTACTGCGTGTAGCGAAAGTGCGTGCGGCCTACCGCCTGGGCCAGCGCTTCCTCGCTCTGCGGCACCGCCACCAGATGCACGTGGTTGCTCATCAGGCAGTAGCCCTCGATCGCCAGGCCGTACTGGTCCGCCTGCTCGGCCAGCAGTTCCAGATACACCCGCCGGTCGTCGTCGACGAAGAACACATCCTGTCGGTTGTTGCCCCGCTGCGTAATGTGATGGGCACACCCGGCCACCACTGTCCGTGCAAACCTTGGCATGACGCCAAGCTACCCTCCCCCCACGCCGCCGTCAACCATAAAATAGGTGACTGTCCCTAGTTATTGCTAAGCGGACGCGGATATCAGCAGGATGGCCAAGGGGGCGGGAATGAAAAGTTCCCCAATAGAGGTGCGCGCACCCCCTTGGCCCATTCGTTAGCGTTCGGCCGGATCGAAATGTGGATGCGAAAATCCGTGGCGGGCCAAAGTGTGCACCGCACACCTTCTCCCGTCGGGCGGTAGGCCACATCGCCAGGCGGACATCGGCCTACAAACTGCTTTGGTCACCTCGCCATCGACGTCTCCTCCTCCCGGCGGACTTACCAGCTTGGCGATCCGCCGGCCCGAGGGGTCGTAGGTGTAGG
>CAZOFX010000131.1:0-12444 GCA_964579055.1 uncultured Pirellulales bacterium
ACGGCGGTTTCTCGCCTCCGGTCAACGCGTCGAAGAAGCCGGGCCAGTGGCAGCAATATGTCATCGAGTTCCGAGCCCCGCGATTCGACGCCGACGGCAAGAAGACGCAAAACGCCGAGTTCGTGAAGGTCGAGCTGAACGGCTGTCTGCTGCACAAAAACCTCGTCATGCCCGAGCAGACTCCTGGCGGCCTGACGGGCAAGGAATCCGCCGTCGGTCCGCTGATGTTCCAGGGCAACCATGGACCGGTGGCCTATCGCAACATCATCGTGAAGCCCTTGCTGAATTGAGATCGGCGAGGCGAAAGCGATGCCAGTGTGTCGGAGTCGGGGATTATGGGACGCTGGGGAAAATCAGGGGAGTTTCCTTGACAATCCCGACGGCGACCCCCATAATAACGGCCCAAAATTCCGACGGTTTGTCGTGAGTGGATGTGTTACCTTTTTGGAGCGAATAAGAGCACAATGAGCGACCAAACGAAGAACGAAGGAATGAATCGACGCAGCTTCCTGCGGTCCACGGCCGCGGTCGGCGCCGGACTGGCGATCGCCCCGCGCGTTCTGGCCCAGGCGGGCGGCGCGAAGCCTGACGATATCAATGTGGCCCTGTTGGGCGCCGGCGCCGAAGGGCAGGTTCTGATGGAAGCCGCCCTCAAGATCCCCGGCGTGCGGTTCAAGGCGGTCTGTGATATCTGGGAGGCCTACAACCTCAAGCGCGTCTCGCGTTTGATGGCCCGCTACGGCCACGAGAACAACGCCTACGTGGACTACAAGGAGATGCTCGACAAGGAGAAGGGCAAGATCGATGCGGTGATCATCGCGACGCCTGACTTCTGGCACGCCGAGCACGCCATCGCCTGCATGGAGGCGGGTCTGGACGTCTACTGCGAGAAGGAAATGTCGAACGAGCTGGCCAAGGCCAAGCAGATGGTCGAGGCCTCGAAGCGAACCGGCAAGCTCCTGCAAATTGGCCACCAGCGCCGCAGCAATCCGCGCTACATCCACTGCTATGAGAAGCTGCTCAAGCAGGCCAACATCCTGGGGCGCATGACCACGGTCAATGGGCAGTGGAATCGCGCCGCCAGCGAAGATCTGGGCTGGCCCGAGAAGGCTGCCATTCCGGACGACCTGCTCGCCAAGTACGGCTACAAGAACATGGCGCAATTCCGCAACTGGCGGTGGTACAAAGGCCTCGGCGGCGGTCCGATCGTGGACCTCGGTTCGCACCAGATCGACATCTACAGTTGGTTCATCGGATCGACCCCCCGCTCGGTCATGGCCAGTGGTGGGACGGACTACTACGACAAGGCGACGCACGAGTGGTACGACACGATCCTGTCGATCTTCGAGTATGACACGCCCAAAGGTGTCGTACGTGCGTTCTATCAGGTTCTGACGACCAACAGCGCCCAGGCCTACTACGAGCAGTTCATGGGCAATGAGGGCACGCTGGTGATGTCCGAGTCGGCCAGCCGCGGTCAGGTGTATCGCGAGCCGACGGCCCCCGAGTGGGACAAGTGGGTCAAGCTCGGGTTCCTGAACGAGCCGAAGAAAGAAGAGGTCAAAGCTGCGGCCGACGCCGTGCTGGATGTGCGCGAGACGGCGGCGCCGCCGGCGTACGAGATCCCGGTCACGATGGAAGGCAAGCCCTACCATCAGCCGCACCTTGAGAACTTCTTTAACGCCATGCGAGGCAAAGAGAAGCTCAATTGCCCGGGCGAAATCGGCTACGAATGCGCGGTCACTGTCCTGAAGGTGAACGAGGCGGTCGAGGCGGCCTGCAAGCTTGAGTTCAAGCCCGAGGAGTTCAAGGTATAGTCGGCGTCCGAGGATTTCCGCCCGGCGGTCTGTCATCGATGGCACAGCAAGAAAGGAACTGAGATAGCCTTGAGAAGAGAACTGATCTTAGCCGCTGTCTGGTTGCTCCTGTTGTCTCTGGCGACGGTCCTGGCGCAGGAATCGCCGGAGGCAGCGAAAGGCCTGCTGGGCGACGAGAGCGACGGGAGCCGGGCGCATTCGGTCCATCGGATCCCTCTGATCGCCGAAAATGAAGACGGGCAGAAGGGCGATGCGATCACGCCCGATGCGGATCCTCTGCTGCCTTTCTCCACGAAGTTCACCTGTGGCGAATGCCACAGTTACGACCTGATCCAGGACGGGTGGCACTTCAATGCGGTTGACGGCAATGTGCCACCCGGCCGGCCGGGCGAACCCTGGATCTACGTGGACAGCAAGCTGGGAATCCAGATTCCGCTTTCGTACCGGCCGTGGGCCGGAACGATTCAACCGAAGGCGTTTGGGCTGTCGGAGTTCGCGTTCACGAAGCTTTTCGGCCGGCATATGCCGGGCGGCGGACCGGGCGAGGTCAAGTCGACCGATGTCGAGGACATCGGCCGGCAATACGTCTCCGGCACGCTTCCGATCAACTGCCTGGCCTGTCACAACGGCCACCACGGCCAGGACATGGGAGGCGTCAACGGCTGGGCGGTTCAGATCGCGGTCAAGGAGAACTACCGCTGGGCGGCGGCCGGGGCCTGCGAGTTCGCTTCGGTCAAGGGTTCGGCGGCCGACATGACCGAGGCGTTCGACCCGTTCATGCCCGAGGGTGACGAAAAAGAGCCGCATGTGGTGTACCACGAAGGGGCGTTCGATGCCGACAACCAGGTGCTGTTCGACATCGTCCGCGAGGCGCCGAACGAGCGGTGCTACTACTGCCATTCGGATGTCTATTTCAGCGGCGAGGAGAAGACCATGAAGTGGTCGTCCGAAGAGGACGTCCATCTGAAGGCCGGTTTGAAATGCGTCGATTGCCATCGCAACGCCATCGACCACAACATCGTTCGCGGCTATCCCGGCGAAGGGGAAGTCTCGGACAACCCGCTCGTGGCGACGACGACGTGCGAGGGATGCCACCTACCCGAGGGTTCGGGCGTGCCCGAGGCGGCCCGCCTGGGTGCGCCGGTGCCTGTGCACGTGGGTTTGCCTCCGGTGCATTTCGAGCGTTTAACCTGTACCGCGTGCCATTCCGGCCCCTGGCCGAGCAATGAGGCGGTCTTCACCAAGACGTCTCGCGCCCATCGCCTGGGCACACCCAACGTGAACAAGGCCGAAGAGATGGTGCCGCACATCTTCTCGCCGGTTTTCGCCAAAGAGGGCGAGAAGATCGGCCCGCACAAGACGACTTGGCCGGCCTTCTGGGGCAATCGCGTCGCCGATGAGGTGACCCCGATCGCGCTGGCGGTTGTCGAGAAAGTTGTCGGCGGCGCTCTCGGAGAGATCAAGGGCACCCCGAGCGGGACCTGGCCGGGGCTATCGAAAGAGCAGATCGCCAGCGCACTGAAAGCCCTGGCGCAGACGGCCGATGCCAATGCGGTCTACGTGGCGGGCGGCTCGTTGTATTCCTTGAACGAAGCAGGCGAGATCGCAGAGCAGACGGACCATCCGGCAGCGAAGCCGTACATGTGGCCGCTGGCTCACGCGGTCCGTCCGGCCCCGCAATCGCTGGGAATCCGGTACTGCACCGACTGCCACGCGACCGACTCGCCGTTCTTCTTCGGCAAGCTGATCGTCGACAGTCCGGTGGCCTCCGAGATCATGGCGAGCAAGGAGATGGTCGGCTTCCAGGGAATCCGTCCGTTCTACGCATGGGCGTTCTCGGCGTCGTTTGTATTTCGGCCGTGGTTCAAGGTTGTGGCGCTCGGGGCGTCGGCCATTCTGGGCGTGGTGCTGCTGCTGTACGGGCTCAAGGCGCTGGGAGCCATTGCCAAGGTTCTGGCGGAAGACGAATAGACTCTACTTGGACGAGTGATCACGATGTTTCAGACCGTATCGATTCTTGTGCTGTTGGCCACCTTCATCAGCGTCGTCGCCCACTGGTTCGCGTTTCCGGCCAGTTCGGAATGCCGGGGCGGCGCGGGCATCGTTCGTGGGATCGTCCACGTCTTCAGCCTTCTGCTGATCGAGCAGCGCAACAGCCTGTTGGGCGCCCTCAAGAAGCTGTGCTATCTACTGACGGTGGTGTGCTTTGTGGTTCTGGCCATCACGGGCTTCTGGCCGCTGCTGGTGCGAGGCGAGCCGCACATCTCCGGCTACCTCATGATGATCCACGCCACGTTTGCACCGATCTTCGCCATCTGTCTGGCGATCCTGGCCATCACGTGGGCCAGCCGCTATCGTTTTGCCGGGGACGACTGCCCGTGCCTACAGCGGCTTTTGCGCCGCGTGACCCGGCTGCACATCCCGGAACCCCACGAACGCTGCAAGTGCGCAACGACCGTCCAGAAGGTCGCATTCTGGGCCGTCGTCGCTCTGGCGCTGCCCCTGATCCTTTCGATCGTGCTGAGCATGCTGCCGCTGTTCGGGACGCACTACCAGGAATTGGCCTTGACGGTCCATCGCTGGACGTCCATCGTGTTCTTCGTTGCGGTGATCGTTCTTGCCTATCTGTCTGTACGGGTGCGAATCGCGCAGTAAGGTGTGTGCGGCGCTGGCCGCATTTTCAGGGCCGTGAGGCCCGTTTCTGAGTTCTTCACGCCCGACCGGCCGGAGCGGACCGGCTGGGCGTGGTATTGGTCCGACGGCCGACGCGACGGCTCAGAGGCATGGGGAGAAAACGCGTGCAGCAGAGGATCCGGTCTATGTCCGGCCCGGCTCTGGTGTCTATACCCCACTTTGCCTATTGCGGAAGGCGTACGTGTGCCGATTCTATATGTGGACGTAAGTGAGTCGGGGTATTTGATTTAGGAGAGCCGATCATGAGCAACGGAGTACTACCAAGTTACCTGAGCATGGCCAAGCCCAACCCGCCCACGAACCGGGCCCCGTGGTACAAGAATACCGCGCCGACCTACGCGGGCATCTTCCTGTGGTTCGTCTTCTGGGGTGCGGTGGCCAGCGGCGGGGCCGGTGTGGCCGGCGGCATCCTGTCGCAGGGCATCGGCGTGGCGCTGCTGGGATTGGTCATCTCGGCCCTGCTGTGCCACTTCCTGTTCTACCTGGTCCCCGGCATGTTGGGACTCCAGACGGGATTGCCGCTCTATGTCGTTGGCAGTTCGACCTATGGCACGCAGGGTGGACTTATCATGCCCGGTTTCCTCATGGGCATCCTGCAGTTTGGATGGCTGGGCGTCAATGCGTATGCCTCCTCAATGGCCCTGGCGCCGCTGTTCAACAACAACCCCGTAGCGCAGAAGATCATCGCAGTCCTCTGGGCGGCCTTGGCGGCTTTTGTCGCCCTCAAAGGCATTCAGTACGTTGCCAGGGTGGCCACGTACCTGCCTCTGATTCCGGTGGTCATCCTCGTTCTTCTGCTGGTCAAGGGACTGGGCGGCCTTGGCGATTTTGACGCGGCCAAGCTGGTGGCGGCCGCTCCGGAGGGTTCCGGCGCCGGCCTGAGCGTGTTTGGCGTCATCGCACTGAGTATCAGCTACATCGTCGGGTTCTTTGCCACCGCGGGGGCGGCGGGTGTGGATTTCGGCACGAACAGCAGAGACGCCAAGGACGTTCAGATGGGCGGCCTGGTGGGCATTGCGCTGATCATCATTCTCGCCGGCGGGGCATCCGTTTTGATCGCTGCCGGGGCGTTCGGTCTTCTGGGCACCTACGGCCTCAACACCGCCACCCCCGGTTTCATGAGCTCTCTGATGGGTTCTACCGCTGCCGGCAAGTGGATGGGCTTGCTGCTGGCGGTTGCCGCTTTCCCGTCGGCCTGCTTCTCATCCTTCATCGCGGCCAACAGTTTCAAGACGACCATGCCCAAGGTGAACCCGTCGATCTCGGTGGGAATTGGCGCAGCGGTCAGCGCCCTGTTGGCAGTCACCGGCTGGGCCGGAGATCTCGCCAGTGTCTTTGGTATCATCGGCGCGTCGTTCGGTCCGATCTGCGGCGCGATGATGGTCGATTACTTCCTGGCGGGCAAGAAGTGGGCCGGGCCTCGCAAGGGCTGGAACCAGGCCGGCTGGATCTCGTGGGCCGTCGGATTTATCGTGGGGATCGCACCGCTGGTCGGGCTGGCCAACATTCCGGCCGCGCCGTTGGTGGCCTTCATCGTCGGGGCGGTCATCTACTTCGTGCTGGCCAAGGCGGGGCTTCAGCCGCCGGTGGTGGCCATGCCTGGCGCCGAAGCGAAATAGGTGCGCGGACGATCCACGGTTTTGTTGCATCATTGCATGTGTGTCGCAGGGGTTTGATCTCGATCAAGCCCCTGTTTTTTTGTTTTTATCCGCACCCACGGAGTCGCCGGCTGACGGTGCAAGAAACGCCCCGGCGATGTAACAAAATCCCCTGCGGCGCAACTTGACAAGGCACAGACAGGCCGATACCATGCCTGTTCCTAACCGTCGGGGCCGGCGCCAGTAGCGTGGGCCGAGTCAGCGGAACAATGGCACGAAACTCTGGACTTGTTGAGGTCAAGGAAATGGGAAAGAGGAATGTAGGTTCGATGATGAAGTCAATCTCTCTGGCGTTGCTCGTCGTGGCTCTGTGCTTCGGCCCGTCGTGCAAGAAGCAGGAGCCGGCCCCGGCACCGACGCCGAGTCAACCGGCCCAGCAAACGCCTGCCAAGGTGGAGGAGCCCTCAACGGCTGCCCAGGTGGCCGGTGCGGTGACCGAGAAGGCCACCGAGGTTGTTGAGGCCGCCAAGGAAGAAGTGAAGGCGGCGGTGGCAGAAGTCAAGGAAGCCGTCAAGCCGGCAGGCGACATGGCGCCGCTCGAGATCAAGCTGCCCAAACCAATGTTCGTCGGAACGCCGCAGGATACACGCGTGCCCAACCTGAGGAAGCCCTCCGGCAAGGCCCGTCCGCCGTTCCTGGCGCCGGCCGGCTGCAAGCTCCTGTCGCTGAACAAGCCGGTCTCGGCCAGCGATGAAGAGCCGATCATCGGTGACATCGAGATGATCACCGACGGGGACAAGGAAGCCGCGGACGGCAGCTACGTCGAGCTGGGCCCGTTCGTGCAGCACGTGACGGTCGACCTCGAACAGGAGGCAGAGATTGCCGCGATCGTCGTGTGGCACTACCACAAGCAGCCTCGCGTGTACTTCGACATGGTGGTCCAGATCTCCAACGACAAGGATTTCATCACCGGCGTCACCACGGTGTTCAACAACGACATCGACAATTCCGCCGGCCTGGGCATCGGCAAGGACATGCACTATACCGAGACGTCTGAAGGCGAGCTGATCGACTGCCTGTCGCAGGGCATGCCCAAGGGCCGCTACGTTCGGCTCTACAGCAACGGCAACACCAGCAACGACCTGAATCACTACATCGAGGTCGACGTTTACGGCAAGCCGGTTCAATGAGATGGCGCCGCTGGGCTCCTTCTGACAAAGGGGCCGGGTACTATTGGTTGGCAATCATCGTCGTGGCACTCGGGGCAATGGCGACCCGAGTGCCACGACTGCGAATGCGGCCCATGCACACCGATGAGGCCGTCCACGCGGATAAGTTCCGCGATCTGCTGGAGGCGGGCCAGTACGAATACGATCCCGATGAGTACCACGGCCCGACGCTCAATTACCTCACGCTGATCCCGGCCCGAGTTGCGGGGCAGCACAAGTACAGCGAGATCACGGAAGTCACCCTTCGCATCGTTCCCGTCGCAGCGAGCGTGATTCTGATCGCGCTGACCGTGTTCCTCCTTGACGGCCTCGGCCCGGGGGCGATCGTCGCGGCCTTGCTCGCCGCGATCTCACCGGCGATGTTTTTCTATAGCCGCTACTATATTCAGGAAACGCTGCTGGTCTGTTTCACGTTCGGCGCGATCGTTTCGGGGTATCGCTACGCTCGGACGAAGAGCATCGTGTGGATCGTGGCGGCCGGTGCGTTCGCGGGGCTGATGCACGCCACGAAGGAAACGTGCATCATCGCGTTCGGCTGCATGGGGCTGGCCGGAGTCGTCATGGTTCTGCTGCGGATACGCAGGCAAGGATCGTGGCGCGGCGCTGTCCATGGCGTGCGGCTCGGGCACGTGGTTCTCGGTTTGTCTGTCGCCGTGTGCGTCTCGGCCGTTTTCTTTTCGTCGCTCTTCAGCCACCCGCAGGGCATTGCCGATTCGTACCTGACCTATGCGACGTATCTGGGCCGGGCCGGCGGGCACGACACCACGCACGTTCATCCGTGGCCTTACTACCTTCAGATGCTGGCCTTCTCGAAGTACGAAGGCGGTCCGGTCTGGACGGAAGGCGTGATCCTGCTGCTGGCCGCGGTGGGACTGGTCATCGCTCTGCGAGGCAGACCCGTCCTGGGGGCCAATCCCGCCTTGCTACGGTTCATCGTGCTCTACACGGTGGCCATGACGGCGGTCTATTCAGCTCTTCCCTACAAGACGCCGTGGTGTCTGCTCGGGTTTCTTCATGGCATGATCCTTCTGGCCGGTGTCGGTGCGGTCACGCTGCTGACCTGGGCTCGAAGGCCGATCGTGCGAGCGGTGGTCGGGCTGGTGCTGATCGTACCGGCGGGACACCTGGCTTTCCAGGCGTACCGAGCCGGCTTCGTCTACGCCAGCGACAGTCGCAACCCCTACGTTTATGCGCACACGGCCGACGACATCTTCGCCTTGGTGGACCGCGTCGGGGATTTCGCCGGTCTGAACGGATTGGGTGAGTCCGTGCCGATCCAGGTCGCCTGCTCGGGCAAGGACTACTGGCCGCTGCCTTGGTATCTGCGGTCCTATGCGGTTGCCTGGTCGGTCGAGCTTCCGGCGAAGATCGGCCCTCTGATCATTATCTCCGAGGATATCGAAGGGGCCCTGGCCCATCGGCTTTACATCGAAACGCCGACCCAGGATCGACGCATGTATATGTACCTGTTCGACGATCCCTATTACCTGTGGCTCCGGCCTCAGGTCAAGCTGCTGGGCTTTGTCCGCAAGGACCTCTGGGAACTCTATCACCAGCGGCCGGACCCGACGGAGCTGTTGAAGGGCACGCATGACCGGCAAACCGAACAACCCGTCGGCGAATCCGGCGGGACCGTTCGTTCAGAGTGACTGGGCTTCGGTTCCCGACGTGCATCGGTTCGGCCATCAGGCGATGGCGACGACGTTCGAGATCATTGTCCAGCACGAGGATAGGGTCTACGCGCGACAGGCGGCCGATGCGGCGTTCGACGAGCTGGATCGGATCGAACGCGAGCTGAGCCGGTACATCGAAAACAGCGATGTAGCGAGGATCAATAGTCTCCCCGCCGGCAAGCCTCTTCTGCTCGGCCTCGATACATTCGAGTGCCTCCAGCTCTGTGCGGCTGTCTCTGCGGATACGAAAGGAGCGTTCGACGTGACGGTGGGCCTGCTCCTGGATTGCTGGCGAGACGCGGAGAAGAAGCCCCGGACCCCGTCCCAGGAGGAACTGGCGTTTGCACGAGAGCACACTGGCATGTCCCTGCTGCATTTGGATGGGAGCCGGTACACCGTCGAGCTGGCATCCAGTCCGGTTCGCGTGGACCTCGGCGGCGTGGGTAAAGGTTACGGCGTGGATCGAATGGGTGCTTCGCTTCGGGACTGGAGCATCGAGCGAGCCCTGATTCATGGTGGCTTCAGTTCCGTCCTGGCGCTGGAGGCGCCACGAGGCGCTGCCGGATGGCCTGTGACGCTGAGCGACCCGACTCGGGAGCGGGAACCCCGGACCCTGGCGCATCTGAATCTGGCGAACAGAGGCGTCAGCGGGTCCGGCGTACAAAAGGGTGACCACATCATCGATCCGCGCATTGCCCGGCCGATTGAAGGCAAGATCGCGGCCTGGTCCGTGACGCCCGATGCGGCCACAGGCGATGCGCTCTCGACGGCATTCATGGTTATGACCGTCGACGAGGTTCGCGACTACTGCGTTCGTCATCCGGGCGTCGCCGGTCTGCTCATCATGCCGACGGAGGAGACAGCCGAACGGGTCATCGCGATAGGCCCTTGGCGCCAGGGAGAACTGGTGTATTAACGCGATGCTTCCGGATGTGGGCGAGCGCGGCGTCGGTTCTCGCGAGCCATGGCTCGTTTCAGTTCGATCAGTTCCGCCAGTACCGGCCAGGGCGTCCGCGTGACCGACAGCCGGCTGTCCAGATCGCAGGCCCACTCCACGGGGAATTCACAGATCCGGTATCCCTGGCGGATTGCCCGCAGGATGATCTCGATGTCGAACATGAACCCGTCAGTGACACACTGGCCATAGAGGGTTCTGGCCACGTCGCCTTTGTACATCTTGAACCCGCACTGCGTGTCGGTCAGTTGCCGGGGGACGCCCAGGAGGGCGCGGACCGCGGCTTTGAATGCGCGCGAGAACAGGCGGCGGTGCCAGGGCTGGTCCTGGAGGATGTCGCTCTCGATTAGCCGCCGGGAGCCATGTGCGAGGTCGCACTGACCCTGCCGGAGCATTTCGAGCCCCTGGAGGGCGTTGCCGTAGGGAATGCACAAGCCGCAGTCGGCGAACATGGCGTATCGGCCCGTGGAGGCTTTCATGCCCGTTCGGACCGCGTAGCCTTTGCCGTGGTGCGGCTCGTACCGGATGACTTCCAGACGGACCTCAGACGGCACGTACACCTTCCTTGCTGCCTGTGCCGTGTCGTCCTGGCTACAGTCGTCGACCACGATGATCTCACCGGCCAGAGCGTTGGCCTTGAGAAACTGGGTGGCCGCCTTGATGTCGCGAGCGATCTTCTTGCTCTCTTCATAGGCCGGTATGATGATGGATAAATCCATTCCGTTCCTGTAGGGTGTGCATCGCACACCAGATTCTTCTCGCGGCTCAAGAGGCACGTTTTCGACCATGTCCGTAAGACAGCCTATTATAGCCCGGAATCGCCCGCAGGCAAGCGTCCCTTGACGCAGACCGGCCGGCGAAGGTATGATGATAGCGAAAGGACGGTGCAGGATGAGAGGGCTCGACCGTTTCGCGAATCATCTCGTGTCATCCGTGGCCTGCCTTGCGCTGGCTCTGATCGTGGGGCTCTACGGCGTCAGCGACGCTCAGGAGGCGACGGCGGACGGGATCACCGTTGATCTGAACGGCGACGATATTGTCGATTTTGCGGACTTCGCCTCGTTGGCGCAGCGTTGGAGACGGGAGTCGCTGCTGACCGATGCCGTTGTCGGCTTCGACGACTTGGCGATCCTGGCGGCGCACTGGCTGGAGGAAACCGCGCCCATCGTGTACATCCAATGGCTCGGTCATGCCAGCGTGAAGCTGTGGTCGCAGGGGCAGATCGTCTACGTCGATCCGCAGAATCTGTCGATCTCGCCGCACGATGCCACGCTCGTGCTCGTGACGCACGGCCATAGCGATCACTACTCGCGCGCGGACATCTCCAGGGTCTCGAATGCTGATACAGCGTTCATCGGTCCCCCGGATGTGGTCAACGCCTATGGAAGCGGCCAGCCGCTGGCGCCGGGCGAGACCATCGTCGTAGGCCCTCTGCGTGTCACCGGCGTATGGGCCTACAACATCAACAAGACCAACCATCCCAAGAGCAACAACTGGCTCGGCTACATCATCGAGATCGGCTCGAAGCGCGTGTACTGCGCCGGGGACACCGACGTGACGGAAGAGATGAAGGCGCTGGAGGACATCGATGTCGCCTTCCTCCCGGCCGGAGGGACGTATACCTCCACCGCACAGGAGGCTGCCGGGGCCACGAAATACTTCCAGCCGCGACTGGCGATTCCCTACCACTGGGGTCAGATCGTCGGCAGCCGCAGCGACGCGGAACGATTCGCACGATTCGCCGCCTGCAACGCGAAGGTGATGACCAAAGACGAGATCCTCAGCTCGCGCGATTGGGGCAGGGAATACTCACTGGTTTCACTTTGGCCGCTTGACGCTTCAGAAGGTGACGTGGCCGCAGATGTAATCGGGTCCGCTGACGGTGCTCTGCGAGGCGATCCGCTGTGGCGGCCTCGGGCCGGTGTCTTTGGCGGCACTCTGGAGCTTGGCGGCCAGAGCGACTACGTCGAGGTTCCTTTCGTGGTCAATCCGTCGCAAGGCCCCTTCAGCGTTTTCGCCTGGGTTGCAGGGGGAGCTGGGGGCGAGGTCCTGCTGTCTCAGGCAGGCCAGGTCAACTGGCTTGCGGCCGATGCCTCCACGGGTGCTTTGGGCACGGAACTGCGAGGGGCCGGACGCAACAGCAAGCCGCTCTGGTCGCAGACAGCGATCACCGATGGCAACTGGCATCGTATCGGCTTCGTCTGGGATGGCGCCGACAGGATACTCTACGTCGATGGTGTGGAGATCGGCCGCGACGCCCAGCCGGGCCTGGGAGGCTCGAACGACGGTCTGCATCTTGGCGCCGGGGCCGACCTTGCTCCAGACAGCTTCTGGTCCGGCCGGATCGACGATGTTCGCATCTATCTTCGCGCGATTACACCGTAGCTACGCTCCGCTTCCATCAAGCTCCCGCGAACAGCAGGGCGACATGGCTCGTACGGGTCAGCAGAAGCCCATACGCATCGGAAAGGCGCCCTG
>CAZOFX010000132.1:0-12344 GCA_964579055.1 uncultured Pirellulales bacterium
GTCGGCTCGGTCCTGGCGCTGGCCGGCGCGGTGCTTGGTATCGCGCTGGTCAACTGGGGCTGGCCGCTGCTGCCGGCGGTTGGGCTGTGTCTGCTGGTGGGCCTGGGGTGCGGCGCGGTTAACGGCCTGATCGTCATCCGCTGGCGTCTGCCCTCGTTCATCGTCACGCTGGGCATGCTCGAAGCGGCGCGCGGGGCGGCGTATCTGATGACCGGCTCGCGCACCATCTACATCGGCGCCCCGGTCGAGGTGGTCACCGACACCGCGATCCTCGGCCTGTCCCTTCCGTTCGTGTTGGCGATCCTCATCGTCGCCGGCGGGCAACTGGTCCTGTCGCGGACCGTGTTCGGGCGGTACCTGATTGCCATCGGGACCAACGAGGAGGCGGTCCGTCTTTCGGGGATCGACCCCCGTCCGTACAAGCTGTCGGTGTTCGTGCTGTGCGGGCTGCTGGCGGCCCTGGGCGCGGTAATCCAGTCGGCCCGCATGTCGTCGGCCAATCCTAACACCGCGATCGGGTTCGAGCTCCAGGCGATCGCGGCGGTCGTCATCGGGGGCACCAGCCTGATGGGCGGCCGCGGCTCGGTGGTCCGGTCCTTCTTCGGCGTGCTGATCATCGCGGTGCTCGGCACCGGTCTGGCCCAGGTCGGCGCCCAGGAATCCACCAAACGCCTCATCACCGGCTGCGTGATCGTCGCGGCGGTCATCCTCGATCAGTATCGTTATCGGGCCCGCCGGACCGCCAGATCCGCAGCGAAGAAGTAGTCATTGCGTCGCATGCACCCGCAGGAGCCTGCAAGAGACCGGTCCCCGTGCCCACGCCGCCCCCAATTTTGTTCCCAAATGTTTCCTTGACAGGCCTCCCGGAACGGACGATAATACCATCAGCCCAATATGAACCCGGATGCGGAGATCGAACGATGCGTCTGGTACTCAAACAAAAAGACGGCGAAAGCAAGGAATATCAATTCGCCCAGGGTCCCATCGAGATCGGTCGAGGCGCCGACAACCACGTCTTCCTTCCCGATCGCACCGTCTCCAAGAAGCACGCAGTGATCGTCTGCGACGGCGACGGCCAGTGGGAGCTCCAGGACCTCGGCTCGGCGAACAAGACCTACCTCAACGGCGAGGCGGTCGCCAAGTCGCCGCTCAAGACCGGCGACGCGATTCGCATCACCGACTTTACCCTGGAGGTCAACCTGGACGAGCGTCCGCCGGCGGATCAGTCCGCCCAGTTCGAGGACACACTGAACCTCGAAGCGGGTCTGGCGACGCCCCTGCACGAGACGGTGGTGCGCAAGCCCGACGCCGGGCACGCCCCCGCGATGCGTCTGGCCGCCAAGAGGCTGTCGGACTTCTCGCACGCCTGCGACGCGATCTGCAAGGCGACCAATCTCGAAGAGATGCTGGTGGCGCTGCTGAACGTCACCGTCCAGCAGTTCAGCGCGTTCCACACCTGGTGCGCCCTGCGGGAGCAGCCCAGCGGGCCGATGACGTACCACGCGGGCAAACGCCGCGACGGCAAGCCGGTGGACTTGGGCGAGCTGATGCTGGCCGACAAGATCAACCAGGCCGTCGAGCGGGCGCAGTCCCTGGTCATGCCCCGTGTGGCCGCCGACCTCGAATCGAAGGAGCGGATCCGCTCGGCGCTGATCGCGGCGATCTGCGGGCCTGCCGGCTGCTACGGCGTCATTTACGTCGACAACGCCATGATCCACGACCACTACACCCTCGGCGACCTCGACTACCTGATGCTCATCGCGATGCACACCGCCGCCGTCCTGAAACGATTCGTGGCCTGACCCCTGCGCATTCGCCACCGTTCGCAGTGTGCCCGTAAGGGCATAGGTAGCGTCTTGCGACGCCACCACAAGCGCTCGTCGACCTGCTCCTGCCCGCCAATCCGCCCGAATAGTAGTTGCTGACATAGGGGGGGTGTTATGCCCTGTTTGTGGTGACGCCGTGAGGCGTTGCCTTCTCTGGGATCCCGAGGAGGTATGCCCCTTCGGCAAGCTCAGAGCCCGCCCTGAACACCGTTGAAGGGGCAAGCTCTGACGGGCAGACTATGAACGGCTTCCTTCCTGCGGGCCAATCGCGGCTTGTTTTCGGCTGCGGTTGCGTGGCGGGGGACGGTATAATGGCTCCGGCGGCGCGGACGACGCGTCGCGCGGCAATGGATGCACACAGACAGTGAGGATCGCATATGGGCAGGACCATCGTCATGACGGCAGTTGTCTCGCTGGCGGCGTTCTCGGCAACATCGGCCAAGTCGATCTCGGTCTACATCGGGACGTACAGCGCCGGTGCCAGTCGGGGCATCTACCGCACCTCGCTCGATCTCGACACGGGCGCGCTGGCCGAGCCGGTCCTGGCCGCCGAGGCGAAGAACCCGTCGTTCGTCGAGCTTCACCCGACCGGCAAGTACCTCTACGCGGTCAGCGAGGGCGGCGGGGCGGGCAGCGTCAGCGCCTTCGCGATCGACGCGGCGACAGGCAACCTGAAGCGGCTCAACGAGCAGCCCTCCGGCGGCACAGGCCCCTGTCACGTCAACGTCGACCACGCCGGACGCAACGTCCTGGTGGCCAATTACGGCAGCGGCAGCGCCTCGGTGATCCCGATCCGGCCGGACGGCTTGCTCGGCTCGCCCACGGGCTTCGTCCAACACACCGGTTCCGGCCCGAACCCCGGACGCCAGAAGGGACCTCACGCCCATTCCGTCAACGTCAGTCCCGACGATCGCTTCGCCTTCGTCGCCGACCTCGGACTCGATAAAATCATGATCTACAAACTCGACGTCGACGCCGGAACGATCGCCGCCAACGATCCAGCGTTCGCCTCGCTCGCCCCCGGCGCCGGGCCGCGACACTTCGCCTTCGCCCCCGACGGCAAACACGCCTACGTGATCAACGAGCTGAACAGCACGATGACCGCCTTCGCGTACGACTCCGCGACAGGGGCCCTGGCCGAGGTGCAGGCCGTCCCAACGCTGCCGAGCGGCTTTGCCGGCTCCAGCTTCTGCGCCGAGGTCCGCGTGCACCCGAGCGGCCGGTTCCTCTACGGCTCCAATCGAGGTCACGACAGCATCGTCGTCTATCGCGTCGATCCCACACACGGCACGCTGTCGTTCGTCGAGCATGAGACCGCTGGCATCAAGACGCCGCGAAACTTCAACATCGACCCGACGG
Source organism: uncultured Pirellulales bacterium (assembly GCA_964579055.1). GTDB lineage: Bacteria > Planctomycetota > Phycisphaerae > Sedimentisphaerales > Anaerobacaceae > Anaerobaca. The sequence continues at coordinate 3,186 of CAZOFX010000132.1, forward strand.
GCGCCTTCTGCCTCGTCGCCAACCAGGACGGCGACGGCGTCGTTGTCTTTCGCATCGACCCGCAGACCGGCGCCATGGAGCCGACGAATCACAAGATCGCCGTCGGCCGCCCCGTCTGCATCCGCTTCCGCCGGTAGGGCGCGGCGGGCGGCAGCCTCAAACGCGCAGTCCCGATGTACATCGGGAGGGATGGCAGCAGGGGTGCAGCAAATACGAATCTCGAATCTCGAAACCCTGTCCTGAGCGCAGTCGAATGGATCCGAAACAAATTCAAAATACGAAGCTCGCAGATTCAACACCCTGCCGCCCGGCCGGTCTCGTTTCGGATTTAGGATTTGGGTCCTTGGGATTTGTTTCGGATTTCGTGCTTCGGATTTCGGATTTCTCACGAGCTGCGATTTCGCGTTTGACAGCCGCCGCCGGGCCCTGTAGCGTGGCGTCAGATACCGGGCCGCCGGACGCGAGAGATCGTCATCCCGCGTCGCCATTTACTGTCTCAGAGTCACTTGCCGCGCACCGCCGGTGCGTGAGCCGGAGGTTTCGCTTATGGAACGTTTGCCACAGTCCAAGGCCCGATTGATCGTCAACGTGATGGAGCACGGGACCGTGGTCGGCACGGAGGATTCCGTCACGCTGGAGTTCGAGGACTGTGTCAACGCGGTACAGGGCCTGGCCAGCTATCTGGGCGAGCTGCTCAGCGAAGTCAACGCCGAAGACGGCTACGAGATCACCTCTGCCATCCTCATCGATGCCCTGCACCACTGGACCTTCGACGAGCACATCGACGACAGCGCCGAAGACGATGAAGACGACGAGGACTTCGACGACGCATCCGGCGACGATGCGCCCGTCGACGAATTCCCCGCGAATTGACGCGTCCGTCGCTCGTCGCTTGTCGCTCGCTGCGCGGCGGGCCGTGGAAGCGTAGAGCGTCATTGACTCCGGCGTGCGCCCATGCTATCAAGGCAGGCATGGAGCGAAATCGCGGAGAATCTAACAGGTCCAATCCGTCCTATGGGTCGAATAGGTCCTATGGGACCAATAGGATCAATAAGACCTATCCCGCTCCGCTCATTCCCGCTCATGGCGGCCACCGCCAACTGAAGTCCTATCAAACCGCCGAGATCGTTCACGACGCCACCGTCGCGTTCGTCGCGCGCTTCATCGACCGCCGGTCGCGCACGACCGACCAGATGATCCAGGCCGCCCGCTCGGGCAAGCAGAATATCGCCGAGGCCAGCCAAGCCTCGGCGACGTCGAAGAAGACCGAACTGAAGCTCACCAGCGTCGCTCGCGCCAGCCTGGAAGAATTGCTCCTGGATTACGAAGACTTCCTGCGACAGCGAACCTTGCCCCTCTGGCCCAAAGACCACCCGAAGTCATTGGCGATCCGCCGACTCGCCTATCAGTCCAATCGGTCCTATCAGTCCTACAAGTCCTATGTAGAACAAGCCTCCCCCGAGATCGCCGCCAACACCCTCATCTGCCTGGTCCACCAAGCCAACTACCTGCTGGACCGCCAGCTCCGCCACCTCGAACAGAAGTTCGTCACCGAAGGCGGTTTCACCGAACGCCTCTACAACGCCCGCCAGCGCCACCGCCGCAGCCACCCATAGAGCCCACCGGTCCTACGGGTGCATAGGTCCAATAGAGCTTGCCCCTTCAACGGTGTTCAGGGCGGGCTCTGAGCGCAGCCGAATGGGACCAATACGACCCATTCGCATGAGTCCAATCAGTCCCATTGCTCCTATTCGTCCCATCGGTCTCGCAGAACGTGCTCTCCACCCGCCGCCCTCGCCAAGAGCACTGGGGGTCAATAAAGGTGTCAGGTACGAATGGCACTTCCCTATGCGTCAAGTAGCCGTAGGGTGTGCACTGCACAACACACCTCGAACGTACCATAGGATCGGTGTGCCGTGCACACCCTGTGCGGGGGGCTCAGCAGGTCGGCACAGATAGCAGTTGACAACGGTGGTGGGGCAGACGCAGTATTGGACCATCGGGTCAGAAGGCCTTCGAAATCAACGGCTGGGCTGGAAGGCGACCGCGTCGCGGGTTCGAGAAGGGGAAGAGTTCTATGGAAATAACGAAACGCGAATTCATCATGAGAACCGGTTTGCTCGGCATGGCAGGTCTGGCCGGGACAACACGTGCCTCATCGCCTGAGCAGACGGGGGCACAGAGTGCTTCCGTCTTCAACGTGCGTGATTTCGGTGCCAAAGGCGACGGCAAGACGCCGGACTCCGAGGCTGTTCAGAAGGCACTGGACGCGGCCGGCGCGGTCAGCGGTACGGCCTATTTCCCCGCAGGACGATATCTTTGCCACGACCTGAAGGTCCACGCGCATACCACCGTCATGGCAGAGCCTCAGTGGGGGTACCGAGGGGATGCCGGGGCGATGCTGCTGCTGGATTCCGACGACGCGGATTGCCTGCTCAACATCACCGGGGCTTTCGGTGTCCATCTGCGAGGACTCTTCCTGCAGGGGCGACGAGACGCACAGAAATCCATTCATGGCGTCTTCCTGAACAACGCGGAGGAATACAGCCCCAAGGAAGATTCTATCGTGATCGACGACTGCAAGATCGCAGGGTTCTCCGGTCACGGCGTGCATCTGCTGCGCATCTGGCTGTTCATCATTCGGCACAGCATCATGCAGGGCAACCAAGGATGCGGCGTTCAGATCACCGGCTGGGACGGTTTCGTAACGGACAACCAGTTCTCGGGAAACGGAAGTCATGGTTTCGGCTGTGAGAGCGTGGGCGCCACCGTCATGTTCACGGCCAACCGCGTCGAATGGAACAAGGGATATGGCCTCTACCTCTACGCCGGCGACGCGTGGAACGTGACGGGCAACTGTTTCGACCGGAACTGGGGCGCCGGGATTTGTGCGGCCAAGATGCGCACCACCACCATTACGGGCAATGTCTTCAGACGCTGTGGCAAAGACAGCAACCTGCTGGCCGAGGGAGAACGCTCCTGCCAGGTCCGCCTGGACGAATGCAGTGGGCTGACGTTCGTTTCGAACACGTGTGCGGCCGGGCGCGACGACGGCGGCAAGGGGAAGTACACGCCGCAGGTCGGGTTCATTCTGCGAAAACTCAGCCACTCGGTGATTGCCAACAATACGCTCTATCGCGGGTTCATGGATCAGATGGTTGTCGATCTTGGCGAACATGGCGATGGCTACGTGTTCGCCAATAACGTCGGCTGCCCGATGACATGACGCCAGGTCCGGCGGAAATCCCGGGGACGGGATACTCATTCGCAGAGATTGGGTTGACAGCGCGGGGGGCCGACGGAGGACGGAAGACCGAAGGAGGCAGGTGGGGACTGCATGCCGCAGGGCGTAGGAACAGCGGACTCAGAACTAAGCACTCAAAACTCTCGCGGTCGAAGGCCGCAAGCCCCTTCGCCATCCAACGCCTGCTCGACCGTCTACGCCCTCCGCCCGATGCCTGTCAGTGGTGGGATGAAGTGTGCCGGACACCGTTTCGTTCTCCTTCCATAGCTCCCACGGACTGCCTCTTCTTCGCTTTTCACAAACCCCACGTGGATTGAAACAACGCCACACCATTGTGCGGCCCGTGCTCCCCCAGGTCGCGCCAACAGGCGGAAGCGATTGACGCGAATGAACCGATTTGCTCTAATACAACAAGAGCATCTGTTCTTGGAGAAGGGTACAGTCTGTGTTCGAGATCTTTACAGTGTCCGGACACAGTTCTCCCTCACTCGAAAAACGCTACGAATCCCGGAGGTGGAAGATGACCCGACCTGCATTTCTCATTGGCGCCGCCCTCATGCTTCTTTGCAGCGCATCTGCGCCCCTGTATGGCTGGGGCTCAGCCACCCATGCGTACATCATACGCGAGGCAGGCACCAGGCAAGGGCCGACAAGCCTCCCGGAGATCTACGGCGCGGTACTCCCGGATGCATTCAATGTTATGTTCGGCGACCCCTACCAGGACCATCTCTGGACCTTGACGCATTACGAATTCATGAAACTGGTTGACAGCGCCACCTCCGACAGCGACAAGGCCCTCGCCTACGGGTTCGCCAGCCATAACGAGGCCTGGGGCGCAGACCAGACTGCTCATATCAGCGCTATCGGCCATCCGAGCCAGGGCTATGTGATTCAAAAGCAGGATCAACTATCCGTCGCTCTGGCGCCCCAAGTCAGGCTTTTCTTGCTCTTGAGCGGCGTGCCCAATGCACAGGCCGTGCTCGACGAGGTGCTGCCCACGGTCGCGCATACCGCCATTGAGACAGCCATCGACCTGCTCATCTCCCAGAACCAAGACCCTGACATCGGCCAGCGTCTTCTGATCGCGGCACGTACCCGGGGGTGGTCTGCTCCCATCCTGCTTTCCAAAGCCTATGCAGCGGATTTTGCCGCGACCGCAGGAACAACAGAAACAGTGGCCGTTCCCCTCATCATCGCTGCCGAAAGCGAGTTCAGGTACCAGATGGAACTCTACGGAACCGCGCTATCTCAGAAAGATCCGATCGCCGCGCTGGCAGAGCAGGGCGCAGAAATCGCCAGGGAGCTCCTCGCTGCAAAACAAGGCATTGTCGTCGATATCCCCACCGATCTGATGACACAGATTCTCGAGGAAGCCATCGATGCTGTGCAAGACGACTACGCCGCTGAACTTGCTGCCAGCATTGCCCATGTCCGACAGCAACTGGAATCGCACGGGGTCGCAAAGACAACACCGTAGGAGAGCGCTGTCCTTCCTCTCGCGTCGTCCTGCCCCGCAATGAATGACAGGGACACCTTGCTCATTTCCGTCCCAAATTGCGTATGGTGTCCCCAGGGAATTCTGCAGAACGAGTAGCGGTCACCGTTTCGTTCGCCGCCCGGTTCATGGTGTCTTATCGGCATTCTGGCGCAAGAGCAGAAGGGCCTTGTTGAGCAGATCGCTGTCTCGCTCCTGGGATTGTTCCGCCAATTCCTGGATCGCGGGAAGGCTCTCGCGACTGCCCATCTTCGCCAGACAGAACGCCGCCCATACGGCGTCGGAGCACTCATCTGCGTACACCGGCTTGTCGGCAGGGACATCGATCTTCCGGCCGTACCGGGGTTTCATTTTCGGTGGTGACCATTTGGGGTCTGCGGGCTGGGAAAGCACGCCGCGAAGCGACTCCGCTGCCCGAGTGTAGTCCATTTCACTCAAGACGACCATGGCTATCTTTCGAGTGCCCGAATCCGGATGCTGCAGAGCCCGCTGCACCAACGGAGGAAGGATGCGCTCGCGGTCGGATCCGTCCAGATTGCGCCAGCCACTCTCTCCGACAAACCACCGGGCGGCTCCGCGCATGCCTTCTTCATCTTGCATCACAGCCAGCGCGGCTTCCGCCAGCTCCAGGCCCTTGAAACGGGGCAAAAGCCGCAGGGCAATTACAGCCTCGTTTTCCCAATAGGTGTCCCACGCTTCGTCGCTCTTCACCCCGAGGTATCTCAAATACCGTTCAATGCTGGTCCGGGTGTCCTTCTCGTATTTCTGGAACACCTCGGCCGCTGCTTTCAATTGCTTCTCCGCACGCAAGCGCGTCTCCTCGCGCGGACTACTGCTCTCCCAGGCATTTCTTGAGGCCGCAGCGGCAGCGGCAAGCGTCCGTCTCCCGACCAGTTCCGCATATCGATCTTCTGCCCGCCGCTCTTCGGCTCGGTATCTCTGCGTCTGTTCCCTTGCCTGGCGGGGCCCGTCCACGCCATGCTCCGACAACCATGACAGCAGAGAGTCCCGGCTTCGGGTAGTCAACTGCCCGTCCCCGTTCCACCGCCCCTCGGCCCAGCGCAGGCGCTTGCCATGGTGGAAGCTGATCATCGCCAGCAATCGGTCGCCGGCGTAGAACTCAAAGGTTGGGTTGCCACAGCACAGGCAGACCCCACCGCTGCGCCATCTGTCGATGTCGGCTATCTCGAGGAAGCGTTCTATGTCCTGGCGATTGGTGATTTCCACCAGCGTCATCTCCTCGTCGATCTGCCGATGGCAAGTGCCGCCGCTGCGTATGCGCAATCTCGTGGTTCCCTGTGCCGCCTTACGCAATGAGCCCGTCCAACTGTCGAACAGGCGAGCGTACGTCGCGAAGATCAGACACACGATGGCAAGTGGGACTGCTGCGGAGAGGATCGTCTTCTTCTTCATATCAGTAGAAATTCAACTCTAAGGTGCTCGCACCGTGTGCCCGGCCTCTTCCCGGATGCCTCACCGTGCATTGTAGCTGAAGGGAGGCAGAGGATCAACCACAGGGCCGCACATTCCCATCGAGTGACCAGCCAAATGGCAATCCGGAGGTTAGCGGGGAACCAAAGGAACTGCGGCACGGTTTCTGCTGGTAGGGCGGGGCGGACATAGGGGCCACGGATGACGCGAGAGACCGGGTCAGCGCGAGGGATGTTGGGGTCAGTAGGGGGGAGGCGCGCGGTCGGGAAAGGGGTCGGGCCAGCGGCCGGTGCGGTCCTTGATGATCTCGGCATTCTGCCGGTCTTCGTAGCGTTCCACGCGGTGCCGCTTGTCCGTGGTCTCGTAGACCCCTGGCCTGGTATGGCGAAAGTCGTCCGGAAACAGGAATTGCCTCACGGAGCGACAGCCCGGCAGCAAGATCGCGGCCACCAGCAAGCACACAAGTCTCATCCGCATGGTGCCACCCCTTCATAATGAACCGTGCCATCGCCAGCCACCCATCATAGCCCCTGCGACTATACAATCAAGGGTCGACAAGCGGAGCAGAGCATGGGCCACGCTTGGTCCCGCTGTCCGTAGCGAACCGGTCATCCCGGGCGGGCGTAAAGGGTGGTGCCTATGCTTGCACCGCCGGACATTTCGAAGTGGGGGGCGCGACTGCGGATCGGGACGTGCTCGTGGAAGTACGACACGTGGCAGGGACTCGTCTACAACGAGGGGCGGACGTACGGCCCGTACGACTACCTGGCCGACTACGCTCGGTATTTCAACACGGTGGAGATCGACCAGTGGTTCTGGAGTCTGTTTGCCAGCGGCGCCAAATTGCCCAGTACGGAGGCGGTCCGGCGTTACGCCGAGAGCGTCCCCGACGACTTTCGCTTCAGTGTCAAAGTCCCCAATGCGATCACGCTGACGCACCACTATGCCAGGCAACCCCAAGCCTCGCGGGCGCCGGTCAACCAGCCGAATCCGCACTTCCTGGATGTGAGTCTGCTGAACCGCTTCCTCGAAACGCTGGCGCCCATGCACGAGAAGCTCGGGCCGCTGGTGTTTCAGTTCGAGTACATCAACAAGCAGAAGATGCCCTCGCTACAGGCGTTCATCGACAAGCTGGATGCGTTCTTCGAGCGAGTCCCCCAGGGCTTTGTCTGGGCCGTGGAGACGCGGAATCCCAACTACCTCCAGGAAGACTTCGTGGGCTTCCTGCGCCGCCGCCGGATCGCACTGGTGCTGCTGGAGGGCTATTACATGCCCCACATCTGGGAGGTGCCCGGCCGGCTGGATGTCCGGACCGCGCCCGTCTCGATCGTTCGCCTGCACGGGCCCGACCGGACCGGCATCGAGGAACAAACCGGCGGCGCGTGGGATAAGATCGTCGCCCCCAAAGACGAGGACCTCAGTGCGGTGGCCGAGATCATCCGGCAGAGCCTGGAGGTGGAGATCGACGCGTACGTCAACGTGAACAACCATTACGAAGGCTGCGGCCCCCTGACCATCCAACGCCTGCTCGAACGTCTGCCCCCTTCGCCGGACGCTCGCCACTGACCCCACCGGGACCCCGCCCCCGCATCTCGCCCTGGCGGAAAGAGCACCGGACACCGTTTCGTTCCCCTTGCAATCGAGCCCCCTATTGCGGTATGATTGGCAGTGTGGCATGTCGGAGCACCAGTTATGAAGGCAGATGGCAAATCCCGGACTAACGGTGTTGTGTGGAGGAATGCATATCATGACGTCAAACGACAAATCCCGGATGAGGCAATTCACATTCACCCTGACAGCCGTCATCGCCCTGTCAACTACCGTTGCCTTTGGAGGCGAGTGCACCATATTCAGTGAGGAGCTCCCGGACGGCGCTGATTTTGCGTTGCGCGGCGACAGCCAGTTTGTGGTCAGCGACTCGAACCCCTACCGGGGTGCAAATCACTTGAAACGCGACTTTGCCACCTATGGGAGCTGGGCCTGGATTACGGGCATCATGAATCTGAATCTGGACCTGTCCGGCATCGACTTCGACACCGCTTATCTCGAGTTCTACATCGATAGCGGGACGAGCCCGATCGGCTACCTGGAACTGAGGCTGGCGGGCCCCGAGTGGGATCCGGACTTCCAGACTACCAGCGTCACTGTGGATGGCCAGCCCGGCTATCAGTTGGTTCAAGTGATGCTCAAGGATTTCACAAGCGATGGAGTCCATCCGGCGAACCTCGACGAGTTCACGGGGGGAACGGGCACGATCGACCGGATCTCGTGGGGGTTTGAGGCGACCGGTGATCTGCTCATCGATGAGGTTCGAATCCTCGATGCGGCAGGTACCGTCACCTCCATTGCCACTCATCCCGTTCCGGCCCATGGAGCAGCCGATGTACCCAGAGACACGGCCCTGGGTTGGACGGCCGGCCAGTTCGCCAACACGCATGATGTCTATTTCGGGACCGCCTTTGAGGATGTGAATGCGGCCAGTCGGCAAAGTCCCCGGGGGGTTCTGGTCAGTCAAGACCAGGAGGGCGCAACCTTTGAGTCTGCCGCTCTTCTCGAGTTCGGCGCCACCTGCTACTGGCGCATCGACGAGGTGAACGCGCCGCCGGACTATACGATCTTCAAGGGCGAGGTTTGGAGCTTCACGGTCGAACCGTTCGCCTATCCCATCGCGAACGTCGTCGCGATCAGCAACGGGGCCTCCGATGCCGTGTCCACGCCGCAACGCACGGTGGATGGCTCGGGCATCAACGCCGACGATCAAGCCTCGGTCAAAGGCGCCGACATGTGGCTGGCCTACCCGCCGGCCGAGGGGACTCTCTACATCCAGTACGAGTTCGACTCTCTCTACAAGCTCCACGAGATGCTCGTCTGGAACTACAACGTGCAGTTCGAACCGATCCTCGGCTTCGGGCTCAAGAATGTCACGGTGGAGTGCTCCGAGAACGGGACCGACTGGACGGCGCTGGGCGACTTCGAGTTCGCCAGGGCG
>CAZOFX010000133.1:0-12329 GCA_964579055.1 uncultured Pirellulales bacterium
ACTTCTTCTCGAACTCCATGCCCTTGGGGCCGGTCCAATAGTTGACCTTGCCCGAGCGCAGCACCTGCTCGACCGCCTTGATCGCATTCTCATCGAACCGCGGCCATGGGGTCAGCGTGTTGGTCACGGCTTTCGGGCCACCGTCGATTGCCAGCTTCTCTGCCATTGTATTCTCCTTTTCCGCTGTTCGAATCGGCCCTGCCGGTTGCCTTGGCGCCTCTCTCGCCTCATCCGGCTAAAGGCAGTCTCACGGTCCGGCCGGTCGCGATCGAGCGGTCGATCGCCAGGCAGAGCTCGTGCGACTTGTACGCTTCCTGTATGCCGGCCGCTGCTTCCCGGTCCTCCACGATCGCGGCGGCCAGATCGTCCACCATCCCCTGGAAGGGGTGGTGGGCCACGTCGCCGCTGTCGGCGAAGGTGGTGTTGAACTGCTGCCAGCCCTTCTGACCCGGGAACCACTCCTTCGTATAGAACTTCTCGTTCACGACCGAGCCCTTGTGGCCGTGGAGAACGATATTGAGCACATAGGGGCACTCGTTTTCGAAGCTGCAACCGGTCTTGCCGATCTTGCCGTTGCGGAATCTGACGACGGCCGCATAGGTCGGCTCGTACTCATAGTCCCTGCGATGGCCGAACGCACCATACGCGAAGACTTCCTCGACGTCGCCGCCGAAGTAACGCAGCAGGTCCACGGCATGACAACCGGCCACGAGGCTGGCGCTGGGCCCGCCTTCTCGGGTGGCAGCCCCCCAGTTCCATCCACTCCACCAGGGACCGATCTCGTGGTAGTAATCGACCTCTGCATAGTAGAGGTCACCCAGGCCGCCCTTGTCGATCATGCGGCGGATTGACGCAATGTGCGGGTTCCAGCGCAGGACGAAGCCGACCTGGGACTTGACCCTCGCTTTGACGACGGCGTCTCGAACCGCCTGAAGCTCTCGGAGATTCATCGCAATGGGCTTCTCAATAACCACGTGCTTGCCCGCCTCGGCGGCGGCAACGGCCTCCTCGGCATGCAGTACATTCGGGGAGCAGATATCGATGACGTTGACGTCATCCCGCCGCACGAGATCGTCGAATGAGTCCATCACTTCGCAGTCGAGGGCCAGATTGTCCTTGGCGGCTTGGGCCGACTGCCTATGCCGCGAGGCCAGTGCCGCAACCCTCATATGGGGATTCTGCCTGTAGGCCTTGATGTGTTCTCCCGCGACCCAGCCGATCCCGAACACGCCGACACCGTACGTCTTCATGGCTCCAACCTCCCATGCATCGGACGTCGTGAGTGGTGCGTCATGCGTCTGCGCTATAGCCGTATTGCCCGCACCATGTCAAAAGCGTCCCCCTTCGGGATCGCGGACGAGACACCCGGGACGATCCGCCTCCCGTACAACATGCGGCCAACGGCGGGAGGCCGCATGTCAGGTATCTTCCGCGGTAGCACCGGGGCAGTCAAGCTCCATATCTACGTGTTTGCTGTCGCTGCCGTACGCTCCGATCGTAACGCCGGTTGCGGCCGGACGGTAGAGAGACCTGAACCTCACGGGCATCGCACTGCCAGATGCGCGACAAGGCCCAGGACGGGTTCACCTCGCGAATCATGCGCATCATGGTCCATTGGCGTGCTCTGCTGCCTTCCACGGAGCGTAGCTGCCCGCGTTAGGCCTTCATAGCGATGATCTTGTCGACGCGTTTCGACAGGTCGGTCAGATAGGCCTCGTCGCCACCGGAGAGCTCAGGCGTCAAATAGCCATAGTAGCCGATCTCATCCAGCGCCTTGCGGACCTCCGGCCAGTTCACGTCGCCGTCCAGCAGGTTCGTCCACTGAAAGCCTTGACGCTTGAAATCCTTCAGGTGGATTCTGACGATCCGCTTGCCCACGGTGCGGATCCAGTCCTGCGCAAACCCAAACAGGATCATATTGCCGACGTCGATGTAGGCCCGTAGCCACGGATCGTCGAATTCATCCACGTAACGCGCGAATTCCAGCGGACTGAGGAGGAACTTGTTCCAGACGTTCTCGACGGCGATGGTCACCTGCAGTTCCTTCGCCAGCGGCAGCAGCTTTCGGACGTTTTTCTGCGAGCGCTCCCATGCCTCGCCGTAGCCGACTTCGTCGTTGACAACGGCAGGCACCAACAGCACGGCGTCCGCCCCCGCCGCCTTGGCACATCGCAGCGACAGTTCCATGTCCGCCAGGCCCTTGGCCACGTTCTCCGGCTTGGGGTCCGACAGCGGTCCGCCCCAGCCGTTGACGACCGAATGGATCGGTACGCCCGCTTGTTTTGCCTGGGCCCCCAGCTCCTTCGCGGCGGCGAGGTCCTCCAGCGGCCGATTCAACTCGATTCCTTCGAACCCGCACTTTCTCGCCAGCGCGAGCTTCTGTGCGTCGAGCAGATCCTTCGGCAGCATGTTGGATTGCAGCGCCTTGAGCAGTTTGGCCCCCTTGGCTTGCTCCCCGCCCCGGGCCGACGACCCCAGCACGGCAGTTCCTGCCGCCACGGCGGCGTATTTCAGGAAGTCACGACGTTCAACAGTCCGATTCATGGCTGTGTCTCCTCTCAACCAGGGTTTCCCATTTGGCTTCATAGATCATGCTCCATCACGCCACGTGTCCTATGATACCCAAGCACTGCACCCGACCACAATGGTTCCGGGCATCAGTTCTGACCCGTTCCCATGTCGGAATCCGTAGACCCAGAATCCTATTCCTTCTTCGGCATGCCTCCCTCTGCAGCAGTCGCCCTATTGCCGACCCCATTCTGTCCCCGACACGATCAGCAGGGCAGAGCAAACGCGACGAGCGACGAGGCCGTGGCCGATGCATGTGAGAGGCTCGCTTGGGCCGGGCGCTAAACAGCGGGAATAGGCATTGCCGGGCGGCTCGCCATCCCGGACGTGTTTGGAAGATCCCTGCTGACAGCGTCATTCGGGACGCTATGGTATATGGCTCAGGTGGCCCCCGTTTGGACGTGTCTCCTAACCCTCCTTCCGACACTTCTTTTCAGGCTCGTTGCGGAAGGCCGGAAACACCTCGCAAGCGGGGTAGGCACAACGGAGGCGACGATGGTATGATGTCGAAACACGGCCCGGAGGCATAGCCGGGCGAAGTTGTCTGGGGAACGTCGGATAGAAGACTCCGGCCTTCGGCCGGGGCTCGCCCTGACGGAAACCGAACTCGTCCTGGGGGCGACTATGGTGCCTGAGAGCACAGCGTGGCCGAAGGGTGCTCGTCCGATGGGCTTCACGCTCATCGAATTGCTGGTGGTTGTTTCTGTCGTTGCCCTTCTCATTGCCCTTCTCATGCCCGCACTGCAAAAAGCGAGAAGAATGGGGCAGGCTGTTGTCTGCCGGTCCCACCTCCAACAGTGGGGACAGGTCTTCCACCTGTATGCCCTCGACAACGAGAGCAGGCTGCCGCAAAGTGTCGAAGGCCGTGGCCTTAGCGCGCAAGAGGCCTATTGGATCGGAGCCACGCTGCCTTATTACATGGACAAGAAGATACGCTTCTGCCCTGTTACGAGAGTCGTGCGCGATGGCCCCGCAAACAGAAGCCATGGAGGCACTCTGGCCTGCTGGGGTCCTTTCGATCCGGCGACGTCGGGCAACTGGTGGGCCGATTTCGACACGGGCAGCTACGGGCTCAACGAGTGGTGTTCCTCTCCACCGTTCGGCGTCGCGTCGTTCTGGGGATTCCCGTCGGAGAAGGCTTGGCGGACGATTGGCGTGCGCGGGGCCGTCAACGTCCCGATGTTCATGGACTGTGTCTATGTCGATGTCTTTCCCGAGGACGACAACACCCCGCTGGAGGACGAGCCTCCGCCGTATGAATGGAACAACGCTTGGGGGGACTGGGGATTCGAGGCGATGCGCTTGACGTGCATCGACCGCCACAATGGAGCGATCAACTCGGCGTTTCTGGATGGCTCGGCAGCCTGCGTCCCGCTCCGCGCTCTCTGGAGGCTCAAGTGGCACAAGAGTTACAACACGGACAATCCGATGACCGGCTCCGACGCGGATTGGCCGAAGTGGCTGAGGAGTTTCCGCGACAGGTATTGACGGCGGCCTTCAGAGAACGCGACAGCTTGATTTGTCTGCCCAAATGCATTAGTCTGGGGATTGGTGCGTTCCTTTCTGCCGGCGAACGCAGGGAGGTATGCTCGTATTCACACATGCGCAGCCAGGCAGCGCAGTCGGCGATATGTGGGCCTATTGAGTTGACCTTTTTGGGAGGTGGGACAATGAAGACGGGACTGCTTCACCTTGGACTGGTTTTGAGCCTGCTGTCGATGCGTCCAGTTTATGGATTCTCCGAGCCACAAGGAGTTCCATGGGCAGAGTGGAGATTCACACGCGACTTCGATCCGGCGAACGAGATTCCGGCTGACAGGGCATCGGATCCCGCCAGTCTGATTCGTCGCAATCCGACGACGGCTGCGATCAGCATCTCCGCGGGGAAGGCGATCTTCACGCAGACGGGCCCGGATGACTTCCTGCGAGTGGACATCGACGACCTGGTCGAGAACGGAGGGGGTGGCTACACCAACGAGTACACCATGGTCTTTGACCTCAAGGCCACAGATGCCGATTGGCTGCCCGTCTATAACACCGGATATGACAACTACAATGCCGCCGATTTCTGGATCGCCGCCGATGGGTCCGTCGGTTCGGGCTCTTATTCCGATCCTGGGGTCGTCCCGTTGCAGACATGGGCTCGCCTGGTGGTGGTGCGCAGGCTGGAGGATGGCGGCTGGGTCCGGGACGTCTATGTCGATGGAGCAAAGGTGTTTGACAACCTTGATGCCGAGAGTCTTGACGGCAACAGCAGCCTGTACACGAACGCCCAGCAGGACGAGGGGCAGTTTACGATCCTCTCGGATTCGGATGCCACCGCGTACGCCGGGTGCCAGCTGGATAGTTTCGCCTTTGCCGCTGTCGCCCTGTCGGACCACGAGGTCGCGGAACTCGGGGCATACAGGGCCATGGGGATCTTTGGTGTCAGGGAGTTGGCCTCTGAGCCTGCTCCCGCCGATAAGGCAGAGGATGTCCTGCGAGACGCCGTTCTGGCCTGGAAGGCAGGTGAGTTCGCGGCGACCCACGATGTGTACTTCGGGACAGAGTTCGACGACGTCAACGACGCGAGCCGGGCCAATCCGATGGGTGCGCTGCTCAGCCAGGGTCAGACCGCGACGACGTATGATCCCACCGGCTTGCTCGGCTTCAGCCAGACATATTACTGGCGCGTCGATGAGGTCAATGCACCACCGACCAACAGCATCTTCAAGGGTGAGGTCTGGAGCTTTACGACCGAAGCGTTCGCCTATGCAATCGAGACCGTCACCGCGACGAGCAATGGGACCCCGGAAGAGGGCGCCGGACCGGAGAACGCCGTCAACGGCTCGGGACTGGATGCCGACGGTCAGCATTCCACGAGGACCACGGACATGTGGCTGGCCACCCCTCCAGCAGATGAGGACCTCTATGTCCAGTACGAGTTCGATGGTGTGTACAAGCTCCACGAGATGCTGGTGTGGAACTACAACGCCGAGTTCGAGTTGATTCTCGGTTTCGGGCTCAAGGACGTGGCCGTCTCGTACTCGTTGGACGGGACCAACTGGACCGCTTTGGGCGACGTCGAATTCGCCAAGCCCACCGCCAAGGCCACGTACACAGCCAATACAACCGTCAGCTTCGGTGGTGTGGCGGCCAAGTACGTCCGCCTGACCGTCAACAGCGGTTGGGGCATGATGGGCCAGTACGGCCTGAGTGAAGTCCGCTTCATGTTCATTCCCGCCCAGGCCCGCCAGCCCCAGCCGGCCGACGGCGCTGCCGACGTGGCCATCGACACGGCTCTGAGCTGGCGCGCCGGTCGCGAGGCCGTCTCGCACAACGTGTATCTGGGGACCGCCGCAGATGCTGCGACCCTGGCCGGGACGGTGAGCGCCGCCGCGTTTGTTCCAAGCGATTTGGAATTCGGCACCACGTACTACTGGATGGTCGAGGAGGTCAACGAGGCCGACGACGTTCCGGTGTGGGCCAGTGTCCTGTGGAGCTTCACGACGGCTGAGTTTGCGGTGGTGGATGATTTCGAGCGCTACAACGACGACGTCGATGCCAAAACGACGATCTTCGACACCTGGCTGGACGGCTGGGTCAACAACACCGGCTCCACCGTCGGTTACCTCAACGCCCCATTCGCCGAGCGGACCATCGTCCACGGTGGGCGGCAGTCGATGCCTTTGAAGTATGACAACTCGGCTTCGCCGTTCTACTCGGAAGCCGAGCGCATCTTTGATTCGGCCCAGGATTGGACCGTTGGCGGGGGCGACAGTTTGAGGCTGTACTTCCGTGGCGATGCGACGAACTCGGCGCAGATGCTCTACATCACGCTGGAAGACCACGCCGGGCACACCGCGACCGTCAGCAATGGCGACCCGGATGCTGTCCTGGCGGCGGAGTGGCAACTGTGGCAGATTGCGCTGAGTGAGTTTGGCGGCGTCGATCCGGCGTCGATCGAGAAGATGACCATTGGTGTCGGCAGCCGGACCAGCCCGGTCGCCGGCGGCACGGGCACCGTCTACATCGACGACATTGGCTATGGCCGACCTGCGACGACCGAGTGACGCGCCGCGACGAGAACCGAAGCGTTGGGCCTGCGAACGCGACAACCTCCGAAGGGGCTGCAAGCACCGCTTGCGGCCCCTTCTGGTATGCGGCCACACTACATGGGAGAGGGAAATTGATGTAGCGGCCGGCTCATTGCTCGAAACAAGCTGAACCTGGCCTGCGTAGACCGGCGTTAGTAAGTGACTTTCTGGTACGGCATGGAGACTGGCAGGACTACCATGCATCTATGAGGCTGTACGAAGCTCCTACTCAAGTCTCACCTTTGTCTTGTCGATGATAGGGGTGCCTTTCACTCGTATGAGGTCCCACACCACACCCCCCTGTGGTTTGGGGTCTGCGCGGGTGTCACTGGCTGGGAGATGGCAAGCCGTGCCCAATGGCTAAAGTCCCGCCTGGCGCCTGCCGATGACAGCAGTATCCTTTCCTGATACGGACCCCTTCGGAGGAAGAGGTCTATACCGATATGGCTCCCCAGCAGAAAAGGTCCGCGACTGATCGAGTTGCAGACCCACGGTAATAACGGGTTGCTGGCCACAACTTCCTTTGCCCCAAGTGGTAGGGCACTACTGGCCAAGGGCCTCAGCTCGAGCTAACCATCAAGGCGGTGGCCTGTTCAGGCACGCGATTCGAGAAGGTACTGCCACTATGGTTCAGCGGCCGTTCATTGCCTCACTTTTCCCGCTGAACAACTGGTCTTGGAATCACAACAGACCATTCTGGAGTGTAGTGCGGCGAGAGCAACAGCGGGGTGAGCCAAGAAGAGGCGCACGGCCACCCGGGACGAGCGACGGAGCCATGGCCGAGTCTGCGGATTCGCGCAACTGATGGTGGCTGGCCGGCACGAGCCATGGAGGCGTGGCCAGGGCTATCGGAAACTCTCCACCTACGGTTGCATCCACCATGTTTCTACTCGACATACGCGGAAGCGACGGTGGCTGCCCTCGCCTTCTTCCCCATCGGACTGCGGGAGCTTCTTTGTGGTTATCCGGCCGGCGGCCTCGGCCAAGGCAGTCTCATTTGCGGAATCCTTTCTCGGAGCCGGAGCGTTTGCCGTCGTCTTTGAGGCTGCCCGGCTTCCAGTTGCGGGCGATGTCGAGATCGGCGGCTACCTTTTCCGTCAACGCGGTCACATTCACATGGCCCACGCGGTTGTAGAGGGCCGGAACATAATGGGCATCGCGAATCGCAGCATACTGTTTCCAGTGAGTCAGAGCATCGCCGAGGTGGCGCAGCGCCGCCTCGTGCTCGAACTTGTCGCCGTTCACGTCAAACAGGGCCAGCGCACACGCTCCGCGAATCTTGGACGCATAGTAGCGGCCCAGCCAGGCCAGGGCCTCGCAGTCGTTGACGGTTTTCCGGAGTTCAGAGTCTTCCTTGGCAGCCTCGCGGAGGGCGCCGAGGGAGGCGAAAGTTCCCGCCGCCGAACCATCCAGAGCTTCGGCGATTTCGAGCGGTGTGGTCTGCTCCATGGGCTGGCGGGTGGTGAGGCGAGCGCGCCAGTCGCGAACGCAAAGCACCTCCGCGCCCGGCATGGAAGTTCCCTCCATGAAGTGGCGCACGGTGTAGAAGCCCTTGCTCTTCGGATGGCTCAAGCAAGCCTCGGGATACCAGTTGAGGTCGATGTCCCCCCAGAAGAAACGCGTGGTCAGGGGCATGACCTGCGACGCACCTTGAAGAGCACGGAACAGGTGAGGCGACGACGCCTTGGGATGGCGGGCCGCCAGGATCCGCTCGAGGCGGGAGTCCGGCAGCGAGGGATCGTAAGCCAGCCGTCCCCAGAGCATGAACGAATACCACTGTTTCTCGATCACCAAGGGGCGAGGGCCGGGGCCGGGATGACGCTCGAGAAAGTCTCGTCCCCACACGTAGCCGTCCGGCCCCATGTAAAAGCCGGCCATCTTGTCTGCCGGGGGCATGTTCAGGATGTATTCGCGGGCGTAGGCCGGATCGCCGAAGCGGAAGGTGTAGATGTCGTCATTACGCACGGTGAGCCATGTCTTCCTGCCGGGCGCGAGGTTCTCCAGCAGCGGCTGGATGAAGGGCGGATTCGGAATCGAATACATGTGCGCCACCGAGTATTTGAAGCTGAATTCGAACGGCCCTGGGTAGTCTTTGAAGGCGTCCAGGATGTCGCCTTGCGCGGTCCAGTGGAAGCGGTGGATCATGCCGAACTCGCGTTTGGGCTCGTCCTTCAACGCATCGCGCACGCCTTCGCCGTACGTGTCCCACAGCCAGGCTTCCTTGGCTTTGGAGTCCATCTGCTGCGGCATGCCCTCGCCGGCGGTGATGCCCATGCCCGCGAGCAGTGGGTAGGTCTTTACCATCTCACGCACACTGGCGCGGAAGTATCGTTTCGTGATCTCGTTGCCCAGATCGTTGGTGATTCCGTGCTTGCCCTCCGCACCCCAGGTGAAGACATTCCAGGTGAAGAAATAGATCTGAATGCCCCGGTTGGCAGCCTGTTGCATGACCCAGCGCCAGAACTCGACCTTCTCGTCGATCGTCATTCGCTTCACCACCTCGTGATCGGCGAGCATTTCCGGACGGACCATGTCGTTGCCCGCAAAGCTGAAGGTGTCATCGAGCTTGGCGCGAGTGCGCCAGACATCGTCCAGCGCGACCTCGGGAAACTCCGGCACCTTCACCAGCGAGGGGAAGGGATGCAGGCTCCAAAGCGAAAGCACGTTGTAGCGGTGGCGCGCCATCGCATCGAGGAAGTCGGTCCAGAACTCACGCTCCCACATCTCGGGGATGTTCGCTTGCGCGGCGTCGGAACAGTCTGTGTAGCTCGGGGTGCGCAGATCGAGCGGGATGTTGAACTTGATGCCGCGCCGCTGGATGTGCGGCTTGTGGTCGGAGTCCTTCAGCGTGTCGAGCGTGCCCGTTCGAATCGCCTCCGCGATATCCAGCCCGCCATACATCGCGCCGGTTGCATCGGCCCCGCGCACGGTGATGACGCATCGTCCGCCCTCGTTCTGCACACGGATGCAGTAGCTCTGAGCGACGGCATTGCGTTCCTTTTCGACGATGATAGAAATGCCAGTCGCATTCGCGTCACCGCCTAAAGCCATGCCTCTTGCTGCGGCCTCGCGGCGAATCTCCTCCGCAGCGAATTTCCCCGGACCGCCCGTCGCCGGGTCGTTCACCAACTCAAGGCTTGCGGCCAGCGCAGCCAGCGGTGCCAGCAGCAGGGCGGCGAGCGTGATGGTTGTGAGTCTGTTCATGGGCGTTAATCTCGCTCGAAGTAAAGCAGACGACCGAGGGGAACGGCGAAGGTTTTTTGGACGGGGCCGGTGATCAGGGTGCCGTCGTCGGCCTTCCATTTGCCGGACGGAATCTGCACGGTGCGGGCAGTGCCTTTGGTTACCATCGGAGCCACCAGCAGGTTGTCGCCCATCAAGAACTGGTCTTTGACGTTCTCGTAGCCGCCGTCGGGGAATACGTAGGCAAGCGGGCGCAGGATCGGTTCGCCGGTGGCGGCGCTGGCCTGGGCGAGTTCGAGGATACGCGGCGTGAACCGCATCCGCAACGCCACGGCCTGTTGGACGGCGGCCAGATGGGCGGCGTCCAGCACACGCCATGGCGCGACGGAGAATTGCATCATCGGCGCGAGGGCGTGGACTTGCGTGGACCGCACGATCAGGTCTTGGTCAATGGGCGCCTGATCGAGGAAGGATGTGAATTCGCCGCCGCCGATCAGATCGGGACAGACAAACGTGTAACCCATTAGCCCGGCGGCGATCATGTCGGGAATGAGTTGTTCGAGGTCGGCCCAATTGTGGCTCTTGTCGCGGAGGCGTTGCACGAGTGGCCGGCCCGCGAGCTTCCACGTGGCGCGATACTCGTTCAGCGGGAAGGCGAGACCGATCTCGCCGAACAGCCGGGCGTGCTCGTTGGCGTCGAGTTTCTCGTAGGCGAGATAGTGCGTTTTGTAGAACGCGGTGTCGCCGGCATCGAGCTTGAAACCGTCCACGCCGTAGGTGGTTTGCAGACGCGTGAGTTCGCCAGTGAACCACGTCTTGGCGGCCGGGTTCGAGAGGTCCAGCATGGCGCTTTTGCCGTTCCACCACTTGACCATCGCGGGATCGCCGGGTGGATCCATGAAGAAGGCCTTTTTCTTGGCCAGCGCGCGGTAAACGTCGCAGTCCGGGCTGACAAACGGGCAGACCCAGACCATGACCTTGAAGCCGAGAGCGTGCAGTTCGTTCATCATCGCCTTGGGATCGGGAAAACGGCCCGGGTGGAAGGTCCACTTGCCGTAGTCTTCCTGCCAGTTGTCGTCAATCATCAGCATGCCGGGCGGCAGGCCGTTGTCCACGATAGCGTGGGCGTATTTGAGCACGTCCCGCTGGTTCTGGTCATACATCAACTCGATCCACGTGTTGTACTGCGGCGTAGCGAAAAGCGCGCGGTCCGGCAGCTTGCCGTCGGTGGGGAAAAAACTCTTCGCCGCGTAGCGGTAGGCGTCGCGCAAATCCTGCCCCGCCTGACCGTGGTAAAAAGTGTTTCCCGCCGACGTGACGCGCAGGGTCTTGTCTTTGAACGCGAAGCGGAACGCCTTCTCGCACCAAATATACCGGCCCTTCGACGAGACGAGCAACGGCGCGTACTGATTCCCGCGGTTGTCGCCGTCGAGGTTGATGTCGATGGACGCGGCGCCGTACGGCATCTTCGTGCCGAGCGTGACGGCACCGCCCCACCACGCTTCGTTGGGAAGCAGATCGAGCTTGAGTTCCGACTGCGCCGACTCCTGCGCGAAGCCCGCCGTTGCGGCGAGCAGGAGCGAGAGGCTGAGCAGGTTGCGAATGTCCATGGTTCTTGTTCCTTGTTGATTATTTCACAGCCGATTCACCGGCGGCGTGCAGCGTGGCCAACCATCGCTCCAATCGTGACTGAAATAGCGAAAGCGTATCCTGATCCTTCTTATCTACCTTCATGGACTTGAGTGTGTCCACGATATTCTTAGCATCGGAACCCAACAGAAACACGTTAGCCCAGGCACGCCCCTCTGCTGCAGCCGACATTTCCCATGTAGCCTTCATCCGGCAGCATCGCCGGTCTTCTAACCCATGATTGTGCTGCCGTTTTCCCGGGGCATTCAAGTGCAAAATGCTCGGCGGGCCGGCAAACGACGGCGGATTGGCAGAAAATCGCCATCCACGGTGCTCGGACAGGTGATTTGTCCCAGGATCGGCGATACCGATAGCGCTGTCCCTTCCGCCTTCGTTAGGTTGTCTCCTCCTGTACCCGGTCATATCGACGCGGCCCTCGGGCAAGTGTTCGCGAAGTGCTGTATCTGATCCAGGATGGCGCGGTATAGCCGACGCGGCCGACAAGGACAATGGCCTCGGCAGCGATCCAATGGAAAATGGAGCCCCCGGCGTTATGCGGAGGCAGAGGAAGCGAAACTATACGCAGGGGCTTGCGGACTCCACAGAGGTCTGCAAGCGGCCGTGCTTACGGCCCCAGGGAGAATATTATCGCAGACCCCTCGTAACCGGGGCTGCGTCTGCTCGCGTATCTGCTTTGAAGGCGCTCTTAATCTGCTGGCGACCACCATATTCTACCAAAACGATAGCAACAAAGCAACCATAACAAACCGAGTTGTCCGGACAGCAGAGGGTGGTTCGCAACAGGCCGCCCTCTCAAGGTTCTGCGAGGACTTGTTTACATGCAGGGTCCACTTCCGTACGCGGCTGAAATGT
>CAZOFX010000134.1:0-11702 GCA_964579055.1 uncultured Pirellulales bacterium
TGCGCGAGGCGACCAGCACGCATCACGAGTGGCTCGAAGACGAGCTGCTGCCCAATAAGGACGTGATCGCCGACGCGACGTGGACCGATCCCGACGTCGACACGCAGTTCGATGTCGCGCACGGCAGCCGCTTCCGCATCGGCGACCAGATCCAGGTCGAAGGCAGCGAGGAGTTGATGTTCGTCAACACCGTCAATGGCAATACGCTGACCGTCCTGCGCGGGTACGCCGGCACCGTCGCGGAGAACCTGGCCGATGGGCAGGTGATCAACATCCTCGGCAACGCCGGCCTCGAAGGCGACGACAAACCCAGCGCCCGATTCACCTATCGCGCCCGCATGGGCAACTACACGCAAATCTTCACGAAGGCGGTCGAGGTCAGCGGCTCCGACATGGCGGCCAAGCAGCTCGGCCTGGCCGACGAGATGGACTACCAGAAACAGGTGCGCCTGCGCGAGATGGTTCGCGACCTGGAGAACACCGTGATCAACGGCGGCAAGCCGGTGGTCGATCCGCAGGGCAGCGGCACGGTGCGCCGCACGATGAAGGGAATCATCCAGCACCTGGCGTCCCACGTCTTCCGCACCGGCGACAGCGGTTTCCCGACGGGCAACGACCTCGACGAGGCGAAGGTCAACTACGTGCTGCGGAAGATCTGGGAGCTCAGCAGCGGCAACGTGGACCTGATCGTGGTCGGCGGGTTCCAGAAGCGCAAGATCAACGCCTTCTGCTCCGACAGCCGCAGCTACGGCGCCAACGACAAGACCTTCACCGACATGGTGGGCCTCTACGAGAGCGACTTCGGCGTTTGCCGGGTGCTCACCACGCGGTGGATGCCGCAGGATGCGGCGCTGTTCCTCGATTCGTCGCGGATCAGCGTGTTGCCTCTGACCGGCCGCAGCTTCCACTTCAAGCCGCTGGCCAGCGGGGGCGACTACGAGTGCGGCGAGCTGATCGGTGAGTACACGCTCGAACTGAGAAACGAGGCGGCCCACGGGCTCATTCGCAACCTGAGCACGAACTGATGCGTTGACGGACTGGTAGGGGCGACGCATGCGTCGCCCCTACGATGTGGCATGAATGAGAGTGTGGAGACCGGACGATGGTTCGATTCTCAAACGATGTGGACATCCTGAAGTATGAGCCGATCTTGTTCGGCGAGCTGCACCTGTCCTGGCAGGTGCTGGCGTCGGGCCACGGTGCGACGCTGGACGGGACAACGCTTGTGGACGCGGCGGCCGATTTCGTCAACAGCCGCATCGAAGCGGGCGGTGTGATTCACCTCAAGTCGGCCGACGGGGCATTGGACGGCGCGTATGAGATCGTCTCGGTCGATTCGGCGACGGAACTGACCGTTTCGGTTCTCCGAGCGGACATCGCGGACGATCCGGTCGCGCCGCCGCAGGGCAGTGACATCTCATATCGCGTCAGCACATTCGCGCCCCAGGCGACGGAAGCGGCCTGCGAGCTGACCGAGCACTTCGGCCTTCGGCCCGGCGATCCGGGCAGCGAGATCGGCGTCGAGAACATCCTCGACACCGAGGTGCTGCGCCGCGTCTCGACGTTCTCCGTGATCGCGCGGGTCTTTGCGATGTGGGCGGGCCATTGCGACAGCCAGGGTCTCTGGAGCAAGAGCGTCCACTACCGCCAGCTCTTCGAGAAGGCGCGGCAGCGTTGCCGCCTGACAATCGATCTGGGCAGCGACGGCGTGCCGGACGTCGTGCGCATCGGCGGCGCGATCAAACTGGTCCGTGACTGAAAGAGGTGACTCGTGAGCACCACGTTGGATAGCCAAGCGTTATTCGATGAGCGGGACCTGCGAATCGCGGTCGGCCCGGTCGAGCGGGCGTCGATCGAACGGAGTGTCGGCGGTATCGACGGCCTGGCGAGCATCGACTTGGGCCTGCGCGGGCGAAAGATCCGCCAGCGAGGCACGCTGCGGGCGACGAGTCGCGCGCAGATGGAAGCGAGGCTCGCGGCGATCGAGAGCTTCCTTGACGGTGCCGAGCACACCCTGCGGACCGCCGACGGGCGGCAGTACGACCACCTGCGGATGGATGCGTTCACGCAGCTTGGCAGCCAGGTCGAGGGCACAGGTCTCGTGGTCGAATACGAAATCGCGTACACGCAGTTGAGGAGCTGAAGCCATGGCGTTTTGCCGTGATGGAATCGAAGACGTCCGCGCATGCGTGCTGCCCGATGGGATCGGTCCCGATGGCCGGGCCGCAGCCCTGTCGCGTTCTATACTGGTGACGTGGCGCAGCAGTCTCGAAGGCAGGCTCTATCAGGTGTACGCCAACGGACGCCTGGCTGGTGTGACGGTCGATCCCCACCAGCGGCAGATGGTCATCAGCGCACCATCGTCGTTCGATGCGGCCGTTCGTGTAGAGGTTGTCGCGGTTGAACCTCACGACGCGCACATCGATTTCGCGGACGAGATCGATGAGCCGTCCCATCTGAGCGCGCGCGTAAGACTGGTGTTTCTACGAAGCCAGGACCTACCTGTCGGCGCGGCGCTCAACATCTACTTCGACGGCGGCACGGGGCAGATCGACTACGATGAGCCGTTGAACGAGACGCCGATTCCGATCTGGCCGTGCCCGCAGGACAAGGCGGGCTTCGGCATGTCGCGCTTCGGCGAGAGTGACTTCGGCTGGGATGCGGCGGCGGCGGTCGGGTTCGGCAAGGGCTGTTTCGGTCGCGGCCGGTTCGGTATCGACGCCGACGCCATCGAATGGATCAGCCCGCTGCTGGCGTCGGGCACGTATCGCTTCGGCGTCAGGGTGGTCGACGAGGCCGGCAACAGGAGCGCTGCAATCAAGACGAAGGCGTTGACGGTTGTCGCGCCCGCCAGGCCGGCTGCCCGACTTGGCGTCGCGTCGTTCGACGACGAGACCGGCCGGCTTACGCTGAGCGTTTCAGATCAATCATAGAGACAAGGAGACAACAATGGGCGAGGTCTACCCTTCCGACAATACGCTGTTGAACCTTCAGGCCGATGCCGAAAGCGGCGTCGAGTACATCCCGACAGGCACGGCGCCGTACTACCTGCACTTTCGCAAGCTGCTCTATCGGCTTCTGCTGGCAACGCATCGGGCCAACGACCTGCGCGTCTTCGATGAGGGCGGTCTCGATGTCGGCGTCAAACCGGGCAAGTTCTGGCTGGGCACGACGCTGGTCGACTACGCCGGCTCGACGGGTCACGCGCTGGCCGACGACAAGGCGGGCATCTACATTTATCTGACCGCCGACGGGACGCTGGTCACCGACGAGTACGACGGCTTTCCCGACATGGCGACAACGCCCCACGTCCGGCTGGCGGTCGTCGTCACCTCGGCCGGCGACATCGTCTCGATCACCGATTGCCGCACAGGGCACAACGGCATCATTCCGCATGGCGCCGGCGGTGTGCGGAAGATCATCGAAGCGCACACCAGCGACGATGCGCTCTCTTCGGCTGAATCGGGCAGCGTGCACACCAACCTGGGCGCGACCGCGACGGTGACGCTCACGTTGCCTGCCGACGCGCTGCCTGGGACACAGTTCACCTTCGCGGTTCAGGCGGCGCAGGAACTGCGCGTGGACCCGGGCGCGGCGACGATTCGCGACGACAGCGGTCAGACGGCGGACAAGTACAAGTACGCCGCCGCAATCGGCGCCGCACTGACGCTGGTCGCCGATGCCAATGGCGACTGGGCGACCGTCGCGAAGAACGGAACGTGGAACGAAGAAGCGTAGCGATAGCTGACGAAAGGCGAGCGACATGGCAAACGAGATTCACGTCGATTCCGCATCCGGCCATACGGTATACGCGGTGATCCGCAACCGTGCCGGTCAGGTCTGGTGCCCGGCGACGCAGGCGTTCGAAGACTGGGGTGCCGGCGGACACGATGCCGACGACTATGACGTGGCCCTGAGTGACAAAGGCGGGAGCCGATACCAGGGCGACTTCGATGCGAACATTCCGGCCGGGCGATACGGGATCCAATGCTTCGCGCAGGCGGGCGCATCGCCCGCGCCTTCCGACGCGCTGATCGACAGCCGGACCATCCTTTGGACCGGCGCAGGCGAGTTGACGGCGATGTCCATCCTCGCCAACAAGACGGTGTACGACAAGAACACCGGCTCGGTGGACTACTACGACGACGACCACGAGACCGTCATCCTCACGCACCGAATCGAAGAGACGGCCTCGACCTGCACGAGAGCCGTGAACTGACCAACGGGCCTTTCTGCCTACGGGAGCAAGAACGATGGGTAGCTTTTCGGATTACTGGGAGAACGAAGTTCTGGACCACCTGTTCGGCAAGGGCAGCTACAGCCCGCCGACGATTCACCTGGCGCTGTCGACCGCCGACCCCGGCGACGACGGGACCGGGCTGAGCGAACCGAGCGGCGACGGCTATGCCCGCGCCGTGACATCGCCGGCCGATTGGAGCGTCGCTTCGAGCGGCACGCTGGTCAACGCCGACGCGATCGAGTTTCCCGAGGCGTCTGCCGCCTGGGGGACGGTGACGCATTTCGCGCTGTTCGACGCGACCTCCGGCGGCAACCTGCTCGCCCACGGCGCGCTGGCGCAGGCCAAGGTGATCGGTGCGGGCGACAGTGCGCGGTTCGCACCCGGCGATCTGGAGATCCATCTGAACTGATTGAGGACTTCGGAGTGCAGCTTGCGGATTAGCGTATCGCGCTGGAATCCGCAATCGCCAATCCGCAATTGTCATGTCAGGAGGTGCACTATGGCGGTAGCCAATCATGAAGTTCAAGTGACGTGGAGTTCGTCGAATTCCGCGAGCGTCTCGGGGGGCGCGACGCTCGCCTCCGACACGATGTCGTTTTCTGCGTCGGCGTTCGATGCGATGATCACGCTCAAGGCCGACAACAGCGGCACGCCCGCCAGCGGCGACACGGTGGACTTCTACGCGCTGCTCAGTTGCGGCGACCCCGACGGATCGGGCAGCGACGAATTCCCCAACGATGACAGCGACGGGATCTTCCTGGCCCGGCTGGACACCTACGCCGACGATCCCGCTGTCGCGACAGTGACCATTCCGGTCGCGAAAGCCGTAAAGATTTTCGCCAGGAACAACGCGTCGAGCAATTCTGTCGCCGTCTCTGCCTGCATCAACGAGAAGACCGCATGATCTGGCCGAAGAAATCCAAACCGTTGACCGCGCTCGACCGGAGCGATCCACTGACGAAGGGGCTGCTGTGTGCCGCCCGCATGGATCACCCGGGCCCGGCCGCGTCGAATCTCGTCTATCCGCATCTGCTGGCAGGCGCTGTGGCCCCGGACGGTCTGGCGACCCCCATCCAGGCGACGCACCAGGACTGGTACAACCGCTTCGGCTCGGGCTATTCGTTCTGCCTCTGGCACAGCGGAATCACACTGGACGAGGCCTGGGAGGCGCTGCTCGTTCTCAGCGATGCCGCGATGTCCTGGCAGCGGTGCGGCAGCAACAACTGCTTCCGCGTCTATCACAATGGCACCGGCTACAGCATGGCGGGTCTTCTGCTGGCCCACGTGACGGAGCCGGGCTTTCTGGTGTGCACGTGGGCTTCGCCGACCCTGAAGGCGTACGTCAATGGCCAACTGATCGCCACGGCGGGCTGTGCCCCGGCGCCGAAGACGAACAGCGGCACGAGCACGTTGACCCTGGGCGGCTCAACCGTCCTGCGTCAGTTGCTGGTGTACGACAGGGCGCTGACGGCGGAAGAAGTCCAGCGGCTGTACCTGGAGCCGTCGGCAGTCTTCGACCACGTCGGACGTTGGCCGCCGGTGGTCGCGACCGGCGGGACGACGCATGAGCTATCGGGTACGATCTCCGCTGCGTCCTTACTGGCGGGCACAAGCAGAGTAGTGCGGAGCTTGTCGGGCCAGATTTCGGCGGCGAGCTCCTTCGCATCCGCTTCGCTGAGCGTGCAGTCGTCCGAGCCGGCGGGCGTTCCGACTCCTGTGAGCTGGCGGCCCTGGCGCAAGGCAGTGCTCTGCAACGGCGCGTGCCCGGATGCCTTCAAGCTGGGCACGGTGCTCACGCGAGGCTGGTTCTGGGTGCGACGTGCAGGATGTATGGCGGTCTATCGTGGACCGTCTGTCGATCAGGTCGATCTCGGGCGTATCGAGCACGTCGCCGAAACGGATGCGCGCCGGATCAGCCTGCCTGCTCATTTGACTCCCGAAGCGGGCACGAAGGGCTGCTACGTCGTCAGACGGTTCAACGGTCACGGAGACGAGGAACGCACGACAGGCGCTGCGGTCGCGGTCCGCATGGGCGACGATGGCAAGCCGACGGAGCCGGCGCCCAACGGCATTTCCAAGCTGCATGCCGTGCAGGTCTCGGGAGGCAGAGTCCGACTTGAATGGTCTTACTGCCCGCTGGATCAACAGGTCGAGCCGGCGCGGTTCAACGTCTACACAGCCGACGCCGACGGTCACTTCGACTTCGACGCGCCTCTGGCGACAGTCGCGTATCGAGGTCGCCGCTTTCATCAATGCCTGTCCGATATGCTGCCCGAAGGAGAGCACCACTTCGCTGTCCGGGCGCAAGGAGCCAACGGGATCGAGAGCGACCCCGGCCAGGTGGTGAGCTGTCTGGTTCGAACAGTCTGTCCTGACGGTGTGACGATTCTCGCAGCGGAGGCCATACTCTGATGAGCAACACGACTGAAATCTTCGGGCCTGAATACGCGCGACTGGCTCTGCCTGCCGGCGCCGTGTTGGTTTCGCTCGACGGGGTGCCCTGCGACGATCTCGAACCGGTTGAACTCGTCCGCAGCGGCCCGCCGGAATACAGTTGGGTGCGCCTTGCGGGCACGCCGCCGGACGGCGAACGATTGGCACAGCGGTTCGCGATGGGTCGGAGGATCCGTCTGCACCAGCTCTACAATCACGGCGCGCCGGAATCTGCCGTTGCCGCTGTCCCTGTCTTTGCCGGTCGGATCGAGAGCATCGAAACGGTGATGGATCCGCAGGGACCACGCTTTGAGGTGGTCGCCAGGGACGTCAGCGCAACGCTCGGCCGCACCACGGTGTATGGCCAACGCGTGCGTCAAGACGACGGCACGACGTTCCTGGCCGGTCTCGACACCATCTTCAACCCACAGGGCCGGGCCAACGCCGCTGTCGGGCCGGCGTTCGGCGCCGACGACGGACAGGCGGCGCCCTGGGGTTGCGCAGAGGCGATCTGCTACCTGCTGAGGGAATACGTCCCGGCGGGCGACCTGTACCAGCCGAGCCTCGACCAACTCCGCGCCCTGACCGATGGCCGGCTCTTGCGCGATGTCGATGTCACCGGCCTGAGCCTTCTCGATGCGCTGCATCGTTGTTGCGAGGCGGCGGCCTTGCGGTTCCAGTTCGTCCCGCGAACCAGCGAAACCGGGCCCGACCAGGCGATCGTGTTCTATTGCAGCGGTGGCGGTCGAACGGTGGAACTGAACTGTCAGACGCTCGGGCAGAGACTGAGCCTGTCCCGAACGAACGTTGCGACGTTGCGCAGCCGGCGCGACTTTCATCCCGTCACGCACCGGCACATCGGCCAGGGCGACTTCAAGACCTACGAAGCGACGTTCGAGCTGGTCGGCGCGTGGGACCCTTCGCGGGAGGAGACGGACTACGCGAAGTTCTCCGCGAGCACGAACCCGCAGTTCTACGAGGTCAAGGACGTTTACCGCAAGTGGTGCCTCAACGAGGCAGGCGACTATACGTCAGCGCCGTACGAGCGGGGCGAGCCCTACGATTTCTCGAAGCTTTTCGAGGGCGCGGCGTTCGTTCGCCGGCGTCGGCGCTTCTGGCCCGCGCTGAGTACGGACGGGCAAGGCCGCTCGCTGGGCTATCTTCTCGAGGTGTCGTTCGACGCCGGGATGCACTGGTGGCAGTACGTCTGGTCCTTCAACAACTTGCTCGACGAGTGCGGCGTCTGGCTGGCGAGCGAGCAGCTCGACGTCGATACATGGGTCGCCGCTCTCAAGGGCGCGCTGCGATTCCGGATCACCGCCTCGGTCGTCAGCGACGAACGGCTCACCTGCATCATATCTGACGGCCCGGTCGGCTCGACGGCCCCTGTGGTCGATCACATCATCACGTTGCCGCGCCGGTTCCGCTATCGCAAGGTCTCGCCGCAGAGCCTCTTTGCGCAGGCCGCCATGCCGACGCTGGGCGAGCCCGACACCGCCGACGACACCGAAGCACTCTACGAGTTCCTGCGCGGGCGTGCGGAGGCAACGGCGCAGATCGCCGAGACGATCCAGGTTCAGACGCCCAGCTTGACGCTGCACGTGCATCCGGGAGACCGAGTTGCGTCAAGCCCTGACAGTCGCGATGTGCTGACGTGCCGAAGTGACACGCGAAGCCTCGCCTGGATCGAGCGCGTGCAGGTGGATTTCCGAAAGCAGTGCACGCGGCTGAAGGGTGTACGACAACGAGTGTAATAGGGTGACAGCCTCATCCCGATGGCCATCGGGATGGGGATGGTTTCTACGGATGGGCCATCCCCAAGCTGCGCTTGAGGCTGCCACACACTCACAACATGAGCTGGGAGTTATTCATGGACAAGCGACACATCACCGACGAACAGCAGGTGCTGACCTCTCTGTCGCGAGAGGCTGGGGCCAATCGCAGAGAGACCTCGCTCGTCGTCAGCAGCGGCGTTGCGTCGAGCGTCTGGCCGGTGAAGGTCAAGAGCCACGTCGCCTGGAACGTCTACCGCGTCCGCGCCGTGGCCATGGGTGAAGCCGGCACGGTCCCCATCGAGATCGGCGAGGAGATCGAAGCGACGAACCTGGCGGAACCCTTTCTGAGCCAGGGCACGCTTGAGGCCGGGACCTTCGCCATTCTCTTCCGCGCCGGTGAACGAAACGTCTTCCATGCCAAACCATGAACCGTTTGTAGCGACGCCGTAAGGCGTTCAGTTTGCAGGGCGTGCTCTGCACACCGATTCATTCGATGAAAAGACCATGACCAAGAAGCCAAACACCTCGTCGTGGCGGCTCGACCGCCGGATCAATCTGTCGGTCCTCGTGCAACTGATGGCGCTGACGTCGCTGATTCTCGGCAGTTGGCTCAACCTTCAGCGCCAGCTCGACCTGCTCCAGCGCGACGTCACCATGCTGCTCAAAGCGCAGGAGACTGTCACGCAGAAGCTCGAAGCCCTCGCGGCCCAGAGCCTCTCGCACGAGTACCGTGTCCAAGCCATCGAAAAACGATTAGGAGAGAAACCATGAAGGTTCGAGTGTCCCCATCAGGTTGGTTTGTGCCGGTTGCCATCGTTGCCGTGGTTGGCCTGCTCGCCGTCGGCTGTGACAGCCTCCGGCTGGCCCCCAGCGAACAGCTCAGGCAGAATGCCTGGCTGCACAACCGCACGACGGCGGTGGCCGCCGAGACGGCGCGGGCCGAAGTGACTTCGCCCGAGCTTCAGGCGCTGACGAAGCTGTCGGAGGTGCAGAGCCGCGCGTTCACGTCGCACTATGGCCTGCCGAGCGAGTATCCCCAGGCCGAGACGAGCGAGCAGATCCTCGCGCAGTCGAACTGGGAACTGGCCGAGACCGCCGTCGCCGAGTCCGCCCAACGGCCCGACCCGTGGCAGGTCGCCGATTCGCTGCTGGAGGTGGGCATCGGCGTCAGCGCCTTGCTGGGCGGCGTCTACGGCACGCGGGCGGTGCGCTTCCTCAAGGACGCCCGGGCCAAATCCACCGCCCTGAAGGAGATCATCCAGGGCAACGAGCTGTTCAAGAAGCACAGCGCCGACCAGACCCAGGCCTTCAAAGCCGCCCACGCCAACCAGTCGCCCGAAACCCGCCAGCTCGTCACCGCCATGAAAGGCTGATTCGGCAACGGCGGAATTGCGGATGGCGGCCATCGAGAATGTGTTGGTCCATGACCCACCGTGTTGCCCCCTTGACCAAGACCGGCAGTCGTGTCTCCGGGATCGCTGGAATGAGGTTAAGTCGGCCGGCGATTGGGCCGATGGATGGAAATGGGCCGTGACGTTAGAGAGCGTGAGACGACGGCACGGCGAGCTACGCGATAGTTTCCTTAAGGGGCGATAATCATGGAACTGATCGACCTGATCGCCGGATCACTCAAGACCGTCAGGAAGAAGCTGGATCTGGACTCGAAGCACGATTTCTCCCTCGCCTCCGAGGTAATCGAGCTGAAGTCAAAGACCGCCGAGCTGCAATGCCTGCTGGAGGACGCCGAGCGAAGTCTTTCCGAGCGGGATGAGCTGATCGGCCAGTTGCGAGCCGCTCTCGCGACCACCGACGACATGCTCGTCGAAGGCGCTGCCTGGTTCGCCAGGAAGGGCGAGCACATCGTCGATGGGCCGTTTTGCACCGGCTGTTTCAATCGGCTGCATCAGACCGTGGCCCTGCTCGAAGTGGCCAAGAAGCCTGAAGAACCCGGCCTGGAGTCGGAGTGGGTACAGTGCCCGACGTGCCGGGTGCCGTTCCGCTCGCGTCTGGCCGGCGAGCAACGCAGTCGACGTGGCTCTGCCACATGCCCCCCGCACGCCAACTCATAGAGTATGCCCGCACATCGCTTCCGAATGGCAGCGAATCCGCGCTGCGGCAGCGCGCGGTTCCACCTCGCCAAAAGGAAGGGGACCGCATCCGGCGTGAAACCGGATGCAGCCCCCTGAGGGTGCAACAGACTACTTCTGCGCCTCGTCCGTTATCGCAACGAGGTTCTGCCGTGCGACTTAGCGCGTCGAGATCGTGATGTCGTCGTAGTAGACCGACGAAGCGCCGTTGCCGAACAGGTCGATGGCGCCGAGCGTGCCGTGCTCGTTGTCATCCCAGACGGCGGTCTCGATCCGCTCGCCATTGTAGTACTTGTCGACCGAGTTGTTGTCCAGGTCGATGACGTAGCTCACCTCGACCCACTCGTCATACAGGATGGCCGCCGAGCCGCCGCCCTGATAGCCGACCGCTCCGGTCTCCAGATTGAACGTCGTCTGGATCGACCAGTCCTGGTTGGCGCCGTCATCGTAGCTGTTGAGCAGGATGAAATAGGTGGTGCCCGACGTGCCCGAGGGGATGTACTGCATGGCGGAGAACTCGATCACGCCACCGGCCAGGTCGAACTCATGGACCAGGTCGGCGCTGCCGATGATCTCGACCGAATTGGCGCCGCCGAACGCGAAGGCGCTCGATACCGGCGCGCCTGCTCCGGCGGTGTTGTCCCAGCCCTTCCACCCGTTGACGCCGTGCAGGTCAGTGCCGGCGGCATAGGACTCGAAGTCCTCGACGAACAGGTCCACCGCCGGCCGCCCGATCAGCTCGACTTCGGCGATCTGCATGCTGTTGGCCGAACCCGGATCACGAACGGCCGGGAACATGATCTGATAGTACGTGTACGCGACCGTGTTCTCGAACTCGATCGGCGTGACGGTCTTGGTGAATCGCGGCCAGGCGGTTTCCCCGGCGAAGTCGACGATGTCGCCGCTGGCGATCAGCTCGAACGGGCCCTCGATGCTCTCATTCGAGCCATAGAGCTCGAACGCGACCGGGTCGCGCTCAACGGCATCGTTGGCGGTGGTGAACGTCAGGCCTCGCACGATGGTCGCCCCGACGGCCGGCGCCACTTTGAGGCCGGTGGCCTGGGTTGCGCCCTTGAAGTGCAGGTACTTCGTGTTGACGTTGTCGTCGATCACCAGGTTCGGCGTCTCGGCGCCGGGCCAATCGCCGTCGTTGGGATCGCCCACGAC
>CAZOFX010000135.1:0-11570 GCA_964579055.1 uncultured Pirellulales bacterium
TGGCCCAGCAGATACCCTTCCTGGTCCCGGACGTCCCGCTTGCTCCACCAGCCCAGCAGCAACATGGCGGCGAAGTACACCACCAGGACCATCCACACCGCCACGTGCAATCCGAGAAACACCATCGCAGCTCCAGTCCACGCCCGGCTTCTTGTCGTCACCTCCACCGGGCCACCATCCTATCGTGTTCGGAGCAGCCCCGTCAACCAATGAAATCACACATGCGGGGCGGCTGAAATCCGAAGCACGAGATCCGAAATCCGAGACAAATCCAAATGACCGAAGCTCGAATGTCTCAAACCTCCCAGCCAAGTAGTTGTTTTGGATTTGGTGCCTTCGTGCTTGTTTCGGATTTCGACATTGGAATTTCGGACTTACCGACAAGCTACCGGTTTGGGTATCGCGCCTGCAAGGCGGTCAACTCGGCGCGGGTGATCGGGATCATGCTACAGTGCTTGGCGCCGTCGGGCGTGGTGACCTCGATCCTGGCGAAGGTGACGAAGTCGGCGGTTTCCCACGCTTCGAGCGGCCTGTGGAACGGATCGCCGTAGATGTACCATTTGTCCTGCCCGATCAGGCGGATCACCTCGGGGCCTTCGGTCGGTTTGGTCTGGCCCTCGAAGACAACCTTGCCGTGGCCGTCCTTGGCAAAGCTGTCCCTGGCCGGGTCGAGTCTGGTGACGGTCGAGAGCCGGTTGCCCATGCGATCGTCGACGTCGCCGGGCTTGTGGAACCCGTAATATGTGCCCTGGTGCTCGACGAGGGTCAGGTCGATGTCGTGAATCCCGATGTCGTACCAGACGGCCGACCGGGCGGGCGTGATGTCGGTCCAGTCCTTCGTCGTTAGGTAGTGGATCGTGTTGTGCCCGTTGTGGATCGAGGCCCAATGCACATAGAAGAGGTCCTCGGCGGGCACATAGAAGAACTCCGGCGCCCAGGCCCGCTGCCTGGCCGGCTCGACCACGTCGATAGGCCCACCCTTCCAGGAAATCAGATCGGTCGATTCCCAGTGAAAAATCGTGGGATGGTCCCAGCCTTTCGTGTGGACCAGGTGGAACACTCCCTTGACGCGATGGACGAACGGATCGCGCAGCCGGACGCCCGCGTCGAAGACAGGCTGCCCATTGTTCAGCGCCTTCCAGTTCCGCGCATCGTCGCTGACCGCATAGAACAGCTTCTCGGCCGGCCCTAAGTACGCCATCAAATAGGCCTCGTGCTTTTCGCTCTCCGCCTGCGCCGCACTCGCCAGGCACACCAACGCTACCGCCGGCAACACCGCATGTCTCATGCGACGTTCCTCCTCATTTCTTTGCACGCGCATCCAGCTTCGTGAAGAAGTCACGGAAGATCGGGTCGCGATGCACGAAGTTCACCGCGCGGATCAGGTGCCGGGAGTTGTCGAAGCTGAAGGTGTAGTTGTCCGTGACGATCGGACTGTGCACGAGATCGGAAGGCAGCCAGCGGTCGTTGACGAGCCACGCGATGGCGGTCATATCCCACAGGACCTTGGACCAGGCGAAGTGGTCCTTGTGATAGTCCTTGAAGATCTCCAGCAGGTACTCGCCGATCGCGCCGCGTCCGCCGACATACCGCTCCATCTCGGGCACCGTCGTGGTGAAATGCGTCACGATGGGCGTGCAGGGTAGTTGCACGAGCGGCACGCCGCTGTCGAAGACAACGCGGGAGGCCTTCAGGTCCTGCATGTAGTTGAACTCGCGCTGATGGGGCCAGTGGTGCCCGTTGCCGCCCAGCCAGACCACCACGATATTGCGGATGATGGCCGGCTCGATCAGGATCGCGTTGCTGACGTTGGTGATGGCGCCGACGGCGGCGACGTAGAGCGGATCGTCGGGACTGCTCCTTTTCGCCCGCTCGATGAGGTCCATGGCCGCCGGACTGCCCTCGGGCGCCTTCACGTCGGCC
This sequence comes from uncultured Pirellulales bacterium, assembly GCA_964579055.1. Lineage (GTDB taxonomy): Bacteria > Planctomycetota > Phycisphaerae > Sedimentisphaerales > Anaerobacaceae > Anaerobaca. Next base: position 1,924 of record CAZOFX010000135.1, read on the forward strand.
AGGTACTTCGTGCTGCCCCTGAAGGCGAAGCCGTCGTGCGAGCGGTCCAGCTTGCTCAGGATGCGGAGGATCTCCTCGTGGCTCTTCTCCATGCCGTCGCCGGGGCCGGTCGAGCGGCTGTTGTGGAACGGCGCCGCGTAAACCGCCTGCACGTTCAGCTCGGGCGAGATCAGCGCGTAGACCAGGGCGAACTGATCGTCAATCTCGTTATAGGTGTCGGTATCGAAGACCATGCGCACCGGTCGCCTCGCCGGATGCCGGAGCATCTCGATCCGCCGGCCCTCCGCCATGGCAGGATACTCCTGCGCGAACACGGTCCCCGCCATCGTCGCCAGATTCACAAGCAGGAATGCGCCAACCCGTTTTCTCATCGATTCTCCTTTCGTCGAAATCTGTCGGTCACTCACGGCGACCATGATCCAGACTCCAGGATCGGCCAAGCGTGCACGCCAGTCAACGCTTTTCTCCATCCGTCGAGAAGCCGGTGGCAGCGGCACCAAGACAGCTCTGGGGGGAAATCGATGCGAGAAGACGGTCTTTCAGACGCCGTAATGGGTTCGCGCCGCCGCTTCGTCGCGTGCCCGCAGCAGCACGTCGCGCACGCGTTCCGGATCGACGACGCCGCAGAGCGAGGCCTCCGGAACCGCTTGCCCGGTGCCCGCGGTCTGGACGCGCAGCTCCCAGATCCCGCACCATCGCAGCAGAGGGCCCTGGACCAGCACCACATCCGTGACGCGGTCCAGCGGAATCGCTTTTCGCTTCAGAAAGAACACGCCCTGATCGACTCGCAGCGTGCTGCCGTCGAGCCAGTAGCGAAGCGCCTCGGCCTGCCGGCGCGACAGCCAGGGGCCCAGCGTGAGCGCGAAGAGAATGGCAACGGCCAGGCCGATGCCGAGAAACCAGATGCCAACGATGATAATGATGAGAATCTGCCCCCAATAGAGGTAGCGAGCCGTCGCCTCGCGCTGCACCGTGAATTCGTTCGCCTTATCCATGTCCACTGCTCCCTGTTTGTCTTGTCTCTTCCCTTAGGCACACGCTCCAGAAGCGTTAAGAGCCGCCAGAGCCGGCCCGTCTGTAGAAAGAGACGCCGCAGACCCCCAAAGATCGCAGCCAATTGCGAATTCGTCATGGTTCCAGCGTCACGGGGCAGCGGATGCGGAAGGTGGTGCCCTGGTCGGGAGAGCTGGTGAACGAGACGCTGCCCTTAAGATAGCGTTCGGTCAGCAGGCGGACGCTGTAGGTGCCCAGGCCCCGGCCGGCGCCCTTCGTCGAGAACGACCGCTGGAAGATCTGCAACTGAACGTCGCGAGGCATGAAACCCTCGTTGTGAACCCAGAACTCCGCGACGTCGCCGTCCGCGGAGCAGCCCGCCGTAACACTCTGCCCTTCGAGCGAGGCCTCCAGCGCGTTCTTGATCAGGTTGCACACCACGCGCATCAGCAAGACGCGGTCGCTGACCACCACCGCATCCCGAGCCTGCTCGTCGATCCGCAGCACGCGATCGAGGGCCACCGGATGACCCCGGTACAGCTCGACCGCGTCCCGGAGCACCGCCAGAGTCCCCACCTGGGCCGGCGTCAGGACCAGCTCGCCGCTTTCGGCCCGCAGCAGCGTGCGCTGGGCTCCGATCTCCTCGTTCAACTCGCGAGACAGACGCCGAATATCGTCGAGGTAATGCTCCCGGTCCTCAGCACCGGCCTTCTGGAGAAAACCGATGGACCAGGAGAGGCCGCACGCGACATTGTGAATGTCGTGCAGAAAGATGCGTTCGAGCGCCTGCCGCCGCTTCTCGTGACTGATATCCAGAGCCGCAAAGACCGAGAACCGCTCGCCCTCCACTTCCACGGGACTGGCCCAGACCCTCAAATCGAGGGCTTCGTGCGTTTTGCCGCGAAGGATGCGGCACTCGCGAACCTCGGCGTCGCCCTGCTGGCTGGCCAGAATGGCCCCGACGGCGCCGCACTTACTACAGAACTCCGTGACCCCGCAGCCACCCGGATCTTCGGAGGCGTGAATGCACCCCAGCGCCTCGCCGGGCCGAAGTCCGTAGACGTCGCCTCTCTGTTTATCCGGATACACCAGGCCCATGAAGCGGTCGTTCGCGAAGACGATCTGCCGCTGGGCGTTGAGCACGACCAGCGCGCACGGCACGACTTCCGGCAGCACACGCAGCAACGTGCGTTCGCTGAACAGGCGAGACTGCCGCTTGACCTCTGTGGCCACAGCCCGCTCCGCCGGGGCAAATCGGGTAGAGTCCGGCTTCAGTTCCATCGATCACTCTCTTCAATCAGTTACACTCCATGATCCCATAAATCTCGCCCAAAAGCAAGACCAATCCAGCCTGACTTCGATCTCGCGGGCGAGGTTTGGCGTGACGCCGCGGCGTTGACATGCCTTATGAGATTGAGCGGAATCACGAAGTCACAACAGGGCTTTCTGAAAGGGTACGACTATGGTGCGGAATCTCAAGTGCTTGTCGATCGCAGCCTGTGTTGTCTGTGTCGTGGGCATCCTGCCCGCGATTCGAGGGCGGGACACCCTCGACACAGCCCAGGCGCAGCCGAAGTCCGTCGAGCCGGAGGATCGGCAGACCCAGGCGGCCACCATCCTCCTGGAGGCCTTTGTCGTCGAGGTGAACCTGCCGGCCCTGGCCGAATTGGGCGTCAGCCCCATCGGCCGCTCGCCGCACAACGTCAGTGTCGAAAACATCCTCGCGTGCCTGGAGAGCCGGCAGGCCCGCGTCCTCGTCGGCGCGAAAGAGGCGGTTCAGAACGAAAGAGACGGCAAGATCCGAGCGACGCACGCCACGTATGTCAGACGGGATGGGTCCCAGGGACGCGGGCAAGTCAGCTATGCGCCATACGAAGACGGCGCCGCACTTTCGGTTCGGGCACTGATCTTGTCGGCGAGGTTCGTGGAGATCGATTACAGCCTGTCGTGCAGCGTCTTCGCCCCCCGCTCGGAGGCTGAAGATGTTCCGCCCGATACGGAATCGTGGGAGTGGCAGGGAAATGTCGTGCTCAGGCCGGGTGAGCCTATGATCGCAGCGGCCGCGCAGGACTGGCAGCGGGTCGTGTTCCTGATGCTCACCGCTCACGTTCACGATCGGTGAGAGCCGAACGGAGGCGGCGGAAGGCTCGTGCGGCCTGGCACGGATCGGCGGCGGCCATGATCGCCGAGATCACGGCCAGGCCGTCGGCGCCGGCTTGAAGAACGTCCGCTGCGTTCACGATGTTGATGCCTCCAATCGCCACAAGAGGTCTGTCGGACAACTTGCGAATCGCCCGCACGCCTTCGAGTCCCAGCGGCGCCGCGGTATCGGTCTTGGTCGGCGTCGCAAAGACCGGACTGACCGCCATGTAGTCAATGTCCAGCATCGCGGCGGTGCGGGCCTGCTCGATGCTCTCGACAGACAGCCCGATGATCGCATCGGGGCCCAGCGTCTCGCGAGCCTCCCCGACGGATGCATCCGACTGGCCCAGGTGAACGCCGTCGGCGTTCGCCTGCCGCGCCACGGCAATGTCGTCGTTGACGATCAGAGGCGCGCCTCGGGCGTGACAGACCTCTCGCAGTACGCGCGCTTCCTCGACGAACGGCTCGTGGGCCAGCGTCTTCTCGCGCAATTGGACGAGTGTCACACCGCCATCGAGCGCGAGCCGCACGATCTCGGCGACTCCTCGCGCCCCGGCCAAGTCGCGGTCCGTCACGAGATACAGAAACGGATCGAATGCTCTGCTCATCGTTCCACCCGCAACCGCGAGGCGATCCTCTCTTCGTCGAGGTCATACAACGCGTCGAGAAAATGCATCCGCAGGCTCCCCGGCCCGCCGCTGACATCGCGCGCCAGTTCTCCCGCGATGCCCATTACCGCCATGGCGTGTGCGGCCGCAAGGAACCGGTCCGGCTGGACCGCCAGGAATGCACCGACCAGCGCCGTCGCGGTACAGCCCATGCCGGTGACGCGGGTCATCATCGCACAGCCGTTGGCCAGCACACAGCGCCGGTCGCGACCGACCACCACGTCCTTCTCGCCGCTGATGACGACGACGTCGCAAAACGACAGCAGCCCTGCCGCCGCATCGGCAACCTTCAGCGATTCGTCCAGGCTGTCGACGCCCTTGGTCCGGCTGGCCATCCCCGCCAGCGCGGCAATCTCCGACGCGTTGCCCCGGATGACAGACACACCCCCCGCTTCCACCAGACGTCGCGCCGTCTGCGTCCGCAGGCGCGTGGCGCCGGCGCCGACCGGATCGAACACCGCGGGCTTGCCGTGCGTGCGCGCCGCGTCCAACGTCGCTGTCATGCTGGCGATCCAGGAGTCGTCCAGCGTCCCCATGTTCAGCACAACCGCCCCCGCCAGGGCCGCCATCTCCTCGACCTCGCCGACCGCGTGCGCCATGACGGGCGAGGCCCCCAACGCCAGCAGCGCGTTGGCCGTCAGGTCCATCACCACCCAGTTCGTCACGTTGTGCACCAGCGGCGCGCAGGCCCGAATCGCGGCCACATCCGCCCATACTCGACCCGGGTCAATCATGTCCACCTTTCCGCCATGTTGCCATCCATCTCCGGCGTAGGTAGGAACACCTTCGCCTTACGCGCCTTGTACTCGAAGACTCCGCGATTTGCCACCATTATGAAACGGGAGACGAGATGCGGGAGTGAGGACAAACGGATCAGTCGGGTTCGGCGAGGAGTTGCCGGATACGGCTCCGCATCCACTTCTCGCCTTCGACGCCCTGCCAATTCATCTCGCCGTACCACCAGTAACGGACGAACCCGCGCTTGTCGATCAGGTAGACGCTGGGCCAGACGCGGTTGGCCCACGCATCCCAGTTGGCGCTGTTGTTGTCGACGGCTATGGGATAGGCGATGCCGGCCTCGACCGCCTTGCGCCGCACGTCGTCGACGACACGCTCCCTTTGCGTCTCCGGCCGATGGATGCCGACAATTCTGAAGCGGTCGGCGGGGAACTGCGCGTGCCACCCGTTGTAGTGAGGCAGGTTACGGATGCAGTTGATGCAGCCGAACGTGTAGAAGTGCACCGCCACGACGTCACCCCGCAGTTGCGCCAACGTCAACGGAGCGGAATTGATCCACGTCGTGACGTCGTGGAGTTCCGGCGCCAGGCACGCCACCGGCTCGACGTGAGCGAAGTCGAACGGCCGGCCCATCAGCGCCACCAGCAGGTTGCGCTGGGAATCACCCAGCACCGCCAGAATCTCGCGCTCGGCCCGGTCCTTATGGCTCCAGACGGCCGCCACATCCGCCGTGCTCACGCTGCGGCGCTGGAGTGACGCCAGCTCGGCGTTCATTACATCAAGGGCGGCCTGCATCTTTTCCGCCTGGACGGCGGATAGCTTCAAACGGTCGGCCACCGCAGGTTCCAGAATGCCTGGAATGCCCTGCGCCCGCAAGGTGATCTGATCGAGTCGCTCGATCTGCGGTTGCGACAGGATTCCGCCAAGTGCCTGCCTCAATTGAGTGGTGAGCCGGTCGGCCGGATAGTTGCGCGCGGAACCAGGCATGTCGCGCAGACGCCACAGAGGCAGCTCAACCTGCGCGAGTGCTTCGTCCACCGCCTGGATCTGGTCGCGACGAAGCCCCAACTCCGCGCGGAGGGCCGGGTCGCGCAGCAACATCGTCAGAGGGTGCGGGATCGAACGAGGCGTCTGCGTGTCGGCCGCAAACGAAAGTGGAACAAGGGACAGGAGAAGCATCGCCGCCACGGCGAGGGTGCAAAGATCGCAGGTGCGACGTGCAGCGGCTCGCTTCTTCCTGTCCCGTTCGATCGTTTCCATCGACGAATGTCCCCTGTCGAGTGCGGGATTCAGTCTGTGCCGGACCATCTCGTCCGCCATTGCTACGGTCTGCTGGCCCGGGGGTTCGACTCGCGCGTCGAGAACGACAAAGCACGCCGACTGCGAATTTTCGCAGAACACCGGCGTGCAGCAGGAGTAGATTCGAGTTACCGAGGTTCGCATCACGCGACGGTTGTGGATCCATAAGTCGGGCTATTTTGATCCTATAGTTGATGTCGCCAAGAGGTTCATACCATCCGATGGATGTGAGGTGTCAGAGATGGAGCCAACCCTTCTGAATGCAGAGCGGTCCGAGGCGTTCGCCCGGCGGCTGCTCGACATCTTGAACGACGGCGCCCTTGCTATAATGATCTCCCTTGGGCATCGGACGGGCCTTTTCGACACCCTGCGAGACCTGCCCCCTTCGACCAGCGGAGAAATCGCGGACGCGGCCGGTCTGAACGAGCGGTACGTTCGCGAATGGCTCGGCGCCATGCTCGTCGGCGGCATCGTCGACTGCGACGAAGGCGCAGCGCGTTTCTCGCTGCCGCCGGAACACGCGGCGTCACTGACAAGAGAAGCAACGCCCGATAACATCGCGGTCTTCGCGCAGTATATCCCGTTGCTGGGCACGGTCGAAGACGAGATTCTCGAATGCTTCCGCCGGGGAGGGGGCCTGTCGTACGCGCGGTACAAGCGCTTCAACGAGGTGATGGCCGAAGACAGCGGTCAAACGGTCGTGGCTGTGCTGATCGATCGCATCCTGCCTCTGGTGCCGGGTCTGGTCGATGCGTTGCGATACGGCATCTCCGTCCTTGACGTCGGGTGCGGGAGCGGACGGGCGCTGAACCGGATGGCCCGCGAGTTCCCCAACAGCCGCTTCACGGGGTACGACCTGCTCGAAGAGGCGATCGAAGCGGGCCGGACCGAGGCGGAGAGACACGGCCTGACCAACGTGACGTTCGAGCAGCACGACCTGACCGTGTACGAGTGGCCCGAGCAGTACGACCTCATCACGGCGTTCGACGCCATCCACGATCAGGCCCGGCCCGACCGGGTGCTGGCCGCCATCGCGCAGGCCCTCAAGCCCGACGGCGTCTTCCTCATGCAGGACATTGCGGCCTCCAGCCATATGCACGAGAACCGCGATCATCCGGCCGGGCCCTTGCTGTACACAATCTCGTGCCTGCACTGCATGCCGGTTTCGCTGGCGCAGGGCGGCCTGGGGCTCGGCGCCATGTGGGGCCACCAGACCGCCTGCGACATGCTCCAGGCCGCCGGCTTCACCGGCATCCGAATCCGGCAACTGCCCCACGACTTCCAGAACAGCTACTTCATCGCCTCCAAACAGCCGCTGGCGAACCCCAAAAACGTCCGTGTCGCCGTCGTAGCCGGCCAATCGCGCGCGGTCGGCGACGAACGCCCCTTGAAGGTCGGCACGATCTGACGGGCACGCCGGCGGACCATTGCCAAGGCCGCAAACACCGGTATGATGAGCGGTCTTGCACTGGATGGCATGAGGTCTCTGGAGTCGCTGCGATGCTGGTATATGGACTCATGGCGGTTGGATTCGTCTTCGTGATCAAGGGGGCCGATCTGTTCGTCAGCGGCGCCTCGTCGCTGGCAAGGAGGCTCCATGTCTCGGACCTGGCCATCGGGCTGACGGTGGTGGCGTTCGGGACCTCCCTGCCCGAACTGGCCGTCAACGTGACCGCCAGCATCCGAGGCGACACCGGCATCACCATCGGCAACATACTGGGCAGCAACATCGCCAACGTCCTGCTGATCCTCGGCGTCGCGGGCGTCATATTCCCGCTGGCCGTGACGAAGGGGACGGTCTGGAAGGAGATCCCGCTGAGTCTGCTGGCCGCCCTGCTGGTGGGCATCCTGGCCAACGACCTGGCCATCGACGGGGCCGGCCCCTCGCGTCTGACGCGCATCGACGGTCTCGTGCTGCTGTGCTTCTTTGTCATCTTCTTGTATTACACCGCCGGCATCGCCCGGGTCGAAGGCATTCCCGCAGCTCCCCCCAAGGACGTGCAGGCCGCGTGGAAGACGGCGGCGTTGATGGTCGCAGGATTCATCGGACTGCTCCTCGGCAGCACGTGGGTGGTCGAAGGAGCCGTGAAGCTGGCCACGTCGCTGGGCGTGCGTCAGACGGTGATCGGCCTGACCATCGTCGCGGTCGGGACCTCGCTGCCCGAACTGGCCACCTCGGCCGCGGCCGCCTACCGAAAGAACCCCGAGATCGCCATCGGCAACGTTGTCGGCTCCAACATCTTCAACATCTTCTTCATCCTCGGCGTCAGTTCGCTGATTCGCCCCATTCCCTTCGAGCCCAGGGCGAACGTGGACATCGGCGCCGCGATCGTCGCCAGCGGACTGCTGTTTGCGTGCATGTTCACCAGCAAGAGGCACATCCTCGACCGACGGGAAGCCGCACTCTTTCTGGTCCTGTACGCGATCTACGTCACGGCGACCGTTGTCTGGTTGAATTAGCGCCGCGAGGATGCGACGGATGCGGCAAGATCGAAAAGGCGGAATCCCATGTTGAACAACATCCTGCTGGCGTTCATTCCGGTCTTTGTCGCGGTCGACGCGATCGGCACGCTGCCGATCCTCACATCGTTGACTCAGGGTCTCGACCGCAAACAGACGCACCGCATCATCTTTCAATCGATGCTCACGGCGCTGTGTCTGTCCGTCGCGTTCATCCTGGTGGGCAAGCTCGTCTTCCGGGCGTTGGGGATTACGATGGGCGATTTCATGATCGCCGGCGGCGTGATCCTCTTCTGCCTGGCCATCATCGACATCGTCAACCCGATCAAGCGAAGGCGGATGCCCGACAGCGACTTCGGGGTCGTTCCCTTGGGCACGCCGCTGCTGGCCGGTCCGGCGGTACTGACGACGTCCATGCTGGCAGTCTCCGAGTACGGCCTGCTGCCCACGCTCATCTCGGTCGTCGCCAACATCCTGCTGGCCGGCCTGCTCTTTCGGTCCTCTCTCTTGGCGATCAAGCTGCTGGGCGCATCCGGCGCCAAGGCCATGTCGAAGGTCTCCAATCTGCTCCTGGCGGCCATCGCGGTCATGCTCATTCGCAAAGGTCTGACTTCCTTCTACACGCCTTCCTGATCTTTCGGGCCCGCGGTGCTGCCATATTGGCATACGGGGACCGGGAACGGGAAGCAATGTAACCCCTTTTACAGGCACTGGTTACGATAAAAAGCCTGATTCGGCACACCGTTTGCACCCTTCCTTCGTGGGGACGACTGTCCCCAGCCGGAATAGATGATTCGAGTGAGGTCTGAAAATGAAGTTCGACAAATTCACGCTGAAAGCTCAGGAGGCGCTGGCCACCGCCCAGCAGATCGCGATGGCCCGGTCTCATATGATTCTCTCGCCGCTGCACCTGCTCAGCGCGGTGCTCAGTGACGATGAGAGCGTCGCGGTGACGATCCTCAAGAAGATCGGGGTCAACGCCGGCCGCGTGCGCCAGATGACCGACAGCGAGCTGGGCCGACTTGCCCAGGGAACCACTCCCGGTCAGTTGATGCCCGATCCGGCGTTGAACCAGGTCGTGCTCGACGCCCAGAACCGGGCCGACAAGATGGGCGACGAATACCTCAGCGTCGAGCACCTGTTTCTCTCGCTGGCCGCGGTCAACAGCGACGCCAAGGAGATCCTCAGCGTCAACTCCGTCACTCCCGAACTGGTCCAAAACGCCCTGCGAGACATTCGCGGCGGCGCCACCATCAGCGACCAGAACCCCGAAGAGAAATACAAGGCCCTGGAACGCTACGGCATCGACCTGCTCGAGATGGCCCGCAAGGGCAAGCTCGACCCGGT
>CAZOFX010000136.1:0-11550 GCA_964579055.1 uncultured Pirellulales bacterium
GGAGAGACGGCATGGGCTGAAGCCCATCCTACCCCGCTGGACTGGATTTACGTTGGCGCGTCAGACCTGCGATGTCACAATAGAAGGTGTCGGGATTCGATGGGCACGTTGACAGGGACAAAGGCTGGATGTGCAAGGGAGAGACCATATCATGAGAGACCCGGATTCAGGGGACGAGCCGATAGCGGAATCGGCGAAGGGCAGCGGAGTGTGGCAGCGGGTGCCGCAATCGTTGAGGCTGGGGGTGGCGGTGGTAGCGGTGGCGGTCGTTGGGGTGGGGGTGACGTTGGTTGCGCGGTATCCTTTCGGCATGTGGTCTTACATGCTGATGGAGCTCGCGTTGCTGTGCCTGGTGATTGGTTCGGTGGTGGACCTGATTCGCGGGCAGACGCCCCTATGGCATTCACTTGGGACGTGCGTGGTGGCGGTCGGTCTGCTGTATGTGATGACGCTCGGTCCGGGCAATTTCATGGGGCTTATGAATCTTCGCACGCGAGCGCGGGTGGCGATGACGGGCGGGCAAGACCAGCTACAGGCGTGGGCGGTGGAGGTTCTGACAAGACCGCGCGAGCTGATGGAGCAGGAGGGCTTGAGCTGGGTGGTGCCGCGCGAGCAGTGGTCCGAGCAGGTCCGACGGCTCAGGCCCAACGTTCGCCTCGTTCGCATCGATCCGCTTCTGGAAGGGGGGCGCAATGCGGTGCGCTTGGGTTATGGTGGAGGCCCTTTCCACTGGTACATCGTGATTGGGCCGCCGGGTTCAGCACCCCGGCGGAACTCTCCAGATGAGCTGTGGTATCAGTGGGGCGACGGGATCTACGACTGGTTCCCGGAGAACTGAGACGTGCGACGCGATTGTCATGGTGAGCGTCAGCGAACCATCGGGGCCAAGGATTGATGACGCGGACGCAGAAAGGGGGACGTCTTTTTCGGTGGCCAGGTCCTTCGCTGCGCTCAGGATGACAAGCCGAGAGGAAAGGCGCGTTCGGCGGGTCCTTCGCTGCCGCTCAGGATGACAAGGCGGCAGGGTTATTGCGAGGGCGCATTGGGGGCGATAGCACTTGAACGGGGCGGATGGGCTGCTACAATCGGGTCATGAAACGATTGTATTGGACGCAGCCGGACACGCTGGAGGCGGAGGTGGTCGTTACCTCGCTGGAGGATGGCCGCGTGACGACCGACCCGATCCTGTTCCATCCGGACGAGGGCGGGCAGCCGCCCGACGCAGGCACGATCGGCGAGGCGAACGTTCTCGGCGTCGAGGTGGTCGACGGGCGAATCGTGCACCGGCTCGACCGGCCGCTGAGCGACGGACGCTACGTGGCGTGCGTGGATCGCCTGCGCCGTGAGCACACCGCGAGCCACCACACCGCGCAGCACATCATCTCCGGGATCGCGCAGGAGCGGTTCGGCCTGCGGACGACCGGCGTGCACATCGGCCTGGAGCGATGCACGGTCGATCTCGACCGCAAGGTCGAGTGGGACACCGTCATGACGCTGGAGCGCGAGGTGATGGAGGTGGTGACGCTCGATGTTCCTGTCGAGACGCTGTTCGACCAGGGGGACGTGCGCGTGCGAGACGAGTTGAAGCCCATCGAGGCCGACGTGATTCGCGTCGTGAAGATCGGCGCGTGGGACCAGTCCGCCTGCTGCGGGGCCCATGTGCGGACGACGGGACGGATCGGCATGGTGCGGCTGTGTGACATCGAGAGCAAGAAGGAAGGGACGCGGGTGTTCTTCCTGGCGGGCCGCAAGGCGCTCGAATACTCACAGCAGGAGACGAACGTCCTGCGCGAGCTGCGGAAGGCGGCGAGCTGTTCGACGCCGGAGCTTCTGGCCACCTTCGAAAAGGCCCAGGCGCAGGCCAGGGACCTGACGAAGGAGGTCGCTCGACTCTGGACGCAGATGCTGCCCGGCCTGGCGGCGTCGGCCCAAGTGGTTGAAGTGCAGTCGTCGAAGGTGGGGGTCCAGGTGGCCGAGATTCCGCCGCAACTCGTCGCGAAACTGGCGGGACTGATTGCGGAGGCCACCGAGGGCGTGGGAATTGCGGTCAGCGGCACGCGCATCGCGATCGGCTCCAGAACGCTCGACGCCGCTGCGCTGCTCAAGACGATCCAAATCGCCGCCGGCGGCAAAGGCGGCGGCTCGCCCGGCGCCGCCAACGGCAATCTCGGTCGTACCGTCACCGCCGAAGAGATTCTGACCATTCTCAAGAGCTGACGGGGTATGGCAAGGAGTGCACGATGACGGCAGAGACCGAGCGGAAGGCTTACAGTGAATGGTTGTCGCCCATGAGACTGTCGCTCCTGGTGGTCAACGCCGTCTGTTTCGGCGGCTGTCTTGTGCTGCTGGCTGTGGGGCACGTCAGTGGTTCATTAGTGCTCCTGGCGGTCGGCGTGGGGCTGTCCCTGTTCGCGGGGACCGCAGGAGCGATCATGGCATCTCGTCGGAGGACTCACTGAGCATGAGACCTGTCACAACGGAAGGGGATACGCGTATGGCTGAATCGGCGTGGGCTTCGAATCTGCCGATCCTGCATCTGCTTGCCTGGGTCGTGCTGGCCTGCTCACCATCGTCGGTTCGGGCGGCCGAGGGGATGACGCTGGTCGAAACGCAGGCGGGGTACCTTGTGACACTCGACGGGCAGGCGTGCGTGCGGTTCTCGGCGCCGGAACTGGCGAAGTGCGCGCCGGCGCGGGTGGAAGTCGCCGAGGTCGCCGACGGCTGGCAGCACGTCCGCATGACGTGGGACGTGGCCGAGCCGGTCGCCCAGGACGAGCTTTCGATCCGTTTCGATCTCGCGATCGAGCCGGATTTCTGGTGGGCGCCGCACCTGGCGCCGGACGAAGGCTACGTGATCGCGCAGCACGTCTTTCGCGCGCCGGCGATGATTGTCCAGCAAGGGTCGCTGACATTGGTGGTCGCGCCCGACCTCGACGCGGTCGGCCGGCCGGCCGGGAACCCCTGGTTGTTGGACTACGACGCGACGCAGCGCAAGATGTGGCTGGGCATGACGCGCACGGACATCCCCGAGCACGTGCTGTTCAAGAAGGCGCCGGGGATGACGTTCACGCCGGGATCGGTGGAGCTGAGCTTCTTCATCGTCGCCTACCATGACCACGGCACCGTGCGGAACCCCTGGTCGAAGGTGGCGAGCTTTCAGTGGCAGCGGTGGGGCAGCCCACTGCTGGCCAGGGGCGAGCCGCTGCCGGCGCCGTTGACCAACTATGTCAAGCACACCTACGACTGGGCGTTCGGCGGCTGGGGCAAGTTCGTCTGGCAGGAGTTCGACCTGGATGGCGTCCGCGTCGGCGCGCCGCAGTTCATCGTCAACATCTCGCAGTCGCCCAACTATCCCGGCCCGTGGTATCAGCGGGAGTTCCTGTCGATCTGGAACCAGGCGTGGTTCTCGTCGCTGCGAAGCGCCTCGGGCCTGTATCGCTACGCCCGCCAGAGGTCGGATGAGGAGCTTCTTCGCAAGGCCCGCCTGACGAAGGCGCTGGCGTTGGCGGCGCCGATGAAGGACGGGCTATTTCCGGCGGTGATCGGCACTGCCAACGAAACGGTCGAGGTCGAGGGCAAGAAGCTGCCGCGCCCGCGCGGCTGGGAGCACGCGTTCTGGGGCAACTCGAACCGCAGTCCGCACGACCACGGCATTTCGTCGCAGTGGTACCACGTCCTGGACGCGAGCTGGACGGCGCTGCTGATGCTGCGCTGGCACGAGGAGCTGGAGCCGGACGAGCGTCTGTTGGAGTACGCCCGCGCGTACGCGGACCGGCTGCTGAGCTTGCAGGACGCCGACGGCTTCTTCCCTGGCTGGCTGCATCCCGAGACGCACCAGCCGGGGGCGGTGATGAATCGCACGCCGGAGACCAGCATGAGCGTGACGTTCCTGCTGAAGCTCGCCAAGATGATGGGCGAGGCGAAGTACCGCCAGGCCGCCGTCCGCGCCATGGACGCGGTCATCGAAGAGATCATTCCCGAGGGCCGTTGGGAGGACTTCGAGACGTACTGGTCCTGCTGCGGATGGGGACGCGACAGGTATCTCGGCAAGAAGATCGCTCGCAACGCGATGCACAAGCAGAACAGCCTCTCGATCTTCTGGGCGGCCGAGGCGCTGCTGGCGACGTACCGCACGACAAATGAGCCACGGTACCTCGAATGGGGCCGGCGCACGCTCGGCGAGCTGTCGATGGGCCAGCAGGTCTGGCAGCCTCCGTTCATCTACGTCCCGGCGCTGGGTGGCTTCGGCGTGATGAACTGCGACGGTGAATGGAACGACTCACGCGAGACGCTCTTCGCGGAACTCTTTCTGGACTACTACCGCGAGACCGGCGAACCGACCTACTTCGAACGCGGCGTCGCAGCGCTCCAGTCGGGCTTCATCATGATGTATTGCCCCGAGAACTCGACCGTGCGGACGATGTGGGAGAAGGTCTATCCGTGGTTCGGGCCGCAGGACTACGGCTTCACGATGGAGAACTACGGCCACGGCGGGCGCACCAGTCCCGAGGGCGAAGGGATGGGCGTGTTCACGATCTATGACTGGGGCAACGGCGCTGCGGCCGAAGCGGCGATGCGCATCCTCGATCACTACGGCCACGTCTACATCGATCGGCCGCGCGGACAGGCCTTCGGAATCGACAAGGTGCAGGTGCGGCGCACCGGCTCGGGATGGGAGTTGACCAACGAAACCGCCGAGCCGCGCACCCTGCGGGTTGTCTTCGACGACGGCTCCGTGCAGGCCCTGCCGATCGCAGACAAGGCTCTCATTTCAAGGTGACACGATGACAAGGAAGCCGCTTTCACAGGATGCACCGAGGACGCTTCGACAGATTGCCGGACTGCCGTCGCAGCCGGCGCCGCTGGCCCAGAGTGTGGTGATCGTCGTCGACGCGCAGAAAGAGTACACCGAGGGGCTGCTGCCTCTCTGGGAGATCGAGCGGTCCATCGACGCGCTGGCGCGGTTCCTGACGCGGGCCCGTGCCGCCAAGACGCCTGTCATCCACGTCGTTCACATGGGCGTCCCCGGCGGCAGGATCTGCGACCCGCAAAGGCGGTTCGTGGAGATCATCGACCAGGTGCGGCCGGTTGCGGGCGAGCCGGTCGTCGAGAAGCGCCTTCCCAGCTCGTTCACGCAGACGACGCTGGGGGCGGAGCTGACGCGGATCGGACGCAAGGATCTGATCGTCACGGGGTACATGACACACATGTGCCTGAATTCCACGACGCGCGACGCGACGGAGGCGGGATACCGCTGCACCATCGTCGCCGAGCTGACGACGACGCGCGATCTGCCCGACGGCAGGGGCGGCGTGATCCCTGCCCAGGCGGTCAAAGCGGTGAACCTGGCCTCGCTGGCGGACCGGTTTGCCATCGTGGTGGGCAAGGGCGACGACCTGGCCTGATCCCCGGTCCGGTCTGTTCGACGGCTGCACGGACGTGGCGATCAGCCGGTGGGGGCGACGAGGAATTCGAGCGTCCGGTTGTTTCTCTCTACGACCACGTGGATTTCGGCCCCTCGCTCCTTGGAGGCGCTGTGCTTTCGCACGATCTGCCAGAGCTTCTGTTTCGGTCGTCGGGTGCAGAGCGACTGGCCGTCGACGTGGGTCACGCGGTCGCCGGCCTTCAGTCCGAAGGCGTCCCGCGTCAGCTCCAGTCCCCTGACCGCGCCATTCTCGCTGTAGGTGACCAGTCCCGCCCTGGCCAGTTGCTTGACCTCGACGGCTCGAACGGGCAGCCGCTTCTGCCTGCCGGAGCCGGGCTGTGGCGGCGCCGCCACGAAGCCGGGTACGGTCGGATCAAACTGGGGCACGGCGCCGGGATACACTATCGCGCCCGGCTCGATCTCCGCCAGCCAATGACCGGACGGAGTCTCAAAAACGATGTCCTGGTCCCGTATGCTGCGCAGGATCATGGGCCCGATGGAATCGCCGACGCGACAGAGCCGGTGTCTGCCGCCGTTTGCGATGATCGCAATCGAGGAATAGGGGTCGTTCATCCGCACGATGCCGACGACGTGGACATCCGGGTGACCCGGATCGTCTGGGACCTGGGCCGCCGTGCCGGGCTTCGACTCCGTGGCCCGATGGGGGGCGAACATGTTCCTCTCGATGATGACTCGATACTTTTCGAAGTCGGCGCGCTCAGACGATCCCGCCCGGGTTGCCGGAGTGACAAGGAACAGCGAAGCGCCCAGTGAAAACACGACTCTCAGTACAGACCTGCGGCCGAGCGCGGCCACCTGTTGTCCCCCAGCGCGGAAGGTCTTTCGATCCGTGATCCGGCGGTGCTCCATGCGTACCGATCCACCCGTAGTAGTGCCCCGACCGATTCCGTCCGGTACGCGTTGTTCCGTCGCGGCAGACAATAGCCTCTCTGTCTCACTCTGTCAATCGCTTTTCAGGCAATTTGCGGAAGAATAGGAGCTATGGGAGATCTGTGGTAGATCAGTCTGTACTGAGTGCGGCCTTTAGGGCCTCGTCGACGTCGCGGACGAAGACGAACTTGAGGCCTTTCTTGGCCTCCGTGGGAATCTCGGGTAGGTCCTTCTTGTTGCGCATCGGAAGCAGGACGGTCTTGATCCCCGCCTGCTTGGCGGCCAGGACCTTCTCCTTGAGCCCGCCGATGGGCATGACCAGGCCGCGAAGGGTGATCTCGCCGGTCATGGCGACATCGGGCCGGGTAGGCTTATGGAGCAGCAGGCTGACGAGCGAGTTGAACATGGCGACTCCGGCGCTGGGGCCGTCTTTGGGAATGGCTCCGGCGGGCACGTGGATGTGGTAGTCGGCCTTGGCGAACTGTTTCTCGTCGATGCCAAGACGCTTGGCGTTGGCCTTGACCAGAGAAAAGGCCGCCTGGGCGCTCTCCTTCATGACGTCGCCGATGTGGCCGGTCAGTTGCAGGTTCCCCTTGCCGGGCATGGCGGCCGATTCGATGAACAGCAGCTCGCCGCCGACGGGGGTATACGCCAGGGCGGTGGCGACGCCGGGAATCCCGGACCGCAGGGCCAGTTCGGACTCGTGCTGGGCCGGGCCGAGGATGCGCGCCAGGTCTTTGGCGCCGATCGTGGCCCGGCGTTTGTCGCCCTTGGCGATCTGGGTCGCGACGGACCGGCAGATGGCGGCGATGTGCCGCTCCAGGTTGCGCACGCCCGCCTCACGGGTGTAGCTATTGATCGTGGTGCGGATGGCTTCGTCGCGGATGCTCAACTGCGACTTGCTCAGCCCATGCTCCTTAAGCTGCCTGGGAACGAGGTATCGCCTGGCGATTTTGAGTTTCTCGGTCTCGGTGTAGCCGGGCAGCTCGATCAGCTCCATGCGGTCGAACAGGGCCGGCGGGATCGGCTCGGTGTAGTTGGCGGTCCCGATGAACATCACCGAGGAGAGGTCGAACGGCTGATCCAGGTAGTGGTCGCTGAAACTGCTGTTCTGCTCGGGGTCGAGCACTTCGAGCAGGGCGCTGGCCGGGTCGCCCCGGAAGTCGGCGCCGATCTTGTCCAGCTCGTCGAGCATGAAGACGGGATTGCGGCTGCGGCACTTGCGCAGCTCCTGCATGATCCGTCCGGGCAGGGCGCCGATGTAGGTCCGCCGGTGGCCTCGGATGTCGGCCTCGTCGCGGATGCCGCCGAGCGAGACGCGGACGAACTTGCGGCCCATCGAGCGGGCGATAGACCTGCCCAGCGAGGTCTTTCCCACGCCGGGCGGGCCGACGAAGCACAGAATCGGGCTCTTGCCCTTCGGGTTGAGCTTGCGGACCGCCAGGAACTCGAGGATGCGTTTCTTGACCTTGGTCAGATCGTAGTGGTCGCGATTGAGGATGCGCTGCGCCTGGGTGATGTCGATGCGGTCCTCGGTCTGGACCGACCAGGGCAGTTCGCAAACCCAGTCGAGATAGGTGCGGATGACGCTGTACTCGGGCGAGGCGGCCGGGATCTTGCTCAGCCGGTCCAGCTCGCGAAGCGCCTCGGTCTCCACCGCCTTGGGCATGGCCGCGTTGGCGATGTTCTGCCGGAGCTCCTTCAGCTCCTCGGTCCGCATATCCTGCTGGCCCAGCTCCGACTGGATGGCCTTGAGCTGTTCCTGGAGGAAATACTCGCGCTGACTCTTGTCGATCGAGTCTCGCACGCGGCCCTGGATCTTGTGGCTCAGCTCCAGCACTTCGAGCTGGTGGGCGAGGATCACCGAGAGTTCTTCCAGCCGCTTGGTCGGGTCGAGCTGCGCCAGAAGCTCCTGCTTCTTCACCAAGTCCATGCTCAGATTGGCGGCCAGGAAGTCGGCGAGCGAGGAGGGGTCTTCGATGTTCTCCAGCAGCACGGAGGCCTCTTCCGGGACGTTCGGGCTCAGCGCCACGACGCGGTTGGCCGATTGGCGCACGCTGACCATCAGCGCCTGAAGCTGCTTGGTCATCTTGGTCTTGACGGGCAGCAGCCGGATCCGCGCCTTCAGATAGGGCTCGGTGGCGATCCGCTCGACGATCTTGAACCGGGCAATGCCGTGGACGAAGATGTTGACCGACCCCTGGGGCATCTTGATGATCTTGAGCACGCTGGCGGTCGTGCCGACGGAATAGAGATCGGCAAAACCCGGCGTGTCGGTGTCCGGATTCCGCTGGGTCAGCAGGCCGATCAGCGATTCGTTCGGCTTGGTATCGGCCAGCAGGGCCTTGCTCCGTTCGCGGCCCACCGTCAGCGGCGTGACCGTGCCCGGATAGGCCACCGTGTTGCGGATCGGAAGGATCCCGATCACATCGGGAACGTGCGGCCCCAGGTCGTTCTCGGCGCCCTTGGCCTCGTCGGTCTCGACGTATCCATCGATTGCTGTGTCCTTCGACATCGAATCACCGAACCAGTCATTTTCATCGACGATGAAAAGATTATTCAGATAGCTTGCCATGTACGTGCTTAGTCCACCTCACGGTTTTACCCGGATCATACCCGACAGACGCCGCTTTTCCCAAAGGCAAAACCGCAAATCGCCACGCCACGTGGAGTCCCCCCGGGAGGTGGGCAGCCGGTTCGCCCGACAGACGCCGCGCAAACACTATACGCGTCCGTCCGCCTCTTGTCAAAGCCTGATGGGAGATACGTCCGCTGCAGGGTCCTGGTTTGTCGCTCCGTCAGGGGGGACGGACACCGCCGGCCGGCAGGCGGGATGGGTCAGAGGTACTTTTCGAGCAGGTGTTTGGTGTTGCGGATGCCTTCGTCTTCGGACTGCGTGGGGCCCTCGAACTCGATGCCGATGCAGCCGCGAAAGCCGGAGACCTTCACGAGGTTCACGAGTCTTTTGTAGTCCATCAGGGGTTGCTCGCCGCTGGCGTCGAAATCGTAGCTCTTGGCGCTGACCCCCTTCGCGAACGGCAGCAGCTCGGCCATGCCCTGGTAGCGGTCGTAGAGTTCCTCGCAGCCCTCCAGCGGATTGCCCCAGGGGTGGGTCAGGCAGAAGTTGCCGAAGTCCGGCAGCGTGCCCACGTTGGGTCGGGCCACCTGCTTGATGACCGACGCGAGCCAGGCGCCGTTGGAAGACTCATGGCCGTGGTTCTCCACGACCACGTTGATCCCCATCGTTTGGGCGAAGTCGCCCAGCCGACCCAGCGAATCCACCGAGGCCGAGCGTTTTTCCTCCGCCGAGCCGTTGCCATGAAGGTTGACGCGGACGGTCCGGCAGCCGAGGACCTTGGCGGCGTCGATCCATTTCTTGTGGTCCTCCACCGCCCGGCGTCGCGCGTTGTCGTCCACATCCGCCAGCGGGCCTTCGTCGTCGACCATGATCAGATGGTTTACGACCCCCGCGTCGCGGCTTCGCTTGAGCAGTTCTTTCAGGTACGCGGCGTTCCTGCCCGCCTCGTGGAAGTCCATGGACCGGCCGCCGAAGAAGCCGTTGACGTACTCGACGACGGAGATGCCGAAGTCGTTCCTGCTCTTGGCGGGAAAGTCCAGGTGGTCGAGCCGGCCGGAGTAGATCGTCCGATGCAGCGACCACTGCGCCAGGGAGATTTCGATCCTGGGCGCGGCAGTCTCCTCCGCTTGCAGGCGCCGCGCACACGCCACCGCCGTGGCCGTCAACAGCGACCGCCTGACGAAGCTCCTGCGTGTCAGCATGTTCGGCGTCTTCATCGGATTGTCGGTCCGTTCGCACGCCCCTGTTGGCGTGGCTTACTTGAAGGCGGCGTGGTACTCCTGGAGGCTCTTGACCTCGGGTTGCCTCTGGCGGACCGCGGCGATGCCTTTGGCGGCCGCCAGGGCGGCGGCGATCGTCGTGATGTACGGCACCTTGTACCGGATGGCGGCCTTGCGAATGTAGGAGTCGTCGGTCTTGCCGGCTTTGCCCCTGGGCGTGTTGATCACGAGCTGAATCTTGCCGTTCATCACCTCGTCGGCGATGTGCGGACGCTGCTCGTACATCTTGTAGGCCAATTCCGCTTCGACGCCGTTCTTGGCCAAGTACTCCTGTGTGCCGGAAGTGGCCTTGATCTTGAAACCGAGTTCGGCGAACTGACGGGCGACCGCGACGACCGCTTTCTTCTCCTTGTCTGCGACCGTGATCAGCACGGTCCCCTCGACGGGCAGGCGGCCCTGTGCGGCGTCTTCGGCCTTGAAGAAGGCCAAACCGAAGGAATCGGCCATGCCGAGGACCTCGCCGGTGGAGCGCATCTCCGGCCCGAGCAGGGGGTCCACCTCGGGGTAGAAGTAGAACGGGAACACCGATTCCTTGACGCCGTAGTGGGGGACGCGGCGCGGCTTGAGGTCGAGGTCGGTGAGCTTCTTTCCGAGCATGATCTGGGTGGCGATCCGGGCCATGGACAGGCCGCAGACCTTGCTGACCAGCGGCACGGTCCGGCTGGCACGCGGGTTCGCTTCGAGGATGTACACCTTGTCGTTGCAGATGGCGTACTGAATGTTCATCAGGCCGACCACCTTCAGCTCCATCGCGATCCGGCGCGTGTACTCGTAGATCGTGTCGATGTGCTTCTGCGGGATCGTGGTCGGCGGGATGACGCACGCCGAGTCGCCCGAATGGATGCCCGCCTCTTCGATGTGCTCCATGACCGCCGGCACGAAGGCGTCGGTCCCGTCGGCGATGGCGTCCGCCTCGGCTTCGATCGCGTTCTCGAGGAAGCGGTCGATGAGGATGGGCCGCTCGGGCGAGACGTCGACGGCCGCCTGCATGTAGTGCCGGAGCATCTCCTCGTCGTGCACGACCTGCATGGCCCGGCCGCCCAGCACGAACGACGGACGCACCATGAGCGGATAGCCGATGCGGGCCGCGATTTCCAGCGCCTGCTCCTGCGTGCTGGCCATCCCGCTCTCGGGCTGGGGAATGCCGAGCTTCTCCATCTTGTGGCGGAACCGGTCGCGATCCTCCGCCAGATCGATGGCGTCGGGCGTCGTGCCGATGATCTTCACGCCGGCCGCTTCGAGCTCGGAAGCGATGTTCAGCGGTGTCTGGCCTCCGAACTGGCAGATCACCCCGTCCGGCTTCTCCTTCTCGTAGATGCTCAGCACGTCTTCGACCGTCAGCGGCTCGAAGTAGAGCTTGTTCGACGTGTCGTAGT
>CAZOFX010000137.1:0-11076 GCA_964579055.1 uncultured Pirellulales bacterium
CACCGTCCTGACCGAGCCTCAACCACCCCCAGGCCGAAACGGGTAATCGCGTCCCATTACCCGGCGCGCGGGACGGGAGTGGAGGATCGGCGCACGGCAAGACTACACGAGGGATGATCCCGGAAGGCGGGTCAAACAGATGCTCGTGCCGGACCGCTGCACAGCCGATCGATGTCGCGTGTGACGATCTCGGCAACGAGCTGCTCCAACTGGAGGGCGTCCTGCGCCGGTATCTCGACCGCACGCTCCGACCGCAGGGCCGTCACCGACGGTGGCTGAACCTCACTCGGGTCGACGTGAGCGCCGCCCGGCGCCTTTCTCTTGCGGGCAGTCATCCGGCGCTGCTCGGCCAGGATCTTCTCCCCCAGGTCAAACGTGGGAATATGCCTGGCGGTCTCATCGGGCCGGCTCGGCGGGTCCGGCTCCCTCGGTACCGCCGTTCCCGGCTGGGGGCGCGTCCAGGGTTGTATCCGCGGCTGTACCGGCTCGTCCGAGACCGGTTCTGCGCCGGCACCGCCGTTGCCGCTGTCGTCTCCGAACGGCGGAATCACATCCATCGCCCGAAGCACTCTTTCCATGTTGCTTCGCATCTTTTTGCCGGTCTCACTCACGTTTCGAACAACCTCCTCGCAGGAACCACGGTAGCGGAACCGCCGCCACCGATCCAGTCTGTCGTCCTGTCCAGCACCCTGTTGCCTGCACTTCCGTCGCCGCTACCCCTGAGACACCGGCCCCAGGGAGTATTGGGTGAACCGGCTCAGATCCAGTGCACGGATCAATGAGTTCACCTCCTCGACGGTGACCGCCTTCGTGGCCTCCACATCTTCTTCCACGGAGCGATATCGCCCCAGGTACATCCAGTTGAACCCCAGATCGACCAGACGCCCCATCGGCAGCTCGTTCTTGATGACCAGCGCGCTGAGCACCTTGTTCCGGGCCTTGGTCAACTCCTCTTCCAAGACCCCGCCGCGAAGCAGGTCCAGGAAGATGCCATTGACGATCTCCATGACCCGAGGGGCGCCGGCCCTGCTGCATCGCAGGTAATTGTAGAAGATGCCTGTCCCGTCAAGGGGCCCGAAGTGCATGGACGCCGCCTCGGCGATCGCCTTGTCGACGAGGTCCCAGTAGAAGCGGGAGCCGAAGTCGTCGCCGACAATCAGCGAGAGCAGAGACGCCGCAAATCGCCTCGGGTCCTGAGCCGAGACCCCGGCATGAACGAGACAGATGTGCTCGCGATTCAGATTGGGCTTGCCCAGCCGTTCCGTCGCTCGGGTGCCCTCGAAGTCGGTCAGCAGACGATCCACAGGCTGCGGCTGCCAGCTTTCGCACCGACTCTGGACCGTCGCGCAGAACCGGTTCCAGTCGAAGTTCCCGCTACAGGCCACGATGATATTGTTGGGGGCGTAACGTTTCGCGAAGTACTGCCGCATCTGCCCGGCGGTCATGCCGTCGATGCTGGCGGCCGTCCCGAGCACGCTGTTGCCGCACGGGTGCGTCCCGTAGTGCAGGGTCCGGCATCGATCGACCACGTCGAACGTCGGCGTGTCCTCGTACATCGCGATCTCTTCTTTGATCACGTTCTTTTCCATCGCGAAGTCGTCGTCGCGCAACGCCGGACGCATCAGTCCCGCCCACAGTTCGGTGATGTCCTCCAGGTACTCCGGCAGCACGGACGCATAGTACACCGTGTTCTCCTCGCTCGTGAACGCATTGAACTGCGCGCCGCGCCGGTCGAACGCCTCGTTGACCTCCAGCGCGCTGAGCGAGTCGGTGCCCTTGAACAGCATGTGTTCCAGGAAGTGGGAGACCCCGTTGATCTCGGGTGTCTCGTCGCGTGATCCCGTCCGGACGAAGAACCCGACCGCCGCCGACTTGGCCGACGGATTGACTTCGCCGATCAGCACCAGACCGTTCGATAGTTTCTTCTGATCAAATCGCATAGGCTTACTCGACGCGAACCTCCCGCGGGCCGATGGTCACGATGGTGAAGTCGTTGAAAGGCTTGCGCCTCAAACACTCCAGAATCGAACCGACCGTGGTCTCCTCGATTCGTTCCTTGATCTCTTCCAGGCTTCGGACCCGGCCCAGCATGTAGTAGTCGCTGCCGATCGCGCCGGCGCGGCTCCCGGACGACTCACTCTGCATGATCAGCGCGCTCTTGAGCCCGACCTTGGCCCGCTCCAGTTCCTCCTCGCCGATTCCCTCGGCCAGACGTCGGAACTCGGCGATCACGACGTCGAGGGTCTCCTGCGCCTTGTCGGGCGCCGTGCCGGCATAGCACATGATGCCGGCGGCGTCCCTGAGGCTGTGGTAGCGCGCTCCGATGGCGTAGCACAAACCTCGCTTCTCCCGGACCTCCGTGAACAGCCTTGCGCTCATCCCGCCGGACAAGACCGACGTAGCCACGCGAATGTTATAGTAGTCGTCGTCGGTGAACGGCACCGCGTCGGTCATCACGCCGATGTGGACCTGCGAGCCCTCGTTCGCAATGTGGGTGTACTTGCCCGCACGAGCGCCCATCGGAACCGCCTCCGAGCCGGGACGCTCGCAGCCGCCGAAAAGGTCCTCCATCTGTTCGCACACGGCCTTGAAAGCGTACTTGCCTGCCACCGTGAAGATGGACCGGCCGACATCGAATCGCGTCCTGACGATCTCTCGCGTTTGATCGGCACGGAGACGTTCCAGGTCTTCGATCTCCCCCACCGTGCTGCGCCCCAGCGGCGTCGGATAGAACCGCTTTCGCAATTCCAGCATCACTTTCTGTCGAGGCTCGTCGTCGAGCGCCAGGACTTCCTCCATGGCCAGTTGCCTGGCCGGCGTGAACTCCTCATCGCGAAGATGGGCTCGGCAGATGGCGTCGGCATACAACGCCAGTGCCTCCGCCAGGTTGCTCGATTCCAGGGCTGCACCAACGGACAGATGTGAGCTACCGATCGAGTCGGAGCGCTGTAGCCCCAGCCCGTCGAGCGCATCACCCAACTGCCGGTTATCCCTGTCGCCGGCTCCCCGGAAGACCCAGTCGGAGATGACGTTGGCCGCACCGCAGGTCCCCTCGGGCATCATGGCGGCTCCGGCCGGCAGCATGAACTCGAACGCCACCGACTCGACCCCGCCCATGGGCTCGCCCAGCAGCACCATGCCGTTGTCCAATACGTACTGGTCCGTCTTCTGCTCCATGCACAATCCTTAAGCGTTCGAAGAAGAACGCGGATTCTACCACCCAATCCTCGCAGCCTTCAACGCCATCCGGCGGCGTGATCGGACCGCTTCCTCCGGAATCCCACATTGACTCGAAGCACCCTGACAACGGCCCTCCGGGCTATGCGGCAGCGGGCTCTTCTTCGTATTCGTCGAAGCGCACGCTGATCTTCTTGCTGACGCCCTGCATCTGCATGGTGACGCCAAACAGCACATCCGCGATGCTCATCGTCCGCTTGGTGTGCGTGATGACGATGAACTGGCTTTCCTTCTGGAACTCGCGCAGCAGCATCGTGAAACGCTCGGTATTGGCCTCGTCGAGCGCCGCGTCGACTTCGTCCAGGAAGCAGAACGGCGACGGCTTGCTGCGGAATACGGAGAACAGCAGCGCCAGAGCGGTCATGGATTTCTCGCCACCGCTCAACAGAGAGATGCTGCGGGTTTCCTTTCCCGGAGGCTTGGCAATCACTTCGATTCCGGCTTCGAGCACATCGTCGGCGTCCTCCAGCACGATGTCGGCCTTGCCGCCGCCGAAGAGTTTGCGGAAGATCTGCTGGAAATTCGCCCGGATCTGCTCGAAGGTCTCGACGAACTTCTCCCGGCTCTGCTTGTTGAGCCGGTTGATGAGCTGCTGCAACTGCGACTTGCTCTCGTTGAGATCCTGCACCTGGTTGGCCAGGAAGGCGTGGCGCTCTTCGAGCGTGGCCTGTTCCTCGATGGCATCGAGGTTCACGTTGCCGAGCCGCTCGATCTTGCCCCGCAGTTCGTTGATCTCCCCCTTGACCTGTTCCCAGTTGACGTCGTCGGTCGTCCGCTCGGCAAACACGTCGGCCAGTTCGATCTGGAGTTCCTCGCGGACGCGGTCCACGAGGTCCTGCTGGCGGACCTCCAACTGACCGATCTGGATCCGAATCTCGCCGATGACGCGTTCGGCCTCTTCTTTGTGCGCTCGCGCGGTCCGGGCGATTTCCTCCTTGCGCTTCTGCTCGGCTGCGAGGCTCTCCAGCTCTTCCTGCAACTGCCGGTTGCCCCGCTGCTGTGTCTCCTTCTCCACGAAGAACTCCGAGACGCCGGATTCACATTCGAGAATGTCACGCTGCGCCTCGGCAATCTGCTCGGCGCACAACCGCACGTCCCGCTCGGCGGCCTCGAACGTCCTGCGGTTGGTCTCAATCTGACTCTCGAGGCTTTCGATGATCTGCTTGAGCCCTTTCTGCTGCTCGATGGCCTGCCCCAACTGGACCTTCAGCTCTGTCAGTTCCTGAAGGCGGCTCTGCTGCTGCTGGCGCAGCTCGTCGTACATGGTCTCGAGCTCGCGGATATGAGCGGCGCGCTGCGTGTTGACCGCCTCCAGTTCGGTCAACCGCTGCTTTGAATCGTATTCCTTCTGTACCGACTGGGCGATCTCCTGCTCCAGCGATCCGAGTTCGCTGGCGATCAGCGGTTCTTCCTCCTTCAGCCGCTTGATGTCCTGCTCGAAGTGCGCCAGCTTCGAATTCACCTGGGTCTTCTCGGTGTTGGCTTCATAAATGGCGGTGCGCAGGTCCTTGCACAGTTTCTCCAGATGGGCCTTCGTCTGCGTGTTCCTCTGGATGTACCCCTCCAATTGGGCGATTTCGGCATTAATGTGATCGATGGTCTCCTCCAGTTGGTCGATGCGGCTGCGCCGGGAAATCAATCCCGACGCCTTGCCCAGCGGTCCGAGGCGAAGCAGGCCGTCGGCACGGAGGCATTCACCGGTCGGCGTCACGAAGGAGTAGCCGGCCCGCAGGTAGCTGGCCAGTTCCGTCGCGACCTCCAGCGATTCCACCAGGATCGTCTTGCCCAGCAGCTTCCATGCCAGTGGAGCATAACGACTCTCATAGGAAACAAACTGAACGAGCCGCCCCCGGACGCCGGGGTATCGGGACAGATCCGCATCATCGACAAACGGGTCCACCCGGTCGAGGCAACAGAAATGCACTCGACCCGCCAGCGACGACACCATATCGGCGTCCGCCAGCAGCTTCGTGGTGCTCTTGATCAGCAGTACGTCGGTCATTCCCTCCAGCGCCGCCTCCACCGCGGTGGCGTGTTCCACGTGCGTCTTGATCTTGTCGGCCAGAATCCCGTCGATGTAGTCGATCTTGCGGCTCTCATCGGCCTGGGTCTGGAGGATGCCCTTGACGGCCTGTCCCAACCCCTCGTGACGCCTCTCCATGTCGGCCAGCACCGCCAGCTCGCTGCTCAGGGCACTGCGGGCCTCCTTATTGCCCGCCAGTTGCCTGCTCTGCTCGACGATCTGGGCCTCCGCTTCCTCGATCTTGGCACGCTTCGACTCCAGGTTCTCTTCGAGTTCCGCCAGCACCCGGGTGATGTCGGCCAGACGGGCGTTGTGCTGCGCCTTGTCGGTCAACAGCCGTTCGAGTTCGGCTTTGGCGATCTGGGCCCGCCCGGCCAGCCGGTTCCGCTGACTCGACAGGTTGTCGCGGTAATTGGACAGACTCTGAATCTCGTTGTGAAGCTGAGCGGTCCGACGCACGATGTCGATGATCCCGGACTTCTCATCGTCGAGTTCCGCTTCCAGGGATGCCAGTTGGGCATCGGCCTCTTCCGTGATCGCCTGGATCTGATGAATCGCCTCGGTGCGCTGCCGGACGGTGTTGTCGCAGACGGCCACCTCTTCCCGATGCCGGGCCAGATCCCGCGTGACCACTTCAGCCTGTCCGCGAAGCCGCTCGATCTCGCTGCCGGCCGTCGCTTTGCGCTTGCCCAGTTCCTCGATGCGCGATCGCAGAAAATCGATCCGCTGGAGCTTCTGGTCGATCTTGCTCTGGATGGCGACGAGCGTGTTGCCCGTCTCACTGAGCCGGTGCTCGGTTTCGATGATGGCGTTGCCCAGCCGGCTCATCTCGGCTTCGGCGCCGGCCTCCTCGGCCGCCACGGCAGAGAACCGCTCGCCCGCTTCATGCAGAGCATGGTTCCTTTCGTCGAGCTGCTCTTTGTTGCGGCCGTACTCGACCAACGAGTAGTTGACCTGCAATTCCTTGAGGCGTGACGTGTATTCGAGGTAGTTGCGCGCTTTGCCCGCCTGGAGCTTGACGCTCCTCAGCCGCTTGGCCACCTCTTCGAGAATGTCGGCCAGGCGCAACAGGTTCTGCTCGGTGCGTTCGAGCTTGCGAAGGGCCTCCTTCTTGTGCGCCTTGTACTTGCTGATGCCGGCGGCCTCTTCAAAGACGATCCGCCGGTCGGCCTTGGAGGCGCCCACCAGTTGCTCGATCTGTCCCTGTTCGATAATGGAATAGCCTCGGTTGCCGACGCCGGTGTCCATGAACAGCTCGCGGACGTCCTTCAGCCGGCAGACCTTGTTGTTGATGCGATACTCGCTCTCGCCGCTGCGATAGATTCGCCTGGACACCTGGACCTGTTCGGTATCGATGGGCAACCGCCCGCTGGCGGCCCCCCCGGGGTTGGAGATCACCAGGACGACCTCGGCCGAGCCGGACGCCTTGCGGCTGCCACTGCCGCCGAAGATCACGTCGGCCATCTGGTCGCTGCGAAGGCTCTTGAGCTTCTGCTCACCCAGAACCCACTTGACCGCATCGACCACGTTGCTCTTGCCGCACCCGTTAGGTCCGACAATACCGATGATGGAAGCGTCGAAATTGAACTCCGTGCGATCGGCAAAACTCTTGAATCCGTCCAGTATGATCTTCTCAAGTCGCATATTCCATCCGGTTCTGACTGTTTTCCGCGAAGACACCCACCCCGAGTCCGGGCGATTATCGGACAACACGCTCTGGTGTTATCGGCCTGACGCAGGCTATTCCTTGACTATTCGGCCGATTTTTGGGAGGGGACCGGCCCAAAACTCCGCGCTGACGGCGCCCTTGGCGGTCAACTGTTCCAGGACCGACGCCACGTCCGTGTACGACACCGCCAGGCCGGAAGCGTCCCCGGCCTCCGCGCCGGACCGCTCGGCCCCAAGAGCCCGGACGATCTCACTGACCGAGAAGGTGGTCCGGACCGGCCCGATCACCCCTGGACCCGCAGGATTCTGCCGCGTCAGCGACACATGGTCCTGGCCGGCCCGGGAATTGACGGTCACCGTCTGATCCGCCGCTTCCACGAAGATGTTGTCGCGACAGGTCAGCGGTGCACCGAAGAGTACGACGCGCGGCTCGCCGCTGCGGGAGACGAAGATCGCTTTGCGGTCGGTCTGAACGACGTGTTCGAGGTAGAAACTACGTCCGACCAGTTCCCTGCTCACCGCGGCATCCTCCATCCGTCGCAAGGCGTCGTATGCTGCCAGAACCAGTCGCACATCTTTGTCACGCAACAGCCGCCGGGCCAACGATATGGCATCGTTTTGCCGGGCGGAAACCACCATGACATCCAGCGCCTCGGTGCGATACGGCGATGCTTCATCGAGGGCGATGGCTCTCAATGTCTCGATCGCCGCATCATCCCGCAGGTTCAAAGCACATCGAGCCGCCCGGAGTCGCACCTCTTGGTCCGGAGCGTTCAGCAAGGACCGCAGTTTCGGCAGACTCTCGCGACCGACGGCCTCCAGTGCGATCTCGCAGCTTTCCTTGTCCGCAGACTCCGACAGCCCCTTGACCAGCGCATCGATCCGGGTGGCCCGCAACTCCGGGGTATCATCCAGAAAGGTGGCGGTCGCCATTGAGACGAAACGCATCTTTCGCCTGCGGTACTCTGCTGGAATGATGAACTCCACGTCGCGAGGCGATACGGCGCGTGCTGTGTCTATCCCGTACCGCTCGTTGAGCCGGTTTCGGATGGCACTGGCCCTGGCAAAATCGGCTCGCCGCAAACGAAGGTTTCCCACGTAGTCATATTGAGCGGTCCCGCCGCCGAGGACGTAGCCGGTTGTCTGATCCGGCTCGGCCACCGCGATCGTGTTGATGAACACGGGACCCTCGGCCACAGCCAGTGTTCTGGCCGACGGCCCGAACGTTCCGGCCAGTTTGAGGTCCGCCCTGTACAGCCAGCCTCCATGGAGCGAGGTCGTATCGGAGCCGAGTACCGGAGTAACCTTGACGTCAAGGCGGTCCCCTCGGGAGGCCGCGGCCGGAACGACTCCTTCCAGGCGCACGACCGCGGTGGTCTTGCTGTTGATTATATTGTCAGGAGCCACCGAGCCCCCCGGCACCTGCCCCAGGATATACTGCTTCAGGTAGGCACGAACAGCGGGCGGGCAGGACGCCGAGCCCGTGCCGGGGAGCCCTCCGACCAGCCCATATCCTTCCACCGCCAGTGGCTGGGGGACGGCAATCTCGGCCAGCGAACCAACGGTCAGACCCAATTCCTTGCCGATCACGGAATCCCCTGTGGCGTCCGGCTTATTGTTTGGCCCACAGCCAATCAACATCGTCGGCACAAGCAGGAGCCCCACTCCGAATGCGATACGTCCCTGAGAAGTCTTCATATCGGCTGAGTTTCCCATTGTAAGATGCGAAATCGACGCAAATTGCACGGGGCTGATACTATGGTCAAGGCGGATGGGCGTCAAGCTTATTCGCTGATCTCGCACGCGTCGAAGGAGACAATCCACCCGCAGTCCGTCGCGGAATGCCTCACTTTCGCCGCCCTCGTGTGGTATAATAGAGTGTTGGACACGGCCATCGTTGGGGTCTCCAATCGGCTCCGACATGAAGGATTGGACTCGGTGATGAAACAGGGAATGGTCGCAACGGGGTTCGCAGTGGCAATCGGCGTCTTGCTGGGCGCCGCTGTCGTTGTACACGCACAGCCTCCCCTCTCGCCCCCTTGCGGGACGCTCACGATCCAGGATCGAGCGGCCTTTGAATTCTACGCCAATCGCGAGAATTTCCCGGGGGCGATGCAGGTTCCGGAGGTCAAGTTCTTCATCGCGGACGTCAACACCCCCTGCCCCCAATTGTACTTCCAGAACAGCAAGGTCTACCCTTATCATTACGATTTCGCGGTTCAATGCCTGGGCTGGACTATCGATCTGGAAACCTTCAACCGTCAGACCTATTTCTCCGAGCATCGCCAGAACCTGGCCGGAAGCATCATTGCCCATGACCACTACGAGCCTGACGACACCACGCAGGGCATCTACACCATGGAGTTCTGGCCCACAGACCCGGTGACATTCGAGTTCGTTGAACTGGCCTTCGGTTTGATCGGCGGCAGTATGCCTTTCGCCAAGGACAGGCTCTTCTACCACCCCCCAGGAGAGACTCAGCGGGCGCTGTACCAGAGCGAGAAGGACCTGTACGAGGCGTCCTCCGTCGCCGTCATCCAGACGGAAGAGCTGTTCGCTGGTGTTAACTACACCGCACTGACAACCGGGCAGGCCTACGGGCGTCTGCGAGTCATCGACGGTCCTGAGACGGTGTCGGCCCGCGACATCGTGGTCTACCGCACGATCCCCAACACGCTCCCTCACGTGGCGGGCATTATAACCGAGATCCCTCAGACGCCTCTGTCGCACGTCAACGTGAAGGCCCGGCAGAACAACACGCCCAACGCCTACATCCGTGATGCGGCCACCCGGTCGGATATCTCGGCGTTGGCGGATCGGTACGTGCATTTTGTGGCAGACTCGGACGGATACACGCTTCAGGAGGCCTCACTGGAGGAAGTCGAAGCGTTTCTGGAATCGGTCCGGCCGGCCGAGCCCCAGACGCCTCCGCGAAACCTCGCGGTCACACAGATCGCCCCGCTGGCCGAGATCGGCTCCGCCGACGCCGACAGCTTCGGCGCCAAGGCCGCCAACGTGGCCGAATTGCGCAGGTTTCTGCCGTCGGGTATGGTTCCTGACGGGTTCGCGGTCCCCTTCTATTTCTACGACGAATTCATGAAGCTCAACGGTTTCTACGAAAAGGCAACCGCCATGATGGCCGATCCGGATTTCCAGCGCGATCCGGAGGTTCGCGTCGCCCGGCTCGCGTCCTTCCGGCGGAGGCTCCTCGAAGGCGATGTGCCGGCGTGGATGCTTGATGCCCTTGATGCCATGCACCGGTCCTTTGAGCCCGGGACGTCGCTGCGATGCCGCTCCAGCACGAACAACGAAGACCTGCCCGATTTCAACGGCGCCGGGCTCTATGAATCCTACACACACCATCCGGACGAAGGCCATATCGCCAAGAGCATCAGACAGGTCTGGGCCAGTCTCTGGACGTATCGAGCATTCGAGGAGCGCGATTTCTACCGCATCGACCACCTACAAGCCGCCATGGGCGTGCTCGTCCACCCCAACTACGAGAACGAGCAGGCCAATGGGGTCGCCGTGACCAAGAACATCTATGACGAGTATTGGCGAGGCTACTACGTCAACGTCCAGGTGGGCGAAGACCTGGTCACCAATCCGCCGGCCAATTCCATTCCGGACGAGTTCCTCGTGGCCGATCTGGCGGGATCCGAGCGTTATGAGATTCAATACGTGCGGCGTTCCAACCTCGTCCCGGATGGCGGTCCCATCCTGACGAAAGAACAAATCTTCGAGCTGGCGGACGTGATGCGGCTGATCAACATGCACTTCCGCGCCGTCTACAAGGCCCCTCCGGCTAACACGCGCTTCGCGATGGACATTGAGTTCAAGATCACCGCCGATGGCCGCCTCAACATCAAACAGGCTCGGCCATGGATCGATTGACGGCTGCCTTTGCGGCGCGCCGCCCCGAACGCCGGGAATGGACCGGAGGGACGCGTGCCTGCGCCAGTGTCGCGGTCCTCGCAGAACACGCCCAGACACAGGCTTTTTCAGGCCGGGGGCCGATTTTCTGCTTGTTGCGCCACGGTCGATGCAGTCTAATGTCCGCTTCGGACGTGTGGGAGAAAGGCAACCACAGGCACAGATTTGAGGTGACGAAAGATGGCAGATCTGAAAGCGTTGGCCGAAGCAGTCAT
>CAZOFX010000138.1:0-10964 GCA_964579055.1 uncultured Pirellulales bacterium
CATCGGCAGAGAGACGCGAAAAGATGCATCAAATCAGAAGTAACGGAGCACTAGGTGGCATGGCCACCTACCGGATGGGGTTGGCGACAGGGATGACGCACGTTGGTCCCTGGCTGGTCTGGCGTCTTGCGTGCTGTGTCTGGCGCCGTGAGCTTGACCCCGCATCTGCTCGCTGGAGTCGGGGGACGATGGGGGTGGTTTGTGGTGTGTCCGTGAGGACATATCACGCCTCACGGCGTCACTACGAACGGCTTTCGCCCCCTGCGCTAGGTGGCATGGCCGCCTACCAGATGCGTGGTGAGCAGGAAGGGCGCACGCTGGGACTTGGTGGTCCCGCCTCTTGCGTGCAGACTCCGACGGTGCTCGCGTTGGCATTTGTCGGCAGAGCAGACCGGGAATGATGCCGCCGAGAATTGACGCTAGGTGGCATCGCCACCTACCGGATGGGGTGGCGGCGAGCATGACGCACGTTGACTACTCGGTGGCCAATGTTCTCCAGGCGGAGTCCGGCGGCATCCGCGATGCCGCGCCTGCCAGCGTGTGCTCTGACCCCTAAATCTGCCCCCTTCGTGCTGGGGGTGACCGGGAAGAACTTCCGGTGGAGCCACCGCCGCGCCGTCTCACCATCTGCGCTAGGTGGCAGGGCCACCTACCGGATGGGTTGGCGGCCAGCATGACGCATACCGGCCACTTGGTAGTCCAGTGTCCTGCGTGCAAAGGTTGGCGGCGTCCAGGTCGCCCGGCGTTGGCAAACCGGATTGGGAACGCGGTCACCGAGAGCCTGTGCCAGGTGGCAGGGCCACCTACCGGATGGGTTGGCGGCAGGAATGACGCACGTTGACCAATCGGTGGTCGGATGCTCTCCGGGCGAAGTCCGCCGGCGTCCACGCCGGCCGCCAACGACAGCGAGTCAGACTGGAAACAGAGCCGCCGCAAACCTGCGCTAGGTGGCATGGCCACCTGCCGGATGGCGTTGGCGGCAGGGATGACGCACGTTGGTCCCTGGGTGGTCTGGTGTCTTGCGTGCTGCGTCTGGCGCCGTAAGCTTGACCCCGCATCTGCTCGCTGGAGTCGGGGGACGATGGGGGTGGTTTGTGGTGTGTCCGTGAGGACATATCACGCCTTGCGGCGTCACTACGAACGGCTTTCGCCCCCTGCGCTAGGTGGCATTATCACCTACCAGATGCGTGGTGAGCAGGAAGGGCGCACGCGCGGTGAGAAGCGGAGCGTTCCCGCAAAGGGGAGGGACGCGACGGCTCGTATTGGCCTCGGCTGTGGTTGAGGGTCGATCAGGGCGGCGTGGTGGAGACGGATGAATTCGCGGAGGCCACCCACTGCTTGCGGCAGGGGCGAAGTGTGATTCGCCCCTACGGATGACGCCGGTGCCGGTATTGTCATCTCGATCGGGAAGCGATGGGCATCGTCCCGCAGTGGATTCCGATGCACGTCGGGACGCCCGTCACTGTTCACCCGCCTGAGGCGGGCCCACGGCAAGGGCGAGGCATGCCTCGCCCCTACAGGCTCTCGCGACCCCGGGTCAACAGGCACAAGGAGGCCTCCTGGGCGCCTGGCTCAAGAACAGGCGATCGTATCGAGGCAGGTTATTGACAGGCAAGATGGCGGGACTGACAATTGCGGCTATGAACGCGAGATTCTTCGAGAATTGGACACAGCAGGCGCGGAAGGGATTCCTGGAACTGGCGATTCTCAACGACATTGGGATGCGCCGCATGTACGGCTATGAGATCGAGCGGACGTTCTGCCAGTCGTGCGGTCTGCTGCTCAGCGAGGGGACGATCTACACCATCTTGCGGCGTCTGCGTCGGGAACATCTGGTCACGACGAGGCGGGTGAAATCGCCGGAGGGCCCCAGACGGACGTATTACGATCTGACCGAATCGGGCCGCGAGACCGTGGCCCAGATGAACGCCTACTGGCAAGCGATGCGTCGGCAGGTCCATCCCACCGACGCGAGGCGGTCGTGAATCAGGCTGTGGCGAGCGCAACCGGATCGGTCCGGGCCTGCCGCCGACGTCCCGCCGGGTGAGACGGCCAAAGCCGAATCCGGTGGCGCTCAGGGGGACGGAGGCGGTTGGCTGTCCTGGGTGGCGGAGAGCAGGTGCTCTTTGAGGCCCGCCAGGCCCGCCGTGCGGAGGATGCTCTGGAGCGTGGACGGCAGACCGGGTGCGAGACGGCCCTTCTGGCGTCCGTAGAGCAGTTGATTCTCGCCTTGGGCGAAGACCGCCAAATCGCGCAGCGAGCGTCCGCCGGTGCGCACCAGGACCAGCAGGTTGAACGGGCCTTCCCGCGCCTGGAGGATCCTGTCCCAGCCCTTCTGTGGCATGCGGCCGAGGTCCAATGGCCCGCCGGACGGCAGTTCGAAGACCGCCAGATCGATTCGCGTCAGGCCCGCGAGGTAGCCGCCTTCGCCGCCGGCTCGTGAGGCGGCCAGCTTCGCGAGGCTCATCGTCGCCCCGTCGAGCTGAAACTCGAACGAGTCGTGCGGCGCGACGCCGGTCTGCCGCTCAATCTCGTGGCGCGCCCACTGCGGACTGAACGGCGTGTAGCAGCCCGACGTCAACAGCAATACCGCCGCTACGCAGCCCTGCCCAAGACCGTGTGTTCTCATGGCATTCGCTCCTAAAGATAACATACTGTATCCAGATATGTATCTGTCCCCTGACCGCGTCTTGGGCACCTGACTGTTGCCCCGTCCGCCGAACCCGGCGGGGGCCGGAACGCGGCGGATCGCGGCTGATGACGTCCGGCCCTGGAGGCCATGGGACGCGGTCCCCTCAGAGCTGGGTCTTTCGCAGCATGATCACGCCCAGGGTGAAGAAAGCGGCGCCGACGGCGATCAGGACGGCGCAGGGGACCAGCATCTCGGTGAAGCGAAAGTCGCGCCAGATGGCGCCCTCCATCGCGAGGATGGCCCACTTGATCGGGCTGAAGTGGCTGATGTTGCGCATCCAGGACGGCATGAAGGCCAGGGGCATCATGGCGCCGCCGAACATGGCCATGATCATGAGGATGGCCCAGCCGGCGCCGCCGACGCTCTGCTCGGTCTTGCCGAGCGTCGAGATGAACATCATCAGGCCGACGAAGCACAGCACGGTACAGACAGCCGCCAGGATGAACAGCGGCCCGCTGCCGATCGGCACGTGGAAGACCAGCCAACCGCCCAGGGTCAACATACCGATGACCATGGCACAGGTCATTGCGCAGGCCAGGCCCTTGCCGGCCAGGACGTGGGCTTGGGAGATCGGCCCGACGCACAGGCGCTGAAACGTGCCGCTGGTGCGCTCGCGGACGATCGAGACCGCGAACGTCGCGGCACAGCTCAGGATGCCGAAGATCATCGCCTGAGGGAACGTGATCTGGAACGGCGTGCGCGGTCCATCGTACTGCCGCTGGACGTCGACGGTCGCGATGTTGAGCAGGCCATCGTCCAGTCCGCTCGCGTAGGTCTGGTCGTTGACGTCTTCGAGGAACGTGTCGAGCGCGTCGAAGTAGCGCAGGAACACGCTTTTGTCTTCAGCGCTCAGGTTGTTGGGCTCGGTGATCTCCGCCCGCCAGGTGTCCATCTGCTCTCGCATCCACTGGCGGTCCTGGAACTGCTTGCCCATGACTTCGAACTGGGCCTTGGCGAGCAGTCCCTGGAGGTAGGCGCCTTCCATACGCCGTCCCCGGTCCTGGGCGATCTGGAGCCTGGGCTCGTTGGCGTCGAAGAGCGCGCCGAGGCCGCCGCCGAAGCCTGGCGCGATCACGATGGCGGCCGCCTGCTTGCCCTGGCGCACCTGTTCGAAGGCCTGCTCGCGATCGAGACGAGCGATGTCGAGCGCTTCGTTCTCTTCCAGATGTGCGATGTAGCGCTGCGAGAACTCGCTGTTGTCATCGTCCACGACGGCGACCTTCATGCCGGAAGGGCCGTCGCCCGCACCTGAGTAGACCGCGCCGAACAGCAGGGCGAACACGGCGGGAAAGATGAAGACCCAGAACAGGTTGCCCCGGTCGGCGGTCAGGACGCGGAAATCCTTGCAGGCCAGTGCCAGGAGCTTTCCCATCAGTCGCGCAGCCTCCTTCCGGTCAGGTTCAGGAAGACGTCTTCGAGGTTGGCGGTTTCGACCTTGATCGCGCGGAAGCGCAGGGCGGTTCGATTCAGACCCGCCAGGCTCTGCATCGGCTCGGCGGTCTCGAATCGGACGGTGTTCCCATCGACGTGAAGACCTCGCTCGCCGAGATGCGCGGCCAGCTCTGTGTGGTTCGCCGGCGGATCTTCCAGCTCGGCTTCGATGTGCGAAGGGCCGCCGTGTTGGGCGATCAGGTTCTCGACGGTGTCCAGCGCGAGCATCTTGCCACGATCGAGGATCGCGACTCGACGGCACAGGCGCTGGGCCTCTTCCATGTAGTGGGTCGTGTAGATGATCGTCCGGCCTTCGGACTTGAGCTTCTCGATGCTGTCGAAGATCAGATTGCGCGACTGGGGGTCCACGCCGACGGTGGGCTCGTCCAGCAGGAGGATGCTCGGCTCGTGCAGGAGCGAGCAGACGAGGTTGAGCCGCCGCTTCATCCCGCCGCTGAAGGTGGCGACCTTGTCCTTGCGCCGTGGGGTCAGGCCGGCCATCTCCAGGCATTCCTTGACGCGTTTCTTGAGCCGCGATCCCGTCAGGCCGTTGATGCGGCCAAAGAACTCGAGGTTGCCCTGCGCCGTCAGCTCATCGTAGAGAGCGAGGCTCTGCGGCACGACGCCTAACGAGGCGCGGACGCTGGCGCGCGTGGGGTCCGTCTTGCCGTCGAGGTTGACCGAGCCGGAATCGGGCGCGACGAGTCCGCACAGCACGTTGATCGTGGTGCTCTTGCCCGCGCCGTTGGGCCCGAGCAGGCCAAACGTCTCCCCTCGCGCGACCTGGAAGCTGATGTCTTCCGCCGCCACGATCGCGCCGAAACGCTTGCACAACCTCTCGACCTCAACCATTTCCGTCTCCCCATGCGAGCGGCCCGGACAGGGACACGTCCTTGCCTGCGTACGTCCGACGACCATACGCGATGTCCATCGGAAAGACAAGGCTCTTCCGACGCGAACAGGTGCGTGTGAAAAGATCCTGGCATGGGTGTGGCAGCCTCAATCCCGATGCACATCGGGATTGAGGCTGCCACACATGGGCCTCTGCGCTTGAAAGGGGCGCTGCCCGAGAATCTGCGCAGACACATGCGGACGATGGAGGCGGTTTTCGCTCGAAAGGGCGGGGGGTTCATGCTATGGTTGTGGAATAGAATGGGGCTGGGGTTCGTCCATATCGGCAGGCACGTGCGGGCGTATCGCTCGGAGAGAGAACCGGCCTTTCCGCCGGCCCGTATGACAGGCTCCGCCTCTGTGCCGAGGGTGGATCGCTCTTGAAACGCGGGCAAGATGCCCGCGCCACTTGATGGAGAAGCACGTATGACGTTCAGAAAATGGGCTATCGCGACAGCCGTCACGGTCTTTCTGAGTTGGCAGGTCGCGCAGGCGGGGCCATGGCCCAACTGGCGTGGGCCGCACTTCGACGGCTCGGCCGACGAGCAGGGTCTGCCCGACTCGTGGACGGACACGGAAAACGTCGTCTGGACGGCGCCGCTTCCGGGCCCGGCGGCCTCGACCCCGGCCATCTGGGACGGCAAGGTCTTCGTCAGCTCGCCCGTCAAAGGCGGTGACGACCTGCTGGCATTGTGCTTTGACGCCAGGACGGGCAAGCAACTATGGTCCACGACGCTCGGCAAGTCGGACCGCAACTTCCCGCGCAACAACCTGGCGACGCCTTCACCGACAACGGATGGCAAGCACGTGTTCTTCCTCTACGGTTCGGGCGACCTGGCGGGCCTGGATTTTGACGGCAACGTGGTGTGGTCGCGGAACATCGAGGCCGACTACGGCAACATCACCAGCCAGTTCGGCTACGGCTCCAGTCCGATGGCGTTCGAGGGCAAGCTGTACATTCCGGTCCTGCGGCGCGAGACCGCGTGGCGCGAGCCGCGCGCGGGTGAGCCGTTCGAATCGTATCTGCTGGCAGTCGATCCCGCGACGGGCAAGACGCTCTGGAGGCACGTGCGGCAAAGCGATGCCCAGGACGAGTCGCTCGATTCGTACGCGACGCCCATCCCGTTCGAGAGCGGCGAACGGACCGAGATCGTCCTGATCGGCGGCGACTATGTCACCAGCCACGATCCGGCCACGGGCGCGGAGCTATGGCGTTACTGCTATGCGACGGGCCGGCGGGACACGCGCTGGCGTCTAATTGCGTCGGTCGTCACCGGCGCGGGGATGATCTTCGGCGTGCAGCCGCGTGGGGGCAACGACCTGTTCGCGATCAAGTCCGGCGGCAGCGGCGTGCTCTCGCAGGACGCCATCGCCTGGACGTTCGGGCGCGCGACGCCGGACGTGCCCACGCCTCTGTTCTATCGGGGCAACCTCTACGTTCTCGACGGCACGCGCAACGGCAAGGTCGTGACGTGCCTCGATCCGAAGACCGGACGCACCAGGTGGCAGGGCAAGATCGGCGGAGGCGGACCCTGGCGCGCCTCGCTGACCGCTGCCGACGGCAAACTCTACTGCATCAACGAGGACAGCGAGACGATCGTGCTGTCGGCCGGTGACGAGGAATTCAAGATCCTCCATCGCTTCGACATGAAGGACGAGCCCGTGCAGGCGTCCATCGCCATCGCCGACGGCCGGCTCTTTATCCGCACCGCCAGCAAGCTCACCTGCATCGGCAAATAGACACCGTTCGTAGTGTGCCCGTGAGGGCATACAAGAGAATAACGCCTTACGGCGTCACTACAAACCGCACGCCATCGTGACGTACATCGGGACCACTACGAACCGAGGACCTCGGTTTCGGTGGGACTGAGGAGGCGGTAGCGGATGCCGCGCCAGCGGATGGTGCGTCCGAAAGCGGAGGAGAGGATGAAGATCAGCAGCAGCAGCGACCAGAACCAGAAGCCCAGGACATCGGCGGCGACAGCGGGCTGCAGTCTGCGCGCGTGGTCCTTGAGCAGGCGGGACGCCATCGCCTGACGCAGCACGACCCGGATGAGCTGGGCGGCGAAAGAGAGCACTGGGACGGCGGCGAAGAACCGCGCGTGCTCGGCGCCGATGCGCGCCGCGTACAGAGCCACCGCCGCCGTGCCCCACAGACCGAGAACGGACCCCGTGCTGCTGAGCAGGCCCAAGGCCCACGTCAGCGGTGCGTACACCCGCGTGATGAGAAACTGCCGTCGGCAGAACTCCGACAGACGCGACCAGCTCATCGACGCGTACGAAGCCACGAGGCAGGCGGGCACGAACGTGACGACCATTCCGGCCTTCTTGATCGCCACGCTCAACGACAGATCGTCGCTGAGCGTGTGTTTCCATATCTCGGGCAGGCCGAGGCGGCGGAAGTCCGCGAAGCGCACTGCCATCGAGCCGCCCCAGGCCTGATTGAAGCGGCTGTTGCCCAGCATCTGGGCGATGCTGGCGTTGATCGCCGAGAGGCCCAGCGTCGCCAGGTTGTTCCGCGTGGGGACGAACAAGCGATAGCCTGTGGTGACGCCTCGGTTGGGCTTCCGCAGCGGCTGGACCAGGCGCGCCAGCCAGTCGCTGCGCACGCAGACGTCGGAGTCGGCGAAGGCCAGGACCTCGATGTCGTCGTCGAGGCGGTCGATCGCATAGAGGAGGTTGTGTATCTTCTGGCTGCACGCGGCCGAGGGCCCCGCTACGAGGATCTCGACGCTCGGATTTCCGGCATGGGCCTTCAGATCGTCTCGGATCCTGCAGAGCCCGGCGTGGGCGGGATCCGACCGCTCCTGAACGACGAGATAGGCCCGATAATCCTCATACTCCTGACACAGAAGCGAGCGGATGTTGGCGTCGAATTGCGGATCGAGCCCCTTGCAGGGGACGATCAAAGCGACCCGCGGTTTGTAGACGGCGCCGGTGCGTCTATCGTACTTCAGCATCGCATAGCGGTAGTTTCGCACGGCGTAGTACATGAAGAGCAACTGCACGCCGACCACCAGCCAGGCTATGTAGTAGTACCAATTCATCTCGAATCGGGTGCTTTCCGAAAAGTAAACGATGCGGCGATCCCTTGCCGCCGGGAATGTCCGCCGCGCGGTTACGATAGGTCAATTGCCCGCCGGACGCCAGACTTTTCTGTGGCGCCCGTCGTCCTCAGGGGATGGAGGCCAGAGGCACGATGTGATCGGCCAGCTCCCCGGCGGTCCAGGGCCGGGCGAGATCGACCTCGACCAGGCAGCCGTGGTTGTGATCGCAGGCGAGGATAAGGAGGTTCTCGCCCGCCTGGCACCAGCCATGCGTCTGCGCCTGGTGGCCCAGGACGAAGAGGTCCGCATCGAGCCGCTCGGCCAGCCGGTCGAGCGCCGCCTGGCTGTGGCGCCGGCCCCAGGTCAGCAGGTACGCCGGGCCGGGCTTCTCGCAGTCGTCCGGCCTCAACTCGCGGCCGAAGACTCCGGTGTCGAAAAGCTCCACGAACCGGTCGGCTGGAAGAGAATGCGAGATCCACACCCGGTTCGCACAGCGCACCGCCAGAGGCTGCGAGAACAGGAACTGACGGACAGCCAGCTTCACTTCGGGGCTGGCGTGCCGGTACTCCCGATCCAGGGCCGAACTCATCGCCCGGTTCATCTCCTTGCCGTTTTTCATCACGTCGCTGCTGGTGATCCAGGCGGTGTCGTGATTGCCCATGACGATGTGGACGCGGTCCGGGTCGCTCAGCTTGTAGCGGATGACGTCGAAGAGCAACTGGTAGGACAGGCAGCCTCCTAAGTCGTCTTCCGGGCCGCCGTGGATGACCTCCTGGAGCACGATGTGCCGCTCGGGGTGGCCGGCCAGGTCGGCGTAAGCGACCAGACGCTCGAAGTTGCGCCGGTGGCCGTGGATATCCCCGCCGATCACCACCGAGCCTTTGTCCGGCAGATGGATGACGTTGCCCCGTCGGAATCGATCGGTCTGGTTGGCCGTGATCCCCTTATTGAGCAGATCGATGGTTGTTTGAGGCATTTCGGTTCACTTTTATCTTGTCGCCGAAAATGCTGTGGATCATCGCATCCAGGCCGGAAATGATGTCCACCATGTTGGACGGGCGCTCGGCCGGGTCGTTCTTGACGCAATCCATCACGAGCATCGACAGCGGCACCGGCAGTTGCGACTTGACCTCGTGCGGCGCCAGGCATTTCTGCGGCTCGTACAGGCCGACGGTCTTCTGCTTCTTGGGGATCAGCGTGGGGACGTTCTTGCCGGTCAGGGCCCAGTACATCGTGGCGCCGAGGTTGAAGATGTCGGTCTTGGGGGTCAGGTTCTTGCGTTTGACCTGTTCCGGGGCGATGTAGTCCGGCGTGCCCTGGATGCGCGACTTGATCGTGCCGATCCGGCAGCTCTGGCCCAGGTCGATGATCTTGATCGACCCGGTCTTGTTGATCAGGATGTTGTTCGGCTTGATGTCGCAGTGCACGAACCCCCGCTGGTGCATCGCGTTCAGGCCCATGGCCACCATGCGGAAGACCAGCAGCACGTCGCCCAGGCTCAGCGTCGTGGTCTCCTCCAGGGTCTTTCCTTCGAAATGCTCCATGCTCAGGATCAGTTCCCGGACCTTGAACATGCTGCGTATCTTCTGGAGTTTGTAGCACTTGCGGATGTAAGGGTGGTCGATCTCCCGCGCGACCTTGTACTCCATCTCGGTCTGCTCGATCACGCGGTGGTCTTCGGGACGTTCGATAATAACGCGTTTCAGGGCGACCAGGGTGCCATCTTCCTCGTCCGTTGCCAGATAGATCGTGCTGCGGGCGCCGTTGCCGATGCGCCGGATGATGGTGAACTCTCCCACGCTAAGTAAGTCTCTGGCCATGCGATAGTTAACCTATGAAGCGAATGATTCCAGACGGTTCCCATAAAACATAATGATGCGCTATTGCGACCCCATGTTCCCTGGATTCTACGTTGCCATCGAACGGGGGTGCAGGAACGCCCCGGCACCCGTCCGCAAGGCCACAGACCTCCCGGCGGAAGATACGTAAATCGGGTAAGTTACCCGGCGGCCGGGCGCTTGTCCAGCGCGGCCCTGGCTTTCCTATCGGCCGCCCTACAGAAATCTTGACAAACTTGTTGAAATCCTCAGGCTGATTGACGATAATCTGTCCCAGGCCTTGGGCGCTGTCCCAAGGCCCGGATATTTTCCCCGATAGCTCAATCGGTAGAGCGAGCGGCTGTTAACCGCTAGGTCGTAGGTTCGAGTCCTACTCGGGGAGGTTGGAGAAAGCGGACGGGACATTCTGGGCTTACGTTCTGGAGAACTCGGAAGGGCGGTTCTACATTGGTTCGACGGCCGATCCGGCCCGACGGCTGTGCGAGCACAACGATTCGAGTGCCCTGGCAGGCAAATACTGCCCCAAACATGGCCCGTGGCGGCTTGTCTGGAAGGAGGCCTTCCCGACCCGTGCGGAGGCGGTGCATCGCGAGAGACAGATCAAACGCATGAAGTCCGCGCGTTGGATTCGCGAAGACCTGCTGAATCGGTAGAGCGAGTCCCGGCGCGCCGGGATTAACCGCTAGGTCGTAGGTTCGAGTCCTACTCGGGGAGTTCCCATTTGAGGCCATCTGGAGACGGTGGCTGCTCTGCGCGGAGGAAGCCCCATGCACTCGGTACGCATCCCGGACAATCCGCAGGACCGATAAAATCGTGACAATACCGTAGACATACGGGGGATTCCGGCGGGATAATAGGAGATGGCTCGGCAGCGAGCCGGGCGAGGTCATGTGCAAGGTGTCGGATCATATCACTTCTTAAGGAGCGGATTATGAAAAGGCTTATCCTGACTGGTCTCGTCGTTCTCCTGTTTGTCCTGCTGGCCGCACCGACCGCGTTCTCCTATTGGCAGGAGACGCAACTGACGTTTGACGGGGACCGGAACCACCAGTTGGACAACAACCT
>CAZOFX010000139.1:0-10894 GCA_964579055.1 uncultured Pirellulales bacterium
CCGCTTGCAGAACGCGTGGATCGTGCTGATGTCGGCGCCCTGGAGCAGCACGAGCTGACGGCCCAGCCGCCGGTCGTGCGTCTGCTCATACGCCTCCTTGAGCCGCTTGCCGATCCGCGCGCGCATCTGCTCGGCAGCCGCATCGGTGAAGGTCAGCACGAGCATGTTCAGCACGTTGGAGCACCGCGCCGCATCGGAGACGAGATTGACGCAGCGGCCCGACAGCACCGCCGTCTTGCCCGTGCCCGCCGACGCCGTGACCAACACGTTGGCGTCCAGGGCAGCGATGGCCCGCTCCTGTTGCTCGGTCCACTGAATCTTCTTCTCGCCCGTCATGATGTCACCGCTCCTCCCACCACGTCGAGCTTGCCCTTGGGGTCGAGAAAACGGTAGTCGTTGATCTGCCAGTCGAAGCGGCACAGCGCCTGGTAGTCGCAGAACGAACAGGGCGACTCGGTACCCAGGCGATAGGGATGCACGTCGATCTGTCCGGCGACGATGCCGGCCGCCAGCGCGACGATCCTGTCGCGCGTGAACGCCAGCACGCGCTCGAAGTCCTCGGGTCTCAGCGACCCGCTTGTGGGGTAGTAGCCATACTGGCCATCCTTGCTCGTGACGGCGAAGTTGTAAAG
Organism: uncultured Pirellulales bacterium; assembly: GCA_964579055.1. GTDB lineage: Bacteria > Planctomycetota > Phycisphaerae > Sedimentisphaerales > Anaerobacaceae > Anaerobaca. Next base: position 633 of record CAZOFX010000139.1, read on the forward strand.
CCGGCTCCAGCGGGAACCCGCGTCCGGATCGAGCGACTCGGCGTACCGTCCGTCGAACAGGCCCCGGGCCTGGCGGGCGGAGCGCTCGTCGCGCTGGGCCAGCTCTTCGATCGAGGCGGTGTCGGGCGGCTGTTCGATGGGCATGCAGAATGCTCCGGCGACGCGATCGACCTTCGCTCCGGCGATGCGCGACAGCGCCAGCAGGTACATCGGAAGCTGGACGTTCAGGCCGTGGTAGAACTGCGACCAACGGAACGTCGCGCCGGCCTTCGTGCGTTTGTAGTCGAACACCAGCGCGACGCGATGCCCGTCGATTTGCGCAACGTCGAGGCGGTCGATCCTTCCGCTCAACGTCACCACCCCGCCGTCAGGCAGGGCCAGCTCGAACGCCCCCAGGTTCTGCTCGGCCGGGCCTTTGGCGCGCGCCTCAGGACCGAAGGCAACCTCGGACAGCCCGGGCCGAAACGCTCCGGCCCGGGCCATGCGGGCGATATCGAGCACGCATTCGCCCAGCACGTCGGCGGCGTTGGCGACGATGAACGCGTTGTGGTCGGAGCGGGCTTTGAACTTCGAGAGAAACGGGTCGTGCGAGGCGAATGTCTCGACCTGTTCGCGCAGCAGCTCGCTGAGCCGGTCGTCGGCGACGGTGGCGAAGTTCTGCCCGTCGGCAGTCAGTCGCTTGTGCAGGGCATCGAGCACGGCGTGATAGAAGTTGCCCAGGTCGAGCGGTTCGAGCTTGAACTGACGCCGGGTCCGCAGTTCCAGGCCGTACCGCGCGAAGTGCTGGTAGGGACAGGCGGCAAAGGTCGCCAGGCGCGTCGCCGAGGCCCTCAGCTCCTTCTCGAAGAGACGCTCCACCACCTTGCGGTCCAGCGCGGCCTTGTTCTCATAACCGAGAGCCGAAAGGACGCAAGCCGCCGTGTGGCGGTGGTCCGGGTCGCCGCCCATCGCGGCCAGCAAGCCTTCGAGCGGTTCGTCCGCCTGCTCCTGCCGCGCAAAGACATCCCGGCCCAGCCGGGTGCACAACCACTCGGCCAGCTCGGTCTCGGTGTGGATGTCCGCCGCGACGGTTCGCCCCTCGGCCTGTAGGGGCGAATCATCATTCGCCCCTGCCCCGGTCAGGTCGTCGAACAGATCCGCGAGATCGTCCACGAACTGCGACCGCGTCACCGGGCTGCCCTTCTCGTCGACACCCGGGTAACTGACATACAGCAGCTCCGATGGACGCGTGAAGGCGATGTAGGCCAGGTACTGTCGTTCGGCCAGCGTTTGCGTCGTGGTGGGCGCCAGATGAAAGCCGGCGGCCTCGGCCATGTCACGATCGGCGTCGGTCAGCACGCCCGTCGACGGCAGCGGGATCGGAAACTGCTTCTGCGTGGCGCCCAGCAGGAACACCGCCCGCAAATTCGGATGGCGGCTCCGTTCGATCGAGCCGACGAGCACCTGGTCCAGGCTCGGCGGGATGAAGGCCAGCGTCATCTGCGAGAACGCCAGGCTCAGAATCGCCAGGCAATCCTCGACGCTCCTCTCGTCGCGGCCGAAGACCTCGACCAGCTCGTCGAAGACGTCCACGAACCGCTCGAAGAACTGCCGGTGCTCGTCGGCGGCCGCCAGATCGCCGGCTTGCTGGGCCTCATCGACCCAGGAGGCCACCGCCTGGCGAACCTTCAGCCCGTCGAGAAACGCAAAGACCGCCCGCGTGAAGTCCGCCGCCCGTAGGGGCGAATCATCATTCGCCCGCGCCATCAGCGCAGCACGCAGCTCGAGCAGCGGCCCGACCGACTTCGTGCGAATCCTGTGAATCGCGGCCTCGTCGAAGCTCGCATCGTCGGGCCCCTGGAACCGCCACGGATCGGCCTTGCCCCAATCGCGTCCGTCGACGCCGAACGCCAGGCAGTAGTTCTCCAACACGTCGACCTGCGACGCCGGGGCCGGCACGAGGTCGCTCTTGAGATACGCGAAGACGTCGGCGTGCGCGAAGCCGCCGGTAATCGCCTGAAGCGCTGCGGTGACCAGCTCGACGACCGGATGGCGGTCGAGCGGCTTACGCTGATCGATGAAGTAGGGAATCGCGTGGTCGTCTAAGCTGGCCCGAAGGTAGTGCTCGTAGCGGCCGAGGTCCGACGCCACCACCGCGATGTCACGATATCGAAGCCCGCGCTGCTGGACCAGCGAGCGGATCTGTCCGGCGACGAATTGCGTTTCGGCCCGCAGGTCCGGGGCCGGCACCAACCGGATGTGCCCGTCCGCGCTGCTCCGACCCGCACCCAGACGAAAGAGGTTCTTCTCGACGTGCGCCAAGGCCGGACAGGCGCGGAACCGCCTGGCCTCTTCGAGAACGACCGGCTTGCCAAGCTCGATCTGGAAGGCCTTGAGCTGTTCGACAAGCTCGCGGTACGTCCGCTCGGTCGCCTCGAACAGCCCGTCCGACTCGGCCGCCGGCGACCCGAGGCGGGCCGGGTCCAGGCAAAGGGCGATCTCCGCCCGCTCGACCACGCGGAGCAACTCGACGAGAAGAGCCGTCTCGGCGCCGGTGAAACTGGCGAAACCGTCGACCCAGAGCCGAGCGCCTTTGAGAAAATCGGCCTCGGCGATCCGCGCGCAGGCTTGGCGAACCTGGGCGTCGGGGTCGACGAACTGCCCGCGAATCGCTTCGGTGTACTTGCCGAACACCAGGGCCAGATCGGCGAACTTCATCGCCGACAGGGGCGAGGCGTGCTTCGCCCCACCAGTCTGAAGAGTCTCGAAGTCCTCGTGCGTCTTGTTGTAGCGGTGCAGTTCGCGGATCGTCTCAGCGATCCGTCGCGCGAAGCCGGGCAGCAGCGCCGAGGATCGGAAGACCTGCAACTGCTCGCGGCTGTCACGAAGGATCTTGTGGACGATCATCTGCCGGCCGATGGGCGAGACGCTCGCCGTCGCGACGTTCCGTCCGGCCAGGAAGAACTGAAGGCGGTTGAACGACAGGACCCGCAGCCGATGGTAGCCGGCCGGGCCGCTCGACAGGATCGCCCGCTCGGCCTCGTACGTCGCCTGCTCGGGCACGAGGAAGATCAGGGATGGAGTCGATCCCGATGGAGACCGGGACAGCGCCGCGACGATCGCCTCGACGCAATGCGTCGTCTTGCCCGTGCCGCTCCTGCCCAGAACAAATCGAACCGCCATAGAATCCGTCCGTGAATAACGCGCACTTGAAGCGCCCCTTGTATCAGAATCCAGGCGGTCTTTCAACGCGTCCAACGGGCGCGAGAAGAAAAAGGTTCGAGGTCCGGCGCGACCCACTGCACCGGAGGCAGTGCCCGTCGGGTCAATTCGCCCAAGTGAGCGCCCAGGCGGCATCGGCGGCGGCCTCCAGGGCATCCTCCTGCGCATCGGGCAACTCCCAGAAGAAATCCAGTCCGGTTCGTTGCTCCACGGTGTCCACGGTCACGAGGTGGTCGATCACGCCTGACGAGCGGGCGGTGTGCTGCTCCATGATAAAGGCGGCGATGTGCAGGGTCCCGAGGTCGTCGGCCGCGACGATCTTCCAGAAACCGCTCGGCACCTGATGCATCTCGTCGCAGTTGGGCAACGGCGGCATCGGCACTTCGTAGATCGGACCGGTTATGACCCACGCGGCCCCGTATGCGCGGACGAGATCGCGCTCCCCGGCCTCCAATTGCATCCAGGCCCCCCGATTGAGATCGGACTTCTGCGGGATGATGTTGCTGTAGTAGTTCACCTGCGAGGCAAACCGCGACCCCTGAAAGGAGGCCAGAGGCGCCAGGTGGCCGCGGTCGTATTGCTCGACCGCATACGCTCTGCGGTAGTCGTCCTGGCCGGCAGGCCTGGCCTCCAGCGTCTCGGACGGGTCCAGCCACGGATCGTTCTGCCAGACCCTCTCGAGATCGAGAACGCCGCCGACCTCGTGACAGGTCAGATAGTAGCAGACCCAATCCGGGAACTTGGTCGTGTCGTTCGACGACAGCGCGTAGCAGTCGCGGACGATCAGATCGTTCGACGGCGGCGTGCCGAGCGGATAGCCGTAAAGGAAGTGTTTGCAGTGGATTTCCAGGGGGACCGGATCGGGCGCCTGGCTGCTGAGGCTGCGCAGGGTCAGCACGCTGGCGATCAGGATCAGGGTAATCAGATGGAGCCTGTTTCTGTCCATCAGGGCCTCCTTGCCCGCTCAGGCGAATCCCGCCCATCGGCAAATGCTGCAATCCGGCATCTGCGCAAGATCGTCCGGCGCTCGTTGAATCGCTTCGCAACGCGCAGACGACAGGACCGCGATGCTTCGGGCAGCCAGAGTACTCGCAGAGGAAGAACACCGCAAGAGAGACTCCTCGCCCATCGGCCTGCCCCTGTGGCTCCAGGCCGTGTTTTCGGAATGCTGCTCGATGCGGTGGATCGGCTTTCCCGGACGGGGACGCCGGGGGATGGCCGTAGGGGGCACGGCAGGTATTTCCTATTTTGGGCTCACGAAGTTCCATCCAGGCGCCGTGCCCCGGGCCATCATCCCGACCGACACGCCACAGATAACCGCACGCCGCCCTCGTTGTCTATTGTGGGGACTACGTATTCTGGCCGGACCCGAGAAAAGCGTCGCCCGCGACACGTGAGACTGGCGTCCACCCACCGTCGGTAATAGCCCCAGCGCAACAGTCCACAGTGATCGCCGCAAGGAGGGATTGACGGCATCTGTTCTGCCCGCGACGCGAAAATACGTATTTCTACGCATTGACGATCCACCGACACCATAGATAGCGTACGGACAGAGTGCGATAGACAAACCTCTGCAAAGAGCGATGGCCACCCGGGAAGCACTCGCTGCTCTTCACGCCACAAGTGGAAGACGCCAGGACGCTGCGAGGCAATCGGAGTCCGTGCGAAACGCACATCCGAACGTGCACGCGCACGGTCAGGGAATCATGCAAGGAAAGGATACGCCAATGAAGACCTTCACAAACCAATGGATTGTTGTCATGGCAGCCTCGTCAGTATTCACTCTCCTCGGCTCATCACCAGCCATGGCACAGGGAGACCCGGACGGCGGCTGTATCGCCTCAGGCGAGACGAAGATGGGAACCATCTCTCCCGGTGGCGATGCAGACTCCTTCACCTTCTGCGGTCAAGTCGGCCAGGGCGTTGTGATCGCAATGGCGAACAGTTCCGCAGCGGCGGCGCTGCACCCGCGCCTGCGGCTTGTCGACCCTGACGGTATTGAACTCGTTGACTGGCCAGGTGGCAGTAACCGAACGGAGATAGACAACTGCCAACTACAGAAGGCGGGAATATACACGATAGTGGCGTCGGGTAGCACCGGTGTAGCCACTGGAGAGTACGCAGTGTCTCTGGTGCTGGCGCCGGGTGCGACAACTTCGCCCGAGGACCGCGATGGCAATGATGTCACTTCGGGTGAGACACGAAGTGGGACTCTATCCCACGGCGCCGATCTTGACGCTTACGTTTTCTACGGCGAGCCAAATCACAGAGTGGTCACCCAGATGGCTGATATCTCCGCGACAGGGGCTCTGTTTCCGAGACTGCGGCTCTATGACCCTGATGGTATTCAGGTCGTTGACTGGCCGAGCGGCGGCGAGCGCACGGAGATAAGCTACCAAGTGAAGAAGACGGGGATGTATACGATAGTGGCCTCAAACGGCTATGGTGTGGCTACGGGAGAATACGGTTTTTCTGTGGATCTGGCCCCACCTATCGACCCATATGGTCTGTATCCGTATGGACCGCAGCCTGTTGATGGACAGGTGATTGACTACTGCGATCCGAACTACGTGGTTCCCGATGTCGTTGTCAAGAATGAGGTGCTCTCGGACGGGAATGAGGTGGAGCGGCTCACGGGCGGAGATTATCTCAGTTGGTGGTCGGTGATCGGGGCGACGGGTTACGATGTCTACTTCTCCGGCGGTGCGTGCCTGCCGCTGGAGAAGATCGGCGAGAACGTCACCGACCCCTGGCTGCCCATGCCGGAGGTCGAAGACGAGCAGGTCTGCTCGTGGCGGGTGGTTGCGCACACGCCAGACGGCGACATTCAGGGGCCCACCTGGTGGTTCATGGCGCGATGTGTGCCCCCGCCGCCGGACGGCTGCACCTTGACGGTCGACGTCGTCGGCCGGGGATCGATTGAAGGAGCGGATGTGGGAATCAATGAGTACCCCTGCGGCGCAGAGGTATTGATCAAAGCCAAGCCCGACCCCGGCTATGAGTTCGTCCGATGGGAAGGCAGTGCGGCCGACGGAATGGAGGACCCGACCGCGCCGGAGATAACGTTGATTGTGGATGACGACGAGGCCCTGATCGCGGTCTTCGAGGACCTCGTCCATGCAGTCACGATGAACGTCGATCCCGGCTGGACGCTGGAGGGTCAGTGGGAATATGGGACACCGACCGGCCAGCGGTGCAGCGGGTGGGGTAACGTCGATCCGACGAGTGGCTGCACCGGCCCCAACGTACTCGGCGTGAACCTCGATGGCTGCTACGACCTGGCGATCGGCGACCCCTACTACGCCACGACCGACGCAATCGACCTGAGCGGATACGAGGACATCAGGCTGCGATTCTGCCGGTGGCTCAACTGCGATATCCCCGAGTACGTCAGGTGCACGGTGGAGGCCTCTACGGACGGGCAGCATTGGACCCTTCTCTGGACCCAGGCCGAACGCGAAGCGATTACGGACACCGAGTGGACACTTTGTGAGTATCCCCTTGCGCAGGCGGATTCCCAGCCGACCGTGTACTTGCGATGGGGCTACCACATCCTGAGAGAACGGGCCTACGACTATACCGGCTGGAACCTCGACGACGTGCAGCTCATCGGACGCAGGCCATAGAGCAACAAGACGCGATGACACAATGGCCGGGCATGGCCTGCGCTGTAAGAAACGCGCAGGATGGGCGAGTCTCGGGGCCGCGAACGGTCAATACCCCAATGCGATCGAGGGAGAAGACAAGACTCTCACAAACGGATCACCTGCTCTTCCCGATGCGTCTGCGCAAACTCATGGCCGACGTTGGCCTCAAACCATCGATACTCCTTGTCAAACACCTTGTTCCACAAGAAGCGGCAATACTCGGCCGTGGGATCGCTGGCGCTCCAGCCCCAGCAAAAAAACCAACATTTGCTCGCGACGGTGACGTCTCCATCCGCGTCCCAGGTCCAGTGTTTCTTCAGCGCCTTGGCAAACTTCTGGTGCGGTATTTTTCCCAGCGTGCTCAAGGCGGCCTCAAAGGTAACACCAGGATGCAGCCTCACGCTTTTCACCAGATCACATTTTTCCTGCTCGTCGTCGGTCACGACAATATCCTTCCACGTTGGTTATCGCTTGTGACGGGCCGCCCCGCCGCACCGCGTTGGGCTGGGCTCCGCTTGCGCCATTCGTCCCTGGCTTCCCTCATCTCGGCTCTCTTGTATCATGCCGATGAGGAATTCTCAAGGCACATTCAAAAAATACGGAAGTGTCCGGCTTGAGTGGGGCCGCCGCGTTTTGGTTCCTGCGGATCCCGGCGTTCCCGCAGATAGACGGAACGTATCGGCAGACTCCGTGATGGGAGCGTCTGTGTCGCTCAGGCGACGCGGAGGAGGTCGAGGTCGGCGGCGGCCGGCAGCAGGGTCAGGCGGCGGACGTCGGCCAGCCGGCGGGAATAGGAACGGTCCCTGTCGCCGACGGTCTCGCGGACGGCCTCATCGGCCGCCTCGTCCCGCAGCCGCCGAAGGACCGCGCCGGCCACCCACAGGAAGGGATTGTAGAAGTACACCACCTGCACGACATTCTGGATGAGGTTTACCCACAGATCGTGGCGTTTGACGTGGGCCAGCTCATGGAACAGCACGTCGCGGAGGTGTCGTGAGCCCAGAGACGGCACGAGATTGCGCGGCACCACGATCACCGGGCGGAGCAGTCCGCAGACCGCCGGCCGGGTGCCTTCGTCGGAGATTCGCAGATTCACGTGGCTGCGAATTCCCATGCGCTTGCGGCAATAGACGAGAATGTCGGTCATCAGGAAATTGGCATCGGGCGAACGATCGACGCTGCGGCACGCCACGCAGGCACGGCGTACCACCACCACGCTCATCACGACGACGCCACCGAGCCACAGCAGCAGGAGTCCCCCTTGCCAGGTGATCGAGAGTGGCGGCTTCCCTACCCCAGCCGTGGTGGTCTGGGACTGTCCGGTGAGAGGCCGGGGTAGGGAAGCACGCGCGTGTTCCGCTGCCTGGTGTGTGGTCGGGTCTGCGAAGGCAGCGTTGCCAGATGGCAAAAAGTAGGAAGGAGGACAGATGGGAAGAAAAGGACTCAGTGCCAGGAACACCAGCACCACCGTGACCAGCCCGCATCGCAGGGAGGCACGGGCTTTTTCTCGCAGCAGGAATTCCGCCAGCAGCGCTGCGCCGATCAGCAGCGCCGAAATCAGCAGCATCGGCAAAGCGAACGCCACGAAGGCCTCGCCCATCGTATTCAGTTGTCCAAGCGTCCATTCCATACGTTTTCCTCACCACATAAGACGCCCGAATCGAAAATCTATTACAGTCAAAAACAGATTCTCTTGGAGCGTCCTGACGCAAAGACGGTGGAAAAGGCCCTGCGCGGGGTTACAGTGAGGGTTGGGGGAACGAAGATTTTTTCGGTTCGTAGTGGCGTCGCAAGACGCTGCCCCGTTTGCAGTGACGCCGTCAGGCGTTACCGCGTTTGTGGTTGGTATGCCCTTACGGGCACACCACAAACCGCTTTGTTACGGTTATGTTACGATCGCGCGGCGCAATGCTTCTCGCAAAGAACCCCCGGCCCGGAATTACTCCCTGGACATGGTGATCACCATCGGTTCGAGGACCTCCTGCACCGTCCGGCCCTCTCTCGTCTTCAGTTCGACGCTACGATGCATGGATCGGAAACCGGGATAGTGCACGCAAAGTGTGTACGTCCCCCCCGCTGCGGCAAACGCAGTGGTGTCATCGTTGTTGTAGACCGGCTCGACGACAAGCCCGCCGCGTTCGAGCCAGACGTCGGGCGTTGCCAGCGGCTGCCCCTCATCCGTAACGATCAGCATGCGGAGGTACCCATGCTCGTCGACCGGATTCGCCTCAATGCGAACCGTCTCGTGCCCCCCAGGCGCGAGCTTCACGCGAGCCAGCGGCGGGTCCAGCCGGGAAAACGAGAAGGAATACTCTCCTTCCGGCAAATGCGCAATCTCGAACGTGCCGTCGGCGCCGGGCGTCACCGGCATCTCGATGCGTCCATCGGCGCTTTGCAGCGTCAAGGGCCAGGGCTCGGAGTCGGACCAGGACACCACCTCGCCCGCGATCCGCCCGTTGCCCGACGGAATCGTCAGCACAATCTCCGCATGCGATTGCCCCGGCGCAATCTCAAGTCGGTCGCGAATCGCAGGATACCCCTCCCGGCTGACCACGACGTCATACTCCCCCGCACTCAGCGCGCCGAAAACGAAGGGATCCGATTGGTCGCGACGCGGTCGCAGTTGTCCCACCTGCCGACTCAAGGAACCTTCACAACGTTCACAAAGCGACACGTCCCAACGGTCGAGCGGAATGGTCTCATCGGCAAAAAGTAACTCCACCGTCGCCTCCGCCGCCACGGCTTCCAGATCGCCCAGGTCCACATCCACGCCTCGTTGGAAATCGACGTTCGTCAGCTCAAACCATTGCCTCGTGCCGCGACCGCCAGGGACGGCCCAGTAGAGCGACCGCCGGCCCGTGGGCAATCCGTAGAAGCTGAACCGCCCGAGCGAATCGCTGAGGGCGTAAGCCTCGAACCCCTGGGCCACACCCGCCTGAACCATCACCAGCAGCTTCGTATTCGCCACCGGCTCACCCTTGCACATTAAGCGCCCCGTCGTCTTCCAGGGTCCTCCGATGTCCAGACGCACCGTCTGCCCCGCACGCGGCAAAACGGACGTCAGCACGACGCCCAACTTCGTAGCCGGATCGCCCCGAAAGACGTAACACAACTCGTCGGGCAGGTGCTCGATGCGGTAGTATCCAAGGGCATCCGTCGTGACTTTGCCCAGCCGGGCGCGGTTCTGCGCCCAATAGGAGAAATCACTTTCGTCCATGAAGTACACATCCGTTTCAGGCAGCGGCCGGCCTTGCCAGTCGTACACGATCCCTTCAACCGCCCCGCCCTTCCTCAAAACGATCCGCGTCTCGGTCACCCCCTCCTTCGCCATCTCGATGCAGCGCAGTGTGCGCGCGTAATCCGGATGCCGAAACACGAACCATCGTTCTGTTTCACCTCCTGGGACATCGCCAA
>CAZOFX010000140.1:0-10414 GCA_964579055.1 uncultured Pirellulales bacterium
AACGACGTCCCGAAGTACACATCGTGCGAGGCCGCAAACTCCCCCGCCGTCCAGCCCAGCGCCCCATCCCGCGGCACATCCACCTGCCCATCCGCCGGCCTCGGATCGGCCGCAAGCTGGGCCTTCAGGCCGGCCTTCATGGCGCCCTGAACCTCGCCCTCGGTCAGCGCCACATCGTAGATCTTCACCTCATCCATCAGGCCGGTGTAGTATCGCGAGTCGAGCGTGTTGGCGCCGATCGCCAGGTTCTGCTGTGCGTTCAACGGACCAGTGTTCGAGTGGGCAACGCTGTTGTCGAGCACACCGTCGATGTAGACACTGATCGCTCCGGCTGCTGTGTCACGAACCGACGCGATGTGCACCCACTCACCTGTGACAATGTCGCCGTTCGAATTGACCGAGCCGTCGGGATTGCCGTTGAAGAACGATAACTTCGTGCCCAGGACCGCGACGACAAAGTCATTGGCCGTGCCGGCGACGTCCGACCAGAACAGGCCGTTGCCCTGGTACGCCTGGGTCCCGGCCAGGCCGGTGGTGTCCGTCTTGATCCAGGCCGCCAGCGTGAAGCTGTCCTGGATCGGCCGCTCCAACTGAACGTAGCTGTCGCTTCCATTGAACGAGTAGCAGCCGTTGGCATAACCTCCCGAAACCCGTTGCACGCCCCCGTTGGGCGCGCCGTCGAGTCCGTTGCCGGACGCATCGAGGACGATGCCGTCCAACTGGTCGAATGGATAGTACACCAGAGGCTCCGGACCAGCGGCCATGGCCTGACCGGCACAGGTGGCCAGCACAGCCACCGAACAGACCCACCACACATGTTTACGCCACATACATACCTCCTTTACCAAGATCGAGACAATCCCCCGTTTTCGTCACACGGTCAAGTCCGTGCAGGCAGTTCTACCATCGGCAGAAGGACGCTCTCCCTTCATCGCCCACTGTGGACTCTGCGTAGAAGCGACACGATGAACTCCTCCGGCTCACCTCCTTCCCGCAGAGAGGTGAACCCAACCAAGCATATCCACCCTACGAGCATCTTGCATACACCCCTTTTCCTCCGTCCCCGTCGCACCTCGTGCGAATCGTCACAACTCAGATACCGTCGACACGTCGACTCCTCGGCCCGTCGCCGGGGCCAATTCGAGATTGGGCTCGACGAAGACACACCAGTCGCTGTCGGTTCCCCGCAGGCCGCCGGCCACGTCAGCATCGCCGCCATCGGTGGTAATCAGCGTGAGGAAGCGATCTGTCTCGGCCAGCTCCACGTCGATCTGACCGGCAATTCCTTTGACCTTCACGCCGGTTCGGCTGAAGCGCACCCGGCCGTCGACCAGGACCCAGAAATCCGCGTTGCAGGGCCGATCCGTGCCGGACTCCGCGACTCCGTAGGCCGAACGAAACCGCTCGATCCGCAGTCCGGCGTTCAACACCGCGATCTCGGCCAGATCGAACGTGATGCCGAGATTGGCGTGCATGAGGATGCAGGGTCGATCGGACGATCCATAGGCGTGCCCGCTCAACACCTGCCTGCCGACCTCTGCATCGCCTACGTTGGTAACTTCAAGGTAGTAGATGTTGTTGGTGATGGGACACTCGGCAAACCTGTGTCCGGCGGAACTGACGACCTGTGGCCCGGTCCCGTCAGGCACGAAGACACCGTCCACATAGCGGTTCCACGGCGCCAACACGTACTGGTGCATCCCGCGCCGGTCGCTTTCCACAGGCGCCACATATCGCCCCGTCACAGGGCTGATGGCCGAGCCGGCGGTTCCGGTGCCAAAGCCGTTGCCTGCCCCAATAACGTCGGCCAGATCCAGACGCCTGCCCGGAATGCCGAAACTCGGGTCCTCCGGCATCTCTCGCACGATCTGGCTGGGGACGTATCTCCTGGACACCACGTTCCCGGCGGCATCCACCGCGCCGGCCTGGCCTTCCACCAGAATCGTCGAAGCCCCGGAACGAACCGGGTCCGAACCACTTCGGATGCCGACTTTCCCCTTGTGTACGAGCGCTTCGGTCTCGCCGGTCTGACGAACGATGACACCGAACTCCGTGCCGTAATCGACGACCGTTCCGGTGGGAGTGCGCACGATGAAACCGGTCGAATCCTCACCGATCGACACGGAAACCGCCCCCGACCGGAGAAACACCTGATCGGCGCTCTCCAGACGCAGAACAGCCGGCGCCTGGAGAAGCACTTCAGAGCCTCCTTCAAAGACCATCTCGATCAGTCCCTGCATCAGGAACACCGACGACGCCCTCAGGACCGTCCCCTGGGCAGTCGAAAGGTCCGACCGATCCCACACGGCGTTGCTGGAGCGCGTGATCGTCGCCAAGACGGGAGGAATCGCCGGGGTCGCCGGCACAGGCGAGGAAACCGTGCGAACGGGCAGTCTGGAAACCCATACGAGCACGCCGGAGACCAGCAGCACCGCAACGGCCAATACACTCACCGCCAACTGACGCCTCCTGGCGAGGTATTCCCGGTAGGCCAACTCCTCCCGCCGGTGTCGCTCCTGCTCTTTGAATCGCTCCAGCGCATCGTCGGCGGCCCTTCGTATCGCCTCCTTATGCGCCTCGGCCCGCTGCCGGGCCTCCTCGGCCGCTCGTCTGGCGGCAACGGCCCGGTCTCGTTCGAGCAACTCGTCGAGAATCGTCGGGGTCCCCTGCGTCTCGGTCGTTGCAGCCGCTTGCGACGAGACTGGCGGCAGATCGGCGGGCCATCCCGCCGGCGGGATGGCCACGTCAGCGGTCTCCCTCATTCCATGATAGTGACGAAGCTCGGCGCAGAGCAGCATGTACTCGACGTACAACTGCTGGACGGCCGGATCGTCCCCGAGCGAACGATCCAACTGCGCGAACTGCTCGTCTGTCAAGGCACCCTCGCGCAGCGCGCCAAGCAGCTCGAAGAATTCGGAATGTTCTGTCGGTCCATCGATCATGCCGATCTCTCCGCAGCCAGCGTGCGACGGATACAATAGAGCAACTGGACATGAATGCGGTTCAGGGCCTTGTATACGGCGTCGGCGCTCCGGCCGAGACGCTCGGCCACCGACCTGGTGGTCGCGTCGTATTCGTATCGCAGGTGAATCAGTTCACGATCGCGTTCGGGCAGCTTGCGCAGACAGTGGCCCAGCGCATCGCGAAGCACATCCAGCCCCGCCGCGGCACTTCGGACGCGCTCGTCGAGAGCCTCCAGGACTTCATCGCTGAACTGAACATGCTGGTGGCGTTTCTTCTTGCGATGGTTCATGACCCGGTATCGTGCCACGCACAGCGCCCAAGCCGCGAAATCCGTCCCGGGCTCGAACGTGTCGAACTTGGACCATAGGGTCATCGTGGTCTCCTGGAGCAGGTCTTCGGCCTCGGACCACTGCGGGACCAGTGCCAGGATGAACCCGAAGATCCTCCGCTCATTGGCCTGATAGAGCCTCAGGAACTCGCGTCCCCGTGACATGTCGCCCAGACGGTCTGTCGGCTGGCGTTCGCTCATGGCGATTCCACAGTACAATCGTCGGCATTCGCCGGTCCCGTTGCGTTCAGTCCCAGATGCACTCCCAGCGCACACCGCCAGAGTACACCCTCAAGGAAATAGCGTCTACGGCCCTATTTTGGAAGGGAAGCCAAGATAAACCGCGAGAAAACGCGGAAAGAACGCCGCAAAACACCCCAGAAGAGGCTTCGCGGACGCCAAAAAGCCGTGGCTCCGGAGGAAACCTCCCCCGGAGCCACGTACGCTGCTCTGCTGCAGAGACCACGCCCTGCCGGGCATTGCCTCATGATCGACTGCCAGCCTCAGAAGGGCTTGGCCACCGGCGACGTCTGCCCCATGACCCACAGGATCTCCTCCTGCGACAGCGCCCGGTTGTAGACTTCCACCTGATCCAGCGCTCCCAGCCAGAAATAGGTGGTGGTGGATTCGCCACGGCCCAGGTTGAATGAGCCGGTGGAGGTGCCCAGGAGAGCAGTCGTCTCCGTTTCCCGATCCAGGTTTCCAAAGACGTAGGTCCGGATGAACTGCCCCTTCGAGTAGACGCCGGCCACATGGTACCAAGCGCCCGCCTGCAGCGCCGTTCCCCCTGTCGCATTTCGATTGGAGGTGGCTGCATTGGCGGAGGTGCGTATCTCGAACTCGACGATGTTGTTGGTGTAGAGGCCGAGCTTGTAACCGCCCGTGGTCCCGTCCTGGTTGCTCGCGATCTTGCGATCTCCGGCGGTGAAGTCCATTCTGATCCATGCGGAGACGGTGACTGCATCGGTGAGGTTCAGGCTCGCGTCCTTCCCGCAATCGACATAGGTGCCGACACCGTCGAATTGCAGAGCTTGGCCCACCACGCCGGCGCTCCACGCCCCGGTCCCATTGACGGTCCCGTTGTTGCCTTTGCCCGACCCGTCCGTGGCGTTGCCGTCTAGAGCATACAGCGCCACCAGATTCGCGTTGCCCGGATCGACCGGAGTGACGAACTCGGGGGCCTTGGGGTAAAGCCGGATGTCGTCGAAGTACAGGACGCCCGACGCACCCGCGCCCTCGACGCCGATCGTCAGCTTGGTGACGTTGCTCAACCCGCTAACGGCCGACAGATCGATATTCCACGCCTGCCACGCGGGTCTCTTGATGTCCGCGGCGTCACCGTTGTAGGCGACCTTGGCGTTGTTGATCTTGACGTACAACTGGCCGGTATTGTCGGCATCGCCGTAGAAGCTGATCGACAGACTCCTGATGCCGTTGCCCGTCCAGTTCTGCGACAGCGCATACTCCGCTTCTGCAACGGACACGCCCGTGTTGTCGTAGAACAGCGGCATGGACTGCTTGCCGCTCTTGACAATCGCCTGCTCGGCAAAAGGGGCATTCAGATGGCCCACTGTCGAGCCGGTGTCGTTGACCCAGCCGTCGAGCCAGGTGTCGAAGATGGCCTCGCCGGCCTCGATGTCGTCGGTGTAGCTCTCGAAATCATCGACGACGATGTACTCCTCGGCCGTGAAACTCCAGACGTCGCCTTCCCAGACCGTGACCGCGTCGGCTTCGTTGACCTCGTTGACCTTCCAGTAATAGGTGGTCGCCAGATTCAGCGCCCCTGGGGTGTAGGTGGCGGCACTGGCCGTTCCCGCCAAGGCCAGCGCCTCGGCATCGGTGCCGAAGTACACCTCGTGGGAAACCGCCTCGCGGCCGGCTCGCCAGCTCAACGGCGAATTCACCGCCACACCAGTCGCACCGTCGTCCGGCTGCGGCTCGCGGGCGTGGGCGGGAATGTACAGGAAGCGGACCTCGCTCAGACCGTACTGGCCCATGGGACCCCAGCCGCTGTTGACGGTGAACCGAACGAACTTGGCGGGCGCACCGTCGAAATCCACGGTCGTATTGGCCGTATAGGTGCTCTTGGCCGCCGCCTTGGCGAACTCGACGTCGCCCAGAACTGTCCAATCCACGCCGTCCGCCGAGTACTCCACCGTCACGTCTTTGAGCCCGAAACCGAGAATGATCTCGAACTCGACGTTGTAGTTCCACACGAGCATCTGATGGAGCTTGTACACGCGATCGAACTCATACTGGATCGAGATGGGTCCCTCGGCAGGCAGGCCCAGCCACATGTCGCCGCTTTCCGTCGAATGCTGGTCGGCGGCATCGAGTCCGGAGCCGTTGATCGTATTCTCGATGCCGGCGCCTGCATCGGAGATGGCGTTGGTGGTCGCGATGATGTTCGCAACGGGATAGGCGAACGGCTCGACGGTGAAGGCCCAGACGTCGCCCTTGAAGATCGTGAAATCGGGCGCCGAATTGACTTCATCCACTCGCCAGTAATAGGTCTGACCGAATTCGAGCAGACCGGCCGGATCATACGTTGCCGCAGTCTGGCCCTGGCTGACCAAGACACCCATCGGGTTGTTCCGGCTGGCGTCGTTGACATCGGCGAAGACCGTTCCGAAGTACACATCATGGGTTGCGGCCATCTCACCGGCCGTCCAGGCAAGAACCACATCGCGAGGTATATCGATCGCTTTATCCTCAGGAATCGGCCCACCCGCGGCTCCGGGCAGGCTGCCGTCAGACAGGAGCTCCACTTCGCCGATCTGCATGCTGTTGGCCGGAGCACGGTCGCGAATGTCCGTGAAGAACACCTCATAGTGCGTGTAGGCCTTCCTGTTCTTGATCTGAACGGGAGTCGTAATCCACGTGAGTCGCGCATAGGCTGTCGCTTGGTCGAACTCGTCGATCGTTCCCTCAGCGATCAGCGTGTAGGGACCATCGATGCTCTCATCGGAGCCGGAGAACCTGAAGGCGACGGGATCGCGCTCGGCCGCATCGTTGGCGCTGGCGAAATTCAGGGCCTTGACGACCACCCTGGGGCCGGAGGGGGTCACGCGGAAGCCGGAGCCTCCGTTGGCCGTATCCACATTGCCATCGAGATCCACGAAGGAGGTCTCGAAACACAGGTACTTGACGCTAACCTGGTCATCGATCGCGTTGGGAGGGGTCTCCGCCGCCGGCCAGTTGTTGTCGTCGGGGACGCCGACAAGCGGGTCTCCCGGATTGGTGATGTCGAACATTTGTTGTGCCTGCGCTGCCCCGCCGGCGAGCAGGACCGCCGCCAAAATCCACAATGACAATCTTTTCATGATGACAATCTCCTCACAATCAACCCGCTTTTTCGGTAGCGCCTGGAGCCATGCGCCGATCCCAGGCAGAACGACATGCGATGCGTGTGACCCTTTCCGAGGGCTGAGACACCTCCTTCCCGGTCGCGCGGACAAACACCCTTACCGCAGAACGTCAAAGACAGACAAAATGGAAGTGCGCCGGCCCCCCCTCCCGGCCCTGTACTCATCAGAACGCATGGTGCCAAGGCCGCCGATTCCGGCTCGCACTACAACCGCACTTCACGGTCCGTTCTACAGAATACCACGGCAAAGAGGCTGCACGGCGCCGATTACCGGCCTTGCAGCCCATTTTCTTTTATACCAGATCGCCCTTGGGCGTACAAGGAGATTCTGCGGCATTCGGGTGTACCGGCGGAGGGCCCATGAGGGCAGCGGCGGGCACCCGGAGACTCCGCCGCGAGCCGTTCTTGAGCGTGGAGCTACGCCCGCCTCAGTCGAGCGGCAGCAGATAGACATTGCGGAACTCGATGGGGCTGCCTTCGCTCTGAAGGCCGATGTAGCCGGTGGCCGGCGAGGCGGCGATACCCTCATTCTGGAGGACGCCGTTGACGTAGCAGCGGATGGAGCCGCCCTGGCAGTGGATGTCATAGCTGTTCCACTGTCCCGCCGGCTTCTCGCTGGTGGCCGCCTTCTTGGCGATCAGCACAAACTGCCGGGAGGGGTCCTTCCGGTCGGTCCCGTCGACGGTCAGGCTGGTTCCGTTCATCAGCACGAAATCGCCCGCATTGCCCGCCTTGAGCTGGACCTCGATGCACTCGGGCCAGACCTTGTCGGGCCCGTTCATGTGCAGCAGCACCCCGCTGTTGCCCGGGGTCTCGGGCCACCGCCATTCGACGTGCAGATGATAGTCGTTGTACCGTTTCTCCGTGCGCAGGTAGCCGTTCGGCTGCCCTTTGCAGTAGATTCCGTCGCCACGGACCCACCAGACGTCGTTGGCGTCGGCGGACGGGTCCGCCAGCACGCGCTGCCAGCCGGCGAAATCCTGGCCGTTCCACAGCAGGGTCTTCTTTCCCTCCGCCCCCGACTTCAAAGCCCCCTTGCAGCCCGCCAGCCCAACCAGCGTGATCCCCACAACCATCCACAGCGCCAATCTGCCCGCCGTTCGTCGCATCGTTCTGCCCTCGCAAATTCAAAGCCAATCCGTTTCGGCGACATCGCCTTCGACGGGGAACCATCCCCAGGTTGCCACCGGCCGTGTCCCTTATATCGCAGCAATAGCGGCAGAAATCAAGACCTAACTCCCGGGGCACGAAAGGGTTCAGGCCTTCGTCTGCGCCGCCACCCGAGCCTTTCGGGAGCCGAAGAGCCGATGCTCGGTCCGCAGGACCGCGCGGATGATCTTTTCCGGGCAGGTGCCGGGATGGGCGTCGGCCCAAGCCAGCAGCCGGTCACTCAGAAGCAGCCGCAAGCCCAGGAATTCCAGGCCGACGAGGATCAGCCATGAGCCGGGAGTAGCCGGCGTAACCAGGGCGAGGAACCCCAGAACGATCAGGATCACTCCAATAACCTGCTTGCCGACCCGTCTCATAAGAGCAGTCCGAATCGAATCATCCGACCGGCCACGACCCTTCTGCTCGCCGGACGACCAAGCGGATCACTTGCCCCGGCGGGCGAGGATGGTCTCGATCTCGTCCATCGTCCGGTTCATGGTGAGCATGGTCTTCTCGAAGGGACCGGAGGTGGTCATATCGACGCCGGCTTTCTTCAGAATCTCGACCGGATAGTCGGAGCCGCCGGCCGAGATGAAATCGAGATAGCGCTGAACCACCCCTTCGGCGTCGCCGAACAACTCTTCGGCCAAGGCCGTTGCGGCGGTGAACGACGTCGAGTACTGGTACACGTAGAAGTTGTAGTAGAAATGCGGGATGTACGCCCACTCGACGGCATAGAGATCGTCGATCTGGCAGACGCCCTTCTCGTGGCCGTAGTAGTCCTTCAAGATGCGGCCGTACAGTTCGGTCAGCGTGTCCCCTGTCACCGGCTCGCGCCGCTCGACCCTCTCGTGCATGCGCAGCTCGAACTCGGCGAACTGCGTCTGGCGGAACACCGTCCCCTTGATGCCGTCGAGATGGTTCATCAGCAATGACAGCCGCACGTCATCGTCCTCGATCTCATCGAGCATTTTGTGGATCAGCAGCGCCTCGTTGAACGTCGAGGCCACCTCCGCCACGAAGATCGAATAGTCCGCCAGCGGAAACGGCTGGTTCTTGTTGCTGTAGTAGCTGTGCATCGTATGGCCCAGCTCGTGGGCCAGCGTGCTGACGTCGTCGAACTGGCCGTTGTAGTTCAAGAGGATGTAGGGGTGCACGTCGTACGCATTGCCGCTGGAATAGGCGCCGGAGCGTTTGCCCGGCGTCGGATACACGTCGATCCATCGCTCATTCAGGGCCTTCGCAACGACCCCGGCGTAATCGGGCCCGAGCGGCCGGACCGCATCGAGAACCAGGGCCTTGGCCTCGTCGAAACTGTACCGCAGGTCCACGTCCTTGACGACGGGGGCATACAGATCGGAGTACTTCAGCGTCTCCACGCCCAACATCCGCTTCTTGAGACGCAGATAGCGATGAAACGTGTCCAGATTAGCTCGTACGTTGTCGATGAGGCTGTGGTAGACCTCGGTCGGGATGTTGTTGCGATCGAGCGCCTGGTGCAAACAGCTCTCGTAGTTCCGCGTCCGCATGGTGAACGCGTGCGCCTGGAGGTGGGAATACAACTGGACGCCGAAGGTCTGTCTGAACCCGTTGATGGCGGACCAGAAGGCCTCGAAGACCGCCGCGCGATCGGCGCGAACGGCCGAGCTGCGATGGAGTGCGTAGCCGGCCTTGTTGAGCAAGACCTTCGTGCCGTCGCCGAGCGTGATCTCGGGATAGGGCAGTTCCGCATCGCTGAAGATCCTGTAGATCGAGCCTGGACCGCCGGCCATCAGGGCGGTCTCCGCGAGGATCCTCTCTTCCTTCTCGGAGAGCTTGTGGGCCTTGCGGCGCAGGATGTCCATCAGGTACATCCGATAGACCGCCAATCCCGGCTCGGCGGCGATGAACTGCTCGATAGTTGCGGCGTCGAGCTTGACAATCTCCGGCTCGATATACGAGGCCCGGCTGCCGTAGTCGGTCATCATCTGTTCGACCGCCTGCTTCATCGCCAGATAGGTGGACACCCGCGTGTCCTGGTCGGATTTCATCGAGGCATAGCTGTACAGCCGGCCGAAGGTCTTGGAGATGTCGCTGTCCAGTTCCAGGCAAGCCCGCAGGTCCGCCGCATCGTCCAGCTTGTCCCGATACTGTCCGATCTCCTCCAGTCGGCCAGCCAACTCCTCCTTCGCCTGCTCCCACGCCTGATCCGAGGGGTAGAGATCCTCCAGCTTCCACAGGCAGACCTCCGCGACCTCCGAACGCTCCTTCATCTGCCCGGAGGCCGCTTCCGAAAGACAGAACACCAGGACCGGTGATAGCATTGCGACGGTATTGAGCTTGCTCATGACATCTCCTTCTGTTGTTCTCTTTCCCCTGTTCGGGGGTCGCTCCATCCTATAGTCCCTCGCCATGCCCTTGTCAACGTCAGCCCGCACGCCTATTCAATGAAAGCGGGGCTCGCATCCTGTGGACACGAGCCCCGCATAGGGAACTTCATCTCGCTGTCAGTCGCCTGACAGATACATCAAATCACTTGGCAACCACCGGCTTTCCAAAGCCGATGTCGTCGATGTAGACGATGCCGGAGCCGCCGGCGGCCGGACTGGTCCGATTGCCGACGCCGA
>CAZOFX010000141.1:0-10364 GCA_964579055.1 uncultured Pirellulales bacterium
AGTACGTCAAGGCCAAGCAGATGGCCGACCAGGGCGCGTTCGGCAGGGTCTACATGGTCAAGCAGAGCGAGAAGCATTTCGGTCCGCACGCGGCGTGGTTCTGGGATGTCCACAAGTCCGGCGGCGGCGTCTTCATGGACATGGGCTGTCACGGCATCGCTTTCTGTCACTGGTTCCTCGGCCGGCCGAAGGTCAAGTCGGTCTATTGCCAGATGGGCACGTACGTCCACAGCGACAAGACCAAAGGCGAGGACAACTCCGTCTGCATCATCGAGTTCGCCAACGACGTGGTCGGGCTGATCGAGGACAGTTGGGCCCGTCGCGGCGGCATGGAAGACCGGATCGAGGTCTATGGCGAGGGCGGCGTCACCCATGCGGACCTGCACATGGGCAACGCCCTGCCGACCTACAGCGAGTATGGCTACGGCTACGCCGTGGAGAAGGCGCCGACAACCAAAGGCTGGACGTGGCCGGTTTTCGAGGAGCTGTGGAACTATGGCTTCCCGCAGGAGATGCACCACTTCGCGCGATGCGTCCGAGGCAAGGAGGAACCTCAGGCAACCGGCGAGGATGGGCGCTTGGTGCAGGAGGCACTTTACGCGGGCTATCAATCAGCCGGAACCGGCAAGAAGACCGCCCTTCCGTTCCGGCCGCAAGGCGTCAAGAGACCCATCGATTTGTGGCGGAATCCAAAGACGTAATCCACCTGTTTCGCGGTGATTCGCATGGCAAGAATCGAGTTGCGTTTCCTGTCCCGCGGTGATATCCAGGCCATTCACGAAGCCAGCCTCATCATCCTTCGCGACACCGGCGTGAAGGTCCATCATGGGGAGGCCCTAAAACTCCTGCGCGAAGCCGGAGCAACCGTTGATGGAAACAGCAGGATCGCCCATCTGCCCGAACAGCTCGTCATGGATTGCGTGGCGCAGGCGGGCAAGCAATACGTGCTTCACGGGCGAGATCCGCAGCGCGCCGCGCGGCTTGGCCATGGCTACAGCGTGTGGATGTCCAGCCCTGGACAGTACACCTGGATCGATTCGCAGAGCGGTCGGCGCCGTGGCGCCACACTTGACGACACGCGCAGTGCCGTTCGGCTGGGCGATGCCCTGGACCACATCCGCGTCGTCGGCGCGATGGGCCAGCCCGAAGAGATCCCGGAGACATGGCGAGACGTCTTCCTGACGGGCGAGTTGGTCAAGGGAACGACCAAACCCACGCGGTGCTGGGTGCGTAACGGTCGCACCGCCGCCGCCATCCTGGAGATATACCGGACGATCGCGGGAGGCGAGCAGGCCTTGCGCGACAAGCCCATGGCCGAAGCGTTTCTCGAACCGATCAGCCCGCTCCAGTTGCCCGAGCATGGGCTGGACATCGTAAAGGCGTTTGCGCAGGCCGGTCAGCCTGTGAGCATCGGCCCGATGGCGATGACTTCGGCCACCGCGCCGGGGACGCTCGCAGGGACCCTGGCGCAGGAGAACGCCGAAATCCTCGCCGGACTCGTGGTGACGCAGCTTTTCGCGCGGGGAACGCCTGTCATGTATGGAGGCATCCCCCACATCATGGACCCGCGAACGAGCATCTGCTCGTTCGGCTCGCCAGAGCAGGGTCTGATGGCCGTCGCCATGGTGCAGATGGCCCGGTTTTACGGCCTTCCGGCATACGTCAACGTGGGCCTGACCGACGCCAAGACGCTCGACGCGCAGGCAGGTATCGAGAAGGCGTCGAGCATGTTGCTCGGCCTTCTGGCCGGCGCCGACACGTTCGGACACTGCGGCATCTGTGGGACCGATCATGGAGCGAGCCTGGAATGGCTCTACACCGACAATGAGCTGGCCGCCTATGTCCATCGCATAGCACGCGGCTTCGAGACCGACGCCGAAACCCTGGCAACCGAGGTCGTCCATCGCGTGGGACCCTGCGGCAATTTCCTCGCGGAGGAGCACACGGTCCGGCACTTCCGAGAGGAACTCTGGCTGCCCGGTCCGGCCTGGACGCGGCAGACTTGGGATGGCTGGGAAGCCGACGGATCCACATCCATGGCGCAACGCGTGTCCGAACGCGTTCGCACGATCCTAGCAGCGCATGAAGCTGAGCCTCTGGATGGAAAACTTGCCGCCGAGATCGACCGGATCGTTCAGTGCGCGCAGCGGGAACTGGGTTGACTCTCTCCTGCGAGGGCAGGTGCACAGATATCGAACCAAGACCGTATTGGGGAGTGCGAAGATGGACAATCACAACGGCAGATCGAAGAAGGACATTTCGCGCCGACGATTCATGAGTCGCGCAGCCGCCGTAGCGGCATTCACCATGGTGCCTCGTCATGTGCTGGGCGGGCCGCGTCACATCGCGCCGAGCGAGAAACTGAACATCGCCGGCATCGGGGTCGGCGGACGAGGCGGCGACGACCTGCAAGGTGTCGAAAGCGAGAACATCGTCGCGCTGTGCGACGTGGACTGGCAGAGCGCCGCCGGGACATTCCGACGCTATCCGAACGCGAAGAAGTATCGCGACTTTCGCGAGATGCTCGACAAGGACGACGCGATCGATGCGGTTGTGGTCGCCACGCCCGATCACATTCACGCGGTCGCGTCGATGGCCGCGATCAAGAAGGGCAAGCACGTCTACTGCGAGAAGCCGCTGACGCGAACGATCCACGAGGCGCGGGCGCTGACGCGGGCGGCGCGCGAAGCGAAGGTGGCCACGCAGATGGGCAATCAGGGCATGGCCTTCGAGGGCAACCGGCTGATCAAGGAGTGGATTTGGGACGGGGCCATCGGCGACGTGCGCGAGGTTCACGTCTGGTCCGACCGGCCGACGCACCAGGGCAAGCTGCCTTTGTGGTGGGCTCAGGGCATCGAACGCCCGGCCGACACGCCCGCCGTGCCGGATCACCTGGACTGGGACCTGTGGCTGGGCCCGGCGCCGTATCGCCCCTACCACCCGGCGTACGTCCCCTTCCGCTGGCGGGGCTGGTGGGATTTCGGCTCCGGCGGGCTCGGCGACATGGGCATCCACAACATGGCGCCGATCTTCAGCGCATTGAAACTCGGCGCGCCGACCAGCGTCCACGCCAGCTCGACGGCCATCTACGAAGAGACGCTGCCCCTGGCCTCGACGGTGCATTACGAATTTCCGGCGCGGGGCGACATGCCACCCGTGACGGTCCACTGGTATGACGGCGGACTCATTGCACCCCGTCCGCCGGAGCTCGAGGACAACCGCGAGTTGCCCCGCGAAGACGGGCTGATCTTCGTCGGCGACAAGGGCACGATGCTCGTGACCGGCTGGGGAGGCAACAGCCCGCGTCTGATCCCGGAGCCGAAAATGAAAGCCTACAAGCAGCCGCCCAAGACGCTGCCCCGCTCGATCGGCCACTATGAGGAATGGATCAAGGCGTGCAAAGAAGGAACACCGACCGAATCGAGTTTCGATTTCGCAGGCCCCATGACCGAGGCGGTGCTGCTGGGCACGGTCTGCGTCCGCGCGGGTGGGCTCAGACTCCTGTGGGATAGCGCGTCGATGAAGGTCACGAACTTGCCCGAGGCCAACCAGTACATACACTATGCCTATCGCGAACCTTGGACGCTGTGAGAACGAGCCTCCTCCGACGCGAGGGCAAATCAGGCCGGCAATCTTGACGAAACGTGCGATCCGGCTATCATAGACGCGATGCAAGAACCTGGAGATCGACGTTTGGAGTGCGCAAAGGTGTTTAGATGAAGCTGGAGATGACAGGACAGATGCGGATGGAGCAGCGGATGAAGCTCGCTCCGCACATGATCCAGTCGATGGAGATTCTTCAGCTTCCGATCCAGGCGCTGGCCGAACGCATCGAACAGGAACTCAACAGCAATCCCGTGCTCGAACTGGACGAGCCGTCCGAGTCGGACGAGATCGAAGTGGCCCAGGAACCGGCCTTGGACGACACGCTGGCGGAGAAGGCCCTCGTTGTTGATCCCGACAGCCCCAAGGCTGAGGATTTCGAGCGTCTGGAGAGCCTTGGGGACGATTTCAAGGAATTCATCGACCAGTCGGGGCCCTACCGCAGCCGGGCGGATGCCGACGAGAGAGACCGGAAGCTCGAAGCGATCAAGAACGCCGCGGCGCCGCCGCAGTCGCTCCACGACTATCTCAACGACCAGTGGCGCCTCGTGGACGCCGACGAGCCGGTGAAGAAGGCCGGCCAGGCCATCATCGACTACGTCGACGACCGGGGCTATCTGAGCGTCCGCCTGGAACAACTGCACAACAAAGACCGCAGCGATTTCCAGCCCGACCATCTCCAGGAGGCACTTCGCCTGGTGCAGCAACTCGACCCGCCCGGCGTCGGAGCACGGGACCTGCGGGAATGCCTTCTGATCCAGATCGCCCAGAATGGCCAGGACATGGGCTGCGAATACCGCCTGGTGGCCGACCACATGGACGACCTGCTCGAGAACCGTATGCCGGACATCGCGCGCAAGATGGGCCTGAGCATCGAACAGGTCAACGAGGCCATCGAGCGGCTGAGCAAGCTGGACACTTCGCCCGGGCTCCAGGTCGGGCGCAACGAGAGCATTCCGATCACGCCGGATGTCATCGTCGAATCGCCCAACGGCTCCGACGACTTCACCGTGCGTCTGGCCGAATCCGATCTGCGGGGACTGAGGCTCAGCAACTACTATACGCGCATGGCCAAGGACACGCAGGTCAGCGACAAGACTCGCAAGTTTCTTCAGAACAACATCCGCTCGGCGCACTGGATCATCGAGGCGATCGAACAGCGCAAGAACACGCTTCTGAAGGTCGCACAGGCCATTGTCAGAAACCAGCGGGATTTCTTCGAGAAAGGCCCGCTGCATCTGCGTCCGCTTCCCATGTCCAAGGTCGCCGAAGAGGTGGGCGTGCACCTGGCCACCGTCTCACGGGCGGTTTCGGGCAAGTACATGCAGTGCGCGTGGGGTGTCCTTCCCCTTCGCAAGTTCTTCAGCGGAGGCACGGAGGACGAGAACGGCCAGGCCCACAGTTGGGAGGCCATCCGCGTCAAGCTCCAGCAAATCATCGACGAGGAGGACAAGACCAAGCCGCTCAACGACGACCAGATCAAAGAGAAGCTGGCGGAGGCCGGCATCCCCAATCTGGCCCGGCGCACGGTCGCCAAGTACCGCAAGCTGCTGAACATCCCCACCGCGCGGTTCCGCAAGCGGTATTGAACCCTGTCGTCAAATGGCCTTTGCCGGCGACCCTAAGACCGTCCTTGACGAGAGGTACCATCCTCGCGTTTGCCGCCACCGCGGAATAGCGTTTGTGCTTGACCCTGCCTCGCAAGTCTGTTAGTGTGCGCCGGCCGTTCGCAGGCGAGAGTCTTGCCATGTGGAGGCGTTGAAATGGTCGAGGGCCAGGAACACGGGCCGGACGACTCTGAAAATGGACTGCCGATCGGAGAGCTTCTGCCGAGATGAAGGATTTCGCTCGTCTGTTTGGATACATCTGGCCGCAATGGCCCCGCGTCGCGGCGGTTGTGGTCAGCGCCATGGTCATTGCCCTGCTGCTTTCGGTCAGTTTCATGGCGATCATTCCCCTTCTGACGGTCATGATTGACAACGAGGGCCTGCACGCCTGGGCAGACCGCAAGACCTGCGAAGCCGCATATGGACTCCTTTCTGAGGCCACGGAACAGGACGAAGGGACCGAGCCCTCCCTCCAGAACCACCTGCGGGTGATCCGCGTCAGGGAGGGGGGACTGGCCGAGAAAGCAGGCATCCGCAAGGACGATCACATTGCGCACGTCGGTCCCGCTGTTGCGCCTGTCTCCGAGGTGGAAACCTCGTACGCGCGGATGCTCGAAGAGCTGGCCAAGGCAACCGACCAGACGTTGCGCGTAACGTTGCTGCGGCGAGAAAACACCGACTGGACCCGCCTCGACGTCGAATTGGATACGCCTCGGAACCTGGCGGCTGTGGATGCTCAGAAATGGAACGCATTTCGATATATCAAGTGGCGCGCGCAATTGGCGGGCCTGGCCGCCGCCCGATGGGCGATCGCCTTTCTGCCTCGCGGACAGTCGACCGAGGACCAGGTCCGCGCCGTCGCCGCCATCATGGCCGCGATGCTCCTGATCACGATCATCCGCTGCGTCGCCAAGTACTATCAGGACTATATCGGCCAGAAGATCGTGCAGACCGCCATCAATGAACTGAGGCAAGATGTCTTTGCCCGCCTGATGCACGTTCCGATCGGCATCTTCGCCATCGAGCGTCCCAGCGATACCATCAGCCGGATCATGCGCGACACGAACACCATGACCTCAGCCATCAAGGTCATGCTCGGCAAGGCGCTGCGCGAGCCGATCAACGCCCTGTTCATGCTCGTGTTCGCCATGGCCCTGAACTGGAAGCTGTCGCTGGTGTTCCTCACGGCAGCCCCGTTAGTCCTCGTATTGCTCGGATCGTTCGGACGCAAGATAAAGAAGGCGTCACGTCGCTCGCTGGTCGCCGGCGCCGAGATGCTTTCGAAGCTCCAGGAAGCGGTGACCGGTCTTCGCGTGGTGAAGGTATACAACCAGCAGGAATACGAACAGAAGCAATTTGGCAGAATCAACGATCGCTTGCTCAAGCAACTGCTGGCGATGTCGAAAGTTGACGCCGCCACCAATCCGGTGCTGGAGGTGCTCGGAATGCTGGCCGGTGCGGGCGCCATCATCGTGGGGATGGCCTGGTTCATGGGCGGCAGCCTGGAGGGCTCGGAGTTCATCGCGCTGCTGGCGTTGCTGGGCGGCGCGGCGGAGGCGGTGCGGAAGACCAGCGATATCTGGAACAAGATTCAGCAGGCCAACGCGGCAGCCGAACGCGTCTTTGCCGTGCTGGACCATCCGACCGAACCGGAGAAGCCCAACGCGGCGGTCCTCCCGTCGGGTCGGGGCAACGTCGAATTCCGCGATGTCGTATTCACGTATCCGGGAGCGGAGCGTCTCACGCTCAAAGGGGTCAATCTGACGGTGACAGCCGGTCACAATGTCGCTATCGTCGGTCCCAACGGATCGGGCAAGACCACGCTGGCCAACCTGCTGCCCCGCTTCTACGATCCGGATTCCGGCCATATCCTCATCGGCGGCTACGACATCGCCGAGGTCACGCTGGACAGCCTGCGCAGTCAGATCGGCATGGTGACCCAGGAGGTGATCACCTTCAACGATACGATCACCGCCAATATCGCGTATGGGCGGCAGGGCGCCACCCAGGAGGAGATCGTCGAAGCCGCCAAGCGGGCGTTCGCTCACGAGTTCATCAGCCAGTTGCCGCTGGGCTACGATACCGTCATCGGCGAGCACGGCGTTGGACTCAGCGGCGGACAGCTCCAGCGCATCGTGATCGCCCGGGCCATTCTGAAGAACCCCGCGATTCTGATCTTCGACGAGGCGACCAGTCAGGTGGATGCCGACAGCGAGTCCAAGATCCACAAGGCCATCACGGAGATCATGCACGGCCGGACCACGTTCATCATCGCCCACCGCTTCAGTACCGTGGTCGCCGCGAACGTCATCGTCGTGATGGACGGGGGACGGATCGTCGCTCAAGGCAAACATGAGCAGCTCATGCAGACCTGCCCGATCTACCAAGGCCTGTACGAAACGCAGTTGATCAAGGCGTGAGGCTTCATCATGAGCGCGATGTCACGAATCGAGAGGGAAAGAAAAGCGCACGAGCTTTTCACACGTTTTGACGGCAACCCGATCCTCAAGGCCGAGGACTGGCCCTACGCCGCCAACGCCGTGTTCAACCCCGGCGCCGCCCGACTGGACGGCCAGACCCTGCTGCTGGTCCGCGTCGAAGACATGCGGGGTTTCTCTCATCTGACCGTCGCTCGCAGCCCCAACGGCCTGACCGACTGGACCGTCGACCCCGAGCCGACGCTGACCGCCGACCCGACCACCCACGAGGAACGGTGGGGCCTGGAAGACCCGCGCATCGTCTGGCTCCAGGAGCAGAAGCAGTTCGCGGTCACGTACGTGTCCTTCAGCGAGGGCGGACCGATCGTCTCGCTGGCGATCACCAAGAACTTCCGCACGTTTGCCCGTCTGGGCGGTCTGTTGCCTCCGGAAGACAAGGACGCGTGCCTGTTCCCGCGTCGCTTTGACGGGCGGTTCGCCCTGATTCACCGCCCCATCGTGCGGGGCGAAGCGCATATCTGGATCAGCTTCTCGCCGGACCTGAAGCATTGGGGCGATCACCAGCTCCTGATTCCGACGCGCGCCGCCTACTGGGACTGCCATCGCGTGGGTCTGGCGTGTCAGCCGATCGAGACACCGGAAGGCTGGCTGGTCTTCTACCACGGCGTCCGCAGCACGACCGCCGGACAGATCTACCGTACCGGCCTGGCCCTGCTGGACCTGCAACGGCCCTGGATACTCCTGCGCCGAAGCGACGAGTGGATTCTGGGTCCGCACGCCCACTACGAGCGCGTCGGCGACGTCGGCGACGTCGTGTTCCCCACGGGCGCGACGGTCGACCAGGATACCGACGAGCTGCGCCTCTACTATGGAGCCGCCGACTGCACCGTGGCGGTCGCGACCGCCAGGATGAGCGACGTGCTCGACTACATCATGGCCAGCCCCGAAGTCGACCGCTGACAGCCCGCCGATGGCCGACCGGGGGCAGCGGGACAGACAACATCGCCGCTTCGACCCTGCACATCCAGATCTGTAAGGGGCCCGAGGAAATTCCCCATATTTTGTGGTTGACCGAAGCCAGCACACTCGCTATGGTGATTTTCTGTTGTTGGTGTGCCCCGAAGATCGGGACACCGAAAAGAGGGAATCCGGTGTAAATCCGGAACTGTCGCGCAGCGGTAAGTGGGAACGACCGCCATCATCAAGCACTGCCCGGATGGGTGGGAAGCGATGGCCGGTAGGAACGCAGAGCCTGACTCTGACACGCCCATAAGTCCGAAGACCTGCCAACGACCCATACGGTTCGTGTGGACGACGGCAATGTCGCTTTCGCGTTGAAAGGCAATTGCTCGTGCGACCGCCGGTGGGAAAGGTCTTCTCTTTCCGGCGTCCGACAGCACGTCTTTGTCCTCTCTTCCGTGGTGGATTGCCTCGATCGGATGCTCGGTGCGCGTGCACCCGCCGACCCATAATCGTTAGAGAGTCTGACGTCTCAGCAAGGAGTGCTGTCATGCCCCACCTGGCCGAAACACATGATGCCGTCACAAAGACAATGACCACCCTGTCCGGTGGTTTCACCACCGTCCGGAAACGGGACGGCAGACAGGCCCCCTTCGACGCCTCGAAGATTCAGGCAGCCATCGCCAAGGCAGGAGCCGCCACCGGGCAGTTCGGACAGGAAACGACGCATCAACTGACCCTTCGCGTCCTCAGCCTGGCCCAGATGACGCTGACGACCAACACGCCGAACGTCGAGCAGTTGCAGGACCTCGTCGAGGATGTCCTCCTGACAAGCCCCTTCAAGAAAACGGCCAAGGCTTACATCCTCTACCGCGACCAGCACGCGCGAATCCGCGAACTGACGCAGAAGGCGGACGTCGATCTGATCGACAACTACCTCAACCGACTCGACTGGCAGGTCCAGGAAAACAGCAACATGTCTTACTCGCTGCAAGGGCTGAACAACTACATCTCCAGCGAGATCAGCAAGACGTACTGGCTCAACAAGATCTACCCTCAGAGCATCCGCGAGGCCCACACCTCGGGCGACTTCCACCTCCACGACCTGGGGATGCTCAGCGTTTACTGCGTCGGCTGGGACCTCCACGACCTGCTGCGCTGCGGCTTCCAAGGCGTCGCGGGCAAGACCGAAAGCAGTCCCGCCCGGCATTTTCGTACTGCCTTGGGACAGATCGTCAACTTCTTCTACACGTTGCAGGGCGAAGCCGCCGGCGCCCAGGCGTTCTCCAACGTGGATACGCTGCTGGCTCCGTTCGTCCATTACGACGGCCTGGACGAGCGAGAGGTGCGCCAGGCTCTCCAGGAATTTGTCTTCAACGTCAACATCCCCACCCGCGTGGGTTTCCAGACGCCGTTCACCAACATCACGCTCGATCTGAAACCACCGGCGACGCTGGCCGACCAACCCGTGGTGATCGGCGGCCAATTGATGGACCGCACGTACCGCGAATTCGAGCCCCAGATGCGGATGTTCAACCGGGCCTTTCTCGACGTGATGGCCCAGGGCGACGCCAAGAACCGGGTCTTCACGTTCCCGATCTCCACCTATAACATCACCTCCGATTTTGACTGGGATGCGCCGGAGTTAGATAATCTATGGCAGGTTACAGCCAAATACGGCTTCCCCAACTTCGCGAACTTCATCAACAGCGACATGTCTGTGGCCGACGCCCGATCGATGTGTTGCCGCCTGCGT
>CAZOFX010000142.1:0-10196 GCA_964579055.1 uncultured Pirellulales bacterium
CCGCCAAAGCCTACGACCGAAAGGCCCGCGAACTCTTCGGCCCCTTCGCCCGCCTGAACTTCCCCGACGAAGCTCCGGCCGCCGCCGGAGGTTAGAAGGGCCCCAGGGTGCGAAAGGCAGGTGCGTAGATGCGTAGAAGGGTACAAGCGTAGAAGCGTGAATGGGCGAATCCGGCCGCCAGGCCGGGCGGCCCATCCGATCCCGATTCCTCGTAGGGGCGAATCATCATTCGCCCCTACCCCGGGTCCACGCCGCCCCGCGCCCCGCCACCCGCCAAATCCCGTCCCCCGGTAGGGGCAAGGCATGCCTCGCCCTTACGCACTTCGCCTTGTGGCCGGCCATGGGAGGTGCTATGATGGGAACGATAAAGCAGAAGCTGCTCCGGCCCGGCTGGGCCCACAGGATGAGATGTTATGCCGATCTTGAAGCTGCGCCAGGACGATGAACGCGCTGAGGCGGAATCCGAACTGGACTACCTGACATCGTTGACGACGCGAGAGCGGTTCGAACTGATGCTCCGCAAGAGCAGGGAAATGGCCCTGCCGCTGAGGCGACATGGACGTCGAAGGAGAGACGATCCCAAGCACGTCCGCCAACTGCCGCGCGGTCGCAACCCTTTTGAAGGACGCCGCGCCCGTCAGTACGGGCGAGTAATCATTCGCCCCTACGCCCGTCGGCGAGAAGGGAACAGGGATACGTATTTCTACGTATTGACGGTCCGGCGGCCAAAAACCTATAAAACAAGACTGACCTGCATCGCGACACAGTGCGCGCGATGCAGCCCGTTGCTTGGTCTTCATACTGGAGAAGGGAGAATACAATGCCACGATTGGTCGCAATGGTTCTGTCCATTCTCATAGGGTCCTGTGTCTGGGCACAGTCTACCACCGTCAAGCTGCACAACTACGCCGGAATTGACGATTACTACGGCTATCTGGCGATTCCCAGTGGTGCCTCCATCGGTCCCATTACCGACTCCGTCGATCCAGCCATTCAATGGAGTGTCACGACAGGCGACAGCGAAGGCCTATCGTTCCTTCGCCTCCGCGCTGAGAATCTGGTCCCCCGGGATCCGCCCGGGGCCAAGGATGTCAAGGTGGCCCAACTCGACATCAACGGCACGACGTTCGACGTGACTGTGGACCATCCGTACTATGTGACCGCCAGGGTCGACTCCGAGGGATGGATGCTCGACCCCCATATCCCTTATGTCAACCCTAAGTATCGGAAGATTGTCGGTGAGATAGCGTTGTGGGGTCCGTACAGTAGCCTCTTCGCAGGCTACCAACCAGTTGCGGACTTGCGCCCCGGTTCAGCCCATGAGCTGAGGCCGGGTTACGAGTTCGTCGGGTGGAATGGCCTGGCGGTAGATCTCGGCTGTGTCGCGGATCCGGCCTCGCTGCTGTGCGAGCTCGACTTTCAGAGTTATTTCGCCGTGGCCACCACGCAGTGCTATCTGGAGGCACTGGCGGGCGTGTCGACCCAGGACGGAACCGATGTCTCCGTGGCGCTACCCGACACGGCCTTGTCACTCATATATGATCAGGTCGACGTTGCGGGCCACACCATCCTGACCCTTACAGAATCCGGTCCGCCCGCACCGGGAGGGTTTCAACTCGGCGACCCGGGCAGTTACTTCAACATCGCGACGACTGCGTCGTATTCCGGCGGCATTGACCTGATGATCGACTACACTGGGATGGACTTCGCCGGCGCCCCGGAGGACCTTCACCTGTTTCACTACGAAGGCGACCAATGGTGGGATTGCACCACCTCGGTCGACACGCTCAACCAGACGATCTACGGACGCGTCGATTCTCTTTCGCCTTTTGCCGTGTTCGAGCCGGTCACCATTCCCTCGTCCGGCCCGATCATCCTCGGTGCGATCGGAACCGTTCTCGTCACGCATCTACGCAGACGAAGAATCCTCTAATCCCTCTCGTGTCCGCGCGTGTCCGACCCTGCCCCACGGTAGGGGCGAGGCATGCCTCGCCCTTGTGATGGGTTGTTTTCGTGAGCCGGTTTTTTTCTGGCCGGACGCGGTGTCTCTGCCGATACTACGGATAGGAACCCCTGGTTGATGGGCTTGAATAGGCGGGCCTATACGAAGTACAGGTCTTGCTGAGATATGAGACGCGAATACTACTCTGACGTTATTGCCACCTTCCTCGACAAGGACGAGGATACGATTCTCGGTGTCCTTGCCTCGAACCATGTTCACAGACTGGAACCGTCACAACGCGATGCGTGGCTTGAGGAGATCAGGATACTGAAAGAAGTTCTCTGTCCTTATCGGCATCGAGGCAAAGTCTATTTTGAGTATTCAATCCCGCGCCTTGGACGGCGAATCGACGTCGTGGCCCTGATCGACAGTGTGATCTTTGTGATCGAGTTCAAGGTCGGCGAGAGAGAATTCACATCGTCTGCTATCGATCAGGTCTGGGACTATGCCCTGGATCTCAAGAACTTCCACGAGACAAGCCATTACCCACCCGTCGCCCCCGTTCTGGTAGCCAGCAAAGCCTCCGATGTCACTCTCTGCGTTGCCTTTACACCACAGAACGACAATCTGTTTCTGCCTATTCTAAGCAATACGACTATGTTGGGACGTGTTATCACGGACGTGTTGCGGTTCAGTGAGGGTTCACCGATCGATACCGCCCGGTGGGAACGAGGGCAGTACAGTCCCACGCCAACCATCATCGAAGCTGCCATGGCGTTGTACGGTGGCCACGCTGTCACGGAGATTTCCCGCAGCGATGCCAGTGCCATCAATCTCAGTCAGACCTCTGACGCGATCTCCGAGGTTATCGAGACGGCAAGAGCGACCTCTCACAAGGCGATCTGTTTCGTGACAGGCGTTCCCGGCGCTGGCAAGACGCTCGTGGGCCTCAATATTGCCACCAAACACATGGACCACGCCAATGACCTCTACAGCGTATTCCTCTCTGGCAACGGTCCACTGGTAGCGATCCTCCGCGAAGCACTGGCGCGCGACCAAGTCCGCCGGGAAGCGGAGCGGGGACACCGAACGACCAAGACTGAGGCTCGCAGTCAGGTGAAGGCGTTTATCCAGAACGTCCACCATTTTCGCGACGAATGTCTCGTCGACCAGGAAAGACCTCCGATCGAACACGTTGCTCTTTTTGATGAGGCACAGCGCGCCTGGAATCGCGAGCGAACAGGAAGTTTCATGCGCAGCAGAAAACGCGTCCCCGACTTTGCTCTGTCGGAGCCGGAGTTTCTTATATCGTGTCTGGATCGACATCCGGATTGGGCGGTCATTGTATGTTTGGTCGGCGGTGGTCAAGAGATCAACACCGGTGAAGCCGGCATAAGTGAATGGATCGATTCGCTGATCCGCGCCTTTCCGCATTGGCGCACTTACATCTCCCCCCGTCTGACGGACAGTGAGTACGGTGGGGGCCACGCGCTCCAGCGTATTGCGTCCCGTCCTGGCGTTGTCCTCCAAGACGAGTTGCACTTGGCTATTTCCATGCGGTCCTTCCGAGCCGAGCACGTATCCTTGATGATCAAGCAACTGCTCGACACGGACCCAGATGGAGCGCGTCAGACATTGAGGCGGATTGCTGACCGTTATCCCATCGTTCTCACGCGCAATCTGGGAAACGCGAAACAGTGGCTCAGGCACAAGGCGCGCGGGTCTGAACGCTATGGGATTGTGGTCTCTTCGCAGGCCCAGCGTTTGAAGCCGCACGCGATTGATGTGAGAACTCCGGTGGATCCTATTCATTGGTTTCTAGACGACAAGCAGGATGTACGCTCGTCGTATTACTTGGAGGATGCCGCGACGGAGTTTCATGTCCAGGGTCTGGAACTCGACTGGGCATGTGTGACATGGGACGCGGATCTCAGGCATACGAGGAATGGTTGGCTGCATTGGTCCTTTTGTGGTGACCGTTGGAGACGTATCCGAAAGCCCGAGCGCCAGACCTACCTGAAGAACGCCTATCGCGTGCTGCTAACGCGAGCACGGCAGGGGATGGCCATCGTAGTTCCGGAAGGTGACCCACGAGACCCCACGCGAGACCCCGCATACTATGACCCAACATTTGAATACCTGCGGGCGATTGGTTTCGAGGTCATTTGACAGCTCATCAAAACGAACATAATGTCTGCAAGAAGGGCGACGCATGCGTCGCCCCTACGGAGTGTGCGGAGGTGTTGGACGGGCGATTGGTAGGGGCGAGGCATGCCTCGCCCGGGACGGGGCGGGAGCGATATGACCTACGATCCGACGTTAGGGCGGATCATCATTCGCCGCTACCACGGGGGTGGGGGCGGCGGATGGCGATGCGGGTTGAATGGGGTGCGGTGGGGATGATATGATGGGACATGGCCGGAGGGGCCGGTCGGGAATGCGTGGGGCCGGGCGACGTCCCGATGCAGGTCGGGATCGCCCCTACGGAATATGCGGAGGTGTTGGACGGGCAATTGGTAGGGGCGAGGCATGCCTCGCCCGGGACGGCAGGGGAGCGAAATGGTGTACGATCCGAGGAAGCACCGCCGTCGGTCGATTCGGTGGTTCGCGTACGACTACGCGCAGGCGGGGGCGTACTTCGTGACGATCTGCACGGCGGATCGGCAGGGGCCGTTGGGACAGGTCGAAGGCGTGGAGGTGCGCCTGAGCGGGCTAGGGCAGATCGCGGCGACATGCTGGCGGGCGATCCCGGAGCATTTCGAGGATGTGGAGTTGGATGCGTTCGTGGTCATGCCGAATCACGTGCATGGGATCATTGTGATTGGCGATGGGAGGGCGAGGCATGCCTCGCCCCTACAGGGCGCGGCCAAAGGGCCGGAGCGGCGGTCGGTGGGGTCCATCGTCGGGGCGTACAAGTCGGCGGTTACCAGACGGATCCGTGAGACCGGCGGCACGCCGGGCGCAGCGCTGTGGCAGCGGAACTACTACGAGCATGTCATTCGCAGCGAGCAGCAGTTGAGCCGCATTCGGCGGTACATCGAGGCCAACCCGGCGAACTGGATGAGCGATCATGAAAACCCGCAGGGCAACTGCTACGGGCAGAGCGAGAAACAGCAGTTCTTCACTTACTGACAGGGCTTGGGCGACGAATGCGTCGCCCCTACGATCTACGGGCTGGGCGAGGCATGCCTCGCCCCTACCATCTGCGTGCCGGGCGAGGGGTGCCCGCCTCCAGCATCTGCGTGCCGGGCGACGCCCGCAAGAGGCGGATCGCCCCTGCCATTCCGACACCACGCGGCACGAGATCATTCGCATGTGCCAGTATTCGCGGGGAGGAGGGGGTTGACGTTGGGTTGGGGGGTGTCGTATGATGGCGGCGGAGGTGGGATGAGACGACGCGCAACGGGTGTGTCGCGGGCCGGTGGGCTCGCGGGCCGCAGGTATGGGGCGGGCGTTGGCGTCCTATAATAATACGACTCTTAACGTCGTGTGCGGCGTGGCGGCGGGCCAGGCGCTTGGGGCGCTTTGGCGCGCGGCGCCGGCGCGGCGGCCGATAGCGCGGGGCGGAAAAGGGGATTATCAGTGCCGATAAACGGGTCCAATTGTGAAGTTTGCGGGTCTTTTTATGGGCCGGTCCCATAAAAGGATAAAGTTTTCGGCAGATCCTTGCCGAAAAGAGAATATGCGTTACTATCCGACGCATCAGTGCTAATAGGCGGGTTTCTGGAACGCTGGTCGCCGCGGCCCTCGGGTCAAGGACGGCAGTATCGAAGGTCATAGACGGAGACAAAGATGAGAACGATCGCGGTGGTCAATCAGAAGGGCGGTTGCGGCAAGACGACGGTGTCGATCAATCTGGCCAGCGCCCTGGCGGATTTGGGCAAGAAGGTGCTGCTGGTGGATATGGATTCGCAGTCGCACTGTGCGGTGGGGCTGGCGGTGCCGGAAGAGCAGATCGAGCAGAGCATTTACGATGTGCTGATCAGCGAGAGCCGGAACGAGCCGATGCGACTGAGCGAGATTCTCTGGCAGATCGGCGAGCGGCTGGAGCTGGCGCCGGCGAGTATCGACCTGTCGGCGTTCGAGCAGCAGATGGCGGGGATTCCCGACCGGGAGACGTGCCTGAAGAAGGTGCTTGACGGCGTGACGAACGACTACGATTTCGCGGTGATCGACTGCCCGCCGGCCGTGAGCCTGCTGACGTTCAACGCGCTGCGGGCGGCTACCGACGTGGTCGTGCCCGTCGAGACCGGCTATTTCGCGCTGCACGGGCTCAGCAAGCAGCTCGAGACGCTCAGCATTCTGTGCAAGCGGTGCCAGCAGCAGGTCTCCGTCCGCGTCCTCGCCAGCATGTACGACATCCGAACCAAGATGGCCCGCGAGATCCTCGCCGAGCTCCGCTCTCACTTCTCCGACCGCATGTTCAAGACAGTGGTTAATTTCAATACCCGCATAAAAGAGGCTGCGAGTTTTGGGCAGCCGATCAACGAGTACGATCCGGCGAGCAAGGGCCAGCAGGACTTCCGGTCGCTGGCGCAGGAGCTGATCGGCGCGGACGAGCGTCTGGTGACGAAGAGCAAGCGTCTGGTGGACACGCTGGCCGATCAACTGGAATCGATCGGGGCCAGCGCGACCGAGCTACTGCGGACGACGCAGCCACAGCCGCCGGTTCGCCCGGCGTCGGTTGCGCCCTCCGCGCCGGCCACGGTGCCGGTGTCGCCGGTGTCCACGCTGCGTCCCGCGCCGCCGGCCGCAATCCCGCCGAAGCCGGTGTCGGCAACCCCGCCCACGCCGCAGGTGATCGCGCCGCCGGTGGTGAAGCCTCCGGTCGAGCCGGTGGCCGCGCCCGTCGCGGCGACGGAGGCGTTCGAGGACGAGCTCATCGAGCTGCCCGAGTCGGCGGGCGCGTTGTACGAGACGCCCGTCGAGACCTTCGCCGTCGTCCCCGCGACGACCGACACGAAACTCTCCGACTACTACGGCGTCAGCCAGATCCGCGACGCCGTCGTCTTCGTCACGCTCTACCCGCGCGCCACCAACGTCCAGATCGCCGGCGACTTCAACAACTGGCAGCCGGCCGCCACCTCGATGGAGCGCGTCGGCAACAGCGGCGTCTGGCAGGCCAAGCTCAAGCTGCCCCACGGCACCTACCGCTACCGCCTCGTCGTCGACGGCCAGTGGCAGCAGGACCCCTACAACGAACGCACCGAGCTCAACCCCTTCGGCGAACTCAACTCCGTCATCGAAATCCAGTAAACATCCCGAACGATACGCAGCACGATTGGCTCCGGCGGCGCAGGCCCCTCCAGCCCGCGCCGCCATTTGCATTCCGCTCGCAAGAACCTGCCCCGAGCGCGTAGGGTGGGCACTGCCCACCACGTCTGCTCGCGGACGAAATGCAGCGACAGGCCGGAGGCTGTCGACCGCAGGCTCCAGGCGACGAATCCGCACCCCCACGCTCCGGCCTATGGCCTACAGTCTCCTGCCTTCTCCCCTGCCTTCTATCTTCGCCTCCCCCGTCCCCTCCCGCGCTGTTGCGTCCCCACCGCGCTACCTGCGATTCGCAGGTACCGGTCGGCTTCGGTACGGAATTTCGCACTGAGACCCATACGGGCCGGCTGCCGACGGCATCCAGCGGTAGACAGGGGGCGCCGGCGGCCACAGCGTCCCGGTTGCATGTCTGGTCGAGTGCGATTGCATCGATGCGGACGCGCTACCTGCGATTCGCAGGTACCGGTTCCGTTCGCATGCCGCTGTAGAAGCGGACCAATCCGAGACCCCGGTGAACAAGGTCCGGCTCTCTCTCCCGCCTACAGCCTCCTTGCTCCCTTCGCACCCTTCGCACTCTTCGCACCCTTCGCACCTTTCTCACCCTCGTGGCTGTATCTCCCTCGGCTTCGCTCGGGGCAGGCTTTGCTCGAATCTCGTATCTCGCAACGCGCCGTTCGTGCCCTGTGGCC
This sequence comes from uncultured Pirellulales bacterium, assembly GCA_964579055.1. GTDB lineage: Bacteria > Planctomycetota > Phycisphaerae > Sedimentisphaerales > Anaerobacaceae > Anaerobaca. Next base: position 7,903 of record CAZOFX010000142.1, read on the forward strand.
CGTGCCCCGTACGCCGCAAACTCAGCACTAAAAACTCAACACTCAAGACTCCTTGCCCCCCTTCGCACCCTTCTCACCCTTCGCACCCTTCTCACCCTTCACACCCTTCTCACGCGAGCGGGCTTCCGCCGAGCCAGGAAACACTGACCCCGATGCCACGACGAAGTCGAAGCCGCCAACGCCGCCTAAATGAGTATGCTGGCCCGCGAGTTGCCCAAGGTTAGAAGGGCTTGAAGATGGTCTCTGGATTCTCCGAGGTGAGACGCCCATAGAACTCAATGGCATACCGATCCGTCATGCCAGCGATAAAGTCACAGATGGTGCGCATACGATCAGCCTTCGTCTTCACCGCATCGTGAATCTGTCTGCAGTCAGGCGGCAGCAGTAGATATCCTTTCGATCTTGCGTCTGCCAGTGTATCGAATATGGTTTCGATGATTTCCCTGCTCCTGTGCGATAGTAACTGGACTCTTGATGAGAGAATCTGAGACTCGTAGACGAAGTGCTTGAGAATCTCTACCTGAAATCTCCGGTCGTCCCTCATTCGAACGGTCGACAGGGCCGGACACTCACGGTTGATCTCTGCCATCTCCACGGCACGTATGAAGGCTCCAACCAGTGAGGATGTCAGATCTGTTCTCTGGTATCCATTCTGGGCAAGCGAATCGGACACGTTACCTGTCATCGTTATTGAGAAGAGATGAAGGTCGTCCAGGGCGGACGCAGCAGGCGGCGTGAAGAGTTTCTTCATATCCTCGGGCAGTTTGAACATATCGAAGAGAATGCTCTTGGCGATTTCTTCTCTGATCGAATCGACTGAAACCGGCTTACCGATGGCTTCTCTGACCTTACGAGCCACATGCGCCAACAGGACTTCAGAGGCACACAGCAGATCCAATGGCTTCAAGAAGCCGGCCTTGAATGAGTCCTCCAGATCATAGGTTGAATACGCGATATCATCGGCGATGTCCATGATCTGGCATTCGATTGTCTTGAACTCACCAGGACGCCTTCCTCCGTTGCATATCTTCGCTTTCACCGTATTCACTATGTCTTTTTCAGAGGCGTAGTATCCCTTTACCGGCCTTCTTCTCTCGGATTTGCCTGCTTTGAAGGGGATCTGTTTGTCGTACTTCAAAATCGATGCGATTGAACGCACCGTGAGATTCAGGCCTGCTCTACGGTCCTTTCCTGAGCGGTCGATTCCAAGAGTAGTATCTGGGATCAGGTGTCTCTTCTCGATTCGCGTGATGAGTCGCAGGGTTTGGGCATTGCCCTCGAAGCCACCGAAATTGAGCATCTTCCCATCAAGAACTTCTTCTCCGAAGTGGCCAAACGGAGGGTGACCGAGGTCATGTGCCAGCCCCGCGAATTCGACAATGTCAGGCTTGATGCGAAACTTCTCGCCGGCCTGCAGCAGGTCGTGATTGAGCTTGATGGCGATCGATTTGGCGATTTGTGCAACTTCCAGGGAATGGGTCAACCGATTGCGAAAGAAATCGGATTCGTTTCCCGGAAAAAGCTGGGTCTTCCCCTGCAGGCGTCGAAAGGCGGGCGAATGAATCAGCCGAGCATAATCTCGACGCCACGCGGTTCGGTAGTCCTCTTGGGGGAAGTGGGCGGCAGGCTTTATTTCCTGTAGGCGATATTCATCGGTCTTGCCATACCGCATACGCGCCCAGTCAGAAAATGGTGGGTCAGACTATGATTTCTTCTTCGCCTTTTTCGTCTTCGAGATGGTCACTTCACCAGAGGAATTGACCGAGACGCGACAACACTTCTTAATGGTTTTGGGCAGATAGGCTCCTTCAATCGCCCTCTTCCGCACCTCACCAAGGGTTCTGGTTGATATATGCAGTTTGCCCATATCCAGCGTCCTCCCGGCCAACATCCATCATTGTAGTCGCTGGGCACTCGAAGCACAAGAAAAACCCCAAGTCGCCACTATGCCAGCGAGTCCATTTCTAAGGTCATAGTCGGAGAAAGTCAAGTGGGCATCCTGGGGGATTGCACTCAGTTCAACAGCGAAATAGGCAAGCTGTCGCGCGAATTCCCGGCGTACACCTGGAGCCAGCAGAACGCCCCGCCCTGCCCTACGCCTTAACCGAGCACGGCGACAGACGCAGTACGCTTCACGTTTCACGCGCGACGCGGCCACAGGCCGCCCGCCGAGCCAGGAAGCAGTGACCCGGATGCGACGACGAAATCGAAGCCGCCAACGCCCCCGAAATGAGTATACTGTCCCGAATGGCGGTCCGTTAAGGGAATCAAAGAAAGAGGTCTCCCGTAGCCGA
>CAZOFX010000143.1:0-10094 GCA_964579055.1 uncultured Pirellulales bacterium
CCAGATCGCCCTTGAAGGTGATCGTCCCCAGCAGGGTTTCGTTTTCGAGACCCGGTCCCTCCTGCTCGTCGGCGACCTCTTCAAGGGCCATGAACGCCATCGTCTCAAACACTTCTTTCGCACTGTCCAGCAGGCTGTCCCTGAGAGACATCGTGGTAATCATTTCTGCGCCTCCGCAATTGACAGACAGTTTCGGCTCATAGCAGCACCTCCAGGTGTTTCTCTCAGGTCCCCTGCGACAGGCCGGACCTGCGCGACCGATCCGCGTTTCAGTTGAGCAGCGGGGTCAGCTTCTCCTGGAACTTCTCCGGGGTGAACGGTTTGGTGATGTAGCCGTCGGCGCCGTCATGCATGACCTGGTCAATCAGGTCCTGGGCGCTTTCCGTCGAGACCATGACGATCTTCGTATTGCTGCACGTGGGCAGTTCGCGGGCCTTCTTGACCAGTTCGGTCCCGTTCATTTCGGGCATGTTGATGTCGCAGAGAATCACATCCACCGGCCCGCCCTGGAGCTTCTGGAGGGCTTCGACTCCGCTGCCCGCCTCCTCGGTCCGATCGAACTCCAGACCGGACATCCGGACGGTGCGCATGATGATCTTCCGCATCGTCGCCGAATCATCGACGATCATCAGTGACTTTCCCATAGTCTGTCCTCACTTTCCAACCCCATACGAGTCCCACGGTCCCCTGCCACAGGGAACCCCGTCCGTGCTCGCGCAAGCACGGCAACGGACACGCCCATCGGGGCGCATCGCCGGACTGAACCGTAGCTGAATCGGCGCATCAAGGGCGCGTCTCAATCAGCTTTTGGCTATTTTCCGCATTTTGCCCGTCCGCGTGGCGGGTATTCCATCGGGCGCGCTTCGCTTCTCGGACGTTGAAGCGTCCTTGGCGATCTGTGGGGAGCCGAGTCGGATGACAGGAAGCGCTGAGGGTCAGACGAGCCCCTCGCGTCGGCGTGAAGGAGCGATCCGCCCGTCCTATATGATTTCGGCGGCCGTGTCGGGCACCCACGCCCGGCTGCCGTCGGACAGCTCGATGTGGAACCAGCCCGGGCGTCGATCGAGCAACTCGAACTCCGTTCCGGCGTGCAGCGGCTCTTTGAAGCTCGGCGCGTAGTTCGGGCCGTCCCCTTGCCGGGCGACGATCTCCGATGCGGTGATGACTCCGCCCAGACGCGTGGATCGCTCGCGGGTCTCCACCACGACCGAGATCAGGAAACACAGGCACAGCAGTCCGCTCAACACAGCCATCGTGGAGGCTACCGGACCACGCCCGCGCCAGACCAACACGGTCGCACCGATGCACAGGCCCGCGAAGAACAGGCAGGCGAGAAACAGCCGGGTTCCCAGCGAGAAGTCATAGTGCCAGAAGAACAGGGTCTGGAGCACGCGCTTCTCCGTCTGTACGCCGACCTTGTCGAGCCTCTGACTTCGCGCGAAGGCGAGGTTGTTGCGGACGTTCACGTCGGCGCTGTCCAGTCGCAGCGCGCGCCGGTAGTTCAGGATCGCTCGTCCGATATCCTCGGTCAGGAAGTAGGCGTTGCCGAGGTTGTAGTGGAGCCGGGCGTTGCGGATGCCGCCCTGATCGATGATCTTCTCATATAAGAGGATAGCCCGCCGGTAGAGCTCCGTCGCCTTGTCGGGTGTCTTGGCCGCGGCGTTGGCCTGCTGGAACGCCGTGTTCGCCTCGTTCAGCAGCGCGTAGAGTTGATCGCGCGAAGGAGGCTCGCTGTGGGTCTCATAGGTCCTGTCCGTCCCATCGGTCGTATAGGACCTGTCGGACCCATAGGACTTGTCCGCGCCGGCCAACGCCAGCGCTACAAGCAGCAGGATGTGCGCCGCATGAATCCTCATCGCTTCGACTTCTCTTCCATCCGTTGCACCAACTCAATCGCCTCCTCGATCTGGGCCGCATCCACCTGCGCGTGGATCGACGCATACCGAGATGCCTCCGATTCGGAGATCTTCGCCCTGAGCCGGTCGGCCAGATCGGCGTCGCCGGCGGCCGTCAGCACGATGCCCCGACAGTCGTCGGCGGTCAGCGAACCGGCGGTGCGGTCGAATCGGTCGCCGACGTATCCTCTCAAAGCGGCGATCAGCAGATCGTGTCGCTCGTTTGCCTCGGCCGCCGCCACGGCACGAAGCCGTCGCACCGCCGCCGAACACGCCCCACGGCGGCGCTTCCGCGCCACCGCCTCGGGACTGGTTCGCGTCGCCAGGCGAAACGCCACACTGCCGAGCAGGGCAATCAGCGGAGCGGCCCAAAGCACCGCGTAGCCCGGGCTGACCAGCGCCGTCAGAGGCGAGAACGCCTGATTGACCAGGACCTCCGGACCGTAGTAGTTGGCGCTGAATCCCTCCCGCAGGGCCTGGACCTGGCGTCCGACCGGTGCGGCGTCGAGACCTTCGATGTCGGCGCCCGTCAGCACCTTGGCCGCCGCCACCTCCAGCGGGATAGGTTTGGTCCTGGCAACGACGTAATCCTCGGCGTCGGGATCGAAATACGCCAGAGGAATGGCCGGAATCTCCGTCACTTGTTCATGGCTGGCCCGCAGCGTCTGCGTGAAAACCTTCTGGCCGTCCTCGACCAGAGGCGACGCCTTCTCGCTGGGGATCCTGAAATTGTCCGCCAGATCGGGCACGCCTTCCAGGTCGGGCCACTGGACCGGCTTGAGGTACGGATTGCCGCCGATGCGGATGGTCAGGGTGATCGGGTCGCCTACGCTGACCTGGGTCGGCGTCGCGGACGCCTCGATCGTGTAGCGGCCCACCAGGCCGTAGAAGCCTTTGGGCCGGCCCGTCTCCGGCAGGGGCAACACGTTCAGCGGGATCGCGTCGGACTGCACCGCAAACCGCTCGTAGTTCGTTCGGTCGGGGATCAGGAAGTCGCCCGTCCGCACGCGCCCCGTCGCCATGCTCGTCGAGACCGTCAGCGGCTCGAGCGTCATCGGGCCAGGCTTCTTCGGGATCAGGACCTTGCGAAACGAGATGATCGCCGCCTCCATACCCTTGATCAGCTCGCGATTCTCGTAGACCACGACCGGGACGCCATGAATGGTGGCCTCCGTCTTGGCATAAGCGCCCGCCGCGTCCGGCAGGTCCTCGATGAAGAAATCATCGGACTTGAAGACGGGCACGTCGAACGCCGCGTCTTTCACCTGCGCCTTGACGATCCAGCGCACCGTCATCACCACCGGCTGACCCACGTAACACTTCGTCTCCGACAGCGTCACTTCCAGGTCCAGGCGATCCGTTGTCCCCGGCGCCGAGACCGTCACCTCAACCGAGTTGGTCGTATAGGTCTGGCCGTCCACGACCACGGTCACACCGGGAAAGACCATCGTCCCAGGCTTTTCCGCCAGGATGGCGTAGTTCTCTGAATAGCTGATGGTCGCCTGGCCGCTGACGATTACCATCGAGCTGCCGCTGCCGGCCCGCTGAGGACTGAACTGGGCGATGGCGGAGACGTCGACCCGGCTCGGCTTGCCTCCCTCGACGACCACCGAGTAGGTGAATGCCTGCCCCGGATAGATCGTCGTATCGGAGTCGACCTTCGCATAGACCCGCGTCCGCGCCTGACCGGCCGCGATGCCTGCCGGCAGGGCAATTGCCACGAGCAAGATGGTTACAACGAGATGTTTCATGTCACCAGTCTTTTTCGACTTTCTGGGTCGCTGCTCTTTGGAGAATCTGGCGTTGTTCCTTCTGTCGCTGCTCTTTGTCGAGGATTTCCTGGGCGGTGGCGTCCGGCACGACCTGCTGTTGCTGCGCCTGCTGCGGTTCCTGGCCCTGGTCCTGTTGCTGTTCGTCCTTCTGCTTCTGCTGCTCGGTCTGATTGGGGTCCTGCTTCTGCTCGGCCCCCTGCGGTTGCTGTTCCTCGGGCTGGTTCGGGTCCTGCGCCTGTGGCTGCTGGCCTTGTTGCTGTTGGTCCTGATTTTGTTGCTGGCCTTGCTGGTCCTGCTGTTGTTGCTGTTGCTCTTGCTGCTGCTTCTTGATCTGATCGAGGATGTCCTTGATCGTCAGCCGGGCGACCTCGATATTGCGTGCGGCCTTTTCGTTCTTCGGGTCGATGTCCAGCACGCCCCGCCAATAGGTGATGCTGGTCTGCATGTCCTCCAGAGCCTTGTGCAGGTCGGAATCGCGCTGCTTGGCGCCTCGCTGGAAAAAGCAATTGCCCAGGTTGTACTTGGCCCTGGCGACCAGCGCCATGTCCTTGCTCTCGGCGGCGACCTCCTGATAGAGATCGATCGCCTCGCCTAGATCATCGAGGTGATAGTAGCTGTTGGCCTTGTTGAACTTGGGCACGAGGGCCTCCGGCTGCTCGACCTCGGCCTCGTTGTACCTGTTGATCGCCTCGGCGTACTGCCCGTCGGCGTAGAGCTGGTTGCCCTGGCGCACCGCGTCCCGCGCGGAGGCCCCCTGCGCCGCCGTCGCCAGCAGCAGGAACATCACAGCCAACCAAGGAAGATGTGCAATGCACACCCTACGAACTGGTCGTTTTCTTGCGTTCACTGAGCAACGCCTCGCAAATCAACAATCCGATGGCGAACGCCACGAAGATCTGGAACTTCTCGTCGTATTTCATCATCGTCATCGACTCCAGCTCGCGCTTGGCCGCCGAGGCGATCAGGTTGTCGTAGATCTGTCCGAGGTCCATCGTCGTGCCCGGCTCGACCGAGAGGTACTTGCCCCCGTCCGTCGCGTAGGCCACCTCGCGCAGCGTGTCGCTGTCGAGCTTGGACCAGACCTCCTGGCCCTGGTATTTCAGGAACGTGGTCTGGCCGTCGGGACCGGTGATCGGGATGCGCGACCCGGTGTTGTCGTCGCCCAGACCGATGGCGATGATGCGGACGCCGTCCTCGGCCGCCTTCTTGGCCGCCTCGACGGGGAAGCTGTCGTGGTCCTCGCCGTCGGTAATCAGAATCACGTCCTTGAACTCGCGGCTCTGCTTGTCGAACACCTCGTCGGTCGCCTTGCGGATCGCGTCGCCGATCATCGTGCCGCCCCGGCTGGTGCTCTCGGTCGAGATATCCGCCAGCGCCATCCGCACGAACGCGTAGTCCTGGGTCAGGGGACATTTGACCGTCGCGTTGCCCGCAAACGTCACGATGGCAACGCGGTCGCCTTTGAGCACCTCCAGCAGGTCGGAGATGGCGATCTTGGACCGCTCCAGACGATTCGGCTTGAGGTCCTCGGCCAGCATGGACCGGCTCGTGTCGAGCAGGATCGCGACGTCGCGCCCCTGACGACGGATCTGCTGAGGCTGCGGGTCCCACTTCGGCTCCGTCAGCGCCAGCACGATCAGCACGAACGCCAGCACCAGCAGGAGGGCCTTGAACACCTGCCGGCCCAGGCTGACGCTGTTGTTGATCTTCGCGAGCATCTCGCAACTGGCCAGCGCCCGCAGCGCCTGGGCCTTGCGCCAGAAACACCACGCATAGACCGGGACCAGCACCGCCGGCACCAGAAACAGCAGCCACAACGCTCTATCATTGCCCAGATTCATAAGCCTACGTCACAGACTCCTGCAAAACTCGAAGCACGAAACCCGAAATCCGAAACAAATCCAAAGGACCGAAATCGCAATGGCAGAAACCCGCCTTCGGCGGAGCACCGTTGGAGACAGCGCCTTGAATTTTGGATTTCGGTCATTCGTGCTTGTTTCGAGCTTCGAAATTCGCATTTCGGATTTCCATGGGGTGATCCTGCCTTCCTCTCGCATCCTCATCTCATATCTATGGTATTTTTCGAAAGACCGTGCAGCCGGCCAGCATCTCCAGCACGAGCAACACCAGCGCCGGCAGCGTCCATCGCCCGAAGTGCTCTGCGTACTGCGTGTACTGCACCGATTTGACCTTCGTCTTCTCCAGGGCATCGATCCGCTTGACGACGTCGCGCAACGATTCGGCGTCGGTCGCCCGGCTGTAGAACCCTCCGGTCTTCTTGGCAATGGCTTTGAGCAGATTCTCATCCAGGTCGTCCTGCGTCGGCATGCGGAACGTCCCGAGCATCGTCTGAACCGTCGCAAAAGACTGGGCCGATCCGATTCCTATGGTGTAGATCTTGATGCCCCACCTGGCGGCCAGCTCCGCCGCCGTCAGCGGATCGTAGTCGCCCACGTTGTTGCGTCCATCGGTCAGCAGGACAATGGCCTTGCTCTTGATCTCGAAGCCGCCGCGTTCGCCCTCGGGCGATTCGGTTTCTCCGAAGCCCAACTGCGCGTTGCGGCGTTGAATCTCCTCCTCCGCTTTCTTCAAGCGTGCGGCGGCCAACGCGATCGCGTCTCCGATTGCGGTCCCGTCCTCGCTGCGGATGTTGACGATCTCCGTCTTCTTGAGGAACTCCGTCAGGATATTGTGGCTGAGCACCAGCGGGCAGACCGTGTCGGCATACCGCGCGAACGTAATCAGACCGATCAGGTCGCCCGTGCGACCGCCGAGGTCCTTCTTGTCGCCCTCGACGAAATCGGCGAGGACGCGCTTGACCACTTCGAGACGGTCGAGCTTCTGGCCGTCGTAGTCCATCTCGGCCGCCATGCTGCCTGAACGGTCGACCACCGCTTCGAGAGCCACGCCCTCAGTTGAAATCTCCGAAAGGACCGTCCCCTTGCGCGGCCGGGCCAGCGCCAGGATCAGCAGGGCCAGACACAGCAACCGAGCCACCACCAGGACCGGTCGCAGGCGAAGCCGCCAGGAGACCGGGCAGGCGCGCATGTCGATCAGGCTGGGGAACTTCACGGCGGCGGTGCGCTTCTTGCGCAGCATCAGATAGCCCAGCAAGGGCAGCGTCAACAACAACAAGAAAGCCCAGGGCGTATACCACTGCATCTACGCCACCCCCGCCGCGGTTGGCTCCGCGGTCTGCACGCGGTCCGTCACGTCGATCTTCTGTTCGTCCGACCGGGTCCGCTCGATGAAATCCTTGACCAGATCGAACGAGCGCTGAATCTGCTCCGTCGTCGGCGCGTGTCTGGCGAACTTCACCAGGTCGCAATGGGTCAGGAACTCGCCCAGCACGTTCTTGTCGGAACTCCGCAAGACATCGGTCCGCCGCAGCTCGTCCAGGAATTCCTCGGTCGTTCGCTCGGGCGCGTGCAGGTCGAAGCGGTCCTCGATGTAGTATCTCAGAATGCCGCTGATCCGCTCGTAGAATTCCTTGATCCGGCCGGCCTCCACGAGTTTCTCCGCCACCAGGGCGCGGAGCCGCGCGTAGGCGATCTCATGGGCCGGCTGGAAGATGCGCTGCACCTTGAGCCTGGCGGCCCGACGCAGCATTACCCAGGCCAGGCCGGCTGCCGCCGCCAGAGCGACACCGGCGCCGACCAGCAGCCAGACCCACCAGGTCGTCGCCTTCCGCGGCATCGTCACCACGCCCTCGATGTCCTCGATCACGAGGTTGGCCCGGTCTTCGCCCAGCAGGCTGGTGACCTCGACGGCGACAGGCTCGCTGCTCAACTCGTGTTTGGCGTCAGGCTCGTTGACGTCGTGGAACGTGAAGGTGAACGCCGGGATTTCGTAGTTGCCCGAGAGGAACGGCTCCAGGCGGTACTCGTACGTCGTGACCACGTTGTTCTTTTCGTCGAGCCGCTCGCCCGGATGATCCCAACTGACCAGCCCGAAATCCTTGAGCGCTTCGTCAACCTTGGGCATCTGAATCTCGTAGCCCGGCCCCACCGTCGCCTGGAATTGCAGCAGCACGGTCTCGGCGATGGTGATCTTCGTCTTGTCCAGCCGGACGTGCACCGTCACCGGCCCGCGCTCGTAGACCTTGTCCACTTCGAACGCAGTCTTCGCCTCGGCGCGGTCCGAGTCGCGCCGGCATCCGGCGCCAAGCGCCAGCATACCTGCAAGAACAAGCAGGGCAATCCGGGTTGTCTTGCGCGAGGCGGTCATTTCTGCGTCGGTGGCTCCTGCGAATCCGTCGGCGGCGCCGGGGCCAGCGCCGAAGTGTGGACGATCACGTTGTACTTGTCCATCATCTCCTTGATGTAGTCCTGCTGCACCTCCTGCTGCTTGCGGCGCAGCAGTTCCTGCATCACCTGCTGGCGGACCTCGTCAAACGGTTTCTGTCGCTCGGGATGTTTCTCATTCACTCGGACGATTTCCCAACCCTTGTCGGTCTGGAACGCCTGGGCAAGCACTGCCGGAGAATCGGCCGCGAAGATGGCCTTGTTGATCTCGTTGGCGTCGCCGATGCCGGGAACGTACGCGTCTTGGAGGACCTCATCGGAAATCTCGCCGCCGGCGTTCTTCGTGGCTTCGTCCTCGGACAGCTCCTTCGCCAGTGTCGCGAAGTCCTCGCCGTCGCCAATGCGTTTGAGCAATGCAGCCGCCCGGTCCTCGTCGGCCAGGCGAATGTGACTGATCTTCGCCTGGGCCGGCTCGACGTATTTGTCCTTGTTGGCCGAGTAGTACGTTTGCAGGTCCGTCTCGGTCAGGTTGATCTTCGAGGCCAGCTTCTCGTCCATCAACTGTTGACTGAGCACGCCCCGCGTCACGTCCGCCAGCACCTGCTTCGTCTCGGGCTTGTCCGCCAGCCCTTCGTCCAGGGCCTGCCGATACAGGATCTCCTGGGCCAGCCAGCTCTGCAGGAACTGCTGCTTCGCCTGTGGCGCACGATACTGATCGAGCAGGCGTTTCTTCTGCTCGTTGAGCTGCTCGGGCGACATGAAGGCCTTGACGGAGACCAGTTGATTCTCGATGCCGCGTTGGACGATCGCGTCGAGCTGCGCCTCGGTGATCTTCTCAGGACCGATTTCCGCAACGACCTTGCCCCCGGCGGCATCGGATGGGTTCAGACTGGTTCGATCCATCAGCTCGTAGCGCAGCGCCGCGAAGTTGCCCAGCGACTCGAAACACTGCTTGACGTGCGTGTTGATCTGGGTGCGGAGTTCGTCGAGCGCGGCGGTCGCCTCACTGCGGTAGTACTGCTCGATGGCCTGGGCAAATTGTCCGGCCTTTTCGAGGGAGACGCCCGCGTGGAAGAGCGCCTTGGCCCGCTCGGCCTCCGTCAGAGCGGGCGATGCGGCGTAGTCGCGCCACAGTCCCGCCGCCTCCTGATACAGACCTCTCTGGTCCAGCCGGGTGGCCAGCGCCTTGACCTGGTCGACCGAGAGCCCTTGCGGCGTCTGCTTGGCCTGCGCTTGCTTGTTCCGCAGCGTCGTCGCCAGATTCGCGACCGCCAGCACCGTCAGGGCCACCAGTAGCAGCACGGTCAGCGTGCCGGCGATCGAACTCTGTGGCCGCTTCGCAGGAAGCGAAAAATCGAGTTTCTCTGCCATCGTCTTGTCTGTCTCCACGTCCCCCGATGTTGGCGTCGGCACTAATGCCGGCGATGCCGCATGTGAAAGAACTGGATCAGGTCGTTGATGTACGGCCGGTCCGTCGCGATCGGGATCAGGTCGACGTTCGCCGACCGCAGCGTGTTCTTCAGCTCGTTGAATCGGCGCGAACTGTGCTCGCCGTACTGCGTCCGAAAGCGCCGGCTCGACGTATCCACCAGCATGATCTGCCCGGTCTCGGCGTCCTGCACCTCGATCAGGCCGACCGCTGGCATGGCCACCTCCACGCGGTCGCGGACGGGCACCGCGATCACATCGTGCCGCTTGTTCAGCAGGCTCAGAGGCTTCTGGAAGCCCGTCTCGATGAAGTCGCTGACCAGGAACACCGTCGCCCGCTTGCGGACCACCTTGGCGATGTAGTCCAGAGCCAGCGGGATGTTCGTCCGGCGTTTGGGCATCGTGAAGCCCAGCAGCTCGCGAATCAGTCGCAGGATGTGCCGGCTGCCCTTCTTGGGCGGGATGAATAATTCGATCCGATCGGTGAAGATCAGCAGCCCCACCTTGTCGTTGTTCTTGGCGGCGGCGAAGGCCAGCACCGCGCAGAACTCGGCGGCCAGTTCGTTCTTCAGCTTGCTGACCGTCCCAAACTCGCCCGAGGCGCTCAGGTCCACCGCGAACAGCACCGTCATCTCGCGTTCTTCGACGAACCGCTTGATGAACGGCCGTCCCGTCCGCGCGGTGACGTTCCAGTCGATCGTGCGAATCTCGTCGCCCGGCATGTACTCGCGGACCTCGTCGAACTGCATGCCCCG
>CAZOFX010000144.1:0-9816 GCA_964579055.1 uncultured Pirellulales bacterium
TGGTTGTGCGTGCACTCGGCCGTCCTGGCCGCCTCGCGCAGCACGTCGTCCTCTGAACTGAAGGCATACGCCACCGGACTGACGCGCATGGCCGAGCCGTTGCCGAAGCTGTTGTATGGCCCCATGCCCGACGCCACCGCCCATTGGAGGAAATGGCCGCCGTAGCCGCGCAAGGGATGTCGGCGGGTATAGGTTCGCAGGGCATGCTCGTAGTCCCGGTCGCCCAGAAGAGCATCCGCGACCGCCACCGTCAGGACCGTATCGTCGGTGAAGGTCGCCAGCGGCCCGAACAGCGGTATGTCCTTGCGTTTGGTCGGCCTGCTCTCGTAGGTCGATCCGGCGATGTCGCCCGCGATGGCACCCAGCATCTCGCCACTCCCAAGCAGAGGCAGTCTTGTCTGCCGGCGGCCTCTTGGACCGCTCTTTGAGCCAACAGCATATCCTTTTCACCTGGCCGTGTCATCCCGCTGCCACCACAAGGGGCCGATCAGGTTTCTTGACAGGCCTCAGCGATTCTGGCATACTGGCCCGACCGTAAGTGCTTTGCGGTCGCAGTTTTGAAGATATCCATCCGGGTGGCTGTTGGAGCGGAATATGAAGGCATCGGAAATGCAGAAGGGCCAGACCGTCAAGATCGACGGAAAGCTCTATGCGATCGTCGATTTCGATCACGTCAAATTGGGCAAGGGCGGCGCCATCTATCAGACCAAGCTCAAGAGTCTGGCGGACGGTTCGATTCAGAACGCGCGGATTCGCAGCGAGGAAGTCGTCGAAGAGGTCGAACTCGACAAGCGCAACTACGAGTATCTGTATTCCTCCAACGAAGGGCATGTCCTCATGGACTTGCAGACGTTCGATCAGATTGCTCTGGACGACGATGCCTTCGGCGACGGCCCGAAGTACCTCAAGCCCAATACGCCGCTCCAGGTCAGCATGTACGAGGGCAAACCCATCGTCGTCACGCTTCCCAACACGGTGGACCTGGAGGTGACCGACACTCCGCCCGAGATCAAGGGCGCTACGGCTACGAGCCAGACCAAGCCGGCCACCCTGGAGACCGGGTTGGTGGTTACCGTCCCCCCGTTCATCAAGGTGGGCGAACTGATCCGCGTGGACACGCGCACCGGGCTGTACGTTACGCGGGTCAAGAATTGAAGCGCATCCGCCGGCGGTCTATGTCGGACAGCGGTGACGGCGCCTTTATGGAGAGGATCGAGTTAGCGAAATGGCTTTCGAGAAAGTAAGCAAAGTCCTCCTGAAGATCTTCGGCTCCCGGAACGAGCGTCTGGTCAAGAGCTACACGGGCATGGTCGAGCGGGCCGGGGCGTTCGAGGAACGCATGCGACAGCTCGACGAGGCGGCGCTGAAGGCCAAGACGGCCGAGTTCAAGGCCGCTCTGACGGCCGGAAGGAGTCCGGAAGAGATTCTGCCGGAGGCCTTCGCCGTCGTGCGAGAGGTGGCCCGCCGGACGGTCGAGATGCGCCACTTCGACGTCCAGCTTATCGGTGGCAATGTGCTGTTCGAGGGCAAGATCGCCGAAATGGCCACAGGGGAGGGCAAGACCCTCGTGGCGACGCTGGCGGCCTACCTCGTGCACCTGACCGGACGGCATGTGCATATCGTTACGGTCAACGACTACCTGGCCAAACGCGACGCCGAGTGGATGGCGCCGGTCTACCATGCGCTGGGCATGACGGTCGGGGCGATCCAGGCCGATATGGACACCGCCGGCCGGGAACGCAAAGAAACGTACCTCTGCGACATCACGTACGGAACCAACAACGAATTCGGTTTCGACTACCTCCGCGACAACATGAAGACCTCGCTGGAGCAGATGGTGCAGGGGCCGCTTCAGTACGCCATCGTCGACGAGGTGGACTCCATTCTGATCGATGAGGCGAGAACGCCGTTGATCATCTCGGGTCCGGCCTTCGACGATGTCACGCGCTACAAGAAGGCCGACCAGATCGCCCGGCAACTGATATCGCTCCAGAGCGGTTACGACCGGATCAAGTCGCAGATCGATGCCGCCGAGCGCCGGATCGCCAATGCCCAGGGCGAGCTTTCCGAGGCCAAGAGAGACAAGGACAGCAAGCGGATCGACAAGGCCCAGCAGGCCATCGACAAGGCCCAGGAGGAGATCGAGGCGGCACAGTCCCGTCTGACGCAGGCGACACAGTACTACGAGGTCGAATTTGACCGCAAACAGGTGCGCATGACCGACGAGGGCGAGAAGGCGGCGCAGGACATCGCGGGCATGGGGTCGTTCTACACCGGGACCAACATCGACTGGCCGCACCTCTTGCAGCAGAGCCTTCGCGCGCACGCGGTCTTCGAAAAGGAGAAAGACTACGTCGTGATGGAGGGCAAGGTCGTCATCGTCGACGAGTTCACCGGCCGATTGATGCATGGCCGACAGTGGTCCGACGGGCTGCACCAGGCGGTCGAGGCGAAGGAAGGCGTCACCGTCAAAGAGGAGACGCAGACTCTCGCGACGATCACGCTCCAGAATTTCTTCAAGCTGTACGACGATATCGCCGGCATGACCGGTACGGCGGCGACCGAGGCCGACGAGTTCATGAAGATCTACAAGCTGGACGTCGTAGTCGCCCCGACCAACCAGCCCTGCATCCGGGACGACCGCCAGGACGTGATCTACAAGTCGATGGCCGAGAAGTTCAACGCGATCGTCGAGGAGATCAACGAGATCAGTGCCGCCGGCCGGCCCGTTCTGGTCGGCACGATCAGCATCGAGAAGAGTGAGTTGCTCTCGACGGCGCTGACGAAACGGCACGGGCTCGATCACGAGGTCCTCAACGCCAAGCAGCACGCCCGCGAAGCGCAGATCGTTCTCAAGGCGGGCCAGCAGCACCAGGCCCGCAACGGCCAGATGCGCGGCAACGTGACCATCGCGACGAACATGGCCGGCCGCGGCACCGATATCAAGCTCGGTCCCGGGGTGGCCGGCATCGGCGGCCTGCACATCCTCGGCACCGAGCGGCACGAGGCCCGGCGGATCGACAACCAGCTCCGCGGGCGCGCCGGCCGGCAGGGCGACGCCGGATCCAGCCAGTTCTTCCTCAGTTTCGACGACGACCTGATGCGCGTCTTCGCCCCCGAGTGGACGGTCAAGGCGCTGAGTTGGATCGGGTGGGAAGAGGGCGAGCCCATCTACCACAGCCGGATCAGCAAGGGCATCGAGAAGGCGCAGAAGAAGGTGGAGGAACGCAACTTCGAGATTCGCAAGAGCCTGCTCGAATACGATGAGGTGATGGACCACCAGCGGAAGATCTTCTACTCGCGCCGGCGACAGGTCCTTGAGGGGCGCAACCTCCGAGAGATGATCGAGGAGATGATCGACGCGACGATCACCAGCCACTGCGAGTCCATCCTCGACAAGGAATACGCGTACAAGGGCATGCTGGAATGGGTGCGGGCGAACTTCGACGTCGAACTGAAGCTTTCCGACGTGATCGAGGTCGAGCCGCGAGAGATTGAGGCCCTGGTCAAGGAGCGTGCCAGAGACGCGGCGCGGAGCAACATCGCGCTGTCTCTGGGCGAGTATCTGGAGGACTATTCCGACCCGAGCACGTGGGACGTGGCGGGCCTGACAAAGTGGGCGATGTCGGCGTTCAAGGTCAGCCTCAGCGCCGGCAAGGTCAAGAACCAGTCGCCGGAAGACATTGAGGAGCAGCTCGCCGCTGCGGCGGGCGAGCAGGTCGACAGGAGGGATTGCGCGCCTCTGGCCGAGTTTCTCCGCCCCGATTTCGCCGTTCGGCGCCTGGTCGAATGGGCGCGGGCCAAGTTTGATCTCAAGCTGGATACCGAGCGTCTGAAGGATCTCGACGCCAAGCAGGTCCGCGAGCTGATGCTCGCCGAGACCGCCGAGAAGTACCGCCGACGCGAGATCGAATATCCGGTCGAGTTTGCGATGAGCATGGCCTACGGCGCGCAAGGGGCCAACGTCTACGGCTTCGAGTCCCTGGCCCAGTGGGCGAACAAGAAGTACAACGCCGATCTGTCTGTCGAGTGGTTGCAGAACGCCAAGCCGCGCGATGTACACGAGCAGTTGATGCGACTGAGCGAGAGCTACAGCGACGGAAAGCTCGAGCAAGAGCTGACCGAGAGGACCCTTGGCTTGACCCGCGCCGAGTTGATCGAATGGGCGAATGCGCGGTTCGATGTGTCACTGACGGCCGACGACCTGGACGACGGCGCGGACGTGAAGACGCGTCTGGTCGAGGTCGGGCGCCAGTTCATGCGTCGCGAACTGGCAGACCTGGAACGATACGTCCTGTTGCAGGTGTACGACAGCACGTGGAAGGACCATCTGTACGCGATGGATCACCTCAAGGACAGTATCTGGACGCGCTCTTTCGCGGAGAAGGATCCCAAGGTCGAGTACAAGCGCGAAGGCTACCGGATGTTCAACGAGATGCTCGAGTCGATCGAGGATCGCGTTACGGACATCGTCTTCCGCGTCCATCTCGAAGCCGGCACGCGAGCGCGAAACGTCTGGAACGTCAGCCAGACGTCGCACGATGAAGTGGGGCAGTTTGCGATGGCCGAACGACAGCGTGCGGCCGCCCAGGCGCCGCAGGGTGAGCAGAAGGTCAAGCAGATTCGGTTGGAGCAGCCGAAGGTCGGACGCAATGATCCCTGTCCGTGCGGCAGTGGAAAGAAATACAAGAAGTGCCACGGCAAAGACGCCTGATGGTGGAAGCGAGGCAGGCCGGGAAGATGGGGCAAAATGGCGGAGACCTGTAAAAAGAAAACATCGAGCAGCAATGCGCTACCCGATGTTTTCCGGAGGGGAGAAAAATCTTAATTCTACTTTCTCGTATCAGCAACCACACAAGCCATGTCTGGCATTGTACGGATTTCTGTCGCAACGTCCAATAAAGATTACGCGAAGTGTGCAAGATAGTTCGGGATTCGGCGTGAAATTTTCTCACGCCAATATGGGCGGGAGCGGCAGGGCTGGAAATTCCTCACAGGGCCGGTTCAAGTCCGCCGGTTTTGTCTCGACAATAACAAGATGGAGGAGGATACTCCAGTCGCCAGAGGATTGCCTTCGGCTGGGCTGTGAGCGCATGGATGGGCCTGAGGTCCCAAGAGCAGGTGGTCTTCAGCATGGATGAGCGGAGGCCGAACGGAGTCGGGGATGGGCACGGCTGGTACCGGCCTGTGCTTGGGGGTTTGGGTCTGGCCGGCGCGTGTCTATTGGTCTGGTATGCTCGTCGCCTGCACCTGGATGTCATCGATGGTACCCATGTGTTCTACCTTCCCGTAGTGTTGGCTTGCCTGTGGTTCGGCTGGCGTGGGTTCGCCGTCGCGGCGGTGGCGGCGGCTTGCATCGCCACCGCTCATCTCACCGACGGTGCCGCAGATGCGGCTGTCCCATCGGACGTGCTTCGCTCGCTCATCCTGGTGGTCGTCGGTGCAGTTGTGGCCGGGTTGAAGGAAAGACACCTGCGTGCGCAGCGAGACCTTCAGCAGCTTCGCTCCAGGCAGAGCAAGGACTCTCAGATGGAGCGGCCGGACGCCGGCTGCTGCGCAACCCAAGCGAGCGAGTCTCGCCAGGCATTGCGGCCCACCGACGCGGTGCGTATCGATTCCAACACTGACACGGAGCGAATCCTCGATTCGCTCGTGGAACACGTTCTGCGGTTCGACAAGGAACTGCACATCCTGTGGGCCAGTCGGGCGGCGTACGAGGCGGTGGGCCTCACCCGGCAGTCCATCGCTGGCAAGCGTTGTTATGACCTCTGGACACAGGCCGGAAAGCCGTGTCCGGACTGTCCGGTGCTCGACGCCATGAGGACGGGACAGCCTCAGACAACGGAGAAATGCTCCGCCGATGGCCGACGGTGGTTCTTGCGCGGGTACCCCATCTTCGACGGCGACGGAAACGTGGTCGGGGGCGCCAAGGTGGCCCTGGATATCACCGAAGCCAGTCGGGCCGAACGCGAGCGGGCCGAGGAGCGGAACCTCCTGCGCACCCTTATCGACAACTTGCCCGATGCGATCTACGTGAAGGATCGGCAGGGCCGATTCGTTCTGTGCAATCCGCAGGTCCTGCATCGCAAGGGGGTGGCAACCGTCGAGGAGATCGTCGGCAAGACGGACCGCGATTTCTGCCCGAAGGATGTGGCCGAACGGGTCTATCGGGACGAGCAGGAGCTGATGTCCAGCGGCCGACCCATCATGAACCACGAGCGATGTGCGCTTGACGCGAGCTCCGGGGCGAAGACCTGGAGCCTGACGACGAAGGTGCCGCTGAGGAATGAGCACGGCGAGATCATCGGCCTGGTGGGGATTGGGCGGGACATTACCGATCGAAGACGCGCCGAGGAGGCCTATCGGACTCTCGTCGACCACTCGCTACAGGGGCTGGTCGTCATCCAGGACGAGCGGATCGTGTTTGCCAACCGCGCCATGAGCCGAATCAGCGGCTACACGGTCGAGGAGATCCTGGCGAAATCACCCGAAGAGGTTTGGGATTTCGTGCACCACGAGGACCGCCAACGCGTGGTGGACAATCACCATGCGCGCCTTGACGGAGAACCTCTTCCCGAGAACTACGAGTTCCAGATCGTCCGCAAGGACGGGACGGTCCGCTGGGTGGAGCTGCACGCTTGCCGCATCGAGTACCGAGGCCGTCCCGCGATCCATGCCGCGTGCGCCGATGTGACCGAACGCGTGCTGGCACAGAAAGCCCTCAGACAAAGCGAGTCGCAGACGCAGGCGCTGCTGGATGCGATCCCCGACCTGATCTTCCGGCTTGGCCGAGATGGCGTGGTGCGCGATTGCCGGGCGGCGAAAGGCCAGGTTCTGTTCCTCCCACTGGACGCGTTCGTCGGCAAGAGAATCGCCGAGGTGCTTCCGGAGCCGATCTCGCGGTCTTTGACGGGTCTGATCGCACAGGCCCTGGAGACGGGGCAAATCCAGACGCTCGAATACCAGTTGCAGACGCCGACGGGGATCTGCGACGAAGAGTGCAGGCTGGTGGCATGCGGCGAGCAGGAAGTGATCGCGATTGTGCGCGACATCAGCGCCCGCAAACAGGCGGAGCATCTGTCAAGAATCGCGCATGATCTGGCAGTGAGGTTGAATACCGTGGAGGAGGTTCACAAGGGAGCTCGTTTGTGTCTGGAGGCGGCGATCGAAGCGTCGCAGACGGATTGCGGCGGAGTCTATCTCGCCGATGAGGCATCCGGCGAGATGAAGCTTCTGACCCACTGCGGCATGTCGGGCAGCCTGACCCCGAACGTGCTGAGCGTAGGCCGTAGTTCGGCCCAGATGCGTCTGCTCGCACAGGGCAAACCGGTGTATTTTGGCGCCGACGAGCGACGCATGCCACTGAGTCCGGCCCAGAGAAAGGCGGGGCTCTGCGTGTACGCGGCGCTGCCGATCCGCAACGAACATACCCTTGTCGGAGTCCTGGTCATTGCCTCGAACCGTTCCGATGTGTTGCCGCGACAGGCGCGTCCGGCGCTGGAGACCATTGCGGCGCAGATGGGCACGACCATTGCCCGGCTGCGCGCCGAAGAGGCGTCGATCGCATCGGAACGAAACTACCGCGAGATTTTCAACGCGGCCAACGAGGCGATCTTCGTCCACGACCCCGATACCGGCGCCATCCTCGACGCGAACCGAACGGGGCTCGACATGTTCGGCTATTCCTACGAGGAATTGCGGCGCATGAACGTCGGGGACCTGCGTGCCGAGCCTCTCTCCGAAGGTGCGGACGCGACTCGAAAGTGGTTCACCAAGGCGATCCAGGGAGGGCCGCAGGTGCTGGAGTGGCTGTGCCGCAGAAAGGATGACGCCCCGTTTTGGGCGGAGGTGAATCTGAAGCAGGCGAAGATCGGGGGCCACGACCGCATCCTGGCGGTGGCGAGGGACATCGGCGAACGTGTGCAGGCGGCCCGCGCCGCCGAGAACCATCGCGTGGAGCTGACGCGCGCCTGGCACGCCAACACACTCGGCGAGATGGCCTCCGGCTTGGCTCACGAACTCAATCAGCCGCTCTGTGCGATCGTGAACTACGCCGGCGGCTGTCTGCGGCTGGCCGGACGGGAGCCGGTCGACATGAAGACACTGTGCAACTCCATCGGCCAGATCGCCGAACAGGCAGAGCGGGCGGCCGGCATCATCAAACGGATCCGCGGCCTGGTCGCGAAACGTGAGCCTCGGCGAACCAGCCTCGATGTGCGCGATGCGTTGGACGAGGCCATGAGCACCGTGGAAGCGGAGATTGCCCGGCTCGGGATCACCGTCGTCCGCGATCTGGGCGAGGGCTTGCCCCCCGTCCGAGCCGATGCCGTGGGCGTACAGCAGGTCGTGCTCAACCTCGTGCGGAATGCGATGGAGGCCATGAGTGGCAACCGCTCTCCGCTGCGGAGGCTGACCCTCTCCACGCACGCCGTGAAGAATGGCGACGAAATCGAGGTTGCGGTTGCCGATACCGGCCGGGGGCTCTCGTCGCAGTTGACCGAGCGGGTTTTTGACTCGTTCTTCACCACGAAGAACAAGGGATTAGGCATTGGTTTGTCCTTGAGCCGACGGATCATCGAAGCTCACGGCGGTCGGCTGTGGGCGGAGTCGGACGGAGGCTCGGGAGCAGTTTTCCGATTCACGCTACCGGCGGAAGGAGTTGAACATGAGCAGCGCGAAGCCCACGGTGTTTGTCGTCGATGATGACGAGGCGATCTGTCAATCTCTGTGTCTTCTGATCGAGGATATCGGCCTGCGTGTCAAGACGTTCGGTGGGGCGCGGGAATTCCTGGCCCATTACGACCCTTCGCAACCCGGCTGCCTGGTGCTGGATGTGCGGATGTCGGGCATGAGCGGCCTGGAGCTTCAGGCCCGGCTCCGTGAGTTGAACATGGAGATTCCCATCGTTGTCATCACCGGCCACGGCGACGTCCCCATGGCCGTGGAAGCCATGAAGGCCGGTGCGATGGACTTTATTGAAAAGCCGTTCCGCGATCAGGTGTTGCTCGACAGCATTCAGAGGGCGGTTGAACTGGACCGGCGCATCCGCGCCGCGAGGCAGCAGTCAGAGAGCTTCCAGTCGCGGATCGAGGATCTGACCCGGCGTGAGCGTCAGGTGATGGACCTGCTGGTCCTGGGCAAATCGAACAAGACGATTGCCTTTGAACTCGGCATCAGCCAGAAGACGGTCGATTTTCACCGGACGAACGTGCTATCCAAAGCAGGGGTCGCCACGGTGGTGGAACTCGTGCGATTGGTCCATAAGGCAGGGGAGGCCAGGGAAAATGCCGGGGTGACCCAGGAAACGGATTGGTAGCGAGCTTGGCAGTCCAGGAAACCTTGGGGCGGTCTTGCAGACTTTCCTGTTCATTTGATCTCGGATCGAACCGATCCCGTATGGTGATAGGCGCAGGGGGGCCATTGCGTGCGCCTCGCCTGTCGCACGGCGCACCGAGATGACCACACTGTGGACCTGCGCGGGATAGTCGCTGGCCGATCCGGGACGGTGGTCACCGGGTCGCAAGATGTCGCAAGATGATGAGGGGCTGTTCGTATGAATTCCATGGGGGCGAAAGGCACCTTGCAGTATGCCAAGCCGATACTGCTGATTGAAAGTCCCGAGGCCGCGTCGCCGACTGTGAAGGAGGCGATGGACGAATTGGGAATGACCCGCCGGGTGGTGCACGTGCACAACGTGGACAAGGCTCTGGAACGCCTTACCGCGGGGCAGGCTCTGGAGCCGGCGGTCATCGTTTTTGTTGGCCTGATACGGATTAGGAAATATTTTTGCGCGCCTGTTAAAATAGGGTAGCGCTC
>CAZOFX010000145.1:0-9806 GCA_964579055.1 uncultured Pirellulales bacterium
ATCAGATCGACGTCGTGATGAACGTGATGAACTACGCCGACCGCAACATCTACGACTTCGAAGGCACGGTGCTGCCCGAGTGCCGCAAACGCAACATCGGCGTCGTGGCGATGAAGGTCTACGCCGGCATCAAGGGCGGCTTCCCCAACCACCGCAAAGGCTGGGTCGGCTGCAACACGCCGCCCGAGCGGCTGGCTAAGGCGCTGGCCTACGCGCTGGACCTCGAAGGCGTCCACGTTGCTAACGTCGGGCCGTTCACGATGGAACAGGCCATTCAGAACGTCGAGCTGGCCCGCCGCTACGAGCCGCTGACCGCCGACGAGCGGCAGGAGCTACTCGCGTTCGGCCGGGAGCTGGCGCCGACGCTCGGCCCGCGCTACGGCCCTGTCGCCTGATCGGCCACGTCACGCACGATCCACGCTGCAACGGGTCCGGGTTTTCCGTTGATTCGAGCGATCTGCGTCTCTATCCTATGCGGTACGGATGGATTCCCTCTTCGGTGGTAGATGGGGGAGGTCCATGGCCGCTGTGGAGTGAAAGGGAATAGATCGATGGGCAGGCGTTACGTGCATGGATACGATTCGCGGGAGAACACGCGATTACAGGATCAGGCTTCGACGCTGGTGCAATTGCTGCACTCGGACACGGTGTACCCGGCCGGGAGCACCGTCCTGGAGGCCGGCTGCGGCGTCGGGGCCCAGACGGTGACATTGGCGCGGAACAGTCCCGGCGCAAAGGTGACCTCCGTCGACATCTCCGAAAGCTCCCTGGCCCAGGCCCGAGACGCGGTGGCGGCCGCCGGCCTGACCAATGTCACCTTCCGCCAGGCGGACATCTTCCATCTGCCGTTTGAACCCGAGTCGTTCGATCACGTCTTCGTCTGCTTTGTCCTCGAACACCTTGCCGATCCCGTCGGCGCGCTGCTGGAACTGAAGAAGCGGCTCAAGACAGGCGGCTCGATGACGGTGATCGAGGGGGACCATGGCTCGACGTATTTCCATCCCGACAGCGCCAAGGCCCACGCCGCGATCCATTGCCAGGTCCAATTGCAGAAGCAGGCGGGGGGCAACGCGAACATCGGCCGCGAACTGTTCCCACTGCTCACGAGGGCGGGCTTCGGTTCCGCGCGGGTTTCCCCGCGAATGGTGTACGTCGACGCGAGCCGGCCGGAACTGGTCGACGGCTTCACCCGCAAGACGTTCACCGCGATGGTCGAAGGTGTGCGAGCGGCCGCGCTGGAGGCGGGCTTGATCGGCGCGTCCGATTTCGACGAGGGCATCCGGGACCTGTACCGGACGGCGGAACCCGACGGTGTGTTCTGCTACACGTTCTTCAAGGCCGTTGCGCTCAAGAACGCCTGACGTGCGGATGGAGAACGGATCTCATCCGAAGGTGTGGCGGTCCCAGCCCCAGTGGGTGGCGGCCAGTTCCTGGAACGTGACGTAGATGCGGTCGGTCGGGATGGCCAGCTCCTCCTCGAGCATCTGGCAGATGCGGCCGGTGAGAGTCTGATTGACCGACTTGCTCAGGCCCCCGATCCCCTTGATGGTCACCAGGGCGCACGGCCCGGTCTCGCCCGCCATCGTCATGGTGGCCTTGTCCTGCACGCACGCCATGACGTACTGCTCGGGCTTGCCGGTCCCCTCGGCCGCCAGACGCGACAGGGCCTTGGCGACCGATTCCTTTTTGTTCGGATTAGACAGATCGCACGAAGTCTCAAGCTGAATCAATGGCATCGTCGTCTCCTTATCGACCACCGACATACCGTTCTTTCTCCGGACCGCTCTGTACATACCACGATTGCGTCTGTCTGACAACCGCAATCGACGACGCGATCACGTGTCTTGCCTTGGCGGTGGTTGAGCGTCGATCAGGAGGGTCGGGCGGAGGCCACGTGCTGTGGCGGTAGGGGCGAGGCATGCCTCGCCCTTATGGACCTGTGCAGGTTGCGAATTCGCGTGGCAGCCTCAATCCGCCGCAGGCGGATTGGGGATGGTTCGCTATGGACGTGCCTCCCTGGCGGCCCAGCGGAACTTCGCCGAGGCGCTGCGGGGGTTCGACGCGATGTCCTCGCGCGAGGGCACAATCACATCTTCGCCGGCCGCCTGGTAGAGGCCGGTTCGCACGCCTTCGCGGAACGACTGCTTGACGAGCCGGTCTTCGCCGCTGTGGAAGCTGATGATGCCGATCCGTCCGCCCGGACGCAGGCAATAGGGGGCCAGGCCCAGCAGCTTCTTCAGGCAGCCCAGCTCATCGTTGACCAGGATGCGAAGGGCCTGGAAGGTACGGGCAGCCGGATGGAGCAGGCCGGGATGCGAGACGCGCTGCTTCTGCCAGGTCTCGACAATCAGACCCTTGGCGGCCAGAACCAGCTCGACGAGCTGCGATGTCTGCGTGACGGAGCCTGCGGCCCGCCGTCTGACGATGGCCCGGGCGATCGCCTCCGCGTCCGGCTCGTCGGCCAAGTCACGCAAGGCATCGGCCAGCTTCTCTTCACTCAGCGAGCCGATCAGGTCGGCGCCCGTCCGCTTGAGGCGGTCGTCCATCCGCAGATCGAGCGGGCCTTCGTGTTTGTAGCTCATGCCCCGATCGGGGTTGTCGATCTGCATGCTCGAGACGCCGAGGTCGGCAAAGAGAATGTCGCAGCCGTCGAGCCCCTCTTTGGCGAGCACGTTGCTTACGCCGGCGAAGTTGCTGCGATGGAAGCTCACGGGCACCGGGGCCTGCCCCAGACGCACGCCGGTGCGCTCCAGCTCGGCGCAATCGACGTCGAGCGCGATCAGCCGCCCGCCCGGCGCGATCCGCTGCGCGAATTCCAGGGCGTGCCCCCCATAGCCGACGGTGCAGTCGATGACGACCTCGCCCGGGGCCGGGCGCAGGCAGGCGAGGACCTGCCCGGTCATTACGGGTACGTGACTGCCGGCGGGCGTGTTGCCTTTGGCACGCACGTGCGCGGCGATCTCGGGGTAGGCCTCGAGGTTGTGCTCCTTGTACTTGTCGCGAAAGTCCCTGGGATATGTGCCGCGATACCGGCGCCGCCGTGGCGGCTTGGCCGGTGGCTCGGCGCTGTTGCCCAGTGGTCCGGATGTGCTCATATATATGCTCCAAGTGCGTACGCTGCGCGCCACCCCAGATCCGATCGCGCGCTGAAGGACCGATAAGCCCGGCAGGGACATTCTAAGCGGCCCGGACGTAGATGCCAAGCGGCTGGCCCGGCCGGCAAGCCATAGGCCCGCCTGGAGGGTACGGCACTACGTAGAACTACGTATTTCACCATGGCCGGCCGGGTATTCCCTTGAGTTAGGTTGCCGGCAGGTCGATGAGCAAAGGCGGACATGCCGATCTCAGAGATGGTCCGGGTTGACCGCAAGGTCGGCACGCACGGTTGCTGGTGAGGATAAGACGATGACCTGTGATGCTTACTGCGAGAGTGAATTGGCCGAGCAGTCCATCTGCCTGAACAACCCCTTCGACGAAATGGACGAGCTGCTGGCCCGAGACGTGATGCAGGTCGGGGTCGTGAGCATCGACCGGAAAGAGCCGGTGCAGAAGGCGGTCTCGCTGCTGATCGAACGCGACATCAGCGGCCTGCCGGTGACCTGTGAGGGCCGCCTGGACGGGATGCTGTCGGAGAAAGACCTGCTGAAGTTGCTGTACGAGGGGCAGTATCTGCCGGGTCTGGTCGAAGACTACATGACGCCCCACGCCACCAGCTTCGACGTCGAGGACAAGGTCTCGGCGATCTACCGGCATCTGCTGGAGCATTCGTTTCGGCGCGTGCCTA
Organism: uncultured Pirellulales bacterium; assembly: GCA_964579055.1. Taxonomy (GTDB): domain Bacteria; phylum Planctomycetota; class Phycisphaerae; order Sedimentisphaerales; family Anaerobacaceae; genus Anaerobaca. Next base: position 3,785 of record CAZOFX010000145.1, read on the forward strand.
TCCTCTATCAGAAGCGATTGGCCGGCATGATCACGCGGGCGGACCTGGTCCGCCTTCTGATGCGGAAGCTGTGCCCATCCGCGTGCCCGGCCGGCTCGAATGCCGCGGACGAGATGCGCGCAGAAGACGCCATGAAGATCGGCCTGCTCACGCTGGGACCCGAGACGCCTCTGTACGAGGCCATGGACCTGATCGCCCGGCACCACGTCACGGGCCTGCCGGTGGTCGACGGCGGGATGAACCTCCTGGGCATTATCACGGAAAAGGACGTGCTGCGTCATGCGACCAGCCTGGAGGCCGCGCAAGCCCCCGTCGAGAGCTTCATGACGAGGAAGGTCGTGTCCTTCGATCGCAAGACCAGCCTCTATCGCATTTGCGCTTGCCTGATCGAGCACGATTTCCATCGCGTGCCGATCCTGGACGGGACGCGCCTGGTGGGTATCATCAGCCGGTCGGACATTCTCAGGCACCGCGCGGCGGTCTTCAAACGCTGATACCCTCGACGACGCAGGCGAATCGACGGCTCAGGCCGACGGTAGATAGATGTACGTCAGCAGGTCGGCCTGCGGCGTCGTGTCCGGATCGTTGAGGTACTCTTCCCACATCGGCATGTAATGGGCCCAGTCCGCTTCGCTCGCCATCAGGCCCCTGGCTTTCATGAACGCCGTGATCTGTCCATAGGTGCCCATCAGGCCGGCGTAAGGGCCGCGATGCGTGAATCGCAGGGCCTTCGTCCCGGCCAGAGGGCCGATGGACGCGAGACCGGGGGCGACCGGCGTCGTCGGCGGGGCGGCGATGGGCAGCGCCACGATGAACTTCATCCCCGTGGGACCATAGGCGGTGTAGATCGCGCGCGGCGGTCCGGCCGGCGCGAGGGCGTGTTTCTTCAGAAGCCGTCCGAGCTGGTCGAACGCCTTAGATATCGCCGGACCGACGCTGCTCGGCTCGGTGCCACATTCCCCGCTGACCTGCACCGCCAGCACGGGGGCGGCCTGTGTCTGTGTGAACTCCAGAGAATCGAACTCAGGCATGGACAGACTCCTTATCGCACGATGCGCGTTCTCCGCCGGCCGCCACGACGTCTCGGACAGCATCGGGCGAAGTCTACACCCCGATCGCGCAGCAGGCAAGGCGTTTTGCCCACCGTGTCGCCCGCGAGTCTGCGCCCATTCGGAAAATGCCCGGCCGGAGAACTCGATGATGCCGCGGTCGTAGCGGTAGCGGCGATCACGGACTGGATGCCCTCAGGTGGGGCGGGCTCGGTTTTAGGAGGATTCGCGCGATGAAGCGGTTGCATCTGATTTTCGCGGCGGCAGTGTTCTCGCTGACGCCGTCCTTGGCGCGCGCTGTGTGCGCGCTCGGGCTCGAACGGGTGGCTGACGGGTTGGATCGCCCGGTCGGCGTGGCCTGGCCCGAGGACGGCTCCAACCGGCTCTTCGTCATCGAACAGCACACCGGGCGAGTCAGGGTTCTTGACCTCGACGCCGGCGCGATGCGGGAGGCTCCGTTTCTCGATCTGGGCGGCCTGGCGACCGGCAATGAGCAGGGACTGCTGGGCCTGGCCTTCGATCCGCTCTATGCCGACAACGGCCTGCTCTATGTCAACGTCACCATTACCGACGGGACGACCGAGATTCGACGCTACCGCACCTCGCGGACGAATCCGAATCTGGCGGACCCGGGCAGCGAGGTTGTGCTTCTCTCGTATGCCCAGCCGTTCTCCAACCACAACGGGGGATGGCTCGCCTTCGGACCGGACGGCTACCTCTACATCAGCACGGGCGACGGCGGCAGCGCGTTCGACCCGGGCAACCGCGCCCAGAGCCTCCAGACGCTGCTGGGCAAACTGCTGCGCATCGACGTGCGCAGGACCGATGGCTCGACAGGGCGGTACGGCATCCCGCCGGACAATCCGTTTGTCGGAGTGCCCGATGCGCGCCCGGAAATCTGGGCCTATGGTCTCCGCAATCCCTGGCGGTGCAGCTTCGACCGCGTCACGGGCAACCTGTACATCGGCGACGTCGGCCAGAACCAGATCGAGGAGATCGACTTTCAGCCCGCCTCCAGCAGCGGCGGGGAGAACTACGGCTGGCGCGTGATGGAAGGGACGCGATGTAGTGACGACTCCCGCACCGCCGGCAATCCGCCCTGCGGCGATCCGAGTCTCGTGCCTCCGATCTACGAGTACACGCATGCCGTGGGCGTCTCGGTGACAGGAGGCTATGTCTATCGGGGCCGAAAGCTCGGAGGTTTGCAGGGGACGTACTTCTTCGCCGACTACGGCTCGGCCCGCATCTGGTCTTTCCGCTATCGGGACGGCACGCTGAGCGAATTCACCGAACGCACGGCGGAGCTGAATCCGGGCCTGGGCAATATCAGCTTCCTCTCGTCCTTCGGCGAAGGTCCCGACGGCGAGCTGTACCTGCTCGATCTGGTCGACGGTGAGGTCTTCCGGATGGTCTCGACCGAAGAGCCGATTCCCGGCGACGTCAACAACGACTGCCGGGTCGATTTCGCCGACCTGAGCATCCTGGGCGCAAACTGGCTGGCCGGCACGCAATAGGCCTCACGCCTGGTCATGTCGGATGGCAACCTCAAGCGAAGCTCCGGGATGGGCGGCACCGTGCGTCCCTACGCCGGATAGCCGACGGTCTGGGCGAAGAGCATGCGCTGTTGCGGCCGCAGCTTCAGCTCTCTGGCCGTGTTCTCCTTGTCGCAGTTGTGCAGCCACGCCGCCAGGTCCTGCGAGGCGCAGAACAGATAGACGTTCTGTGCGATCAGTCCCGTCGCGCAGTAGTAGTACGACTTCTGGACCTCGGGATCGCCGATCCTGCGGTCGGGCTGATTCGGCCCCGTGTCGTACCGGCCCAGGTCCGCGACGTAGAAGATGTTCACCGGAGCCGTCGCTGCCGCACGCCGGCCCGACCTGGCGCGGAAATCGCCCGCCACCACGGGATTCAGACGATGGTTGAGCCCGTCGTAGAGATACACGCCCTCGGGCAACGCCACATACAGGTCGATCTCCTGCGAATTGCTGGCCGACGGGGCGGTCCGGCCCGGCTTGCCGAACGAGCCGTTCTCGCGGTTGATGCCGAACGCCGCCCACAGGAGGTTCGACAGCACCTGGGCAGGCAGTTTCCTGTCACTGATGTTGCGATTGGTCTTTCGCGCCAGCAACGCCGCCAGCACCGACCTGCCCCCATCGGTTTCGGGGTGGGGCAGGGTGATGGGCGTCAATTCCTCCGCGACGCTCGGCGCGGCGCCCGCCAGTACCGCCATTGCCGGCACCGCCTTGATGAACGTCCTGCGATCCATGCGATTGTCCTTTCCTCGGTCTGTCCCTATCTCAGTCCGTTGACGCCGGTCGGCATTCCGACCAGCGAGCGGATCGTCTCATAGGCGGTGAGATCCTCAACGGCGTTGGGACCCTCGTCGGGCTTTCCGATACCGAAGACGAAGGGCCACTGCTGGTTGCGTTTCTGGTTCATGATGCCCCAGGAGGCGCCGTTCTCGAACGCCGCTCTTGCCTTGGCGGGCGCATCGGCCACGCCGCGACTGTCGTCGCTGAAGCACCAGTCCTCGTTGAACACGATGGGCTTGCCGTATTTGGCGACCGCCCGGATACGCTCGGGATAGTCCTCGGGCTCGGTTCCGTTGCCGTGCAGCAGAATGAAGTCGGCCGCTTCGCACAGCGTCGGATGCAGTCGGGCGTCGCCCACGCCGCTGGTGGAGCCCCGGAGCTTCGGATGCGCCGACCGCACGAGGTCCATGAGCTCGGCTTCGCCGGCCTCCGTGCGAAGGACAGCGTGGTCGAACCCGTCGTGGCGGTACTCGTTGGCGATCTCGACAAGCACGTTGGTGTAGCCCTGTTGCGCGATCCACGTCGCGGTGTTTCGCGTCGCGGCGCGCACCGCGTCCTCGTCGGCCAGGATCTGGTCCTGCCGCTGGTAGAACAGGCCGAGGATGACGACCAGGCCCTTCGCGTCGGCTGCCTCGATGACGCGAGCGACCCGTCGCAGGTACGCCGGCTTGAGACTTCCATCTCGCTCGAACGCCGAGTTGATCGCCCCCTCGTAGCCCGGATACCCGCCCTGGAGGTTCAGCGTGAAGGCGAGAATCCCTTTCGCCTTGTACGGGTCCATCGAGTCGATGAAGCGCGTCGTGTTCGCTTCGGGGTTCAATCCTTCGGGCCGCGTCGCGGGGTTCTCATCGTCGAACGTCGAATTGACCATCCGCGCGTTCATCAGTCTGCCCATCGCCTTGGGCGACCGGCCCAGATACGTAGGCTGCCCGTTGAGGAAGAACCGGTCGGCCTCGATCGTCGCCGCCGTCTGCCAGGCCCGTGCAGCGGAGCCGCCCGCCGCCATCGTTGCCATCGCCGCCAGCATCGTCGCGACTCGCATGTGTCTGTTCATAACCGCTCCTTTCGACCGGTCAACCCCGCGCCGTCGTTGCGCAGCGCGCCGAAGATGTTTCCCGGCATTCTGCATCTTTCGCCGACGCGCGAGAAAGAAACGAGGCAGGCTTCGGGGCCTGCCTCGCTGTTGCCTCTTGATTGCCTACAGGCCAACACCGTCACGGCCAGAAACGCCGCAGATAGTCGATGCTCTTCTTCGCGATCGTCTCGGGATCGGGGTCGTACTTGAAGACCTCCACCGACAGCCACTTGTTCCAGCCGACCTCGTCGATCGCCTCGGCGATGGGCGCGTAGTCGACGTCGCCCATGCCGGGACCGTAGAGGTTCGCGTCGTTGACGTGGAAGTGGCCGATCTGGTCGGCGCGCACCGAGCGGATGATCTCGCCCACCGGCCTGCCTTCCGAGCACATCGCCTTGACGTCGAGATGGATCTTCAGATTCGGATGGTTCACTTGCCGAACCATCTTCATGCCTTCTTCGACGGTGTTGATGAAGTTCGTCTCGGCCGGCGACAGCGGTTCCAGGCAGATCGTCATACCCAATTCGCCCGCCTTGCCGAGCACGGAGCCGAGCAGGTCGGCCGCACGCTGCCAGGCGCCGGAATACGTCTGGCCTTCGATGACGCTGCGCTGCTTGGGCGAACCGAGCACGAGGACGCTGCCGCCCAGATCACTGCACAAATCGAGCAGGGCGGACAGGTAGTCCCGCGTGTGCGTCCAGGTCTTCTCGTCGGGCGTGGTCATGTGCAGGCCCGTCGGTCCGGCGAACAGCCAGTGCAGACCCACGCATTCCAGACCCTCGTTCTCGATCGCCTTGCGCGTCTGCCGGCGCTGCGCCTTCGTCACTTCGGTCGCCGAGGCGGCCAACGTGAACGGCGCGATCTCCAGGCCGTGATAGCCCAGCTTCCGCGCCGTCGCGGCCACGTCGGCCATCGGCCGGTCCTGGAACATCTCATTGCACAGCGCGAACCGCATCAGACGTTCTCCGGTATAACGAACGGCTCGCGGTAGTTGCGCTTGAGGAATATGTTGGCCATGTCACTGTTTTCGCCGACGTATCGTTCCTTGTCGGCATCCATCGTCAGCATCGGGCCCAGCGTGATCGGCTCCTTCTCGAGATCCACCTCGTTGGCGACCAGATGCTCCACCATGCGGCCGAACGAATCGAACATCTCTTCGTTGTCGCCGATGGCCTGGAGGATCTCATCGACCGTGGCCTTCTTGCCCAGTCGATGGGAGGTGTTGGCCATGTGACACAGGGCCGCGGACAGGTGTCCGATCTCGATGTCGCCGTTGAGGTCGCTGACCTTGCGGCTGCGCACCGCCTTGATGAAGTTCTCGTGGTGCCCGGCGCCGCCGCGACCGGTGAACTGCTTGATTCGCTTGCCGTCGTTGTCGAAGACCCAGCCGCCGCCGTCGTCGCAGGGGAAGTAGCCGCCTTCGCACTGGATGCAGTCGCCGACGCGCGTCCCACGATAGTGGTCCAGAGCGCGGTCGCCTTTCTTGCGAGGCAATCCGCGAACCTCGAAGATCAGCGGGGCGGGCCTGTAATCGAAGTAGGCGATCTGCGTGTTGGCGGTCTCGCCGACGTCGTCGGTCTCGCCCA
>CAZOFX010000146.1:0-9765 GCA_964579055.1 uncultured Pirellulales bacterium
GACGGACCGCATCACCGACGAGATCACCTGTCACGCGCTGGGCGTCAAGCACTGCAACCCGGAGATCGACACGATTTTCGAGGTGGGCGGGCAGGACATGAAGTTCACGTGTTTCTCGGCCGACGGAACCGTCAAAGAGGCGAAGATGAACTACAGTTGCCAGGCCGGCTCGGGCCAGACACTGGAGAACATGGCCGATGTGATCAATCTCGACGTCGAGAGCACACTCCAGGAGGCGGCCCTGCAGGCCAAGCGCGTCCCGATCATCGACTCGACATGCGGCGTGTTCATGGAAATGGATGAGAATCGCCTCATCGCCGAGGGTTTCGGGCGCGACGAGATCGCCGGCGCGATTCTGCGCGGCACCGCGGCCAGCTACTACTACAAATTCGTCGGAGGCGCCCAGCACGTCGGCAAGAAGTGCTCCGCGCAGGGCGGTCCGGCCTTGGGCAAGGCGTTTCTCGCGGCCCTGGCGCAGGTCACCGATGGCGTCGTCGAGGCCTATCCGCACCGCGAGATGTTCGGCGCCTGGGGCCAGGCCCTCGACATCATCAAGCACATCCGGCAACTCGAAGCCCAGGGCCAGGCGCACGGCACCGCCTTTCGGGGGTGGGAAATCGTCGATATGCCGTTCCAGAAGCGCAAAGTCGCGTGCCGCGATCTGTTCGGCCAGCGCTCCTGCGGGATTCGCGACTGCCAGCTCGAAGTCTTCCACATCGAGGATGACGAGATCATCACCGGCGGTTTCTGTCCGCTGGGTAACTCGGAAGCGGTCAAGAAGCCCAAGACCAACTACGTCGACCGCTACCATCGCATCTACGAGAAGCATTTCAAGAAGCAGGGTTGCATCCAGACGGAGCTGCACTCCGCGGAGCCGACGGGTCCGACCATTGGCATCAAACGCAGCATGGCCACCGTCGGCGAGAAAGGCATCTGGAGTGCGGCGCTGTTCCGCAAGCTGGGGTTCTATCCGGTGGTGTCCCCGCGCAGCAACAGCGACATCGCCAAGATCGGCGTCGACAAGTCGCGCACCGAGTTCTGCATCGCGCGCAAGCTCGCGACCGGCCACGCCGCCGTGCTCAACGACGACCCGGCCATCAAATATCTGTTCAACCCGAGCTTCATCGAGCAGCGGAGGCCCGAGCGGCCCGACCTGAAGTACTGCATCTACACCGAGTCCGAAGGCTACGTCCTCAACGACGTGCTGAGCCTCGACAAGATGCGTCAGATCAACCCGATCCTGCATTTCGGCGATCTGGCCCTGCTGGTCACCGAGCTTCGAAAGGAATTCGCCCGCGTCGGCTTCTCGTTCACCGACCGGCGGATCAAGAATGCCATCGCCTACGCCGAGAGCGCCGAGAACCAGTTCAAGAGCGACGTCTACGCCGAAGGCGACCGTTTCCTTCAGCGCATCGAGCGCGACGGCGTCACGGCCTACGTCGGCATCGGCCGGGATTACGTCCTGCTCGACCCCGAGGCCAGCTCGAATTCCGGGGCGATGTTCTCGCAGGTGCGCGGGCTCGAGTACATCCCGCAGCAGTTCCTCGAACACAAGTTCATGGACCTGTCGATCAAGGAGTTTGTCGACAACGAATTCTGGGTGCAAAGCGTCAAGATTCTCAAGGCGAACCTGTTCGTGGCCAACCACCCGAACCTGTTCCCCATTCGCATGATCAACTTCGCGTGCGGGCCCGACAGCCTCAAGATCTACCAGGAGGAGAACATCCAGCAGGCGGCCGCCAAGCCTCTACTGGTGCTGGTCACCGATGCGCAGACGAACAACGCGCCGTTCGTGACGCGCACGGAGGCCCATGAACGCGTGGTCAGCGAGAGCCGGCCGGTGCCGGTGGACATGGCCCGGCTGCGGAGCTATTCGAGCAACAGCTACGAAAAGCGCACCTGGTTGATCCCGTACATGGGCGACGCCAGCTACATGGGGGCGGCGGGGCTGAACCACTTCGGGATCAGCAGCCAGGTTCTGCCGACCGACACGCCGCGCGGCTACGAAGTCGCGCGCAAGCACATCTACACCGAAGTGTGCTATCCGCTCAAGGGCGTCGTGGGAGACGCCATCGCCTTCTTGCAGGACCAGATCGAGAAGACCAGCCGGCAGGAGGTGGAGGACAACTACCTCGTGATGCTGCCGACGACGAGCGGGCCGTGCCGGTTCGGCAAGTACACCGAGCTGCTCCAGGAGTTCATGCGGCTGGAAGGCCTGGAGAAGATTCCTGTCGTCGGACCGTCGTCGGAGACCGACTACATCGACATCCCGCTGCCCGAGGGCCTGCGCCCATCGGACCGCATGAAGATGCAGCAGATTCTTTTCAAGGGGATCAACGCCTCCGATCTGCTGGAGGACATTCTGCGCCGCTTCCGCCCGTACGTCGCGGACAAGGGCCAGGCCGATGCCTTGAAGAAGGAGCGCCTCGAAACAGTCAGCGCGATCGTTGCCGCCGGCGCCGACACCGACAAGATGGTGCGATGGGGACATGAGACCGTCGCGCTGTTCCAGGCGCTGCCGCTGGCGCACCACGAGCGGTTCCCGCTGATCCTCTACATCGGCGAGATCTACATGCGCCAGCACGACCCGTACACCAACCAGGTGATCCGCCAGCTCGAAGACCAGCAGTTGGAGGTGGTGCGCGACCCGATCACCGACTGGCTGCTCTACGTCAACCGGATGAACGTGCGCAACAACAAGCGCGACGTGCGTCTGGGCCTGCGGTCGTGGAACCTGGCCCGGGCCTGGCGGTCGAGCGGGCAACTGGGCAAGTCGCTGCTGAAGTCGCGGTACATGAACCACGTCGCCGAGAAGCTGGCCGCGCCATTCCACGACGTGCTCGCCGGCCGGCACGTGCTGCCGCATCCGATGGAGATCATCGAGAAGCTCGAACGCGAGCACGAAGGCCACGGCAACATTGAGGGCGAGTCCCCCCTGAGCACGGGCATCGCGTACTACTTCATGCACGATCTGATCCAGCCGCACGGCGACGCCTATATCTCCGGCATCTTCCACGTCGGGCCGTTCACCTGCATGCAGGAGGGCGTCGCCACCGCCAAGATCGAGGCGATGATGAAGGAGTTCCGCAAGAAGAACCCCGATCTGGTGTTCCCGATCATCCACGCGTTCTTCGGCGATTCGCCCAACGCCAACCTCGCCGCCGAGATCGCCGTCTTCCGGGAGCAGTGCTACCAGAAGCGCGACCTGCTGCGCGGCCGCCACAGCGGGTTGCCCGCCCGCGAGGTCCGCAGCTACACGCCCAGCCGCACGGCCGCCGACACGAAGGCCTCACCTGCCCAGCGATGATCGTTCCGAGTGGCAGCGTCAAGTGCAGCTTGGGGATGGTACGCCTGCGCTATTGTGCCGCGTTGGCGTCGGTGATTCGCAGCACGATGGGGTTGGGCCACTTCGAATCGTTGTAGATTCGCTGGGCGCGGACGACGGAGACGTGCAGCCCATCGGCCTCCTGGCTCCAGCGCGTTTCAGGGATGACCTTTGTGTTGTACTCCAGCACGCGGCCGCTCTGGCCGAGCACACTGACGGTCGTCTGATCCGTCGCCCTGACGCTTCGAAGGGTGAACTCCTTGCGGTCCCCGCGTTTCCAATCGGGCAGTTTGGTCAGGAAAGCGTAGACGGTGTCGTCGTCTTTGGCTTTGGTGAACCAGATGTTGCCTTCGCGGATCACGTGCCACGGGCGAATGCCGTGGATGGCCTCGCCGTTGATGAACATCCACAGCGCCAGCTCTCGGATGCGTCGCTCCTGCTCGAACGGGATCACGCCGTCGGGTTGCGGTCCCACGTTCAGCAGGAAGTTGCCGCCCTTGGCCCGGATCTCGATGAGCATCTCGATCAGTTGCGTGCCGGACTTGTAGTTCTCGTTGGTCGGCTTGAACTGCCACTGCGTGCCGAGTGTGTAGCAGGCCTCCCATGGGCCGGGCATCGGCTTATCCGGCGTGTTCTGCTCGGGCGTCTCCATCTCGCCACGCGTGATGACCAGGTCGTCCTGAAGCTCCCACGCCAGCTCCTTCAGCTCGTTGGGCTCGCCGTCGATGAAGAGCACGTCGATCGGGCCGTACTGCGTCAGCAGCTCGCGAAGCTGCGCCTTGTTGTGCGCCATCAACTCCGGATTGTTCTGCGGCAGCGCCTCGGGCCGCCGCCGGCTCACGTCCTTGTCCTGCCTGTGCAGCATCCAGAAGTCGTCGGGCGAAAAGTACACCCCGATGCCGATGCCGTACTTGCGGAGGCTCTCGAAGAGCTTGCGGGTGATGTCCTGGCCGTAGGGCGTGTTGGCGATGTTGAAGGGCGTCGTCTGCGTGTGGAACATGCAGAAACCGCTGTGATGCTTCGTTGTGAAGACCACGTACTTCATGCCCGCCAGCTTGGCCAGGCGCGCCCATTCGTCGGGGTTGAACCGCTCGGGATAGAACGTCTCCGGCAGATCGTTGATGAAGCGGTCGAGATAGTCGTCCGAGGCGCCCACCATCGAATGGCTGATCACCGAGCCGAGCTGCGAGTCCACGCTCCAGTGCACGAACAAGCCCAGCCCCTGGTCCATGAACCACTCGACGCGATCCGGCCTGTTGGCCGCCCCGGCGCCGGCAGCCATCGAAAGCGACACCAATACCGCGGTAACCCCTCGCAAAGTCATCATAGCGATTCCCCTGGTAGGGGCGAGGCATGCCTCGCCCTTACGACTGTTGTTTGAGTCGTTCTTTGCGCTGCTGCACGCGGCGTTTTGCGTTTTCGTAGCGTCGTTTCTCTTCGTCTGTCTGCGGCACAAGTGCCGGTGCGGCGGTCGGCTTCTTGTCCTTGTCGAGCGCCACGAGCGTCAGGTGGGCCGTCGTGGCGATCTGGCGTGCTCCGGTCGTCGGGTCCTCGCGGGTGACGCGGACGCCGACCTCCATCGAGGACCGGCTGACGTAGTTGACCGCCGCTTCGAGCACGACGTGGTCGCCGATGCGGATGGGCGCCTGGAACGACAGCGAGTCGATCCCCGCCGTGACGACCTCCGTGCCGCAGTGCCGCTCGGCTGCCATCGCCGCCACCATGTCGATCCAGCCCATGACCGCACCGCCGAATGCGGTCCCCTGCGGATTTGCCTGCTGCGGCATCACCAGATACCGCGTCACCACCGCACTGTCACTCGGCGTCTTGCCGGTCTGGCTCATGGGCGTGTCCTTTCGCTGTCAACGAGTCATCTCGCTGAGGATGTCGAGGTAGAGGTACCCGTAATCGACGTACTGCTGGCCGCCGGTCAGCGCTGTGCCGCTGTCGGAGTCGTCCTTGCTGGTCGCCGGCTGTGTGCCCGCCGTCGCTTCGATCTGCGTGTCCTCGTACCACTCGTTGAAGCTGGTGAGCATCATGATCCGCCCGCACTTGGGGTCGAGGTTCGGCAGCGCCACGTCGGCGATCATCGCGCGGAAGAGGTCACCCTCTTTCGAGTCCTCGACGTCGCCGAAGTATCGCGCCCGGCCCGGATGGCCCCGGCGTACGGCCGTGTCGTTGTAGCCCGGTGCGATAGTCGGCATGAACGCGACGCCCACGCTGTTGGCGGCCGCCTTGGCGCCGGCGTAGTTCGTGGCGAGCAGCTCGATCGCCGCATGCGTGCCGCCGCGAGGGCCGACGGACTGGCCGTAGACGTCGTACGCGGTGACTGCGTCGAAGTTCTTGGCCCATTCGGCCCTGTAGCCCGCGTCGAAGACATCATCGCCGACGAGATACAGGTTCGGGAACTTCTCGCGCATCTGCCGGAGCGCTTCGTGGCCCTTGTTGCGGAAGTACTCGCGGGTCAGGTACACGAACAGCACTGGTTTGCCATCGATGCGCAGGTAGTACGGATGGTCGAAGTAGGTCTTCTGTAGATAGGTCAAGTCGTCGATCCAGCGGCTGTAGTCGGGGTTGGCGAACGTCCCCAGCCGGCCCGTGGATTCGTAGAGGATCGCGTATTTGAGCTTGCCCGCGTCCGGGTGCTTGAGGATGACGTCGCGCAGCGTCGTGTCGGTGTAGTCACCCGGCCGCCACCAGCTCGACGCCCAGAACGCGATGCCGCCGCGAACGCTCTGCGCGATGTGGTCGCCCACGACGTTCGGATCGCTCGAATCGTACCGGCCGAGCTTCGGCGCCTGGGCCGGCACCAGCCGTTGCCGCAACGCGTTCCGCCAGTTGCTCGCGCGGTTCGTGCCCTGGGCGCGGTACCAGGGATAGTAATACACGCCCACCGTTGCCTTGGCCTGCGGTGTGGAGGCCTCTTGCGCCCATCCGGTCGCCGGCATCCACGCCAAGGCGGCGAGAATCGAGACGACAATCCGCCGGTCCATCGCCGGCCACTGCGAGCACGTCTGCACCCTTGCCTCCATGATCCGATCTCCAACGATTCCCTGTTCGTGATGATTCATGCCGACATACTGTCGTGTGCCGCCGGCCAAGTCAAGAACCTCCCTATCCGTGATTGGTGTCTGTACAGGTCTTGGGGCAAGGCCCATTGCCTGTGGAGAGAACTCCGTGTGGCACCCTCAAAGCCAGTCCTGAGCACAGCCGAATGGGCTCGAAGAGCGCCGGCGTGGTTCTTCGCATTGGGTACCTTCTGGTGTCCGCGAGCAGTCACGGCCACCATCCCCAAACGCTGCGCGTTTGAGGCTGCCACACACTACTTGTCATGCGGAGCGGAGCGGCGGTCGAAGCATCTGGGCAGAGATCGCGTGCGATTCTCAATGGCGCCCAGGCTCCCCGATTTCGATGTACGTGGCGCCTCGGAGTGGCAGAGCCGCCACTGTCTTTCGCGAGAACGGTCGAACGCGTCGATTACCGGCTTGAGTGCGACGAGAAGATCAGGCTTCTTCACGATTTCTGTCCTTCAGGTACTCGCGGAAGCGATCGGCCAGTTCGGCTCCGTACAGATGATGGACCAGCAGCGCTTGCAGTTCCGCCTCCCCAAGGTGCCCGTTTCTGCGCGCAATCGCCCTTCGTGACAGGCTCAGCGTCAGCTCCGACAGGGACCGGACCTGCGCGAACTTTTGCGCCGGCGTCGCCTTTCGAAGCAGCGCAATCCACGCCGCCTCCGCCTTGCTGTCGGTATCGGTCGATTGGGTTCTCATGGCAAGTTTCCCATTGGCAGTGCCCGGTATAGAGCCAGGACAGCCAAATGTAAAGCACGAAGGGGACGATTTCCCTGGCTCCCGGGACCTTGCTCTCCGCCGTGCACGACCGCGCCAATTCTCTGTCGTCTGTTTCGCGGATCAGGTCAGGCCGAGGTCCTTGGCGAAATCGGCATCCTCGCGATAGTCGGATTCGGACAGGCCGAGTTGTTCCATGACGATCACCATGACGACCGCCGCGACCTTCTGACGCGTCCATTCGATGTGATCGGAACTGCCCGCATAGGGGACGAGGTCTCGGATTCGGCGCAGGTTTTCCGGAATTCGCGTTCGGCACCGCTCGGTGGCCAGGATCGCGGCATATGCGAAGGCCAGCGTGCCGAAGACGGCGTAGAGAGCCGCCCTTGCGACGCCAATCGGCAAAGCCATCAAGAGAACTCCCAGGAAGACCGCACACGCCAGGGCGTACAGGGCCGCGACGAGCGGGCCGGGTCGAACGAGTGACGGCCACACCTTCGCCTGTATGGCCCGTTCCAGCGCCGGCCACACGTGAGTCACGCGGCCGGGATGGATCAGGCTTTGCAGCTCGCTGTCCGGCCGGATCGCTTCACGTGCAGCGCCCGCGTGCTCTATCAGTGCCCGACGCAGCAGATAGAATGCTCGCTGTGACCAGCATACCGTTTGCGGCGCAACCGCCAGCTTTGAAAGCACCAGATCGATCACCATGCCAGGCGTCTTGAGCTTGATGGCTTCCTCATCCTTCAACTCGACCCCAAAGGCCTCCTCAAACTCCATGACCAACTCAACGCTGTCCAATCCCATCGCAGTTCCGCTTTCTTGCAGTAATGACACGTTTCATCGGCGCTCCACCGTCGTTGCCGCCCGGATGAATCGCGTTCGTCTCGTGATTCTGTCCTGCCACGCCGCGAGCCAACGCACTGGATAGCCCAGACAGCGAGATCATCCGTCGTCCCCACGATGCCACCAGCCTACCGGCGTCGCCGTGCGCTTGTCAATTGCGGCAAGGCCCGCGGGCGGACGGTGCCAAAATGGCAGCGGGGAGTGCGGCGAAGGGCCGCGAAAATGCGGGCTTTCGGCCGGAACACCGGGCCTCGGTCGCCCCCACGCCGTCTGGCACGCAGTTTGCACACGGCTATAGTGGACAAACAATGTGGTCGAACACCGAAGACCAAATGAGTCGTGGTCAAGAGAATGAAATAGGAGGAATGACTATGGCACTGCTATCGTTCAACAAGCGAAACCGAGGCGAACTGGCCAGACTGCATCACGAGATGGACGACCTGTTCGACGGCTTCTTCCGCGGCCTGGATCGGCCGTTCGGCGGCTACAACGCCTGGCCGGCCATTGACGTGGCCGAGCACGATGACGCGGTCCTGGTGCGGGCGGAAGTGCCCGGCTGCAAGGCCGACGACATCGACATCAGCGTCTGCAACAACACGCTGACCATCTCCGGCGAGAAGAAGGAGACCCGCGAAGAGAAGGACAAAGGCTACTACTACGCCGAGAGCAGCTATGGATCGTTCCGCCGCGACGTGAATCTGCCCGCCGAGGTCGACGCGAACAAGGTCGAGGCGACCTGCAAGGACGGCGTGCTGTCCATCACGCTGCCCAAGGCCGCCCGGAGCAAGGCCGTCAAGGTCCAGATCAAAGACTGAGCATCCGTTCGCATCTTCACACGCAGCAAGTAGCCGGGCCGCCATCCGAAGGCCCGGCTACCGTCGTTTTGGGCCCCCATCTTTTTTTCACTTTTCCTGAGAATTTTGTTGCAGATTCGCCAAATATCGTGTAGTTTGTAAGTGCTTCGCAGCAGCGAGGCGTTTCTCGCCCAGCAGGGCAAGGTGGCGCCGTGGGCGGCCCGGGTGGCCGCCCGGAACCGACTCTTGGGTCTGCGCGTCGGTCTGCGTACGCCGTAGGGGCGAATCATGATTCGCCCTCAATCCACGTGCACACCCGGCCGCACACGAGAAACGTGAGGAAGCCCCCCATGCGAAGCTGCCGCAACTGTGCCTATGCCCACTGGAACCTCAATCACTGTAGGATCGCCCCGTTCGGCACCTGGATCAGCAACCTGATCTGCGCCAACTGTGCCGAGTGCCCCGGCCACCTGCGCGAGGTGACGATCTCGAAGCCCTGTGCGAACTACCGCCGCCGGCGCGAAGAGCCGGTCTGGACGAAGGTGCCCGATCCGGCCGACGACGAGGTCCGCTACATCCCGCTGACCAAGGGCCTGTTCGCGGTCGTCGACGCCGCCGACTACGACTGGCTCAGCCAATACAAATGGACCGCCCAGATGTCCGGCGGCAAGGTCTACGCCGTCCGCAACCACAAGGGCAAGGCCATCCTGATGCACCGCGAGATCATGCAGCCGCCGGACGATATGGTCGTCGATCACATCGACGGCTCCGGCCTGCACAACTGCCGACGAAACATGCGCGTCTGCACCCGCCAGCAGAACCTCTGCAACACCCGCCCTCGCGGCGGACGATCCCAGTACAAGGGCGTCCGCTGGGAGAAGCGACGCAACAAGTGGGTCGCCGAGATCACCTGCAAGGGCAAACGCTACTACCTCGGCTATTTCGACGACGAAATCGAGGCCGCCAAAGCCTACGACCGAAAGGCCCGCGAACTCTTCGGCCCCTTCGCCCGCCT
>CAZOFX010000147.1:0-9647 GCA_964579055.1 uncultured Pirellulales bacterium
AAGCGAAAGCGTTTGCAGGTTGGTCAGGGCCTTCAGGGCGGTCACGTCGCTGACCGGCGTGGCGGTAAGCGAGAGCGATTGCAGGCTGGTTAGCGGCGCCAGGGGCGTCACCTCACTGACCTGCGTGCGGTCAAGCTGCAGCGTTTTCAGGTTGCTCAGGGCCGCCAGAGGCGTCACGTCACTGACCTGCGAGAGTGAGAGATCAAGAGCGGTGATCTGTCGATAGTCCGCGGTGGTGAGCTCCGCAGGGGATTTGCCCAATTCGCGCGCTATGGCCTCGCGGATTGTTGTTTGATCCTTTGAAAGTGGAGATTTTGGCACCTTTGTGAGCGAGACAAACACCTCATCTCCCACGGAAACCTGTTCTCGCGCCATTGCGGAGACTGTTTCAGCTACAGAGACCGTGGCTTGGCGCGTTCGCTGGGCCAGTTCGGCCGAGAAGGGAATTTGCATCAAGCGTGTCAGCAAATCATCCTTGATCAGCAGAAGGAACTCGGCGTATTCAGGCTTCCTCAGGAATTCTTCCAGTTCTTCGTCCTCGTATCCTGGTTGTTCCTCGGTCGGAAGCACACGGACATCCACACCAGAGGGGCGCCTCACATGAGTGAAGATTGTACCTTTCCGTCTGCTTCTCGAAGAGCGATTCTCTGTAACGTCTTTGTTTTCGTTCGGTCGGTCTGGGGTTAGAGATGACCACTCGACAAAGAACTGCCGCCCGATGTCTGTCGCGGTCATGTCGGCCAGGCTGGGGTATCGCTTCTGAAGGATCACGCGTACGAAGTAGTCCTGCAGGCCCTGTTGGAAAGTCGGCGAAGTCGCGCTTTCTTGACCGAGCATCATCTTCGTTCCCGCCCCGGCCATCAAAGCGCTGTTGAGCAGCCTCTTGACTTCTCGCGGGTTGCGTCCGGCCAACTCCAGGACGACGCCACGAAACAGGTCTCGATGTGATTCGTCCTTCAGGCTGCCCTTCCAGTAGGGGATGTTCTCCAACTGATCGGCGAAGAACGATTCGACCTGCTGCTGACTGGGCGCCAGCTCCACCTCGACCTGGAACATCTTGGCGAGGTATTGCCTGGCCTTCGCCTCATCCGCGCGTTGCTGCTCGTGGTCGGCATCCGTGTCTTTTTCGGCCCTGCGCCGGACCAGGCCCAGCTTGGTGTAATGCTCGACCACGAGCCTCTCGACCACGCTTTTGTCGACGCCTACGACAAAGATCAGCTTCGGTATGTTCAGATAGAGCTTCAGCGCTTCAAGGACCTGCAAGGCGATATCGGGCATGCAGCGGTCAAGATCATCGATAAGCAGGAGGATCCTCTCGTTGTCGCCCAGCGTCCCGGTCACCCATTTCTCAAGGGAGTCCTCGAATTCGTTCAGGTAGGCCTTCTCCGGATGGGCGGCGTCCTGGTATTCGCCGAGGATGTCCTTGAGACAGGTCAGGTCGGCTTCCGCTTCTGCCTCAGCGACACCGGCGGACAGTTTCCCTTTGAACTTCACCGATGCCAGGGCGTGAAGGAAACTCTTGCCAAGGAACAGGCCGAACTGCTTGGCCGCGTTCTTGGCTCTCTGCCAAGTCACGTTTTCGACCTTGATGCTCTCGATAATGACCTCGGAGATGAGGCCCCGCCAGACGTCTTCCTTGCTCTCGTATTTCCACGGATAGAACCAGACGGGATACACCTTGATGTCATCTGGACCCGCGTTCTTATTCCAGTCGCTCAGCAAACCCTCCAGCCACTTCATCGCCGAGGTCTTGCCGGTGCCCCAGCCGCCGGAGATGAGGATAGCCAGGGGTGTCTCCCTGTCGCTGTCCTTTTTGTCGCCCGGTGTCTTGTACCGGATGATGTCATAAACGGGGCCGAGCTTGTAACAGAAGTTGAACGGATCGAGTTCGAAACCCGCCTTCGCTTGCTCGGCCGCAAGCGGTTGGTCTGTCAGCACCGTCAGTTTGGGACGCCGTGATACGAATTTCTCGAAGCTGCCTTTTCCCTTCGCATCTGGCTTTCGCTTGGCCATTTCGTGTAGTCCTCGCACTTGCATCGGGTCTCAACTCTGGCGCTATCATACTGCCTGCCCGCCGGGCTGTCAAATCGGGCACGAAATGGCGATCTGCGTGCTTCGGCGCACATTCGGGGGCCGGACTGTCGATGGCAAGCGCGTCTCATTCCGGGCCAGATGCTTCGACTTCGCTCAGCATGACAAAGGGATGCAGGCTGGTGGGAGGCTGTAGGCCGGAAGGAGCGACGCACGACGCTTCACGTTTCACGCTTCACGAATCACGCATCTACGCTTCTACGGATACTCGCTTCAACGCGAGACGCACGACGCAATACGCATCACGCAATACGGGCGACGGGCGACGAGTCACGGGCGACGGCTGTATCTTGAGCGTTTTTTGCAGATTGAAAAGGGGGTTTGCCGAAAGATAAGATAGGAAATGTATGGCCGGGCGGCGTGCGTCCGGCGGCAGGGCAATGATAAATGCTTAGCTTGACAGCAGTTATGAATGAACCGCGAAGCCGGCTGGCCGACTACATCGCGATGGTGATCGTGTTCCTGATGGGCCTGGGGGCGGTGATGGTGTTCTCAGCCGGGGCGAATCTCGGCTACGAGTTCGACCTGAAGCGATTCTACACGTTCCCGGCATTGCGTCAGATCATGTTCTTCCCGATGGCAGTCGTCGTGCTGCTGGTCGCCTCGGCCATCGACTACCGCTGGCTGCGGCTGCGCGACCGCTGGTGGAAGTCGGCGCCGGTGTGGCTCGTGTTCGTCTCGACCGTGCTGCTGGTCGTCGTGCTGATCCCGCAATTGGGCACCGAGATCAACCAGGCGCGCCGCTGGCTGCGTCTGACCCTCGGGCCGGTGAGCATCAGCTTCCAGCCGTCGGAGCTGGCGAAGTGGGCGATGGTGTTCGGTCTCGCGGCGGTGTGTGCCAGGTCCGACCCGCACGTGCGCCGGTACTGGACGTGGTTCGTGCCGCTGTGCGGGCTGATCGGGCTGGTCTGCGGGCTGATCGTGGTCGAGGACTTCGGCACCGCGGCGTTCGTCGCGCTCGTCAGCTTCGTGATGCTGATGATCGCGGGCGTTCGCTGGTGGCACATGCTGACGCTGGTCCCGTTCGCGGGCGCCGGCGTCGTCGCGGGCCTGCTGCATTCGCCGCACCGCATCAAGCGACTGCTGGCGTTCCTCCAGCCGGAGAAGTGGCCGGACATCGTGTACCAGGCGAATCAGTCGCTGATCGCCATCGGCTCCGGCGGCGTCTGGGGCAAGGGCCTGGGCGAGGGCATCTCCAAGTACGGCCACCTGCCCGAGGACACCACCGACTTCGTCTTCGCGGTCGTCGGCGAGGAGCTGGGCATGGTCGGCACGATCGGCGTGATCGGGCTGTTCCTGTTGTTCATCTGTCTGAGCTGGGTGGTCGTGATGCGTTGCCGCGACCGCTTCGGCCGGCTGCTGGCGGCCGGCATCGTCCTGACGATCGGCATCCAGGCGGCCCTGAACATCGGGGTCGTGACGGTGGTCCTGCCGACCAAGGGGATTCCGCTGCCGTTCATCAGCTCGGGCGGCACGAGCATGCTGCTGTCGGCCGCGGCGGTCGGCGTACTGCTGAACATCGCATCGCAAACCGACCAGCGCGATCCGGAATCGTCCCGCGACGACGACACGCACGCGTGACCTCAACACAAGACCGCACCACGAGCAGGGAGGCTGTCATTGAGCAACATCTCGTTCTTCTTCGCCGGCGGGGGGACCGGAGGGCACATCTATCCGGCCCTGGCGGTGGCCGAGCAGATCGTCGAACGCCGGGGCGATGCGAACATTCGCTTCCTGTGCAGCACGCGTCCCGTCGACCGGCGGATTCTCGACCGGACGGACTTCGCGTACACGGAACTGCCGGCGACGGGGCTGTACTTCGACCCGCGCCGCCTCGTGACGTTCTGCCGGACGTTCCGGCACAGCTACCGCCAGGCCCGCAGCCTGATCGCGGGCAGTTCCCATCCCGTGGTGATCGGTGCCGGCGGGTTCGTCGCCGCGCCGGTGTGCATGGCCGGCCACAAGCTCGGCGTGCCGGTGGCGCTGGTCAACGTCGACCTCGCGCCCGGCCGGGCCAACCGGCTCGCCGCCCGCTGGGCCGACGAGGTCTTCGTCCAGTTCGAGGAAAGCGCGAGCAAATTCAACACGCGCCGTGCCAAAGTCACGACGGTCGGCTGTCCGTTGCGGCGTGACTTCGCGCGGCCTGACCGCGCGCGGGCGATCGAATCGCTGGGCCTGGACCCGGGCAAGAAGGTCCTGCTAGTCACGGGCGCTTCGAGCGGCTCGATGCGCATCAACGAGGCGGTCGGCATGCTGCTGCCCAAGCTGGAGG
Organism: uncultured Pirellulales bacterium; assembly: GCA_964579055.1. Taxonomy (GTDB): domain Bacteria; phylum Planctomycetota; class Phycisphaerae; order Sedimentisphaerales; family Anaerobacaceae; genus Anaerobaca. Next base: position 4,364 of record CAZOFX010000147.1, read on the forward strand.
CGTTTGCCGATGCCTGGCAGATCGTCCACCTGACGGGCCTGGACAACCTCGACGACGTGACACGCCGCTACGAGGGCGTTCGCATCCGTCACACCATCGTCAGCTATTTCGACCGCATGCCCGATCTTCTCGCGGCGGGCGACCTGCTCGTCGGTCGCAGCGGCGCCGTCAGCGTCGCGGAGTACGCGGTCGCGGGTGTGCCGAGCATCTGCATGCCGTACCCGCATCACAAGGACCGCCACCAGTACCTCAACGCGGGCAAGCTCGTCGAGGTGGGCGCCGCGGTGATCGTCGACGACCTCAGCGACGCGGACGACCGCGCCGCCTGGCTCTGGGAGGAACTGGAGTCGCTGCTGCGCGACGATGTCACGCGAAGCGAGATGGCGGCCGCCTGCAAGCTGGTCGCCAGACCGAATGCCGCCGCCGACATCGCCGAGCGTCTGATCGCGCTGGCCGAACGCTCCGGCGGGTGAACCCCCAGATCATCGCCGGCCAAAGCAAAAACCTCGTTCGTGTGGCAGCCACGTCCACCATATCCAATCCCGATGTGCATCGGGATTGAGGCTGCCACGCACGCATGCAGTTCGCAGTGTGCCCGTAAGAGCCTGTCCTGAACGGAGTCGAAGGGGCATACCTTCCATAGAAAAGAGTAACGCCTTACGGCGTCAGTACAAACGCGCTTGACGCGGGGCGGGGGTGTGGTAGCATGGTCGCATTGTTAACCCTGTTGGAACAGTAAGGAGCTCAAGCAATGACCACGCACGCCGCAATTCGCCTCGTCGTCCTCAGTCTCATCGCTCTGACCGCCTCAGTGGGCTGGGCCGATCCGTTCATGGGCCAGTACGCCGGAACGTTCTACCCCGACAGTGTCACGCAGATGCCCGCCACCGCCGTGGTGGTGGCCGAAGGCGAGGACCACTACCGCGTTCGCATCGAGGCCACGAGCAACGACCCACAGCGTGCGGCGACGACCGTCGAAGTCTACGCGAGCAAGAGCGGCTTCGAGGCGCTGATCGGCTCGCGCTCCGGCGGATACCACTGGCACGGCCAGATCAAGGACGGCCATCTGTCCGTCGCCAGCGAGTACGGCCTGCATTTCGAACTGGACAAGGTCACGCGCAAAAGCCCGAAGGAAGGGCTCGAAGCGCCCGCCGGCGCGGTCGTGCTGCTGCCATACAAGCAGGGGACCAAGCCCGACCTGAGCGCGTGGACGAACCAGGAGTGGAAGGCGCTCGACAGCGGCACGATGCAGGTGGGCAAAGGCTCGACTACGACGAAGGAGCGGTTCGGCGACATCAAGCACCTGCACCTGGAGTTCTGGCTGCCGCTGGAGCCGCTCAATCGCGGGCAGGGCCGCTGCAACAGCGGGCTGTTCCTCAACGACCTGTACGAGGTCCAGATTCTCGATTCGTTCGGCCTGGTCGAGACCTCGGGCGATTGCGGCAGTCTCTACAGCGTCAAGCGTCCCGACGTCAACGCGTCGCTGCCGCCGGAACAGTGGCAGACGTACGACATCGAGTTCCGCGCTGCACGCCTGGGCGGCGACGGCAAGGTCAGCGAAGAGGCCCGCATCACGGTCTACCTCAACGGTGTGAAGATCCACGACAACGTCGCGATCCCTCGCCCGACCGCCAACCCCAACGCCGACCAGAAACCGACCGGCCCCATCCAGCTCCAGGACCACGGCCACCCCATCCAGTTCCGCAACATCTGGCTGGTCAAGGGCTGACACGAACCGCGACTGACGCGTATTCCGCGCATTGTCATCGCGAGCGGAGGGCATCGCTCTCTTGGCTTCCCGAGCGCAGCTCATCGCTTCTGTGTCATGCTGAGCGAAGCGCAGCGGTCTTTTGTCATCCCGAGCGGAGCAACGCGGAGTCGAGGGATCTGGCCAGAGACCTGGCGCGCTTCTGGTTCGCAGCCATCCCGATGGACATCGGGATCGACTGCGCTCGGGATGACAGGGTCGTTGTGCGGGTTTCCTTATGGGCGACCTCCTGCGCTTGGTGCGACAGCCAGGTCCACCATCCCCAAGGCTGCGCCTTGAGGCTGCCACCCACGAAGTTGAGTCCCTGCGCAAATCAGGACTCGCCCCACGGGCCAATAGTAGGGGCGAGGCATGCCTCGCCCACGAGATACGCGTTAATAGTCCTTGAACTTGCGCATCCACTGCGGCCAGTCCTCGAGCTCCACGCCCCCGGCCTTGGTCCAGGGGCTTGTGGTGATGTCGCGACACCATTTCAGTGTCCACAGTTCCTTCAGTCCGACCTTGCGCACAGAACCGTCCATGAACACCATGTTGATGCCGCCCTGGTGGCGGTTGATGCAAACCGTATGCATCGCGTCTGCGGTGAACGCTCCCTCATACTCAGGCGGCTCCAGCTAGGTTGATGGACATGCTGTACACGTCGTGCAATCGAAGAACGCGGGGGCGCGCCCGGCGTACTTGACGTGCCAGTTGACCCAGTAGCCAGGCCCGAAGGTGTGCTCCACATCGCGCTCGATTATGTTCTCGACGAATATCCCGTAGTTCAGACCATAACTGCCTCGGAGGTCATTACGACCCATCAGGTACGAGTAGGCATGAAAGGTATCGCCTTCCCGGCTTGGCAGTCCAGGCAAAGGCTTGCTGGCGGAAGGGCACAGGACCACGTCGGGGTCGCTACGTAGGATAGGATCGGTGACGTACCGCCAAATGGTATCGACTCCGCCCCAACCCGGCCCCATGCTGTCCTCATGCAGCCATACGGACAAGCCCAGACCCAACTGGCGCAAGCGGCCCTGACACACAACCGCCTGCGCCTGTTTGCGTGCTCGTGAAAGGACCGGCAGCAACATCGCCATCAGCAGCACGATGATGGAGATCACGACCAGCAGTTCGATCAGTGTAAACGCTCTCTTCTTCATTTTCGCAGCCCCCGCGGCGCTTGAGCGGGGCCCCTCAGTAGTCCTTGAACTTCCGCATCCACTGCGGCCAGTCCTCGGGCTCCACGCCGCCGGCTTTGGTCCAGGGCCCGGCCGTGTCGAAATCGCGGTGCCACTTGAGCGTCCACAGTTCCTTCAGGCCCACCTTGCGGACCGACCAATCCATGAAGAGCATGTTGATCCCGCCATTATGGCGGTCGATGCACATCAGCCACTTCGGGTCATTCATCGGCAGGGCTTCGGTCGGCCTCGGGCCGGCCAGTGCGATTGCGTATACCGACTCGTCCGCGCAGTCGCACAACACCGGCACATGCGCCGCTCCCTTCACGTCACAGGTCCCCCAGTACGGATTCCTCGGATCAGTTACCACGTCCGGACCTGGACGGGAAACGTGGTTGTTGAAGGCGTAGCTGACCGGACCGCGAACCGGTTCGCCCCTGATCATCGCGGCGGCAGACTGATTCGGCCCGACCCAGGCGGTGAACGCATCGTAGTCGGAGTGGCCGTCCCAACCCTTGGTTGCCATCGGGCAGGCCATGCAGCCCGGCGTATTGGCCCAGAACGACGCGACCAGACCCAGCCAGTTCTGCGGGCCGGTTCGCCCATCGTCGTCTTTGTCAGCCGTAAACCATCGGCCTTCATTGGTGTCGGTGTACATCTTGAACGCCAGCGACGACTGATGGAGCCTGGACAGGCAGACGGCGGCCCTGGCATTCCGCCTGGCACGGCCCAGGACGGGAAGCAGCAGTGCCATCAGCAGCACGATGATGGAGATGACCACCAGCAATTCGATCAGGGTGAAGGCGTGGGGATGGATTATTGATGATTGATGAGTGATTACTGGCAATCGACCACTGTCCTGTGGACGTATGCCGTCGTTTTGCCTGCCGGGCGCCATGGCTTGGCTCTCCTTCTCGCGACCAGGAGCTTTCGCCGCATCGCTTTGCCGCAGGTGCCGCATCGCCGGTGTCTTCGCTATTCACCATCCATTATCGCACTCCGTCCGGGCCCGTCAAGCCCAAAACCCGGCGAAATCGACCGTCTTGAGGTGGGGAGGAACCGCTCGTCGTGTGCTCGTAAGGGCATGAGGTTCGGAGAGTAGCGTCTTACGACGTTAGAGGAGTTTTCTCTTGGCCCGGCGGCGGATTTGGGCGATACTGCTCGGACAGAACATGGTGCATGGTACCCGCTGTAGTGAGGTGAGCTCGTGGTGATCCGCAACATAGACCTCCCGCCAGAGACGATCGCGTCGTTTTGCGCTCGTCATCATATCCGCCGGCTGGCGCTGTTCGGCTCGGTGCTGCGCGAGGACTTCCGCGCCGACAGCGACGTGGACGTTCTGGTCGAGTTCGAGCCGGGGCATACGCCTGGTCTGGCCTTCTTCGGTATGCAGGAGGAACTGTCCGAGCTGCTCGGACGCAAGGTCGATCTGCACACGCCGGGCTTTCTCAGTCGCTATTTCCGCGACGAAGTCCTGGCAGAGGCGGTGGTGGCCTATGAACGCTGAGGCGGACCGCCTTCGCCTGCGCCACATGCTCGACGCGGCCGAGAAGATTGTCGGCTTCACCGAAAGCCTCTCTGTGTCTGCGTTCCTGGCCAACGAGGAAAAGCAACTGGCGATTGTACGACTGCTTGAGATTGCCGGTGAGGCCGCCAATGGCCTCTCCAACGAGCTCAAAGAGGAGCACACGGAGATTCCCTGGAGCCAGATCACGGCCACGCGCAACCGACTCATCCACGGCTACTTCGATGTCGATCTCAACGTGGTCTGGCAGATCGTCCGTGAGGATGTGCCCGTCCTGGTGACGCAGCTTCGCGCGATCCTCTGAAGCCGCACAGACTGTTCGTAGTGTGCCCGTGAGGGCATAGGGTTTGGACAGGAGCGTCTTACGACGCCACTACGAACGCGTTCCTTGTAGCGTGTCCATCTGAGTCTGCCGAGGGGGCGTGCAAACCGCAGACGTTTGCGGGGGGCATTCCGCTTGACCCCGGCGCGCTGGTCGCATACAAAGGGAGCCCGAACGCGGCCGAACGATGGGCCCGAAGGCGTTGTGGCGCGGGCAGTCTGCGGAGCAGTGCATGGACGAAGGCAAGACGGGCGGACGAGTGGATCTGAAGCGGCTGGCGAGTGACTATCTCGGGATGGTCGCGGCGCTGGCGCTGCTGATCCTCGTATTCGGCGTCACCGCCAGGAACTTCTTCACCCTCACCACGTTCCGCACCATGGCCAACCAGATCCCCGACACGACGGTGGTCGCGGTGGGCATGACGTTCGTGCTGATCATCGCAGGCATCGACCTGTCCGTCGGCTCGGTCCTGGCGCTGGCCGGCGCGGTGCTTGGTATCGCGCTGGTCAACT
>CAZOFX010000148.1:0-9530 GCA_964579055.1 uncultured Pirellulales bacterium
ACATTGGCTTGGCGATCACCAGTCACAGCGCCGGCGTACTGGCCAGCGCGGAGTTTTCCGGCGTGGCGACCACGGGCAACGTCAACGGTGCGTGGGCCGTGGAGACCATCGGCGGCGAGCAGCCCGCGGGCAATGGAGCCGGACAGCTCTACGTGACGCTGGAGGACTCATCGGGCAAGACAGCGACGGTGAGCCATCCGGCCGCCGCCGGGGCCGTGTTCCTGGCCGGCTGGAATGAGTGGGCGATCCCGTACAGCGATCTCGCCGGCGTGAACCTGAGCCGGATCGAAGCGATGACCATCGGAGTCGGCAACCGGACCAGCCCGGCCGCCGGCGGCTCCGGTATCGTCTACATCGACGACATCTCGTATGGAAAGCCCGCTTCCGAGTAGGGAGGCGGATGGGTAGAAGGAGTGTTTTTCGGCCTTGTGGCCTTGAAAGGGCACGATTTCTGTGGGAAGTACTCGGGCCTGTGCTCTCAGAGCACAGGCCCGATCCCTATTGTCCTGTTGCCATCGGCGGCCGGCCCTGGCCGCCCCGTTTGGCAGAATATGCCCTGTTCCCGCTTGAGTTGCGGCGGCGATTGGGTACAATGAGTGTATACTCCTGGATCGTCGGCAGGAGGGACCCGGATTTCCGGGTTCGAGAGAAGGGTGTTGAGCAAGATCATGGGTTTGTAGTGTGCCCGCAAGAGCCTGGCTCTTCAACTGCGTTCAGGGCAGGCTCTGAGCTTGCCGAAGGGGCATAACGCCTGACGGCGTCACTACAAACAGGATGGTCAGACCCGCCCTCCGTATTGATCCAGCCAGTGTGGAGCGCTTCCGGGTGCCCTCTTCTCGCCCCGGCCGAGTGCGACCCATGCCGGGGGCGAAGGTTCTGCCGGAGGCGGAAGGAGGCGCGATGAGGTGCGATAGTCAGGCGGCTGAAGCTGTGAACGAATTGCAGTCCAATGCGTCCTTGTGGCGCCACAGAGCAAAGACGACGATGGTTCGCGTCATGCAGGTCTTGTGCCTGGCGGCGATCTGCGTCCTGGTTCGGAGTGTGTCCTTAGGGGCACAGCCGGGCGGGACAACGCTGGACGGCGTCACTGCCAGCGGCGGCTCGCTCGTATGCCGGGGGCAGGGCGTCGGTCCGGCCGATACGACCGGCCCGGACACCACGTACGCGGCCATTGCCCTCGGCGCCTATCACGGTCTGACGCTGGATGCCGACGGCGTCGTCACGGCGTGGGGCGAGAACGGCAGCGGCCAGTGCACGGTGCCGGGCGGACAGAATTTTACCGCCATTGCCGCCGGCTTCTATCACAGTCTGGCTCTGCGTTCGGATGGCTCGATCGTCGCATGGGGAGACAACACGAGGGGCCAGCGCAACGCTCCGTCTGAGGCGGAGTTCGTGGCGGTGTCTGCCGGCCACTGGCACAGTCTGGCCATCCGATCCGATGGTTCTCTGGCCGCGTGGGGATGGAACGAGTACGGCCAGTGTGACGTCCCCGCCGGATACGATTTCACCGCTGTCTGCGCGGGATTCTGCCACAGTCTGGCCTTGCGATCGGATGGTTCGCTGATCGCCTGGGGGGGAAATGGCGACGGTCAGTGCGACGTGCCGTCCGGGAACGATTTCACCGCGATCGCGGCCGGTTCTCTGCACAGCCTGGTCCTGCGGTCGGACGGTTCGCTGGCGGCCTGGGGCCGCAATGACTACAAGCAGTGCGACATGCCCCAGGGCGGCAGCTTCGTCGCGGTCGCGGCCGGAGCATTTCACAGTCTGGCTCTGAAGGCTGACGGCTCGGTCGTTGCCTGGGGGTACGACAACTACGGTCAGTGCGACATCCCGACTGCCAATTACGTGGCGGCGATTGCCGCCGGAGGTTTTCGGTCTCTGGCCTTGGAGACCGACCGCCCGAGGATACCGACTGTCGAGCCTGTCATCGCAGATGTGCCCGATGTGGTTGCCGTCGAAGTGATCGAGCCGGCTGACGCCAACGCGACAGAGGCCGAGGTGGGGATCGACCAGCCTGATGTCGCGGCGACGACCACTACTGAAGAGGCAGAACCCGCAGACGCCAATTCCGTGTCCGTGGCTTCCGAGATGCTCGACGCGCCGGATCCCAACGCCGTTGGCGTGGTGGATCCCAATTTTGTCACGATGGTGGATGTCAATGCAGTGGAGCCGCTTCCGTCTTCTCCGCCGGTCCTTGCCGGTGAACCTGCGCCGGTTCCGGCTGATGCCAACGTGCCGGGACCCGTGGACGCCAACACGCCGCCGCTCGCGGGGCCGACGGAGGTCGCGCGGACCGACGCCAATGCCGTCGAACCGACGCCGTCCGTCCGAAAGGACCCGAACGAGAGCGTCGCAAAGCCGGCCGCAGCCGATGCGACCCAGACCCGCCAGGGCGGGTCCGGCGCCGGTCGAGCCCCCGGGCTCTATGAGGGCGTGGAATTCTACGCGTGCGGTGACCCCAACAGCAAGCTGGCTCGTCCGGTCTATCACTTCACATCGGAAACCCTGACGCCGCATTTCTACACCATCAGCAAGGAGGAAAGGGACCGTCTGATCGATGAGCATCCCGATGTCTGGACCTATGAAGGGGTCGCCTTCCATGCGTACGCGGAAGACGGGCATCCGGAAGGGGCGATTCCCGTGTACCGTTTCTGGTCCAGCCTGCTCAGCACGCATTTCTACACGATCGACGAGAAGGAGAAGAACACCTACATCAAGGACTACCCTGATCTGTGCACCTACCAGGGTATCGCCTGGTATGCCGACAAGCCGGGCAGTGCGCCGGCTTCGCACAACGCCGAGAAGTGAGTGCCGCGCATCATCGCATCGCCCGCGGCGGTTTTGTTTGCGTTCCTTCCCGCTGGTCTGCCGACTGCGGTAGGTGGGAAAATACGTACTTGCCACAATTGACAAACTGGGGGACATCGTGTATATGGGCAAGTGCCAAGGAGGGCAATTCCAGAAAGGTCCGTGCACGGTTCGTACTTCTTTCGAGACAGGGGTCTGAACGCGTCGGATGGTTGCCGGAGAGGGGGTACTTTTTGCTTGTTCCCGGTGGCTGTGCGGAATCGGTGCGTGCGGGGCTGCGCGCCTGGGGCCAATGCGTGGGGGTCAGAAATGTTCTTTGTTCGCAAGAGGCTGTACGAAGCGGTTGCCGCTGTCGTGACGTTCGCCATTCCGCTGGGCGTCTTTCTGCTGCTGAATCGACACGTGCCGATGTGGACCGCCGCGGTGACCGCGCTGCTCGTGCTCGGCGCATCGGTCTGGTCGGGGCTCTGAAGTCGCGACGCTTGTCACGCCATAGCACCGACCCGAGAACTTCCGGACAATCCCTTCGCAGGATTCTGTGACGCCATTTCTGCGCAATTCCTGAACTCCTTATCCGGACCTTCCGTAGGCATCTGGAGCATGAGGCCGATAATTCCGGCGTCTCCAGTGTGACAAATGGCCCGGTTGTGGTGGGATCGGGCAACCGCGTGTCGTGGTCGTGCAAGCGACTGCGGCGAACGACGGGGGCGGGGGAAATGGGATTTGCCGATCTGCCTGCCTTGAGGTGCACCGCTGAAGATGAGACTGGATCTCTGCCGAATGCCCGAATCACCGCTCAGGCGGGTGGAATCAGAGTCGACGAGAGCAAACAGGGAGATATGGCCATGAAGCAGCATGTCACATATGTCACGATGCTGCTCGCGGCGGTCTGTGGCACAGCAGTCCAGAGAGTCGCAGCGTCGTATTCGGACCGCCTTTCGGCAAACGAGGGCGGATTCTACAGGCCGGCCATCGGCGGCGTCCCGATGCGGTCGGCAAAGGAAATCGGCTCGGGTCGCGAGCCTGGCAGGGCTTCGTCTGCGGGCGTTTATACCACGGCAATGCCTGATCTCGGCGATCGATACGTGACGCTCGACACCTTGGGCATGGCCCTTCGGGGTGGATCGCAGCCGGTCTACCGGAACCTTCGGTATGATGGCCGCTCGACGCAGAGGAGCGGTGCAGTTCATCGAACTCCATTCGAGCTGTTTGGCATCACACCGTTTGCGGATGGTCATGGCGCCTTGTCTCCGTGGGATTCGAACTCCTGGCGCAATCGTCTGGATGGCGTTCGCTTCGAGACAGAGCCCGGCGCGGGTACCGTCGCGACAGCAGCGCCGGCTTCGCTCTCCAGGCGGTACGGCTCGGACCGCGCGGCGGCGCCCGGCGCGACCGCCACGATCTTCTCCTCTCCCGGCGCCGTGCTGCTCGGCGCGATCGGAGTGGCATTGGTCGGCCAGTTGCGACGGAAGATGTTGTTCTGAACGCGGCCGATGGCCGTCCGGCCCAGCGAAGTCTCCAGTTGTCCTGTCTGTCGCTCTGCGTCTTCGCGAGTCTGCGTCCAGCAGGCGCGGGGACCGGTTTGTTCTCGACGGCGCCATAGGCGGGCGACTACAGTAACGGGCGTGACTGCGGTGGGAATGTGACATGGCCGACAGACTTCGCACGCTCGAACATAAGATCGTCGATCCGATCGCTCGGAGAGTGGCGCCGTATGTATCGGCAAACGTCCTGTCTGCGATGTCCCTGGCGGCTGCTGCTGCCGCCGGCGTGGCCTTCTGGGCCGGTCAGCCGGTCCTCGGCGCGCTCCTGATCCTCGCAAACGGCTTCCTGGACATGCTCGACGGCTGCGTTGCGCGGGTCCGCGGAACCGCCGGCGCATTCGGGTCGTTCGTCGACAAGATCATCGACAAGTACTCCGATCTGATCTTCCTGCTCGGAATGTTGTTGGGCGGATTGGCCGACCTGGCTCCCGTGATCGTCGCGATGGTGGGCATTCCGCTGGCGACCTACATCAATTCGGCGGTCGAAGGTCTGACCCGAGGCGAGGTCAAGTTCCAGGAGAAGTTCTCGCTGCGATTTCTGCGGATCATCCTTCTGGTAGCCGGCGGATTCCTGCGTCAAACCCATCTGGCCGCCTGGCTGGTTGCGGCGGTAGTCGCCTACGCCGTCGTATCCAGGACCGCCTATAGTCTGCTCTTCCTGCGTCGCCGATCCCAACGGCAGCCCCAAATGACGGACCGGTCGGTGGCTTGATGGGGCCTGGAGCGGAGTCCTCTTTACATTTTGGCTTCCGGACGGCCTAATATAGCCGCCGGGCTGGGCGTGACGGCCTGGGCAAACGCTGGGTGGATCGAAGGGGTGACCATGAGGCAGGGAGTTACTGTCGGGCTGTTGCTGCTGGCGGTCGTCGGGGTCGGCTGTCGTACGAAGGTGGAGACGCAGATTCAGTACGACCGGCCGCTGCCGCCGGGACAGCTCGCGCTGCGCAAGATTGCTGATCCGAATGAGTTCCCCAATTTCAGCGAGGCATGGGAGGACTTGGCCACGTTGAAGGCGGCGACCCAGAACAGTCTGAACTACCTCAGCAAAGCATCGAGCCAGCAGTACTACCCCTACGGCGACATCAACCACGACCGGGTGGTCAAGACGCTGGAGACGTTTCTGACCTTTGTGGATTCAGGCATCCGGTCTTCCGAGCTCAACGGCGTGATTCGCGCCCATTTCGACGTCTATATGTCCGTCGGTTGCGACGACCAAGGGACCGTGCTGTTCACCGGGTACTATACGCCGATCCTCGACGCTTCTTTCGAGCGGACCAGACGCTTTCAGTACCCCCTCTACAAGATGCCCGAGGACCTGGTGAAGGGCCCGGATGGACAGACGCTGGGCCGCCGCGATGCGAGCGGGCAGATCACGTCGTATCCCGATCGGACGACGCTCGAACGCTCGGACATGCTCAAGGGACAGGAGCTGGTCTGGCTGGGCGACCCGTTTGAAGTGTACATCGCGCACGTGCAGGGTTCCGCCAAGTTGCGCATGCCGGACGGCCGCATCATTACCGTTGGCTACGCCGCCAGCAACGGACATGATTACGTCAGCGTCGCTCAGGCTTTGGTGGCCGACAGGAGGATCCCCAGTGACCGGATGAGCCTGGCGACCATGATCGACTACTTCAAGCGGCATCCCGATCAGGTGGATCGCTACACGCAGCGCAATCCCCGCTACGTCTTCTTTCGCATCGCGGAGGAAATGCCTCACGGCAGCCTGAACGAGCCGGTCACGGCCATGCGCACCATCGCCACGGACAAGTCGATCTTCCCCCGCGCCTGCCTCGCGTTCATCTCGACAACCGTGCCTCACAAGGGGCAAGGCGGTGTCATCAGGGAGCCGTACGAGGGTTTCGTACTGGACCAGGACACCGGCGGGGCCATCCGCGCCCCCGGCCGGTGCGACATCTACATGGGCCAAGGCGATGACGCCGGGCGCTTGGCCGGCCAGACCTACCAGGAAGGCCGCCTCTATTACCTTTTCCTCAAAGGCCCCTCGCCGACCCTGTGACGTGATCCGGCAATGTCGCGCATTGCTGTGCGCAGATTCGGGGGGCCATGACCGTTTTTGCGATCAGGCTTGCTCAGACTCTCTCTGCCGGGCATCGATTTATGGCCGGCGAGGACAAACTCGAAATCCGAAGCACGAAACTCGAAACAAATTCAAAGCACGAAGTCCAAATGCTCCAAATTCGCCTCGTTTTACATGGGCAGGGCCGAGCCGCACACAATGGCCTCCGTGTTTCGAGCTTGCATTTTGGGTCATTCGGGCTTGTTTCGGAATTCGGACTTCGTCATTCGTGCTTCTGCGGCGTGCGCAAGCGAGCAGCGCAGAAACGGCCATGCACCCAGATTCGGGCGTGCGCTTGACAGGCCGGCGGCGAGAGCCTATCATGCTACAAAGGATTTTGTGGCGATAGGACCTGTAAAGCATGCCTGAAAAAGGATTTACGCACTTACACCTGCACAGTCAGTATTCGCTGCTCGACGGCGCCATACCCTTCGGGCGGCTCTTCGACCGCTGCAAGAAGCTGGGCATGGATTCCGTGGCACTAACCGACCACGGCAACATGTTCGGCGTGATCGAGTTCTACACGAAGGCCCGTGCGGCCGAGATCAAACCGATCATCGGAATCGAAGCCTACATCGCTCCGGGCAGCCGCTTCGACAAGACCGGTGGCGGCGGCGTCAAAGAAAACGCCTACCACCTGATCCTGCTGGCCGAGAATCTCACCGGCTATCGCAATCTGCTCAAGCTCAGTAGCATCGGTTTTCTCGAAGGGTTCTACTACCGGCCGCGAATCGACAAGGAGGTGCTGGCCGAGCACAGCGAGGGGCTCATCTGTACGACCGCCTGCATTGCCGGCGAGGTGCCCACGGCGCTGGTTCGCGGAGACCGCAAGGCGGCGCGCGACGCGGCCGAGAGTTTCGTGAAGATTTTTGGCCCGGACCACTTCTTCCTCGAAATCCAGCACCACGAGAGCACCGACGATAGCACGCCGGACGTGCGTCAGCCCATGATCGACCTGGCCAACGAGATGGGCATCGGCCTGGTTGTGACGAACGATGTGCATTTCCTCGACGCCGACGATTACGAGGCTCACAATGCGCTGTGCTGCATCAGCACGGGCAAGCTGATCACCGACGCGAGCCGCCTGGTGTATCCGCCGGATGTGTATCTCAAGAGCCCCGACGAAATGCGCCAGATGTTCCGTGATGTGCCGCAGGCCTGCGACAACACGCTGGCCATCGCCGCGCGGTGCAACGTCGAAATCGACCTGGCTGCCCGGCATGCGCCGGTCTACACGCCGGCCGACAAGAGCACGCCCGAGGAGTGTCTGACGCGCCTGGTCATGCAGGGGGCCAAGCGCCTCTACGGCACGATCGCGCCGGAGATCCAGGAGCGGATCGATCGCGAGCTGGCTGTCATCAAGGGCAAGGGCTTCGCCAGCTACTTCCTGATCGTCTGGGACTTCTGCAATTTCGCCCGCGAGAACAACATCCCGGTCGGTGCCCGTGGCAGCGCCGTCGGCACGATCGTCGGCTATTGCCTGGGCATCTGCGACGTGGACCCGATCCAGTATGATCTGCTGTTCGAGCGTTTTATGGACCCGGCGCGAAACGAGATGCCCGATATCGATATCGACATCTGCCAGGACGGGCGCGCCCGCGTGCTCGAATACGTCCGGCAGAAGTACGGGCAGATCGCCCAGATCATCACCTTCGGAACGATGAAGGCCAAGGCGGTGATCCGCGACGTCTGCCGGGTGCTCGACGTGCCGCTGGCGGAGGCCGACCGTCTGGCCAAGCTCGTGCCCAACGACCTGAAGATCACGCTCGACAAGGCGCTCGATATCGAGCCCGAGCTGAAGCAGGCCTACGAGCAGGATGAGCGGACGCACAAGGTGATCGACATCGGTCGAAAGCTGGAGGGTCTGACGCGACACGCTTCCGTGCACGCCTGCGGCGTGGTGATCGCCGATGAGCCGTTAACGAGCTTTCTGCCTCTCTACAAGGCGTCCGGCTCGGACGACATCATCACGCAGTTCGAAGGGCCCACCGTCGAGAAGGTCGGCCTGCTGAAGATGGACTTCCTGGGCCTCAAGACGCTGAGCGTTCTGGCCCGCGCACGCGATCTGATCAATGATCTCCACGGTGTGGCGATCGACCTGGAGAAGATCGACATCCACGACGCGAAGACCTTTGCGGTGTTTGCGGCCGGAAAAACCAAGGGTGTTTTCCAGTTCGAATCGGGCGGCATGCAGGACCTGCTGATGAAGATGAGGCCCGACCGGATCGAGGACCTCATCGCCGCCAACGCGCTGTATCGGCCCGGCCCGATGATCCTGATTCCGGACTACATCGATCGCAAGCACGGCGCCAAATGGACCCTGCCGCATCCGATTATGACCGAGGTCTTGAAGGAGACCTACGGCATCATGACCTACCAGGAACAGGTCATGAGAATCTGCAATCGGCTCGGTGACATCCCGCTCCGCGAGGCGTACACGCTGATCAAGGCGATCAGCAAGAAGAAACTCGCCATCATCGCCAAGGAGAAGGAGCGTTTCATCGGCGGGTGCGTGGCCAAGGGGCTGACGAAGGATCAGGCGAGCGAGATCTTCGAATTGATCGAACGATTCGCCGGGTACGGTTTCAACAAGAGCCACTCGACGCGGTACGCTTTCGTCGCCTATCAGACCGCCTACCTGAAGGCGCACTGGCCCGTCGAGTTCATGGCGGCGCTGCTGACCTACGAGATGGACAGCACCGACAAGATCGTCGAGTACATCGCCGAGTGCCAGGCGATGGGCATCGAGGTGCTGGCGCCCGACATCAACGAGAGCAACGTCGATTTCACGCCGCTCTACAAGGACGCGGACAAAGAGGGCAAAGGGGTGATCCGCTTTGGCCTGGCGGCCGTCAAAGGAGTCGGCGAGAGGGCGGTCGAGCAGATCATCGAGGCCCGCAAGAAGATCGACCGGTTCAAGAGTCTGTTTCATTTCTGCGAGAACGTTGATCTGCGGGCGGTCAACAAGCAGGTGCTCGAAGCGCTGATCAAGGCCGGCGCGTTCGACCGTCTCGGCGGCAACCGGCACCAGATGATGATCGGACTGGAAAAGGCCATGGAGACCGGCGCCAGCCTCCAGAGCGACAAGGTCAAGGGCCAGA
>CAZOFX010000149.1:0-9371 GCA_964579055.1 uncultured Pirellulales bacterium
ATGCGCCTGAACGTCCTGACGCTCGACGCCCTGATCCAGAGCAGGCAGGCCCTCAACCGCCCCCGCGACCGCGAAGCTCTCAAACAGCTTCGGGCCCTCAAAGCCCTGAAGGAACGCCGGTCATAGCGCCTCGTCGCATTGGACGCCGGCGGACCGCCCGGAACGAGGCGCACAAGGGCGTCTGTCCCGCGGACCACGTGCGGCGAGCGACGAAGCCCCGGCCGGGGCGCTTGTGGCCGACGGGGGGGCGATATAATGGCGGCACGGTCGCGGAAGGGCGTTGCGGCGACGTCGGGAAAGCGGTGTGGGAGACAAGCTCATGAAGGTACGACTGGACCCCAAGCGGGTGATCGCGACGATCGAACGGCTGACGTTGCGGATCAAGGACCGCTTTCCCACGTCCGATCTGTACGAGGTCGGCCGGCACCTGCACGGGATCGCGCTGCGGACGGAACGGACCGCCAGCCGGATCGGCCGTCCCGTCTGGGCGCTTCGGTTGGTCATCGTCGCGCTGATCGCGGCCTTTCTTCTGACTATCGCGACGATCCTGATCGACTACGACACCGAACAGCAAGTCACGCTCTTCGGCCTGGTGCAGGCCATCGACGCCGGCGCCAACCTGCTGATCCTGATCGCCCTCGGTGCGGCGTTCCTCTGGTCCATCGAGACGCGGATCAAACGCGGCCGGGCCATCCGCGCCATCAACGAGCTGCGCGACATCGCCCACGTCATCGACATGAAACAGCTCACCAAAGACCCCGACACGGTCGGCCTCCACGCCCAGCCCACGACACACAGCCCCGAACGAAGGCTCGATGCGTACGCCCTCGGGCGCTATCTCGACTACTGCACGGAAATGCTCTCACTGACCAGCAAGCTGGGCTACCTCTACGTCGAGAGTTTTCACGACCCCGGGGTGACGGAAGCGGCCACGGAACTTGAAAACCTGTGCAGCGGCCTGGCCGGCAAGATCTGGCAGAAGATCGTCATCCTCCAGTCGCAACCCCACGCCCAGTAGTTGTGTCGGTGCGCGGCCTGCGCTTCACGCTTCACGCTCCCACGGCCCGCCGGGCCGGGCATTTGGACAAGAAAGGGTTGCCAACACAGCCCAAACGGCCTAATATCCGGGCAGATATCGGTTGTTCACGAAAGGCTTCTTTGAAGGGATGGAACCGTGAGCGTGCAGACCAAAGGGATTTTTGCGGTGGGTGGGTGTGTGGTTATGGCGATGGCTCTTTGCGGATGTGGCGGGCGGGCCCGTCCGCTTGAACTGCAGACCAGTACGGGCAAGCCGGAAGTGGTGGTCAAGGCGAGCATGAAGGCCGTGGCGGCGTACCTGACCAGCGAGATGCTGACCGGCGACTACATGCTCAAGAGCCAGAATCCGAACGTGATCGTCTTCAACCGGTATTCGCCGTACCAGATCAACTATGAACCGGTGCCGGGCGAGAACCGCGTGACGTACAACCTGGTCAATGCGCCCGGGGGCGTGCGGGTCATGATGACCATGGTCAACGTGCTGCGGCCGGACTCGGCCTACGAGCAGATCACGAGCGATCACAGCAAGCTATACGATGCGGCCAGTTCGTACCAGATCCTGTTGAACCGGATGAAGTATCGCCTGGAAACGGAGAACCCGGGAGAGCTGGGTGTCAAGCTCGAGGGATACTATGGGGACAAGATCGAATCCGTCGAGGCGGACAGCCCTGCCGCGACGGCGGGCCTTCAGGTCGGGGATGCGATTCTGACGGTGGACGGGGTCCCCGTTACGGATGATCCGGTCGCCAATTATGCCCTGATCCTACATCACCAGGCGGGAACGACGCACGAGATGGTGGTCAAACGGAAGAAGGACGTGACGGAGACGGTGTCGGTCGTCTTCGCGCCGATCGAGGAGATTCCCGGCAAGCCCGCTTCTTCGGCGGCGGAAGCGCCGGCTTCCGTCGCGGCCGACGCCGTGTTCAACGTCGAAAGCATCGGCGCGGTGATCAGCGGCGGCAGGATCGTCTCGGTGACGGCCGATGGGCCGGCCGAGAAGGCGGGCCTTCAGCCAGACGACGTGATCACCATGATCGACGGTGAACCGGCGGGAGGCGATTGGGTTCAGAATGCCGGCAAACTCGCCGGAAGGACCAACACCTCGGTGGTCGTGACCGTCAAGAGGGGCGAAGAAGAAGTGACGGTTCCCGTGATACGGAAGAACCCGTAGTCGCGGCTACGCTTCACGCTTCACGCTTCACGCCCGCTTCGCGGCGTGGCGGGCCGTGGGGGAAGTTGAGGGTGGCGAAGGGGCCGTGGTGGCGGCGGGCGGCTTCGTCGTAGGCCAGCGCCGCGTCGATCTCGTCGTCGAAGTAGCCCAGCGGGATGGTGCGGCCCTTGACGCCGATCCGCGCGAACCACTGGCGCATGGCCTTGTGCCAGGTGACGCCGCGATAGGCGGAGTGTCCGCCGGAGCGTCCCGCTCGCGCGCGGTTGCAGGCGTTCTGAGCGGGCGTGGCGCTGCGCAGGTTGGCCTTGCGATTGTCCAGGCCGTTGCGGCCGACGTGGTCCACGAGCAGGCCGTCGGGCACGCGCAGGATATGGCGGTGCATCTTGATCGTGATCTCCCTGCGTGTCACCGCGTCCCGGACCTTCCGCTGGGCGTAGAAGGTGGTGCGCCCGCGCGTGGCGTGCCACTTGTAGCGGGAAAGCGACGCGTAGTCCTCCGGATCGACCAGGGCGTAGAGGCCTTGGGTCAGCGGGATGCGGCGGAAGGCGTAGCCGTACCGCAGCCGCCGCCACAGCAGCGCCAGGGGCGCCGCGAGGCGTTCGAGCCAGGCCGGGACCTGGATGGGCCGCAGGATCGTCAAACCACCCGCCCACCAACCATCGGGTTCTGCCGCCGAGGCCCGTCTCGCAGGCCCGGCGGCCTTGCCGGCCGAACCAATGTCGGCCTCCATAAAGGGGCGGTGTTGCACGTTTGGTACGAAAAATTCGCGTGTTTTCGGCGGTTCGGCGAGCGTAACTGCTTCTGAGGACAGCAGTAAAAATTTTTTGCATGTCACGGGCCGAATGTCGTTTGGGTGTTGCGCGTTTGTGCGCGCTTGCCGAGGTCGGCACGCTTGACAGGTCCTGCCCAGCGACATAGAGTGGCGGCCATGCCCAAGACGCTCTACATCATCGACGGTCACGCGCACATCTATGCGGCCTATTTCGCCCCGATGCGACAGCAGTTGAGCAGCCCGTCGGGCGAGCCGACAAAGGCGACGTACATCTTCACGATGGCGGTGCTCGGGCTGATCGAGAAATACAAGCCGGACATGCTCGTGGTCGCGATGGACAGCAAGGCGCCGACGTTCCGCAGCGAGCTGTTCGCCGAGTACAAGGCGCACCGGCCGCCGATGCCCGAGGACATGCCCGTGCAGATCGGGCGGATCGAGCAGGTGCTCGATGCGCTGCGGATTCCGATCCTGCGCGTGGATGGGTTCGAGGCCGACGACATCATCGGGACGCTGGCGAGGCGGGCGTCGGCCGACGGTTTCGACGTGCGGATCTGCTCGAAGGACAAGGACCTGCTGCAACTGCTCGATGCACGGGTCAGCGCGTTCGATATGAAGACCGGCAAGCTAACGGACGCGGAGGCGATGCGGCAGGAGTGGGGGATCGGGCCCGAGCAGATCGTCGACTGCCTGGCCCTGGAGGGCGATGCGGTGGACAACGTGCCCGGTGTGCCGCTGATCGGGCCCAAGACCGCGTCCGAGCTGATCCGCACCTACGGCGACCTCGACAACCTGTACGCCCACGTCGACGAGATTCCGGGAAAGCGGGGCGAGAACCTCCGCAACTCGAAGGACCTGGCGTACCTGAGCCGCAAGCTCGTGACGCTCGACTGCGGCGTCCCGATCGAGGCCGATTACGAGGCGTTGAAGCTCGAACCGCCCGACCGGGACAAGCTGGCGGCGCTGTTCAACGAACTGGGCTTTGCGCGGCTGCTAACGCAGTTGGGCTTCAAGACGGAGAGCAATCCGGCGCCCGCAGCGCCTGCGCCGGCGGAACCGCACGCTGTAGCGCCGACCCCGATGCCGACGGCCGGGGCGGGCGAGCCGGCGTCGGCCCGGACCACGCCGCACGAGTACACGCTGGTCGATACGCCCGAAGCGTTGGAGCAATTTGCGGACGAGCTGAAGAAACAGCCGCTCTTTGCGGTCGATACGGAGACGACGTCGGTCGATCCGATGCGGGCGGATCTCGTCGGTCTGTCGTTCTGCTGGGAGCCGTACCGGGCGTACTATCTGCCCGTGCGCGGGCCGCTGGGGGCGACCTGCCTCGATCTGGCGACGGTCCGGCGGACGCTCGGGCCGATCCTGGCGGACGAGGGCGTGCGCAAGGTCGGCCAGAACATCAAGTACGACTGGCTCGTGCTGCACAACGCGGGCATGCCCATCCGGGGCGTGTATTTCGACACGATGGTCGCATCGTATTGTCTCGATCCGGGCCGCAGCAGCCATTCGATGGATAATATGGCTCGCGATTATCTTCATTATGAGTGCGTGCCCATCGTCGCGCTGATCGGAAAGGGCAAGAATCAGCTCACGTTCGACATGGTGGACACCGCGGCGGCGTGTGAGTATTCGGCGGAGGACGCCGACGTCACGTGGCGGCTCTACCTGCACCTTCGGGAGCGGCTGGCGGCCGAGCCCGGCCTGGCGAAGCTGTTCGCGGACGTGGAGATGCCGCTGGCGCCCGTGCTGGCGCAGATGGAGCTGAACGGCGTCTCGCTCGATACGAGCCTGCTGCGGACGATGTCGGTCGAGCTGAGCGAGGCGCTGGAGTTCCTCAGCGAGCGGATCTACAAAGAGGCGGGGGGCGTCTTCAACATCGACTCGCCCAAGCAGCTCGGCGAGGTGCTGTTCGACCGGCTGGGGCTGTCGGCCGGACGCGTCGGCAAGACCGGCCGCAGCACCGACGCGAGCGTACTGGAGGAGCTTTCCGGCGAGCACCCGATCGCGGCCCTGGTCCTGGAGCACCGCACGCTGAGCAAGCTGAAGAACACCTACACCGACAAGCTGGCGGCCATGATCAACCCGCGCACCGGCCGGCTGCACGCATCGTTCAACCAGACCGTCACGGCCACCGGGCGGTTGTCGTCCAGCGACCCGAACCTCCAGAACATCCCGATCCGCACGGAGCTCGGGCGCAAAATCCGTGCGGCCTTCGTCCCGCAAAGCCCGACGGACTGCATCCTGAGCGCCGACTACAGCCAGATCGAGCTTCGTCTGCTGGCGGAATTCTCGCGCGACAAGGCCCTGCGCGCGGCCTTCGCAGCCGACCAGGACATCCATCGCTTCGTCGCCTCGCAGGTCTATGGCGTGCCGCTGGAGGCGGTCACCAGCGAGATGCGGTCGCGGAGCAAGGCGGTCAGCTTCGGGCTGATCTACGGCCAGGGGGCGTTCGGGCTATCGCGCGTCACGGGCATGAGCGCCGCGGACGCCAAGCAGTTTATCGAAGACTACTTCGCGCGGTACGGCTCGGTCCGCGCGTTTCTCGATTCGTGCGTGGAGAAGGCCCGGCGCACGGGCTACGCCGAGACGATCCTCGGGCGCCGCCGCCGCATCCTGGACATCAAGAGCCGCAACGGCGGCCGCCGCGCCCAGGCCGAGCGCCTGGCGGTCAACACCGTGATCCAGGGCTCGGCCGCCGACCTGATCAAGGTGGCGATGCTGGCCATCCAGAGGCGGATCGACGCCGAGCGTCTGCCGGTCCGCATGGTGCTCCAAGTGCACGATGAGCTGGTGTTCGAGCTTCCGACGGCCCAGGCCGAAACGCACGCCGCGTGGATCTCCAAAGCCATGACCGCCGCCATCCCGCTCGATGTCCCGCTGAAGGTGGACGTGGCGTACGGCCCCTCCTGGCTCAGTGACAAGTAGCCGGGCTCCGCTTCCTCCCATCGTTCGTGGCGGTCTCACCTGATCCGACTCAGTCTCAATAATTTCGTTTGAGGGGCTTGATTCTCGCGCCATCGCCGGTAGAATGGCGTCGGTCGAGATTCGTGCGAGCGCTCCGACAGCGGCGGCAGAGGCTTTTCACTGCGAGCGGAACTCGGAGCTTGTGCGGATGGAACATGTCACGCCGCGGCGAGACCGCCGGCGGGCAGCAGTGAGAGGCAGACAGACAAATGATCGATGCGGAGAAGTACGTTTACGAAGTCGTTTGCGGCAACAATCTGGAGCATGTCTTTCCCCTGATCTCCGACATTCCGCTCCAGACCGGCGACAGCGCGCCGCAGCAGGAGACGTATTGCGGCGCGTGCGATGCCTTCGTTCATGTCACCGTGCGGCGCGAGCTCAGGCAGGAGGAAAGGCTCCTGCGTCCTCCCGCCAGGCGGTGACGTCACAGGCCGTTGCGGCGCGTGGCGGCTGCGGCAGAATCCCGCTCGTACGCCTCGTCGGCGGGCAGGTCGGAGCGGGTGGCGGCCTGGTTGGCGAGGGTGTCACAGGCCTCATTTTCGGGGTGTCCGGCGTGGCCTTTGACCCACTCGAAGCGGACCTCGTGGCCCCGGCAGGCCTCCAGGAGCCTTTCCCAGAGGTCTACGTTGACCGCCGTATCCTTCTTGTTCCGCCGCCAGCCGTTGGCTTTCCACCGCGTCACCCAGCCGAGAGTCATCGCGTCGACGAGGTACTTGGAATCGCTGTAGAGCGTGACACGGCAGGGGCCTTTCAGGGCTTCGAGGCCGGTGATGGCCGCCATGATTTCCATGCGGTTGTTGGTGGTCCGGCGAAAGCCTGCCGACAAACGCTTCTCATGTGGCCCGTACCGCAGCACCACCCCATAACCGCCCGGGCCGGGATTGCCGAGGCACCCACCGTCCGTGTAGATACTCACCTTCTTGCGCTCATCCATACCACGCGGCATTGTTCCATGTTCGAGATGCCGCGTCAACGGGCATCCGCCTTATCAACTCAGGTCGACGCATGCGTCGCCCCTACCACACATGACTCAGATGCCCGACTGCTAAGGTGCAGCCGGTGACATCGGATGGCCGATCCGGATGTCGTCGATGTAAATCAGGCCGGCGCCGGCGGCGGGACTGGTCCGGTTGCCCAAACCGATATAGAGCATCGCGACGCTGTCGAGATCGACGCCCGCGAGTTCGCTGAATGCGATGCGCCACTCCTGCCATTGCGTGACTGTCGCGGCATCGGGATCGGGATAGCTGACGACGGCGACGTGCCCCGCGTTGTCCTCGACGGCAACGTACAGAGGCGAGGGATCGTTGCCCGGCGTCGTGGGCGTGGTCGCGGCCCGGCCACGGAAGTACACGACGAGCGTGTCGGCGCCGCCGGCGGTCCAGTCCTCGTTGCCCAAGTCGCGCTGGGCCTCGGAGTAATAGGGCGGCTGCGCGTTGTTGTACTCCAGGGGCATGGCTTGCTTGCCGGCGTGGACGATGGACAGCTCGGCGAACGGCGCTTCGAGATACCCGACGGTCGAGCCGGTGTCGTTGGTCCATCCGTCGATCCAGGTCTGGAAGATCGCCTGGCCGGCGTCGATGTCGTCGGTGTAGCTCTCGAAATCATCGACGGTGAGGTACTCCTTCGTCGAGAAGCTCCAGACGGGGCCTTCCCATGCGGCCGGATCGTCGGCCTCGTTGACCTCGTCGACCCTCCAGTAGTAGACCGTTCCCAGGTCCAGCCCGCCGAGCGTGTAGCAGCTTTCGTCGACCGTATCGAGCAGAGCGGTTCCGTCCGCGACCGCCTGGCGGTCGGAGCTGACGTGGACCGCGTGCGAGACTGCGTCCCGGCCGCCACGCCAGTCGAGCGTGACATCGAGATCCACGTCCGCCTGCCCATCGGCCGGCAGCGGATCGCGCGCACTGGCGGGCTTGTGGTAGAAACGGACCTCGCTGAGGCCGAACTGGCCCAGCGCGCTGTAGCCGATGTCGGCGGTGAGGCGAACGTAACGGGCCGCCGCATCGCCAAAGTCAATCGTGGTGTTGTGGGCGTAGTCGGGTCGCGCCGTGCCGCGACCGAACTGGAACTGGCCCAGGCTGGTCCAGCTTGCGCCGTCGACGGAGTACTCCACGGTGACGTCTTTGAGGCCGAAGCCGAGCACCAGCTCGAACTGGACGTTGTAGTTCCAGGCCCACATCTCGCGGAGCCTGTAGAGGCCGTCGAATTCGTACTGAATCCAGGCGGGCGTTGCGGCGCCGGGGGCGCTGAGCCACATGTCGCCTGCGGCGATTGAATGCTGGTCGGCGGCGTTCAGGCCCGATCCGTTGACGGTGTTCTCCGGGCCGGCGACCCCGTCGAAGCTGGAGGCGGTGGCGATGACGTTGGCGATTGGATAAACGAACGGCTCGGTGGTGAAGTTCCAGACGCTGCCAGGATAGATCGTGCCGTCCGGCGGGGCGTTGACCTCGTCGATACGCCAGTAGTAGGTCTGACCGAACTCGAGATTGCCGGGCGGGTCGAACGTCGTCGCGTCCTGCCCCTGGCTGACGAGAACGCCCATCGGATTGCCGCGGCCGGCGTCATTGACGTCGTTGGACACGACCCCGAGGTAGACGTCGTGTGTCGCGGCGTACGTCCCGGCCGTCCAGCTCAGCATGGTGTCGACCGGCACATCGGTCTGCATGTGCGCCGGGCGCGGCTCGCGGGCCGCGACGGGGACCGTGATCTCCGGGGCCGGCTCCGTGTCCATCCAGACGCGGTCGATGTTCAGATCGATGTCGCTCTGGTTCAGATTGAAGTAGAAGTCGATGTCGTCGTTGAAGTTCCCGGTGCCGCCCACCGTCGCTCCCGTGTGCGTATACTCGAAGGAGAAGGTCTGCACCTCCGTCGTCAACTGGATGTCGAGGGCGCGCCAGAACTGGGCCCAGTTGTGGGTCGATCGACCCAGCAGCATCACCGAAATGCTCCTGGGGGCATCGGCACGGGCCATGAAGCTGATGTAATACGTCTGGCCCTGCACCAGCTCCAGATAGGACTGGATCAGTTGCAGCGAGCCGGCGGCGCCGTCGGGAATGACGACGCGCAACGACATGTCGCCGGACATGGTCGTGTCCGGCACCGGTTCCACGCGTTCGAAATCCGTGGTCTCCCAGAGCCACCAGTTGTCGCCCGCCAGCGGCTCGTCAAACTCCCAGTTGCGGATCTGGTTGGCCCCCTGGGCCGCAGCGCCCATGCCCACGATCAGACCAAAGACGACCAGCGCCACACGCACTCTACACATGGTAATCCTCCTTCAGGGAAGACCGGGATGAGGTCAGAGCCGGCCGGAAGAGAAAGGCCGCTGCTGCTCCACGATTCGCGTCTCTTGCACAATCCATTGTCTCAGACCCTCCGGTCGCGAATGGAAATGCCGGACCGCACGCCCACAACACCGTCGATTATAGC
>CAZOFX010000150.1:0-9354 GCA_964579055.1 uncultured Pirellulales bacterium
GAATGGGCGGACTTCGAGGTCATGCTCAAGGGCTACGCCTACCGCTCGCTGCTCTGAGATGGGACGCTATCCCACGTGGTACGCGGCCAGCTCTCGAATAAGCGGCTCGCTTACGGAATCCAACGTGCGCAGGCGAAGCATCGCCACCTTGACCGATGCGAACTGTTCAATCCGTTTGTGTCCGAAGGATTGACCCTCGCAGAGCGATTGCCACGTATCGGGGCCGGTCAGCCCTTCAATCCGGTACCTGCGGATGCGTTCGCCCTGGCGGATGTCCTCCATAATGATGACATGGTCGATGGCAGAGGGCCCGGGCAGCCTCAATTCGACCGTAGAGCCGCTGCCTTCAGTACGCGCCAAGGGGGTGTCGAATCGTCTGCGGATCTCCCTGCCGAACTCGACATACCGTTGAAAATCGGCCTGCGGAACCAGTCCTTCCGGGTTCGGATTGGCGTTGAGCAGCAGATTGCAGTTCCGGCCCACGGAGCGATAGTACATGTCCATCAATTGCTCGACCGAGTAGAGTTTGTGCTCGGCGTTTGGCGTCCAGAACCACTCATGGTTGCGAACGGGGACATCGCACTCGCCCGGCAGCCAATAGCGGCCGTCCGGATCACCCGGGCCGTGATAGTCCTGGCGATGAGGGACCGTGGCCCAGCAAGGATAGGCGGCAACGCCCTGCTCGTTGCCGATCCATCGGATCGAGGCGGCCGGTCCCTGAAAGACGATGGCGTCGGGCTGATGCTTCTGATAGATCGGAACCAGGTCCGGTCCGCCCTTCTCCACCGGCAAGGCCCCGCCGTCGAACCAGATCTCGAACAGGTCGCCATAGCGGCTCCACAGTTCCGTCAGCATCTGCTCGCAAATCTTCACATAACGGGCTTGGGCAGCCGGGTCCCCGCCTTTGCCTCGGCTGACCAGGCCCGGATTGTCTACTTCCAGATACCCATTGGCGGTCACCGAAGCGTACAGACCCGGCTGGATGCCGTATTTGCGGCACGATTCCACAAAGTCGCGAACGACGTCGCCCTTGCCGTCCCGCCACGGAGACTGCTTGACGCCGTAAGGGTATAGGTCGCTCTGCCACTGAAGGAAGCCGCTACAGTGCTTAGCCACGAAAACGGCGTACTTGGCCCCCATGGCCTTGGCCGCTTCCATCCACTGGTCGGTGTCGAGCCTGGACGGGTTGTACATCTCGGGCGTCGGTTTGTCGCGCCAACTGCGCCAATCCCATCCTGGCTTGTAGATCGGCAGATCGAAATGGAAGAACATCCCGAGTTCCATGTCCTGCCAGCGGGCCTGCTGCGCACTCGGCTTCGCCAGAGCCGCCACATCACCCACGACGCCGGCGGCCCCCAGAGATCTCCGGCCCAAGGCAACCGCAGAAGCAGCCGCGACATCCTGTAGAAACTGACGTCGATTCACTATCGAGCCTCCTTTTCATCTGGTGGCACAGCACAACCACGGATGGGATCCAAGTAAACACGATTTTATCATAGGCCCCTTTCGGGTGATCCAGAAAGCCATTTTTCCTTGTTATATGCTGCTCCTTTTGATACAAATAGGGATAGTTCGGAGGTGTTTTCTTGTGCGCGGACCGCCCTCGCTCCAGCGTGGGGTCTTGGTCTCACGGAGAGGGGCAGAGTCGATCCGCAGCACCAGATCGGCCGGAGGTATGGAGCAATGCCCTGGATTCGACCCACAGCGAAGCCCGGAGCGTCAGCCAATGTCGGTGTAACGTTCCGGATAGGTGCCGGCCGTCTCACGCCATCCCCACCCTTTGACAGGAGCATCCAACTCATAGATCGCAACATGACACGTGCCGTACCCGCTCCCGGGCCGCGGACAGTTGTATTTCGGCGTTATCTTGAAGAAGGAGGATAACTATGTGCAAGAAATCGTTTGTGCGAGGATCTCGTGCATCAGACTTCCGGTCGGTCACGCGACGTCCGGAGAGGCTCCCTTCAAGCATCCCAACATCCCGCGTCCTGTGGCTTGTGGCATTTGCCATCGGGTGGATGGTGACCGGGTACAGTGGCATTGCCATCGGGCAGGTCGCCGGCGTGGACGATCCGTCCGACATGGCCGATTCAAGCGGCGACATCAAGCGGATTGAGGCATGGGTGGAGGACGGCAAACTGAATCTGACCATGACGGTGTACGGTGTTTTCGCGCCTTCCGTAGCACAGACCCCGGCCGGCATGACCAACCGGTATTACTACCATTGGATTCTCGACACGGACAACAACCCGGCCACCGGCTATTACAACGCCGAGTACGAGGGCAACGCAACCGGTGTGAAAACCCCTATTGGCGTTGACGTAGTGGTTCAATTCGGCTGGCGCGACGGCCACACCAACGGCGTGTACGCCTATATTGCATTGACCGAAGAGGCCCTCGTTGAGGACTACGAATACACGATTGACGGTGATACGATTCACGCGATCATCCCCCTGGCGGATTTGGGACTGACTCCGGACGACATCATCGCGCTGTCCGCGTTTCAGGAAGGCGCGTCTAACGGATGGCAGGTCGATTGGCTCGAGTCGGTTGTGATGCCGTTGACGGTCGTCAAGGCCACGAATCCCATCCCCGCAACGGATAGCGACGATATCCCGCGGGATGTGACCTTGGGCTGGAAACCGGGTGCGTCGGCGGCCAGACACAACGTGTACCTCGGAACGGATTGGGCCGACGTCAACGATGCGACTGTGCCCACGGCCCAGGATCTGGATGTCAATTCCTTCGATCCCGGTCGCCTTGATTTCGGCCAGACTTACTACTGGCGCGTGGATGAAGTGAATAGCGCACCGGACTTCACCGTATTCAAGGGAGATGTCTGGAACTTCACGACGGAACCCTTCGCCTATCCCAGCACGAATATCATCGTCACAACCAATGCGATCTCCACGGCAACAGAGAGCATCGAGAACATCGTCAATGGCTCGGGACTGGACGCCGCCGATCAGCACTCCACAAAGAGCACTGACATGTGGCTGGGAAAACCTGCCGACGGCGATCCTATATGGGTTCAATTCGAGTTCGACCGAGTCTATAAGCTCCACGAGCTTTGGGTGTGGAACTACAATGTGGAGTTCGAGTTGCTTCTCGGTTTCGGGACCAAGAACGTAACGGTCGAGTATTCCACAGACGCCGCGGATTGGGCCAGCCTGGGTGACGTCGAACTCGTGCGGGGTACCGCTAAATCCGCGTACGCGCACAACACAACCGTGGACCTCGGCGGGGTAGCGGCCAAATACGTCAGACTGACCGTCAACAGCGGATTCGGCGTGCTCTCGCAGTACGGGCTCAGCGAGGTCCGCTTCATGTACATTCCGGCGTTTGCCCGGGAACCCCGGCCGGCGGCCGGGGCGACGGAGGCAGACGTCGAAGGGACGCTGAGCTGGCGGCCGGGACGCGAGGCGGCTTCGCATGAGGTCTATCTCGGCACGGACCCGGCGAATCTGGCCCTGGCGCGGACAGTCGAGGCGGCGAGTTTCCAGCCGGACGACCTCGTCTTCGGAAACGTCTACTACTGGCGGGTCGATGAGGTCAACGAGGCCGCCAGCCCCGACACGTGGGAAGGCGACCTGTGGAGCTTCACGACCCAGGAATATGCGATGATCGATGACATCGAAGGCTACACCGACGACATCGACGCGGGCGAAGCGGTCTTCCAGACCTGGATCGACGGCTGGGCCAACGACACCGGTTCGACCACAGGCTACGCCGAGTCGCCCTTCGCCGAGAAGTCGGTCGTTCATGGCGGGCGGCAGTCGATGCCGGTCAGCTATGACAACACCCTCGGCCCGTTCTATTCGGAGATTTCGCGGACCTGGGACGCTGCGCAGGACTGGACCGTCAACGGCGCCAACACGCTGCGACTGTATTTCCAGGGCGCTGCGACCAACGCCGCCGATACGCTGTACTTGGCGATCGAGGACAGTGCCGGTCAGGTTGCGGTGGCCATACACCCCAATCCCGAGGCGCTGACGGTGGCCGCCTGGCAGGCGTGGACAATCCCCTATGGCGAACTGGCGGGCGTGAACATGGCTCGCGTCGAGACGATATACATCGGCCTCGGCGACCGCGCCACGCCGACCGCCGGCGGCAGCGGCCTGCTGTTGATTGACGACATCGGCTACGGCTCGCCGCTGGCCGAATGACTGTGACCGAAACGAATCTGTAGGGGCGAGGCACGCCTCGCCCCTACCGCCATCCGCTGGGCGGAACATGTTTGAGATTATTCCGCCTGGCGCGTGGCAGCCTCAAACGCGACAGCGTTTGGGGATGGGAGGCGGCGGGACAAATCTGGAAAGGTTTTGCTGGCCAGGACGGCGACCCTGTGGTATAGTCTGCCCCGGCAGAGCCAAAACGCTCTCCGACTCGGAAACGAAGGTGTCTTTTACCGGCCGGGTCCCATGCAAGCCGAGCCCGTGAACCTGGTCAGGCGGGGAACCGAGCAGCCATAAGCGGCAGCTTGGTTGTGTGTGGGTAAACCCGGCCGATCTTTTTCATTGATGATTGATGAATGATCATTGATGATTGAGAGTCTGGGGCGGAGGGTGCGAGAATGAATGCTGACGATTTGAAGCAGCGTACGAAGGACTTTGCACACCGGTGTGTCAAGCTGAGTCTGGCTCTCCCGAAAGGATACTTGGCAGATCATGTCAGGGGCCAGTTGATTCGGGCTTCAACGTCTGTGGCCTCCAATTATCGCGCGACCTGTCTGTCACAGTCGAAGGCCGCGTTTGCTTCAAAGCTGAGCATTGTGTTGGAAGAAGCCGACGAGTCGGCCTTCTGGATCGAATTCGCCGTTGAGGAGAATCTCTTGGCGGAATCACTTGTCAGCCGGCTGCTGAGTGAGGCACAGGAGTTGACTGCCATCTTCGCTGCCGCCAGGAAGACAACCAGAAACCGCTGTGCCGAATTCCCGTCTCGCGGGTTGTCAGGTAAGAAGGATCAATAATCAGTAATCAATAGTCAATCACTATGGCTTATACCGTTCTGGCAAGGAAGTACCGATCGCAGACGTTCGACGACGTGGTCGGGCAGGACCCGATCTCCAAGACGCTCAAGAACGCGATTGAGACGGGACGCGTCGCCCACGCGTACCTCTTCTCGGGAACGCGCGGCGTCGGCAAGACCACGATGGCCCGCATTCTGGCCAAGTCTCTCAACTGCCTGAAATCCGACGGGCCGACGACGACCCCCTGCTGCAAGTGCGACAGTTGCGTCGCCATCAACAGCGGAGAGGACATCGACGTCATCGAGATCGACGGCGCCTCGAACAATCGCGTGGACGAGATTCGCGAGCTGCGAGAGAACGCCATCTACCGGCCCGCCCGAGCCCGCTACAAAATCTATATCATCGACGAAGTGCACATGCTGACGACACAGGCGTTCAACGCGCTGCTCAAGACGCTGGAAGAACCGCCGGAGCATGTGAAGTTCATCTTCGCGACGACCGAGCCCAACAGGGTCATCGCGACGATCCAGTCGCGGTGCCAGCGGTTCGACTTCAGCAACATCAACGCCAAGCAGATCGCCGACCAGTTCAAGAGCATTCTCAAAAAAGAAAAGATCAAGTATCAGGACGACCTCGTGCTGGCTCTGGCGAAGATGGCCAACGGATCGATGCGTGACGGCCTGAGCCTGCTGGATCGTCTTATCAGCACGGGGATTCAACCTCTGTCGGTGGACCTGCTGGAGGACTTCCTCGGCCGGCCCAACGCGGAAAAGGTCCAGGCACTTGTGGCTAAGATCGGCGAAGGCGATGCGGCCGGCACGCTCGCAGCCACGGAGGACCTGGTCAACACGGGCCTGGGCGAGGCGCAGATCGTCGACGCCCTGATCGAGCAGATGCGCGATCTGCTGGTGATCGCTTCGGCCGGGATCGATACCGACCTGCTGATCATGACGGCCGACCAGAGAGAGAAAGCCGCCGAATTGGCGAAGAAATTCGATGCGGCGGCGCTGATCTACAACATCACCGCGCTGGAGAAGCTCCGCTGGGCCGTCAAGAACAGCGATACGCCGAGGGCCTTGCTCGATGCCTCTCTGTTGCGGTTCGCGCTGAGCGAGCACTTCATCAATGTCGATGAGCTGCTGGCGCGTTCATCGGGCGGCGCCGGCGTAGCGGTCAAAAAAAAACTCCCGGTAGAGCCTAAGGCCGCCCCTGCAATCCTGTCCATCCCGTCCAAGTCGGCTGAACCCCAGCCCGCCGTCGTACCCGTCGCCCATGCAGAGGCGTCTGTGGAGAACCCGGCCGAATCGTGGCCCAAGGTCCTCGGCAAAATCGCCAAGCGGCTCGGTCCGGCCACGACCGGCCTGCTGACCGGATCGAGCCTCGAAAGCATTGCCGGCGACATGCTGACAATCGAGTTTCCACCGACCGGCAGGACGCAGAAGCAGATGTGCGAGAGCAACGGACGAGGCGACCAGATCGCCGATGCGCTGGGCCAATACCTGGGCCGAGCCGTTCGCGTCAGATTCGCCGTGGCGGAGCCTCCTGCGACCAGCGAAGAAACCGACCGCAAACCCATTGCCGAACGACAGCGTCAGATCCTCAGCGATCCCGGCGTCAAGACCGTCCTCATGGAGCTGGGCGCCACCGTTACCGGGATCGAAGAGGAATAGCTCGACGCTCGACATCGCGCACCGCCGTGCAATCCCGCCTGAGAAGCTGGTGCTCGAATTTTCCGTGCAGACGTGCTATGCTGTCGCGAGCCGGTTGCCGGCCTTACGCGGGGCCCGCGTAGCAGGATGACGCCGTATGAACAGATTCACGAAGGAGATCCGATGAACACGCCGCACGCTGTCTCTCGCCGGACTTTCGTCAAGCGGTCGCTCGCTATGGCAGCGGGCCTGGGTCTGTGGGGCACGACCCGATCCTGGGCCGGGGCCAATGACCGAGTCCGAATCGCCGTCGTGGGCATACGAGGCCACGGCTTCGGCAGTCACATCAGAAACTATCCTCTCCTGCCCGATGTCGAAGTCGCCGCCCTTTGCGACGTGGACGAGAATCTCTTCCCTGAGCGGCTCAAATGGTTCGAACAGAACGACAAGCCCATCCCCAAGACCTACGTCGACATCCGTAAGCTGCTCGAAGACACGAGCATCGACGCGATCAGCGTCGCCACGCCCAACCACTGGCACGCCCTGGCAGGCGTGTGGGCCTGCCAGGCGGGCAAACACGCCCACATCGAGAAGCCGTTCTGCCACAACATCTTCGAGGGGCAGAAGCTGATCGAGGCAGCACGGAAGTACCGCCGTGTGGTGCATCATGGCACCGAGAGCCGCAGTTCGAAGGCGTATCAGGATGCGATGGCATTCCTGCGAAGTGGCGGTCTGGGTGAGGTCCATATGGCCAAAGGCACGTGCTACAAATGGCGCGACACGATCGGACACACCCCGGAAGAGCCCGTGCCGGCGGGCGTCCACTACGACCTGTGGCTGGGCCCGGCTCCGGAGCGGCCGTTCACACGGAACCGCTTCCATTATAACTGGCACTGGCACTGGGACTACGGCAACGGCGACATCGGCAATCAGGGCGTGCACGAGATCGACATCGCCCGATGGGGGCTCGATGTCACACTGCCGACCCGCGTCACGGCGATGGGCGCCCACGTGATGTTTGACGACGATCAGGAGACGCCCAACATGCTGATGGCCACGTACGAATTCGATCACCCGAACGGTCAGGGCGACAAGAAGAAGATCCTCCAGTTCGAGGTCCGCCACTGGATCAGCAACTACGAGGGCGGCTTCGGCGAACCGCCGGACAACAACATCGGCAACATCTTCTATGGCTCCGAAGGCTACATGACGATGTACGGGGGACGCTGGCAGACCTTCCTGGGCAGGAAGCGCGAGCCCGGCCCCTCCGGCGCCGAACAAGGCAATACAGACCGGGCCCACTATCAGAACTTCATCGACGCCATACGGGCCAACGACACTTCCAATCTGCCCGGCAAGGTTGAAGACGGCCACTTTAGCTGTGCCCTGATCCACATGGCCAACACCTCCTACCGGCTGGGCCGCTCACTGGACTTCGACCCACAGCGGCAGCGATACATCAACGACGACGAAGCCGACAGAATGCTGACACGAGACTACCGAGATCCCTTCGTAGTTCCGGCGAGCGTTTAGCCGGATTCCACCGCTGGAGAACAGAGAGCGTTTATGAGCAGTGCGTACACGGAAAGCCTGAATAAGCTGATCGAAGAATTCGGCCGGCTGCCCGGCGTCGGGCCCAAGACGGCCGAGCGGCTGGCGTTTTACATCCTCAAGGCCGATGCGCCCGAAGCGATGAAGCTGGCCGATGCCATACGCGACGTCAAGACCCGGATCAAGCGCTGCAAGGTCTGCTGGAACCTGTCCGAAGAGGACACCTGCCAGATCTGCGCCGACCCGCAACGCGATCAGAGCCTGATCTGTGTGGTGGAACAGCCCAAGGACGTCATCAGTCTCGAAAAGACCGGCACGTGCAAATGGCTGTACCACGTCCTGGGCGGCCACATCGCGCCGCTCGATGGCGTCGAAGCGGACGACCTGACGATCCACCAGCTCGTCGAGCGGGTCCGCGGCGGCCAGGTGCGCGAGGTCGTCATGGCCACGAACCCCAACCTCGAAGGCGACGGCACGTCTCTGTACATCAGCTCGCTGCTGCGTCCGCTGGGCGTGCGGATCACTCGGCTGGCCCGAGGTCTGCCGACCGGATCGACGATCGAATACGCCAGCGGCAGGATCCTCACCGACGCCATCCTCGGACGGCAGGAACTCGAATGACCAACGGCGCAAGCACATCTTCCGATGGAGAAAGGAGGCACGCGAATCATGGCGACTCAGGGACGGGTGAAAGTCGGAATCATTGGCTCGCAGTTTGAGGCGGATATCCACGCCGCCTCGTTTCAGATCATGCCGGACGAGGCCGAGGTTGTGGCCGTCGCATCGCCGACGCCCGGACATGCCAAGGCCATGGCGGAACGATACAAGATTCCGCGCGTCTTCACCGACTACCGGCAGATGCTCAAAGAAGGTGACATCGAGATGGTCACGATCACCGCCCCCAACGCATTGCACTGCCAGATGACCGTCGACATCGCCAATGCAGGCAAGCACGTCGTGTGCGAGAAGCCCCTGTGCATGACGCTCGAAGAGGCGGACCTCATGATCGACACGTGCCGGCGCAAGGGCGTTCTCCTGATGTACGCAGAGGAACTCTACTTCACGCCGAAATACGTCAAGGCCAAGCAGATGGCCGACCAGGGGGCGTTCGGCAAGGTCTATCTCGTCAAGCAGAGCGAAAAGCACTTCGGGCCGCACGCGGAATGGTTCTGGGACGTAAGCCGG
>CAZOFX010000151.1:0-8936 GCA_964579055.1 uncultured Pirellulales bacterium
AACGCTACGGCATCGACCTGCTCGAGATGGCCCGCAAGGGCAAGCTCGACCCGGTCATCGGGCGCGATGAAGAGGTCCGACGGTGCATGCAGGTGCTCAACCGCCGCACGAAGAACAACCCTGTCCTGATCGGCGAGCCGGGCGTGGGCAAGACCGCCATCGTCGAAGGGCTGGCCCAGCGAATTGTCGCCGGCGACGTCCCTTCGGGACTCAAGAACAAGCGCGTCATTGCGCTGGACATGGGGAGCCTGGTCGCCGGCACGAAGTTCCGAGGCGAATTCGAGGACCGCTTCAAGGCCGTGCTCAAGGAGGTGGTCGCGGCCGAGGGCCAGATCATCCTGTTCATCGACGAACTGCACACCGTCGTCGGCGCCGGCAAGGCCGAGGGCGCCGTCGACGCCGGCAACCTGCTGAAGCCCTCGCTGGCCCGAGGCGAGCTGCGATGCATCGGCGCGACCACGCTGGACGAATACCGCAAGTACATCGAGAAAGATGCGGCGCTGGAGCGGCGTTTCCAGCCGATCGTGGTCGATCCGCCGAGCGTGGAAGAAACGATCGCGATCCTGCGCGGGCTCAAGGCCCGCTACGATGCGCATCACGGCGTTCGGATCACCGACTCGGCGCTGGTCGCGGCCGCGACGTTGTCCAACCGCTACATCACCGACCGCTGGCTGCCCGACAAGGCAATCGATCTGATCGACGAGGCAGCCTCGAAGCTGCGGATCGAGAACGACTCGCTGCCGGCCGAGATGGACGACATCCGCCGCAAGATCGTGCAGCTTCAGATCGAGCGAGAGGCGCTCAAGAAGGAGAGCGACCCCGCCAGCAAGGAGCGGCTCAGGACCACGGAGAAGCAGCTTGCCGAACTGGAGCAGCAGGACAAAGAGCTGACCGCGCAGTGGGAAAGCGAGCGAGGCGGCATCGACCAGATCAAGCAGCTTAAGCAGCAGATCGAACGGGCGCAGACGGAGTTCGAGGACGCGCAGCGCAGAGGCGAGCTGGAACGCGCCGCCCGTCTGAAATACGAGACTATCGCCAACCTCAAGAAGGACCTGGACGCCAGGGAAGAGAATCTCGCCCGATCGGAGAAGACCCACAAGATGCTCCAGGACGAGGTCACCGAGGAGCACATCGCCCAGGTCGTCGCCAAATGGACCGGCATCCCGGTCTCGCGGCTGTTGACGGGCGAGCGGGAACGCCTGATCAAGATGGAAGAGCAGATCCGCGAGCGGGTCGTCGGGCAGGAGGAAGCGATCGCAGCGTTATGCAACGCGGTGCGTCGCAGCCGCTCGGGGCTTTCGGACCCGAACCGGCCGATCGGCACGTTTCTGTTCCTGGGGCCCACCGGCGTCGGCAAGACCGAGCTGAGCAAAGCGCTGGCCCACTTCCTATTCAACGACGTCAACGCGATGGTGCGCGTCGACATGAGCGAGTTCATGGAGCCGCATTCGGTGGCCCGTCTGATCGGCGCCCCGCCCGGCTACGTGGGCTACGAGGAAGGCGGACGATTGACTGAGGCGGTACGCCGCAAGCCCTATTCCGTGATCCTGCTCGACGAGATCGAAAAGGCCCACCCGGACGTCTTCAACGTCCTGCTCCAGGTCTTCGACGACGGCCGGCTGACCGACGGCAAGGGCCGCACGGTCGATTTCAAGAACACGGTCATCATCATGACCAGCAATATCGCCAGCCAGCAGATCCAACAGCTTTCGGAAGAGAAGGGCGCCGACTGGGAGATCGAGGCCCACGTCAAGGAGGCGCTCAAGCAGGTGTTCAAGCCCGAGTTCCTCAACCGGATCGACGAGGTCATCGTCTTCCACATGCTCGCACGCGAACACCTCCGCGCGATCGTCGATATTCAGCTTGGCTACCTGGCCGACCGACTCAAGGACCGCAAGATCGCGATGGAGTTAACCGACAAGGCCCGCGACCGTGTGATGGACGAAGGGTACGACCCGACCTTTGGCGCCCGGCCGCTCAAGCGAACGATCCAGCAGAGATTGGAGAATCCGCTGGCCACCGAGCTGCTGGCGGGCAAGTTCGGCGATGGGGACACCATCCGCGTCGACGCCGACGCCCACGGCTTCACCTTCGAGAAGGTCGGGGGCTAGCCTCAACAAAGCGTGCGAGTCAGAGATGCACCCTGCCGTTCGACCGATAGACGATCAGGTCCGGGCCAGGGCGATCAGATGCTCGGCGACCTTGTCCAGGGGAACGATGCGTTCGGCGCCGCCTCGGGCGATGGCCTCTTTGGGCATGCCGAAGACGACGGACGATTGCTCGTCCTGCGCGATCGTGTGCGCGCCGGCCTGCCGCATGTTCAGCAGCCCCGTCGCCCCGTCGTCGCCCATCCCGGTCAGAATCGCTCCAATCGCGTTGGCGCCGGCAAACTTGGCCACGGAGTTGAACAGGACCTCGACGCTGGGCTTCTGCCGGCAAACGGGCGGACCATCCTTGAGTGACACGTAGTAGTTGGCGCCCGAGCGCTGGAGGATCATGTGCAATCCGCCCGGGGCGATCAGCACGCGTCCGGGCACGACGTGGTCCCCGTCGTCCGCTTCCTTGACGCTCATCGCGCACTCCGAATCGAGGCGCTGGGCGAACGACGTCGTGAAATGGGCGGGCATGTGCTGGACGATCACCGTTCCCGGCGCGTTGGCGGGCAGCATGGACAGTACGCAGGTCAAGGCCTGTACTCCTCCGGTGGAGGCGCCGATGGCGAAGATCTTGTTCGTGGTCTCGGCCATGCTCAGTCGCGGTGCGGCGGCGACGCTTCGCGTTGCCGCGTCGGGCGGGGCCGCGATGCGCGCGGTGGACGCCGCCTTGATCTTCTCGACCAGCACGTCGCACATGTTGCCCACGCTGTAGGACCCGCTGGGCTTGCACATCACCTCGACGGCGCCGGCGTCCAGCGCCTCCATGGCCGTTTTACCGCCCTGCGGCGTCAGCGAACTGAGCACGATGACAGGCAGCGGATGGTGCTTCATCAGCTTCCGCAGGAACGTGATGCCATCCATGCGCGGCATCTCGACGTCGAGTGTCAAGACGTCCGGGTGCAACGCCAGAATCTTGTCGCGAGCGATGTAGGGGTCCGGAGCGGTCCCGACGATCTCGATGCCGGGATGCCGTCCCAGCTCCTGTGTGAGGATCTTGCGCACGATCGCCGAATCGTCGACCACCAGGACGCGTATGCATTTGTTCATCGTCAACGTCATTTCCACATCCTCGTCCACTCATTCCATCATCTTACGTGACCGCGGCCTATCCTCGAGGGGCGTCAGCGCAGGCACTTCTCCAGCCCGATCGATCGCACCGTCACGGTCCCGTCGGCCATGTCCATATACAGACTGCGGGCGGCGCTGCCTCCCACGTCTTCGGCGTTGATGAACATGCCGTTGTTCCAGAGAATCTTGCGGATGGCCAGATAGTTGCGTTTGCCGATGTCGAACCCCTGCGGGCCCGTCGCCATCGCCGCTCCGCCGGCCAGTCGAACGTGCATCCGCTTCTTGTTGGCGCCCATCGCGACCACTTTGTTCAGCAGCAGCGTCATCCCCGTGTCCGCAAACATCAACGGCTTGCTGCGAGCCCGCTCCTCGTCCATCTTCGAAGACGGCAGTTGGTAGTGCAGCATCCCGCCGATGTGGGTGACCGGGTCGTACAGACAGACCCCGATACACGAACCGAGGGAGTAGGTCACCAGCACGTCGGAGGGGTCGCTGGAGACCTTCGCATCCGAGATGTCGACCACAATTCGCGTCTTGACCATGCCCGCCCCCTACGATTTGAGATAAATGGTTGGCTGCACGTACTTGAACGCGTGTTCGATTCCCGTCAGCGATTCAGAGTGGCCCGTGAAGAGGACACCTCCGGAACCCAGCAAGTCGTAGAATCGATGGATCAGGCGTGCCTGCGTTGGCTTGTCGAAGTAGATCATCACGTTGCGACAGAAGATGAAGTCCAGCGGTCCTTTGACCGGCCAGTCCTTCATCAGGTTCAGATAGCGGAAGATCACCAGTTCCCGCAGGGCCGGTCCGACTTCATAGCGTTCCTTGCCCCCTTCGCGGTGGGCGATGAGATACTTGCTGCGCAGGGGCAGCGGAATCGGTTCGATCCGTTCCCGGTCGTAGATGCCGGCCTGGGCCCGTTCGAGAATCTGCGTGGACACGTCGGTGGCCAGCAGCTTGACGTCCCAGCGTCCCTTGCCGCCGAGCGATTCGAGCAGCGTCAGGGCGATGGAATAGGGTTCCTCGCCGGAAGAACAGCCGGCGCTCCAGCCGCGAATCCGGTACTGGCCCCGGCTCTGCCGGGCCTTCATCACACGCGGCAGCAACTGGGTGCGCATGTACTCGAAGTGCTTCTCTTCCCGGAAGAACTTCGTCAGGTTGGTGCTGAGCGAGTCGACCAGGATCGAGAATTCCTTGCCCGTCGGGTCCTCCAGCACGTGCTTGATGTACTGCGAGAACGAGGTGAACCGTCCCTTGTGGAGGCGCTTGGCCAGCCGCGACCGAACGAGTTCTTTCTTGCCGTCGTGAAGGTTGATGCCGCAGTGCTCGTAGACGAGGTCGCTGATCTGGCGAAATTCGTCCTCGCCCAGCACGATATCCTGCAATACCGACATGGTCATCGGAGAAGCCCCCCTGCCCAGGTTCCACTACTGCGCCTGGGCCAGTGCCACAAGTCCTGGAATATCGAGAATCAAACATACCTTTCCATCCCCCATGATCGCTCCGCCGGAGACCCCCTGGACGCGTCCGAGCGCATCTCCCAGATTCTTGATCACCACCTGTTGTTGCGCCAGCAGATCGTCGACGAGCAGGCAACACTTCTTGCCGTCTTCCTCCACCACGACCACCAGGGCCTGGGTGGGGTCTTCCTCGGTCGGGACCGCGCCGAGGAGGCGATACAGACGCACCAACGGGATCAGTTCGCCGCGTTCGAGAATCATCTCGCCCCGGCCCTGCACGGAAGAGATCTGCCGGCTCGTGGGCCGCAGACTGCGCACGATCGCGTTGATCGGAATGATGTAGCGCTGGTCGCCGATGGAAACGACCTGACCGTCGATGACCGCCAGGGTCAGGGGCAGGCGAATGGTGAACGTCGTGCCCTTGCCGCGGACCGAGTTGATTTCGATCTTGCCGCGCAGAGATTCGATGTTCTTCTTCACGACGTCCATGCCCACGCCGCGTCCGGAGACCGCCGTGATCTTCTCGGCAGTCGAGAGTCCCGGATGGAAGATCAGCTTGAAGATTTCTTCTTCGGAAAGCTCCTGGCCTGCCTCCACGACACCGGTCTCGACCGCCTTCTTGAGAATGCGCTGCTTGTCCAATCCCTTTCCGTCGTCTTCGATCTCGATGACGATGTTGCCGGCCTGATGGAAGGCCCGCAGCTCGACGTGTCCGGTGGCGTTCTTGCCGGCCTTGACGCGATCGGCGCTCGGTTCGATGCCGTGGTCGAGCGAATTGCGCACCATGTGGATCAGCGGATCGGCGATCTTGTCGACGACCGTGCGGTCCAGCTCCGTCTCTTCACCGACGGTGACGAAATCCACCTGCTTGTCCGCCTTGCGGGACAGGTCGCGGGCCAGCCGGCTCATCTTCTGAAAGACGCCCTGGACCGGCACCATGCGCATCGACATGGACAGTTCCTGAAGTTCCCGCACGATCTTGCCCTGATGCGCGACCTTGCGCCCGAGATCATGCGCCGACGCGCCGCCGGTGTGGATCTCCTCGGCGACCATCAGTTGGGCGATCACCAGCTCGCCCGTCATGTTGATCAGGTTGTCCAGACGCGTGATGCTGACCTTGATCTTGTCATCCGCCGCCGCGTGCGCGGCCGGACCGCTCGATGCGGTCTTCTTCGCCTCGGCCTTGTCCTCCAGGATGGCATCGAGCTTCTCGTCGTCGGCCTTCGTCTGCACAGGACGAACCGGCGCGGCGGGCGTCTTGCCTTCGGCGGCCGCCTTCAGGGTCTCCAGCAGCGAGGGAAGCTGGTCCTGCCTGGCGACCGGCCCACCCGATTCCACCGCCTCTTTCAGACACGCGATCATCCGCTTGAGCATGTCCACGGAGGCAAACACCACGTCGCTGTTCGCGCCCGCCAGAATCAGCTTGCCCTTGCGCGCCAGGTCCAGCAGATTCTCGGCCGAGTGGGCCAGCGACCCGATCTCGGTCAGATTCAGAAAGCCCGCCATCCCTTTGATGGTGTGGAAGCCGCGGAAGATCTTATTGATGAGTTCCTCGTTGTCCGGATGATTCTCCAGTTCGAGAAGGGCCGATTCGGCGGTCTCGATGTGCTCGGTCGCCTCCGTGATGAAATCCACGACCAGCGGCGCATCATCCGCGGAGATCGTCATCGCCTCCGGGGCGGCCGGAGTCTCCGCGGCCGGTTCCGGGGAAGCCGTCTCCTTGCTCTGGGGCGTCGGCTGCTCGGACGGCGCAGCGGCAGAAGACTCCACTGCGGTGCCCGAATCCGCGCTGTCGAGCTGACGAGCCAGACCCTGGAGACTACAGATGGCCTTGGCGATCGCGTTCAGAGCCTGCGAGGTGTCCTTCACCTCCTGTCCGAGAACCTGCTGGAGCGTCTGGGCCGCCTCGGCGGTGGCGCCTTCCAGTTGGGTTCGCAGCGGACCGGACCCTCGATCCAACTCATGGACGGTTCGGTCGATCCGCCCGAGAATCTCCTCCAACTGCCGGGCGTCGGACAAGTCCGAAGGCCCGAGCATGTTCACGCAGCAGGCTGCCTGTTCAACAAGTTGGATCAGCGTGTCATTCTGGTTCATCGCTATCTCTTTCGCTGCTTCACAGATTCTTTCCTACTTCAAGATTCTCCGGCTACACGAGCACCGGGACAGCCTGAGGGGGTTTGCCCTTCCAGGAAAGGGATTGGTCCGCCTCCAGCACGCGCAACAGGATGTCGAACACCGTGACAATGCCCTGCACCTTCGACTGGGCATCCACCACGGGCAGACAGCGTCCGCCGTATCGACACATACTCTCGATGACGGTGGCCAACGGGGTCTCCGGCTTGACGGTTCGCACCGGGCGACTCATGATCCACTTGACCTTGATGCCGAGCGTCGCATCGTCTTCCGGACGGCGCCACTTGGCGAACGCCGGACGCAGGTAAGGACTGACCGCGCTCTGAATGTTCGAGTTGGACAGGAGCCCTTCCAACGCACCGTCCCGGCCGACGAGCAC
This sequence comes from uncultured Pirellulales bacterium, assembly GCA_964579055.1. GTDB lineage: Bacteria > Planctomycetota > Phycisphaerae > Sedimentisphaerales > Anaerobacaceae > Anaerobaca. The sequence goes on from CAZOFX010000151.1 coordinate 7,197, forward strand.
GTAGCCGACGCTGTGCTGCTGCATCAGGCCGATCACATCCTGAACGGTCGTCTCCGGATCACACCAGATCACCTCCGGCGACATGATGGCCTTCGCCGGCTTGTTGAGCAGATCGGTCAACGCCGAGGTGTCGGGCCCTACATTGTAGTCGGCCAGGACCTGGTCCAGCAGCGAACCGCTCTGGGCCACCGGTTCCGCATCCACGCGCGGCCTGGGCGCGACCTTGGGCGCGGCCCTGGGCGGGGCGGGCGGCGCCGAGGGCCCGACGACCGCCTCCACGACCGATTGAATGTCTTCGGGAATCGCCGCCTGCGCGGCTGCAACGGGCACCGGGGCGGAGACCTTCGTCTCGACCGGGGTCTGAACCGGCGCCTCGCTCGCGCTGCCGGTTGCGGCAGGTGCAGCCGAACCCGATTCGGGCGGTCTGCCGGCGACGGAAGGCGCTTCCACCGCCGATTTGTCCGTCGAGACGGGCGTTGAAGCGGCGACCGGCGGTGCGTTCGGGGGAACGGCCTCTTGGGCCGGAGCTTTGGAGTCATCTTGTGCCGGTGACGCAGGAGGCGCTGCGGCCTGCGGCGCTGTCGCGGGAGGCGCTGCCGCCGCCGGAGCCGAGGCGGCGCTCTGCGGCGCCGAGGCCGGCGCTGCGGCCTGGACCGGATCGGCGCTCTCGCCGGCGTCCTGCGAAGCATGGAGCACGCGACTCGGAAACACCGCGGCACAACAGAAACTCGGATAGGGCGCCACGGTCATCTCGTAGACCGCAAAGTGCACCGGCTCCTCGCCCGTCAGGCTGATCTTCGTGGAGTCGTCCCAGGGCTTGCCGATGAACGTGTTGGTCTTGAGGAAGTGCTCGTGTCCCTCGCACTCCTCGCGAAAGGCGCGGTCCCACGAACCGACGAGCAGGTTGCCCACCTCGCGCGCCGCGTCCGTCAGGTTGTCCGCATCCTCGGTCGTGCCGCGTTTGACCACGTCGAGAATCTTGTTCTGCGGCAGCATCACGATGACGCCGGAGAGCACGAACAGACCGCCCTGGTCGAAGAACAACTGGAACGTCCCGTCCAGCGCCCCGGACGCCTGCACCAGGTGAACCACCGTCAGTTTCTTAAACAGCTTGCGCACGTCCCCGACGGTCCCGGTGCCAGCCTGCTGACGCTTGCACTGCACGTCTGCGTCGAACATCGCACCCATGTCCTCGCAGAAGGCATTGAATGCGCTGTCCGACAGGTCGGCCAAACGCGATTCGATGTCGGTTGCTGTGGCTGCCATTTTTCGTCCTTCTCTTCGCCCTGTCGTAACACCGCAGAGCGTTTCGCCGGCGGTTCGGTCACTCGCGGGGACCCGATCGGTCCCATGTCGTCCGCGTTATGGCTGGCTCTCCCGGTACAACAGGGAGAACTGCACACGGTGCTCCTCTTCGAGGTTCACCGTGACCGAGATCTTGCTGGCCCGTTCGCCCAGACTGTTGCGAAGCTCTCGCCCGCGGACCACCGACGGAATGGACACTTCCATCGTCCCGACCTCCTCCTGAACGCGGGCCTTCAGGGCGCCCATCACCATGTTGGCGACTTCTCCGATGGCGTCGCTCATGTCATTGTCGCTCATGGGCTCGTCCGGATCGGTACCCAGCATGTTGGCCCCGATCGTTCGCGCGCAGCGGCAGCCGCAACAGATGGCCAGGCAACCCTCCAGATCGCCCTTGAAGGTGATCGTCCCCAGCAGGGTTTCGTTTTCGAGACCCGG
>CAZOFX010000152.1:0-8869 GCA_964579055.1 uncultured Pirellulales bacterium
TCGAGCCCCGCCAGGGCCGCGACCTGCGAGCCCTCGCGCATGCTGGCGCCGATCAGCAGCGAGCGCGTCCGACCGGCGTTCCGCAGCCCGATCAACATCCGTTGCGTCGCCAGCGTCGCCTTCTCTCCGACGTTTCGTCCGTCCCCCAGCCCGTTGTCGGCGACGAAGGCATTGAGCCTGCCCATGAAGACGTTGACGAACCGCGGCTGGGCGATCAAGGCGGCGGCGTAATTCTGCCGGGCGGAGAAGCCCAGCGTGAAGTTGACCGGGACACCTTCCTGTCCCAGCTTTCGCGCCGCCAGCAGTCCGGCCGCCGTCAGCGGCACCTTCACGTAGAACCGCTCCGGGCAGATGTCGAAGTACCGCTTGCCGTACGCGACCGAACGCTCCACATCGCGGCCGAGGTCGGTGTGCAGCTCGACGCTGACATGCGCATCAAACATTTCGACGAGCCGCAGTGCGTGGTAGGCGTTCAGGACAAACGCAATCTCCAGCATCAGTCCCGATGGATAGCGGGACTCGTCGATCCCGGGCGCCACCCGGCGGATCGCCTCGGCCACTTCGCGAACGAAACCATCGTAGAGCCCCTTCTGAATCTCTTTGTTGAGCAGCGTGTTGTTGGTTGTCAACGCCTCGAACTCACAACACCACAGCGCTTTGGCCTCGTCGATGTCCCCCGTGTCCAGCCACAATCGAGTGCCCAGTGCGCGCACCTTCTGCCAGATCGGTTTCTCGCGAAATCCCTGCTCGGGGCCGCCAAACTGATGGGAGAAGTCACGACGGGCCAGATCATATGCCAGTTCGGCAATCGCTTCCGTGTCAATCATTCCCGTTCTCCTTCCCTGAAGCGCCACCCGAACGTGAAAGGCGTTCGGTATACGTCATGTGGGTCCTGTTGGCCCTGTGCTACTCCTACGCCAACCATGCGCGCAGAGTTTGAGCAATTGCCCCAAATGTTCGGAGACCGGGATACTGCAGTGTCTATGGCAGCATCAGAGCTTGCTCGGGTCGATGACGACGTGCTTGATGCTCTTTCTCAGGTACGTGTACGTGGTATGGACGAGACCATCGGCCGTTTGAATGACAGCGGGATAGGAGTACTCGCCGGGTTGGTCTTCGAGGGTCAGCGCCATGTCCCAATTCTGCCCATCGGACGAAACCGCCACATTCAGCGGGCTGCGGCCCCTGGTTGTGTTGTTGTACACGAGCAGTTGCCGCCCGTCCCTCAGCGTGACCGCATCGATCCCCGAGTTGGGGTTGGGCAGGCTCGTAGAGGTCAACGGACTCCAGGAGCGGCCGCCGTCTTCGGACCACGTCTGGGCGACGAATTCCTTGCCCCGCGTGCGGCAGAGCATCTGGAGCCGCCCATCTCGATACTTCAGGATGGTCGGTTGAATCACCGGCATGGCCTGGCCGTCGTTCAGCGGGCCGACGACATGCCAGTCCTTCAGGTCGTTGGTGATCTCCAGGTGGATCTGCCAGCCGTTGTGTTCGCTGCTGGACGGGCACAGGATGCGTCCATCGTCGAGCTGGATCGGTTTGTTCTTGATCGGTCCCATTACCTGTGGAGGCAGCCGCTTCTGCGGCGTCCACGCCTGGCCGTCGTAGTCCGAGACGGTGTATTCGCCCCACCACTCCCCCGGCGTGGGCCCGACCTTGAAGAACAGCACCAGAGGGCCGGTCCTGGGCTGGAACAGCACCGGATTCCAGCAGGGATACCGCCTCTGCACCGACATGACGCCGTTGGCCGCTTCCGTCGGCCTGGACCACTGGCCGTCGATCAGACGGGAGACCCAGATGCCGACGTCGTCTTCGCCCTCGTCGGCGCCGGCGAACCACGCCGCGACGATCTGCCCCGTGCGAGTCTGCTCGATGGTCGACGCATGACAACCCGCGGTCGGTCTGTTCTCCAGAGCAAAGATCAGTCTTGCCTCTACCACCGCGGCCTGCGAGTCCGGATTCGCATCTGCTCTCATGGTCGCAAATCCCCCAACAAGAACCACGATCAGCCCCAGGACCAGTCCACATCGTCTCATCATGCACCTCGCGCGAAGCTCACGGTCCGTACAGCTCGGTTCCGATCCGCTTGGACCAGAACCCTGACTACGCTATGTTCGTCCTTGCCCCTGCCTCTGTAAAGGACTTCTCCGCTCATCCGGCCAGAAACAAGTGCGGAAGGGCACGCTTTCTCATCAGAGCTTTCCGCACGCGCGGAGGATTGCGTCAATGGTGCGATCGTAATCCCAAGGGTCGGGGCGGTAGCTATCGTCATAGTACCAGAGGCCCTCCGACAACCGGCGATCCCCACCAATGAGATGCGAGAGATGCTCAGGGTAGACTCGCACCCCCAACGAGTGCCAACTGGTGGCGCACATTTCGATCCTCACGCGTCCTTGTCTGTCAAAGGTCACAGACTGCGGTCGAAGGTCGCGGATCACTTGGGGAAACTGGGTGATCTCTTCGGGCGAAAGACGCTTCCATATGTAAACGCCAGGTTCCAGGTCCTCTGCAACCGACCGACAACTTTCCAGCAGGGCCTGGTGATCGGTCTCGCACAGCAGCCGTGCCCGCGACGCCAGTATCTCGCGTGCGTCCTCGTCGGCCAGCTCCAGCAGGGCCTGACGCTCGCTCTCTGTCCCGAACTGCGCAGGCCGCTGCTCTGACTCATGTGCCTGCTGGACACCGTCATCCTTCATGTGGTTGTTACAGCCACTCAAGATACAGCAAATGACGATATCCGCTAAGAGCACTGGCGCTGCGGTTTTCGCACCCATTTCGGCCCCTCTCAAACGACAACGCCCTCAACCCATTCGGTTCGTTCATCATCCCAGGGCAGGATGCTGCTCGGGCAACACCGCGCCCCATCCGGCGGACTGCTTCGTGCGTGACTTCCTCCGATTTCGCACGCCGTCACACCATGATACTCCCATGACTGCGACACCGTCCACACAGAACCATCGCTCACAAGAGGCATGCGAAACAAGGACGATTCCCTCGTTTCTGGTGCGAAAACGGGGATGAAGGCGAGGAACCGACCCAAATCCACGTGCGGAAATGGTCCCGATATCCACACAAAGCGGGAGGGTTCGCACCTCCCAAGACCGAGACATCTTGTTCTCACAACAGTATTTGGGTATGCTGAGTGCATGGGGGAATGGGTCAAACGGGTGATGGATCACGGGGATGGGCAACTTTGGTGACGATGGGCCACGACGGGCAATCTGCTTACAGCCATCTGCGAACGGCGACGCACGGCAACGTGCCGGCGTCGGACGTGCAAGGGGTCGTTTTCGACATCAAGAAGTACGCCATCCACGACGGCCCGGGGATTCGTACGACGGTTTTCTTCAAAGGCTGCCCGCTGCGGTGCCGCTGGTGCCATAATCCCGAGAGCTGGAAGGTGACGCCGGAGCCCAGCTTCCGGCAGGGCCGCTGTATCCGCTGCGGGCGGTGCGAAGCCGTCTGCCAGGGCAAGGCCATCACGTTCCCGGACGGCTACCCCGTGACGGACATGGAAAAGTGCATCCTCTGCGGCCGATGTGCTGTCGAATGTCCGGCCGGCGCCAGGGAAATCATCGGGCAGCAGATGACCGTGGCCGAGGTAATGGCCGAGGTCGTCAAGGACGTGATCTTTTACGACCAATCGGGCGGCGGGGCCACGTTTTCCGGCGGCGAACCGCTGATGCAGGGCGATTTCCTGCTGGCGCTGCTGAACCGCTGCCGGGCCGAGGACATACATACAGCGGTCGACACGACCTGCCACGCCAGGGGCGATCTGGTCCGTCGGGTCGCCGAGGTCGCCGATCTGTTCCTGTGCGACATCAAGCACATGGATTCGCCCATGCACGAACGCTATACGGGCGTGCCGAACGCCCTGATCCTGACCAATCTCAGGACGCTGGCCGCGGCGGGCAAGAAGGTGGTCGTCCGGATTCCGATCGTCCCGGGGTTCAACGATGATACGGCCAACATTGAGAATACGGCCCGGTTCGCCCAGTCGTTGCCGACGGTCAAACGTATTGATATCCTGCCCTACAACCGGGGTGGGCTGGAGAAATCGGTCCGGCTGGCAGCGGGCTTCGACCTGATGGAGGGCCAGAATCCCAGCGATGAACAGATGGCCGAGATTGCCAAGACCCTCCGTGGGTACGGATTCGGAGTCACGATAGGTGGATAGACGATGAACGAGCGTGTCAGGAAACTTCGCGAGCAGAGCGTCGAGACGCACCCTTACATTTCCAGCGAACGGGCCGAACTGATGACCCAGTTCTACCAGAGCGGTGCCGCTTGGTGTGAATCTGTGCCCGTCACGCGGGCTCTGGCCTTCCGGCACCTGATGGAGCATAAGACCGTCTACATCGGCGACGGTGAGCTGATCGTGGGCGAGAAGGGCCACGCCCCGAAGGCGACTCCGACCTATCCGGAGTTGTGCTGCCACACGCTGGGCGACCTGGACATCCTCAATTCGCGCGAGAAGACCTCGTTCACCGTCAGTCCCGAGGTGCGAAAGGTCTATGCTGAGACGATCATCCCGTTCTGGCAGGGCCGCACCATGCGGGACCGCATCTTCCGCGAGATGACCGAGGAATGGAAGGCCACCTACGAGGCGGGCCTGTTCACCGAATTCATGGAGCAGCGATCGCCCGGCCACACCGTGCTGGACGACAAGATCTATCGCAAGGGCATGCTTGACTTCCAGCAGGACATCCAGCGCAGCCTGGACAGCCTGGATTACCTCAACGATCCAACGGCGTATGCGAAGCAGGAACAGCTTAAAGCGATGCTCATCTGTGCCGATGCACTGATTCGCTTCGCCGAGCGTCACGCCGAGAAGGCCCGCGAGCTCGCGAAGCAGGAATCGAATCCGCAGCGAAAAGCGGAGTTGGAGCGAATCGCCCAAATCTGCTCGCACGTTCCGGCCCACGCGCCGCGCGACTTCAGGGAAGCGCTTCAGTATTACTGGTTCGTCCATCTCGGCGTGACCACCGAGATGAACCCGTGGGACTCGTTCAACCCGGGCCGCCTGGACCAGCATCTCTATCCGTTCTATCGGCGAGGGCTCGACGCCGGAACGCTGACCGCCGAGCAGGCTCGCGAGCTCCTCCAGTGCTTCTGGGTGAAGTTCAACAATCAGCCGGCGCCGCCCAAGGTGGGTGTCACCGCCGCCGAGAGCGGCACATACACCGACTTCGCCCAGATCAACAGCGGCGGCTTGAAAGAGGACGGCTCCGACGGCGTCAACGAGGTGACGTTCCTCGTGCTCGACGTGATCCAGGAGATGCGGCTCGTCCAGCCCAGCTCCTCCATCCAGGTCAGCAAGAAGAACCCCGACCGCTTCATCAAGCGGGCAACCAAGATCATCCGCACCGGCTTCGGCCAGCCGTCGGTGTTCAACTGCGACCTGATCGTGCAGGAGCTGGTCCGCATGGGCAAGTCCGTGGCCGACGCCCGCAACGGCGGCTCCAGCGGCTGCGTCGAGGTCGGCGCGTTCGGCAAGGAGAGCTACATCCTCACCGGGTACTTCAACCTGCCCAAGGTCCTGGAGCTGACGCTCAACAACGGCGTCGATCCGAGGACGGGTCGGTGTCTCGGGCCGCAGACGGGCGACCCGGAGCGGTTCGAGACCTTCGAGCAGTTGTTCGACGCGTTCCGCCAGCAGGTCAACCATCTCATGGACATCAAGATGCGCGGCAATAACGTCATCGAACGCCTCTACGCGACGTACATGCCCGCCCCGTTCCTGTCGATCCTGATCGACGATTGCATCGCCAAGGGCAAGGACTACCATGACGGCGGCGCCCGCTACAACACCAACTACGTCCAGGGCGTCGGGCTGGGCACGATCACCGATGCCCTGACCGCCATCAAGTACCATGTGTTCGACCACAAGAGCGTATCGATGTCGCAACTGCTGTCGGCGTTGCGCAGCGACTTCGAAGGCGAAGAATCATTGCGGCAGACGCTCCTGGAACGAACTCCCAAATACGGCAACGACGACGACTACGCCGACGACGTCATGCGCTCGGTATTCGAGGTCTACTTCGACGCCGTAGATGGACGGCCCAACACCAAAGGCGGCCGCTACCACATCAATCTGCTGCCGACGACGGTCCACGTGTACTTTGGCTCGGTGATCGGCGCGACGCCGGACGGCCGCAAGGCGGGTCTGCCCCTCTCGGAGGGCATCTCGCCCGTCCAGGGCGCCGACCGCTACGGGCCGACAGCGGTGCTCAAGTCCGCCGCCAAAATGGACCATGCCCGCACCGGCGGGACCCTGCTCAACATGAAGTTCAACCCCCAGGTCCTCGACGGTGATGAGAGCCTCGACAAGCTCACGCAACTGATCCGCACCTATTTCCGGCTCGACGGACACCACATCCAGTTCAACGTCGTCGACGCCGAGACGCTCCGCGAAGCCCAGAAGCATCCCGAGCAGAATCGCGACCTGATCGTTCGCGTCGCCGGCTACAGCGACTATTTCGTCGACCTCGGCCGCGACCTCCAGAACGAAATCATCGCCCGAACCGAACAGAACGCTTTCTGACCATCTTGTGGCATCCCCCCGCCAAAGTGGACCGGGCTCCCCTCTCGCGTTGCGAGTGGGACTGGAGCGTGATAGACTGGGCGGCACGAGAGATCGCATTAGGAGGTCCGCCATGAGAACAATGTCGGTATGGAGCGTCTTGGTGCTCGCGGGCGCGGCGCTGGCCGACGGTGGTGCGGCAACGCAGGAAAGCGACCTGGCCGGCTTCATCGACGCGCATGTGGCCCAGGTCGCCCCGCTTTGGACGCAGGCCAATCTCACGTACTGGGATGCTACCACGACCGGCCGGAAGGACGCGTGGGACAGGTACGAGGCCCTGCAACTGAAGATTCGGCATCTCTACAGCAATCAGGAGGACTTCGCACGCATCAAGGCGTTCAGAGAAGCCGGACCCATCGCCGATCCGCGTCTGGCCCGCCAGCTCGAGAAGCTCTACTACGCCTACCTCCAGAACCAGATCGAGCCCGGACTGCTCACGCAGATCGTGCAACTCGACACGCAGATCCAGGAGACCTACAACGGCTACCGAGGGCGCATCGACGGACAGGATGTCACCATGAGCGATATCTACATGCTCCTGACAACGGAGAAGAACACGCCCAAACGCGAGGCGGCCTGGCGCGCCAGCAAGCAGGTCGGCAACGTCATTATCGAGGACTTTCTGCGCCTGGTGAGGCTCCGCAACCAAGCGGCGAATGAACTCGGTTTCGACAACTACCACACCATGACCATCGTGACGGGCGAGCAGGACGTCGCCCAGCTCGACCGCATATTCGATGAACTGGACGCACTGACCCGCGAGCCGTTCGCCAGGTTGAAGAAGGGGTTGGACGCGATCCTGGCCAAGAGCTACGGCATCGCCCCGTCGGAGCTGATGCCCTGGCACTACCACGATCCGTTCTTCCAGCGGACACCGCTTGTCTACGAGTTGGACCTGGACCGGTACTACCAGGGCCGCAACGTCGAGGACCTGGCCCGACGCTACTACGCCGGCGTGGGCCTGCCCGTCGATGACATCCTGGCCCGCAGCGACCTGTACGATCGCGAGGGCAAGTACCCGCACGCCTACGGCTTCGACGCCGACCGTGAGGGTGACACCCGCGTACTGGCCAACCTCCAGGACACCGAGAGGTGGATGGAGACCCTCCTGCACGAGTTGGGACACGCTCTCTACAGCAAGTACCACGACCGGAACGAGCCCTGGCTGCTCCGCGAGCCGGCGCACAGCTTCACGACCGAGGCGCTGGCGATGTTCTTCGGCCGGCTCAGCCGCAACGCCGCCTGGATGCAACAGATGCTGGGACTGTCCGACGAGGAGACCGCCAGAGTCAGAACCGTCAGCGACCGCTACCTCCAGTTCCAGCAGATCCTCTTCGTGCGCTGGGCGCTGGTCATGTACCATTTCGAGAAAACCCTTTACGCTGACCCCGGCCGGGACCTGAACACGCTATGGTGGGACCTGGTCGAGAAATACCAGTTCCTCCAGCGCCCGTCGGAGAAGCCTGATGCCGGCTGGGCCTCGAAGCTGCATTTCACTGTCGCTCCCTGCTACTACCACAACTACATGCTCGGCGAGCTGCTGGCCTCACAATGGCACCATCACATCGTCCACCAGATATTGAACCTTGATTCGGACAAGGGACTCAGCTATGTTGGCGACGAGCGCATCGGCCGGTATTTCCGTGACCGCGTGCTCGGCCCGGGGGCCCGCTACCGCTGGGACGAGATGATCGTCCGGGCGACGGGCGAGCCGCTGACGCCCAGGTACTTTGTCGAGCAGTTCATCAAGTGACATCGACGCGCAGCCGGCGTCCAGACACGAAGCAGGTACCATGATCTATCTCATCGCGATTCTCATCTATCTGCTGGCCCTGGCGGGCATCGGCATCTACAAATCCCGGCAGATCAGGACGCAGGCGGATTTCGCCGTCGCGGGCCGGACACTTTCGCCTTGGGTCATGGTCTGTACCATGCTCGCGGTCTGGATCGGCACCGGTTCCATCGTCGGCAACGCCGAGGAGGCCTATCGCACCGGCATGGCAGCATTGGTCATCCCGACGGGGGTCCTGTTCGGGATGATCCTCCTGTCGCTGGCCGCCTCGCGCGTGAGAAACATCGAAGCCACCAGCGTGCCGGAGATCATCGGCTCTCGCTTCGGCCAGATCGCCCGAGCCTTGGCGGTCGTCGCCCTGGTCCTTGCCCAGGGCCGTCCTCCCGTCCTTGACCAGGCCGATCACCTCCTCCATCTTGGCGCGGAGGGCGGCGCTCGCCTTGGCCAGGGCCTCGGCGGCTGCCGCCTTGCGCGCCGCCTCGGCCTCGTCCTGC
>CAZOFX010000153.1:0-8669 GCA_964579055.1 uncultured Pirellulales bacterium
CACCAGAACGTGACCGTCCCCGGCCCCTCGACGTTCACCAGCATCATGGACTGCTTGTTATCGCCCGGCCAACCGCTGTACGCCGAGTCGTTGTCGTAGTAGTACACCGACGTCGTCTCGCTCCAGCTACTGTCGCCGCCGGTGTATACCACCAGGTCGGTATCCAGCGGGTCCTGCAAGTACGACGCAGTGGAGACCTGGGGTTGCCACTGGATGGCGTCGATCCAGCAGGAGCCCTCCGTCGAGCCGGAGTACTTGTAGTACTTCCACTTGAGCGTATGCGGGCCGGCCGGGACGGAGATATTGCCCGTCCAGGGCCACGTGCTGCCCTGCGACCAACTGGCCACAACACCCTGATCGATGTAGAAAGCCAGGGCATCCCCACGCGGCTTGGGGATAGTGGGTCGGATTGTGGGAACCTCTCGGCGCATAGCTTCCCTTCGCACATCCGGGACACAGTCTACAGACTTGGCAGTTGGGCGTCAAGCCCGTTTCCCGGGCGGTTCCGGGGGAGTTTGGGATTGCGGGGTGGGGCGGGGGGCGGTATGGTCGGTGGCGATGCGGTGATTTTGAAAGGGACCATGCTATGCTGCGGTTCGCGATGGTGCTTGGGGCGGTTCTGGCTTTGGGGCAGTGGTCGAGGGCGAGTGGTGACGAGATCAACGTGATTCCCCGGCCGGTTTCGGTCGAGCGGGTGGACGGGGCCTTTCGTGTCACGTCTTCGACGAGGATCATCGCGCAGGGGGCGGCGGCGGTCGAGGCGAAGAAGCTGGCGGCATCGCTGGCGCCGGCGATGGGATTCGCGCTGGAAGTGACGACATCGTTGAAACCCGACGAGCGGGCCATCGAGATGCGGTTGGACGACGGTCTTTCGACACTCGGCGCCGAGGGCTATGAACTGCGCGTGACACCCGAGCGGATCGCGATCGCTGCGACGCAGCCGGCAGGGCTGTTCTATGGCATTCAGACCTTGCGGCAGCTTCTGCCTGCGGCGATCTGCAGCCCGACAAAGGTGGACGACGTCACGTGGGACGTGCCCTGCGTGAAGATCACGGACCATCCGCGCTTCGGCTGGCGCGGTCTGCTGATCGATCCGGCCCGTCACTTTATCGCCAAGGAGGACGTGCTGCGCTTCCTCGACGTGATGTCGCTGCACAAGTTCAACCGCTTGCAGGTCCACCTGACGGATAACGAGGGCTGGCGGATCGAGGTCAAGAAGTACCCGAAGCTTGCAGAACTCGGCTCGCAGATGGACTGGAACCTCCGTCATCGCGACGGCTCCGGGCCGCGCTGCTTCGGCTTCTACACGCAGGACGACATCCGACAGATCGTTCAGTACGCGGCCGACCGCCATATCACGGTCGTGCCGGAGATTGAGATGCCGTTCCACGCCGGAGCGGAGATCGTCGCCTGCCCGGAACTGGGCATCGCGCCGGATCGTCTCGCCTCGCTGGAGCCCCAGAAGCGGTGGCGCGAGACCTCGGGGCTGGTCGCGCCGCGTCCGCAGACGGTCGCCTTCTTCCAGGACGTGCTGACCGAAGTGATGGAGCTGTTTCCGAGCAAGCACATCCACATCGGCGGCGACGAAGCGAACATCGAGCTCTGGACCAACGACCCCGAGATGCAGGCGCAGATGAAGCGACTGCACCTCAAGGACGCCCATGAGCTGCACAGTTGGTTCATCGCGCAGATGGACGCGTTCCTGTCGAGTCACGGCCGGCGGCTGGTCGGTTGGGACGAGATTCTCCAGGGCGGTCTGGCGCCCGGGGCCACGGTCATGTCGTGGCGGGGCGAGCAGGGGGGCATCGCGGCCGCCAACGCCGGGCACGACGTCGTGATGGCGCCGACGTCGCACACGTACTTCGACTACTATCAGGGCCCGGCCGAGTCGGAGCCGCTGGCCATCGGGGGGAACCTGCCGCTGGCCAAGGTGTACTCGTACGACCCGGTCCCCGGGGCCATCGCGCCGGACAAGGCCCAACACGTGCTCGGCGTGCAGGGCCAGCTCTGGGGCGAGTTCATCGCGACGCCCGCGCACCGGTACTACATGACCTATCCGCGTGCGGCGGCGCTGGCGGAGGTCGGCTGGTCGACAAAGGAGGCGAAGGACTACGAGCGGTTCATCGGCCGATTGCGTCACCACCTCGAACGGCTGCGGGCCTTGGGCGTCACGTTCCGGCCGCTCGATTGAAGCACGGGCGAATGATTATTCGCCCCTACGGCTCCGACGTCTGGAGGACCAGCTCGATCTCGTAGACCTTGGGCCAGCACTTGCCGGTGACGAGCAGGTGTTTGCTCTCGGGGATATAGGCGATGCCGTTGAGGACGACGTTGGAGGGACTGTGCTCGGGAGCGATGTAGAGTCCGGTCAGGTCGATCCAGCCGGTGATGCGGCCGGTCTGGGGCGAGATGATCGCGATGTAATCGGTCGGCAGGATGTTGGCGTAGATCTGCCCGTCGATGAACTCCAGCTCGTTGATCTGGCGCACGGGCCGCCGGTCGTTGTGGACGCGGAGGCGGCCGGTCTCGGCGTACGTGTTCGGGTCGAGAAAACGCAACACGCTGGTCCCATCGCTGAGGATCAGCCGGGTCCCGTCGCTGGTCAGGCCCCAGCCCTGGCCGCTGAAGTGGAACTGCTCCAACTCGCGGAACGTCGCCTTGTCGTAGACGAACGCCACCTCCGACTTCCAGGTCAGTTGGATGACCTTGTCGCCGAAGAGGGCGATCCCTTCGCCGAAGTACTGATCGGGCAGACGGAGCCGCTTGACATACCGGCCGCTTTCCAGGTGACGCTTGGTCAGGACCGACTGCTTGTAGAGCCCGGTGCCTTCGTAGAGAAAACCGTCCTCGTAGACCAGGCCCTGGGTGAAGCTGCGTTCATCGTGCGGATACGTCTTGATGATGTTGTAGCCGTAGTAGACGACCGGGGCTTCCTCGGGTGGCGGCTCAGTCTCGCTGGCCCTGGAACTCGGCTCGGCGCTCTGCGGTGCGGTGTCCGCCGCACGCCCGGCCGGCAGGGTGACGCCGGCCCAGAGCAGCAGCATGGCCGCCATCCGCAGACCTCTGCGCAGATCGAGAGCCCACGGCACGTCCCTGCTCGCTTTGCCATGGCCAGGCGAATCCGTTCGGTCCTGCGTCGTGTTTCGATTCGACATAGGCCCCTTCTCTCGCGGCGACATCATCATGAGACTACCCTATCCTATCGCGTGGCGATCGCCGCGTCAAGCGGACGCACCGATCCGTGGAAGCGGCGAAATGCGCTTGACGGCCGCCGGCCGACCCGTTAGCCTTGGCCCTGTGAGCTTTGGGCCGATGGTCTTTGCTAAGGCGTGCGTGTCGAAATGCGACGACACTATGAGCGATGTCAATCGAGTGCGAGGGGGCGAATCCACTACGGGAGCAGGAGGTGTGATATGCGTGGTACAGTCCAGACCGGGCCGCTCGTTCTTCTACTCATCTGCGCCGTCATGACGGTCGGTTCGTGCACCCCTGCGCGTTTCTGCTGCGAACCGCAGAGGACCGACCTGCTGGCGACCGGGCTGGTGGGCTGGCAGGTGATTGGCGCTGAGCGCGGGCGCTGGCAGTTGGACGACGGCGTGCTCACCGGTCGAGCGGCATCGGATGCGGCCTCGACGGGCGCGGATGCCCGGGCCGTTTCGGGCACAGGCTGGCTGGCGACGGTGGACCAGTACGGCGACTTCGAGCTTTCATTGGAGTTCCGAATCTCGCCGGGCGCCGATGGCGGTGCTTTCCTCCGATCTCCGTTGCGCGGCGATCCTTCTTATGCGGGAATGGAAGTCCAGATTCTCGACGATGCGACACGCGAGTGGGGCGATCTTCGGCCGGACCAGTTCACGGGCAGTCTCTATGGCGTGCAGGCGCCGTCCGAACGGGCCGGCGATCGGGCTGGCGAATGGCAACAGGTGGTGATCAAGTGCCGCGGCCCGCGCGTCGCCGTGGCCTTGAACGGCAAGCGGGTTGTCGACACGGACGTGACTTTCTATCCTTATCTGTACGAGCGACATCCGGGCCTGACCCGTCGCAGCGGGTACATCGGCCTGCAAGTCGAGTCGGGCGTCATCGAGTTTCGCAATATCCACATAGAACCGTTGGAATGACGGTCCGCATGTACGGCAAGATTGAGGTGCAGCGATGAATGATGGAATCAAGCAGGGCACGGTGTCGAGACGGGACTTCGTGAAGGGAGCGGCCGGCGTGCTGTCGGCAGCGGTGGCCTCGGGGCTCAGTCCGCGTGCATTCGCCGCCGGCAGCGACAAGATTCGCGTAGGTCTGATTGGCTGCGGCGGGAGGGGCATGCACGATACCTCCCGCTATCTGACGGCGGCCGAGAATGTCGAACTGATCGCGATGGGCGACCTGTTCAAGGACTCGCTGGACAGATGTCGTGCGGTGCTGACCCGGCAACCCAAGGAAGGCGAAGACCCGAACCCGATCCGGGACAAGGTCAAAGTCACCGACGAGACGTGCTTCGTCGGCTGGGACGCCTACAAGAAGGTGCTGGCGACGAATGTGGACGTGGTGATCCTGACGACCGCGCCGCATTTCCGCCCGATGCACATCAAAGCGGCGTTCGAGGCGGGCAAGCACGTGTTTGCCGAGAAACCAGTGGCGGTGGACCCGGTGGGCGTGCGGTCGGTGATTGCCTCGGCGGAACTGGCCGATCAGAAGGGGCTGACCTTCGTGGCCGGCACACAGATGCGCCGGATTTCGCACCTGGTCGAGGCGATGAAACGTATTCACGACGGCGCGCTGGGCACCATTCAGAGCGGCCAGTGTTTCCGCCTGGGAGACGCCATGCGTGGCTGGGGGCCTTCGCAACGAAGACCCCAGTGGTCCGATATGGAATGGCAACTGCGTCGCTGGCTGTTCATGACCTGGCTGAGCGGCGACTTCATCGTGGAGATGCATGTTCACGACCTCGACGTCGTCAACTGGGCCATGGGCGGGCCTCCGGTTCAGTGCTTTGCCCTGGGCGGCCGGCAACAGCGGACCGAGCCGGAGTATGGCGACTCCTACGACCACTTCGCGGTGGAATACGAGTACGCGAACGGCGTGAGCGTCTCCTACAAGGGCACCCAGCAGGACGGCATCTCGAATCCGCACTATCAGCACATCGTCGGGACCAAGGGTTCGGCGCGGCTGGACTTCGGACGGGCCGTGTTCACGGGCGCCAACGCCGCCGAGATCGCCTGGGACCAGGTTGATCCCTGCCTGACCCAGCACGCCGACCAGATCGCCGCCATCCGCCAGGGCAAACGGCTGAACGAGGGCAAGCGGATCGCCGAGAGCACGATGACCGCGATCATGGGCCGGATGAGCGCCTACACGGGACGGGCCCTGAAGTGGGACTGGGTGATGAACGCTTCGAAGCTGGACCTGACGCCGCCGGCGTACGAGTTCGGGGATCTGGCTATGCCGGAGGTTGCCGTTCCAGGCAAGACGCGATTGGTTTGACCGTCGGCTCATGTCACGCTCGATGAAAGGAGTGTCGAAAATGCCAAGCCAAGATAGAAGGCGCGCGACCCTGATGGGGGTTGCCGTGGTGCTGCTCATTGCTCTGACGGCCGGACCGGTCGCTGCAGTTGAGGCGGCCTCTGCGACCGTGCCAAAGGAGAAAATCGTCCTCTTCAACGGGACGGATTTCACCGGCTGGAAGCTGTTTCTGCCCGATGCGAATGCCGACGTCGCCAAGACGTGGTCGATCAGTGGCGGGCTGCTTCGCTGCGAGGGCAAGCCGGCGGGCTATATGCGGACCGAGACGTCGTATGCCGACTATCATCTGCACGTCGAATGGCGCTGGCCCGCCAAGCCGGGCAACAACGGCGTCCTCGTACACGCCAGCGGCGCCGACAAGGTCTGGCCCAGGAGCCTCGAATGCCAGCTCCAGGCGGGCAGCGCAGGCGATTTCTGGGTCATCGACGGCGTCGAGACCGCCCAGCACGCCAAAGGCGGCAGCCGGGTCCAGGGCCGGCGGACGATCAAGCTCCGCGACAGCAGCGAGAAGGAGCCTGGCCAGTGGAATGCCTATGACATCATCTGCAAGGACGACTGGGTCGTCGTGCTGGTAAACGGCACGCTCCAGAACGTGGCCACGGAGTGCTCCGAACGCGGCGGCAGAATCTGCCTCCAGAGCGAAGGTGCCGCGATCGAGTACCGGAACCTCTGGATCCAGCCGGTGCAGTAGGGCTTCTACATCTGACGGGCTCGCACTGCGAGCCTGCGAATGAGTAAGAGACGGCAACGGGAGTGGGTGGATCGGCCCGCTCCCATTCTATTTGTGCGCCATGATGGGCTGAAGGGGGCATGGATCTGACATGAAGGTACTGGTGGCGGCAAAATGTGGGTTTTGTCCGGGGGTCCGAAACGCGATCAGCATGGCCGAGAAGACGCTGGAGCAGGCCCCGGAGAACCAGTCTGTCTATTGCCTCGGTCCGATAATTCACAACAAGGACGAGGTGGAACGGCTGCGCGCCGCCGGCCTGCATACGGTCGATTCGGTGGATGAGATGGACTCCGGGACCGTTCTGATCCGCTCCCACGGGGTCGCTCCCAGCGAGCTGAACCGTCTCCGGGACGAGGGCTTCCACATTGTGGACGCCACCTGCGTTCTGGTCAAACGCCTCCAGCAGATCGTCAAACAGCTCGAAGCCGAAGGCTACGAGGTCGTGATTATCGGCGAGGAGAACCACCCGGAGGTGCAGGGTGTGGTCGGATGCGTCAACGATGTGGTCGTCGTGGCCGACCAGGCCGACCTGGACAAGCTGCCCCGCAACGGGCGGCTGGGCATCGTCTGCCAGACCACGCAGAGCCCCGAGCATCTCGGGCGGATGCTCGATGCCATCGCCCGCCGCAGCTTCAGCGAGCTAAAGGTGATCAATACCCTGTGCAAGGAGGCGATCAAGCGGCAGGAGTCCGCCATCGAGCTGTGCCAGCAGGTGGATATCATGTTCGTCCTGGGCGGGCTGCACAGCGCCAATACCCGCCGGCTGGCCGAACTGTGCAAAAAACACAACGAGGCGACCTTTCACTTGCAAAATTGGGATGAACTTGATAAAAAGACCCTTTTCGGCAGGAAGGTGGCCGGGGTGACGGCCGGGGCCTCCACGCCGGACTGGGTGATCGAAGAATTTGTCAAGCATTTGGAGCGATTTGGCGAAGAGCAGTGAGCGCATCGCCTCGTCGCGATCGAGTAGGTAGTGCCTTCTGCTGCGTGAGCAGGGGGATTCCAATATCAACTTGGATTGATGCACTGCGGCATTGAGGCCGGCTGATGTGTATGTGGAGCGTCGGTCGGTCGCACGGAAAGACTCCACAGGGGAATCAGAATCTATGGTAGATCGAAATTTAGTCAACAAGCTGGGGCTGTCGGACGCGAAACTGGAAGAGCAGATCGGCGAGATGTTCGGGGATGTGGAGAACCAGTATCTCGAACAGATGCTGCAAAAGAAAGTGGACTCGCGTCTGCCGGGAACGATTCTCAAGGGCACCATCGTCTCTCTGATCGGCAATGACGTCATCGTTGAGGTCGGCCTGAAGAGCGAAGGCGTAGTCGACGCCGGTGAGTTCGGCAGTCCGGACGAGATTACGCCGGGCCGGGAGATCGAGGTTCTGCTGGAGGACACCGACTCGGACGGGGGTCTGATCCTGCTGAGCAAGCGCAAGGCGGACACGATTCGCGGCTGGGAGCACATCATCAACACGAAGAAGGAAGGGGACGTCGTCAGTGGCAAGGTCATCCGGCGGATCAAGGGTGGCCTGCTGGTGGACATCGGCGTTCCGGTCTTTCTGCCGGCCTCGCAGGTTGACATTCGCAAACCGGGCGATATCAGCCGGTTTATCGGCAAGGACGTGGAGTGCAAGATCCTCAAGATCGACGTGGAGAACCGCAACATCGTGGTTTCCCGCCGCAAGCTCATCGAGGAAGAGCGCCGCGCCAGCAAAGAGAAGATTCTCAACGAGATCGAGGTTGGTCAACTTCGCAAAGGTGTCGTCAAGAACATCGCGGACTTCGGCGTGTTCGTCGATCTGGGCGGCCTGGACGGCCTGCTGCACATCTCCGACCTGAGCTGGGGCCGCATTTCGCACCCCTCCGAGGTGGTCGATCTGGATCAGGAGATCGAGTGCGTGGTCATCGGCGTCGACAAGGAGAACGAGAAGATCTCGCTGGGCCTCAAGCAGAAGAGCCCCAGCCCGTGGGAGAGCGTCGAGACGAAGTACCCGGTCGGCGCCAAGGTCAAGGGCAAGGTCGTCAACGTGATGAATTATGGTGTCTTCGTCCGTCTGGAAGACGGGATCGAAGGCCTCGTGCACATCAGCGAGATGAGCTGGACCCGTCGTCTGTCGCATCCCGGCGAGATGGTCAACCTCGGCGACGAGATCGACGTTGTCGTGCTCAACGTCAACAAAGAGAAACAGGAGATCTCGCTCGGCATCAAGCAGACCGAGCAGAATCCGTGGGAGCTAGCCGCGCGGAAGTACCCGCCGGGAACCGTGGTGACTGCCAACGTGCGCAGCATGACGAACTTCGGCGCCTTCGTCGAGATCGAGCCGGGCATCGACGGCATGGTCCACATCTCCGACCTGAGCTGGACCCGCAAGTTCGGGCACCCCAGCGAGGCGCTGGAGAAGGGCCAGGAGGTCAAGTGCGT
>CAZOFX010000154.1:0-8533 GCA_964579055.1 uncultured Pirellulales bacterium
TGGCGTTGAGCATGCCGGCGTCGGTCTCGACGATTCGCGGCGTCGGGTTGCCCTTGCGCGGCTTCAGCGTGATGCTCTTGGTGATGAAGCCGCCGAGGGCATTGACATCCATGAAGTCGGCCAGCTCGTCGGCGTACCCGCACGTGCCTGATGCGGTGAACACCGGATTGGCCAGCTTCAGCCCCGCAAACTCCACCGAAATGTCGACTTGCTCTTCCATTTGCGCTTGTGATCTGTCCGGCCGGCCGGACCTCATACAGTCTCCTTGCCGAAGACGACTTCTTTTGCGTCGAAGACCGGGCCATCCTGGCAGCAGAGCTTGTAAACGGTCTCGCTCGATCCCTCGACGCGGCACTCGATCGCGCAGCTCTGGCACAGACCGATCCCGCAGGCCATGCGGCGTTCCATGCTGACCTGGCAGTCGATCCTCTCTTTGTGGGCGATTCGCGCGACCGCCTCCAGCATGCGTTCCGGGCCACAGGCGTAGACGATCAGCTTCTCCCGGTCCCGATCCGCGTTCTCTTGCAGCCACCGGGCCAGACACTCGGTGACCGGTCCTCGATAGCCGGCCGAACCGTTGTCCGTGGCCACCATCGACGGGACACCCAACGCCGCGAACGTCGGAACCGACAGACTCAGACCCTCTTCGAATGCGGCAGGGCGTTCCTCCAGAGGCAGGGCGGCTACCGTCCGAGCGCCGATGAAGGCGATCGTTTCGACCTCCTTGTGCTCGGTGCTCAGCAATTTGGCCAGACAGCGGATCGGCGGAAGGCCCATGCCTCCGACGACCAGCAGGGCGGTCCGCTTGCCCTGCGGGACGGTAAAGCCGTTGCCCAGCGGCCCGATGAGGCTGGCGACGTCGCCGGCGCGAAGGGTCGTCATGCGCAGGCTCGCCGGACCGACGACGCAGTAGAGCAGGTCGGCGATCGTCGCATCGCCCTGGACCGTGACGTCGGAGAAGCTGAACGGGCGGCGCAGCAGGACACTGCGTCGCGCGCCGTCCATCAGTGCCTTCGGGATGCTTTCGGTCGCGGGGATCGCCAGGTCCGACGCATCGAACTCGACAAACTGGCCCGGCCTGAATTTCGCGAACGCGCCGGCCGCCTCGCCCGCGAAGCGAAGCCGCATCTGCCAGAAGCATTCGCCCGCCTGGACGTTGGACAGAACCGTCGCAGTATGGTGTCCCTTCTTCCGTGATTCATGTCGTTGCGTCATGCCGGATTGCTTCCTGATGCGTCAGAGCTCGCCTTCGAAGACCTTGACGCCGTCGACGACCTTGCACGTGTGGACCGCGAACTTGTCGGCGAAGTCGGGCCGGCTGCGCGGATAGGCGGTCTGGACCGCCTCGCGCACCGCCTCGACGCTCTCGGCCCGCACCAGCGCGCCGGAGGCGCCCTTGTCGCCGCCGCCGAGCATTCGCTCGCCCAGCACGCCCGGCACGGTCCGGACGATGTCGCACATCGTCTCCAGCTCCGGTCCCGAGATCCGGTAGTCGTCGCGCAGGCCGATTCCGTCCTGGCGGAAGATCGCGCCGACCGTCTCGATGTCGCCGGCCTTCCACGCTTCCATCATCCTGTAGAAGCGCTGCTGGGCGCCGAAGATGTACGTCAGTCGCGCGCACAGGTCGGGGAATTTTGCGCCGGACTGCGTCACGATCTTGCGATAGACTGCCTCGTCCTTGATGTCGGCCAGGCAGGAAACCTGGAATCCAGCCTTTTGCAGGATGGCGACCAGCTCTTCGCACTCTCGGCGTCGCACGGCGTAGGTCGATTTCTCCAAGCCGGGGCGGTCCGTGCCCGTGTCGAGCACCAAGATCCGGAAATCGGTTGCGCCCGCGCCCATCGGCACGTACTCGATTGAGCGGTCGGACGGATTGTAGTACGTGCCCATTCCTTCGCGGGCGAACAGGACCATCGTCTGGTCGAGCTTGCCGCAGGGCGAGCCGATGTAGTCGTTCTCGACCGCCTGGGCCAGATCGACGATCTGAATGTCCTTGGCGACCTTGA
The DNA here is from genome assembly GCA_964579055.1 of uncultured Pirellulales bacterium. Taxonomy (GTDB): domain Bacteria; phylum Planctomycetota; class Phycisphaerae; order Sedimentisphaerales; family Anaerobacaceae; genus Anaerobaca. Next base: position 2,007 of record CAZOFX010000154.1, read on the forward strand.
TCTGGTTCGCATCGAACAGCGAGAGGATCAGGTTGATGCACAGCGATGCCGAGCGGCTCATGCCGCCGCCCGGGATGTTGCCGTAGAGGACCGCGTCGATCCCTTGTTTAAGCTGGAACCCCTCGCGCCGCAGGATGTGGTCGATGCCGTAGGGGAACCGGCCCCACGTCTGCGCGATGGCCTCCGATTTGGGCTGCGGGACATGCCCGATCGTGTACTCGATCACACCGTCGTTGGGGAAATTGCCGCTGAAGAGCCGGACCTTGTTGGCGCCGTTGGGCTTGTAGGCCATCCAGATGAAGCGGTCGGTGCCCACGCCGAACAGCTCGGTGCCGTTGTAGTCGCCGTGCTCGACCCCCAGGCAGAACCGGGAAGAGGTCCGTCGGACCTTGCCGCCTGCGATGTCCAGCTTGTGCTCTTTCGCCCACCGTCGGATTTTCTCCAACGCGCCCTGGCCTTCCTGTGTCAGTCCCATCTCGCTCTGCGTTCTCCAAAAACGAAACTTTATCAGCTTGTCGCACGACGACTGCGCGCGAATATAGCCCAACGCCCGCCAAACATCAAGGTGTTATCTCCGCTGCCACACATGTGCGCGCGCAAAAAAGAGGGGCCTGTGTCGTGTGGACACAGGCCCCGAGATTATGGAACAACCGGCTCAAGGGAACTGCTCAGCCCCTCGGCCGGGTCTGGCGGTCTGATTGGGCGTCTCCAGGATGAAGTCGTCGAACGCCGCATAGCCCGGATCGCTCGAATACGTCGCCTGGAACAGGCCCACTTGCAGCGCCACGCCGTCGAGGTCGTCCCGCGTCAGCGGCGAGACCGCCATGGCCGTCCACGTGGCGCCGTCGGGACTCGTGCGGAAGTGGAACACGTTGCCGATGCGCTCGATCTGAAGGTAGCGGTCGGACGCGAAGGCCTTGCCGTTGTGCCCGTTCTCCGTGCGGACGTCGTCATTGGCGCTGCGGACGAAGTTGCCGCAGCTCCAGATAGGGAAGTAGTCCAGCGAGACCCAGTCCTCGCCCGGCCCGGCCTCGGCGGGCAAGGCCCTGGCCATCAGGCCGCAGGTGTTGTGGTAGACCGGCGCTTCGGCGGTTCCGGCGTACTCGGTGACCTTCACCGTCGCGAGGAAGTTGCCCTCGACCATCCTGTACAGGAACGGTCCGATGGGCGACCACGGCTCGTGGAAGAAGGCCCCGGTCGACTGGATGAACAACTGGCCTTCACGATCGATCGACACGTTCAGCGCGTCGACCGTTTCGTTATCGCCCAAGCCCAGGAAGCCGTCCCAGAAGGTTCCTTCAGCGCCTTCGGTCAGGAAGTCGCGCGAGACGTCGAACGTTTCGATCTCGGTCGACATCGACTCGGCGGCGAGCGGATGGCCGACGCCGATGTCGTCGATGAAGACCATGCCCTGTCCGCCCGCGGCCTGGCCGTCCGGGTCGCCGACGCCGATGACCAGCGTCTCGACGCGATTGAGCACCACGCCGGCGGCGCTGAGCTCGCTCAGCGGAATCTGCCACTGCTGCCAGGTGTCGATCAGGGTTGCCGCCGGATCGGGGTGGATGGCCACGGCTTTGTGTCCGCTGCTGTCGCTGACGGCGACGTAGAGCTTGTCCGGCGTGTTGCTGGGCTGCGCGACGCCGATCTCGGCGCTCTGCCACTGCCCGCTCACCGAGCCCGTGGTCGCCACGTTCGAGAACTGCGCCGTCGCGGCAGCCGCCGCATTATGGCTGGTCACTGCCAGGCCGACGTAGACGTTGCCGATCATCGAGATCGTGGCCGACGAAGCCGCCGCATCGGCGGTGATGTTGACCCAGGTGGCGCCGTCTTCCGAACGCTGCGCGGTGAACGTGTTGCCCGCGCGCGTCAGCTTCACCCAGTAGGGCGCTTCGAGAGCGGCCTGCGTGACCGACGTGCTGGCGCCGCCCGGCGAGATGCGCTGCTGGAACGAGACGCCGCTGGCGGCGGTCACCATGACCATCGCGTACTTCGAGGTGTCATCGAGGCTCTCGCGGATCATCACGCCTGCCTTCGCCCAGACGTCGGTGTTCTCGATGCTGTCGATGCGGGCGATGACCGAGCCGTCTCCCGCGAGGGGCTTGTAGACGAATCGGAACTCATCCTGCGTGTTCCAGATGTCGGTGCCGACGCCGCTCATGGTGACGCTGCCGGCGCCGGTTTCGACGAAGCCCAGAGAGTAGCCACGGAAGAACAGCCGCAGCGTGTCGGCGCCGTTCCGCGTCCAATCCTGCGGGCTGTCCCAGGTGCGTTCGGCCTCAGACTGCCATGGCGCTGAGGTGTTGTCATAGGCCAGAGGCATCGACTGGCGGCCTGCGTGGACGATCGTCTTCTCGGCAAACGGTGCGTTGAGATAGCCGACTGTCGAGCCGGTCTGGTTGACCCAGCCGTCGAGCCAAGTGTCGAAGATCGCTTCGCCGGCGTCCACGTTGTCCGTGTAGCTCTCGAAATCGTCCACGACGACGAACTCCAGCGTGGAGAAATTCCACAGATCGCCTTCCCACCGGTTCGGGCCGGCGGCGTCGTTGACCTCGTCGATCTTCCAGTAGTACGTCGTGCCCAAGTTCAGCTCGCCGGGCTCGTAGCGGCTCTGGGTGACGGTGGCCGTCGGAGCAGTGGCGGTCATGACGGCGACCTTGTTCGTGTCGAAGTAGACTTCCTGCGTCACCGCCTCGCGGCCGGCCCGCCAGCTCAGCGCCGTCTGGGGGCTGACGCCGGTCTTGTTGTTGGCCGGCTGCGGGTCCCGGGCCTTGACGGGCTTGTAGAAGAAGCGGACCTCGCTCAGACCGTACTGGCCCATCATGCCGAAGCCGCTCTTGACCGTCAGCCGGACGAAGCGGGCGACCGCGCCGCCGAGATCGATAGTGCTGTTGTGCGTATAGGTGCTCTTGGCTGTCGCCTGCGCGAGCTGGACGTCGCCCAGGGTGGTCCACTCCATGCCGTTGGTCGAGTGCTCGACCGTGACGTCCTTGAGGCCCAGTCCGAGCATCTTCTCGAACATCACGTTGTAGTTCCAGACCCACATCTCGTAGAGCTTGTAGCTCTTGTCGAACTCGAACTGGATCCACACCGGTTCATCGCCCGGGGTGCCCAGCCACATGTCCGTCGGTTCGGTCGAATGCTGGTCGCTGGCGTTCAGGCCCGAGCCGTTGACGGTGTTGGCCGGCCCGGTCGCTTCTTCGGAGGCGGCGTTGCTGGTTGCCACGACGCTCTCGATGGCGTAGACGTAGGGTTCGGCGGTGAAGCTCCAGACATCGCCGGCGTGCAGGGTGACGCCGTCGGCCTCGATGGCGTCAATGCGCCAGTAGTACGTCTGTCCGTATTCCAGCGAATCGGCCGGAGCGTACGTCATGTCGCTTTGTCCCTGGGCGACCAGGACGCCCAGCGGATTGGCCCTGCTTGCGGCCGTGACATCATCCCGAGACGTCCCGAAGTAGACGTCGAAGGCCACCAGACCCTCGGGCGCCGTCCAGCTCAGTGCGGTGTCACGCGCCACGTCGGTGGCCTCATCAGCCGGGGTGGGATTGTACGCCTTCATGCCCGGCACCACCAGCGGACCGTCCACGGAGAAATCGTCGAACGCGACGTAGCCGGAGTCGGCGGAATACGTCGCCTGGTACAGCCCGATCTGCAACGGCACATCGGCCAGGTCGTCCCGCACGATCGGCGAGACGCCCATCTCCGTCCAGGAGACCCCGTCGGCGCTGGTGCGGAGATGAAACGTGTTGCCGGCCCGCTCGATCTGGAGATACGGATCGAGGTTGAACTGCGCGCCGTTGTGTCCGTTCTCCGTCCGCACGCCGTCGTTGGCGGTCCGCACGAAGTTCCCGCAGCTCCAGATGGGGAAGTAGTCGAGAGCCACCCAGTCCTCGCCGGGACCGGCGTCATCGGGCAGCGCCCGGGCCAGCAGCCCGCAGTTGTTGTGGTACAGCGGCTGCGCCGCAGTGCCCTGGTAGTCTGTCACTTTCACCGTGGCGACGAAATCGCCCTCGACGACCTTGTAGAGGAACGGGCCCAGCGGCGTCCAGGGCTCGTGCCAGTAGGCGTCGGACGACGCCATGTACAACTGCCCGGCCCGATCCATGGAGGTGTTGAGCGCCTCGACCGTCTCGTTATTGCCGAGGCCGACGAATCCGTCCCACGCCGTGCCCTCGACGCCGTCGGCGACGAAGTCGTGGGCCTGCTCGAAATCATCGATGAGCACAGCGCCCTGCGTCGCCATGCAGCCTGCCAGCGCCAGAACGACAATGCACAAATGGAATGGTCTGGTGAACATGAACATCCTCCTTCAGACTGAATCCGCACGGCCATGTCTCGGCCACGCGCCGAGACATGTCTCTGATCGGCACAAATCGCCTCTCACAGGAATGCCGTATCATGCAATCGGGCGCAGTGTCTTGCGGAGGGGCTCTGGCTGCGATTAGACCCTCCTTGCGCTGTCGAGCCGGCCACCTCCGACGCAGACGCCGCTTGCTCCAATCTATATTATAGGACCACCTTCTCCCATGTTAGCAGAAAAGCTATGCAGAAACCACCATATTGCGTCTTTGTACCACCACAATGCGACCCAATCTGTCGTTTCCGCCATCCCCGTCAGTCGGCGTTGGGCGGATGCCCGAAGCCGATGTCGTCGATGAAGACCAGACCGCTGCCACCGGCTTTGGGATTGTCGCGGTCGCCCAGCCCGATGTACATCGTCCGGATGCTGCCCAGGTTCAAACCTGGCAGGTCGCCAAACGGAATCCGCCATTCGGTCCAGCCGGTGCTCAGCGCGATGTCGGGGTGCGTCACGACCGCCACGTGTCCGGCGGCGTCTTCGACGGCCACGTAGAACGGCTCGGGATCGTTGCTCCCATCCACCGGGCCTGAGACGAACAGCCGCAGCGTATCGGCGCCGTGCGCGTCCCAGGCCATCCCGCCGAGGTCGCGCTCGGTTTCGGAATAGAAGGGGGCCGACGCGTTGTCATAGCTCAGAGGCATCGACTGCGCGCCGCCGTGGACGATCGTCCGCTCGGCAAAGGGCGCGTCGAGGTAACCGACCGTCGAACCGGTGTCGTTGACCCAGCCGTCGAGCCACGTGTCAAAGATGGTCTCGTGCGCGTCGATATTGTCCGTGTAACTCTCAAAATCGTCGATGGTCTCGTATTCGAGCGTGGCAAAGGTCCACAGATCACCCTGCCATACCGCCGTCGGTTCGGCCTCGTTGACCTCATCGACTCTCCAGTAGCAGGTCGTCCCGAACGCGAGCGTCTGCGGCGTCAGGCTTGGTTCCGCGCCGCCGCCCGCCGGCGCCAGTACGCCGGGATCGGTTCCGAGATAGACTTCATGCACCGCCGCCTCTCGGCCGGGCCGCCAGCTCAGCGTTGCATCGGGAGACACGTCGGCTTCTCCGTCGGCCGGTTGCGGCTGACGGGCAAAGGTGGGAACGTACGTGAAGCGGACCTCGCTCAGGCCGTACTGAGGAAACGCGCCGCCCCAGTTGATGTTGGCGGTCAGGTGGACCGCCAGGACGGCGCGGCCTTCGAAGTCGATCGTGGTGTTGGAGACGTACGCGGGCAACGACGTAGCCTGCGCGAAATCAAAATCCCCGAGAACCATCCAATCGGCGCCGTTCTCGGAATACTCCACCGTCGTGTTTTTGAAACCGTAGCCCAGAAATGCCTCGAACTGGATGTTGTAGTTCCAGATGAGCATCTGGTGGAGCTTGTAGAGGCGGTCGAAGGTGAACTCGATGAAGGTGGGCTGGTCTGCGTCGGCGTCGCTGAGCCACATGTCCGAGGATTTGATCGAGTGCTCGTCGTTCTCGTCCAGGCCGGAACCGTTGACCACATTCTCAGGGGCGGCGCCTTCCATGAAGCTGGAAGCCGCAACCGTCACGTTCGCAATCGGATAGGCGAAAGGCTCGACTTCGAAGCTCCATATGTCGCCTTTGAAGATGGTGTAGTCCGGCGGGCCGTTCACTTCGTCGACGCGCCAGTAGTACGTCTGGCCCAGCTCCAGCGGACCGGGATCGAATGTCGTCGCGGCCTGTCCCTGGCTGACCAGCACGCCCATCGGATTGGCCCGGCTGGCCGCGTTGACGTCCGCAAAGCTCGTGCCCAGGTACACGTCGTGCGTGACGGCCGAGGCACCGGGCGCCCAGCTCAACACGCCGTCGCGCCGGACGTCGACGGCGCCATCCTCGGGCGAGGGCGCTGAGGCGCTCACGAGGCCCAGCGGTCCGTAGACGACAAAGTCGTCGAAGTCCATCACGCCGCTGTAGGCGTGGAGGCCGACTCGCCCCGTGGTCCATTCGGCATGCTGGACGCGGAACATCTCCACGTCGTCCACGTAGCCGGCCAGTCCGGTCGAGGCCACCACCAGCTTGATGCGGTACCACGTCCCCACCTCCAGCGCGTTGTTCGTCTGCGTCAGCATCGTGGCGGCGCCTTCGTTGTAGATGTACAGGCGCGACTCCGTGTTCGTCCATCCGTTGATGATCCAGCGGTACATGTGGGTGTTCGGTCCGT
>CAZOFX010000155.1:0-6063 GCA_964579055.1 uncultured Pirellulales bacterium
CGCCCAGCGAGGCGAGGAAGCCCCCTCCCCCGTGGCCCTGGCCATCGAGCGCATCTCCGCGCCTGGCACACGGGGGGAATGATGCGCTTGCCGCTGCCGAACCATCCTCAAACGCTGCGCGTTTGAGGCTGCCACCCACGTCGCACGAATCGGGTGCCGCCACGATCACAGGTCGTGGAGCAGGCGGATGGACTCGCGGACGACGACGTCGGCCGCCTGTGGCGCGAAGCGGCTGCTGCGCACTTCGTAGCCGCCCTCGACGTGGAGGTCATCCGGGGCAAGATAGCCGGCGGCCCCGTTGCAGTGCGTGATGACGAACGTGTGCCGGCAGGGCGAGCCCGCCTTGATCGCCATCCCGATCTCGGTCAGCACCTCGCCGCCCAAGCCGACGAAGGCGACATCCCCGAGCCGTGCCACGGTGACGACGAACGGAGATGTGGACGCGCCGCCTCCGGAAAGGACGCCCGAGGCCTTGGCGGGAAGATCGAGGACCGCGAGATCACTGGCGATCCGGGACGTCGCGACATTTGCGTCGATCGCCCGGCAGACGTGAACGACCTCCTCGCCCAGGAAGGTCCCCAGCAGCACCGGTTCCGGGACCCAACCCGGCTCGGCATTGAACTCCGGCAACACGCGGAACCACGGATCGATGTTGCCCGAAGCGCCCACAAAGGCCGGCGCGATGGCGCCGACGCCGACGATCCTCTCGACGAACTGCTCGGCCAGGCCCAACACATCGCCGCTGATCACATAGTTGCCCGGCCCGAGGCTGGTTCCATGGGTCGCGTAGTCGAACGCCACCGCCAGCGGTGTGCCATCGGGGGCGCCGACCTTCATCACGAGCACCTCCTTGTCCGTCGGGCCGTTGGGGTTGCGGCCCAGGACGATGGAGCTTTCGCCGGCCTTGTCGATTCGCAGCTCGCGGCGATTCGATCCCACCGGACACGAACCGACGCCAATACCGATCTCGGCCGGCTGCATCCGGCCGAGCGCCTGACCGACGGCCTTGACAAGATCGTCTCGAAGCTTCTCGGTGTACCCGACGTTGTTCGGATGGCCTTTCTCCTTGTCGATGGTCGGGCTCGGCGCGCTGTGCGTGTGGATCGCACAGAGGAACAGCTCAGAAGGCGCGAGATTGAACTCGGCCAGTAGCGCATCACGAAAGTATTCCGCCGTGCCTCCGTAGAATCCGATGATGTCCACAGAGACCAGCACGAGACGCTTGCCGTCGGCCTCGAACGCCAGGACGCGGGCGGACAGCGGATCGTGCACGCCCGTGGACAGATCCTTGCGGCTGGAGTAGCCGGACATCTGCACGGGCTTTTCCGGCGTGACCTCCACGCGAGCCGTCCCGACTTTCAGCGCGGCCGGCTCGTCGCCGCACCAAGCCACACAATGGAGCAACAGCAGAACGGACAGCGTGATGAAGGCAACTCGACGATACAGTCTCATTTCGTGTCCTCCCAAGTTCACGCCAACCATTGGTCGGCGTTGGCCCGTACGAATTCGTCATCGGTCAGATGCGGGTATCGACGAACGATCTCGTCGATGCGCTCGGCCTGTCCCGGCGAGAGCCGCTCCGAAGCATCGAGCGACGCGGTGTTCGCCAGCAGTCCCTGGCGCATCAGGACGTACGAGATGCCGGGAATGCAGCCGACGAAACCGTTGTCGGCGTCGAAGATCGCCTTGTTGGCCAGCGTCAACTGGCTCGCCAGCGTGAGCAGCTCCGGCTCAATCGAGGCGTTCGTCTCGCGGATTCGCCGGACCATCTCCAGAAGCTCGACCGCCCGCCGCGTCCAGCAGGCCCACTGGCCGAGCAGCCCTCCGACGATTTGCAGCGGCGCTTCGCGCTGTCCATCGCGGAACACGTGCCGCGTCAGCAGGTCGACGAGGATGTTGTCGTCGTTGCCGGTATAGAGAGCGATGTCACTGGCGCGGCCCGAGAACGCGACCGCTTCGAGCACATCCAGCGTCTGGTAACGGTGGAACGGAGCGATCTTGACGCCCACCACGTTCGGCAGCTCCACGAAGCCTCTCCAGAATTCGCCCGGCAGCGTCATGCCGCTGATCGTCGACTGGAGATAGAAACCCATGATCGGAATCACTTCGGAAATACGCCGGCCGTGATCGATCAATTCACCGATCGACCTGCCCTTGAGCGCCGTCAGCGAGAGCAGGCCAATGTGATAGCCAAGGTCAACGGCGACGTGGGCTTCGCGCACCGCCTGCTCGGCCGGCCCGAGGATGCCTGCGATAAGGATCGGCCCACCGTCGGCCTCTTTGGCGGTCTCGGCGGCCAGTTCGAGAACGGGACGATACAGCCCGATCTTCGGATCGTGGATCGCAAACTGGGTGGTGTGGACGCCCACGGCCAGCCCCCCTGCTCCGGCGGCGAGATAATACCGTGTCAGCGCACGCTGGCGTCGCGCGTCCAATCGGTTCTGCGCATCCAACGCCAGCGGATGAGCCGGAATGACACAGCCCCGTCGGAGCTTTTGCCGAATCGTCGATTCGATCATGAGCCGGAACTCTCAGAATTTGCCATCGCGAAGGTCGTATTTCGTCGGTTTGTTGAGAACCGCCTTTCCGGCGGCCACCCAATCGACGATGTGCTCGATCATCTCATCGAGCGATGTGGCGGGCGGGCCGAACCGCTCGACGCACGAGGACGAATCGCTCAGCAGCGCCGTCTCGGCCTCGCGCGAAACAAATCGCGGCTCCTTGCCCAGGCGCCTTCCGATCCGCTCGGCCAGGTCGCGAACGCCGCTCACCTCGGGACCCGCGATGTTGACAATCGCCGGCGGGCTGGCCGCAACGCTCAGCGACCGGGCGATGTAGTTGTTGGCGTCACCCTGCCAGATCACGTTGACGAAGCCCATCGTCACGTCGATGGGCTGGTCGCGAAGGATCTTGCTCGTCAGGTCGACGAGGATCCCATAGCGAGGCTCGTTGGCGTAGTTGAGCCGGATCAGCGTCACGCTCGTGCCGTGAAGCTGCGAGAAGTACTGGAACATTCGCTCGCGACCGAGACATGACTGGGCGTACTCGCCCACGGGGCCGGGGATATCCTCTTCACGCGAGCCGGCGGAGTTCACATCGGTGAACCGGTAGACGTTGCCGGTGGATAACGCGACGATCCGCGATTGGGCATATCGCCGGGCCACCAACGCCGGCACGTAGACGTTCATCGCCCACGTCAGGGGCTGGTTGCCGGTGGCGCCGAATTTCATGCCCGCCAGGAAGAACACGTTCGGCGCATCGGGCAGATCGGCGTAGATTGACTCGTCGAGCAGATCGGCCTCGATCGTCTCAACGCCACACTCCTCGATGCGGGCCTTGACGCCACGATCGCTGTAGCGCGAAACCGCCAGGACCTTCCGGCCGGGTGCCGCCTTGCGAAGCATCATCGCCAGCGTCGGACCCATCTTGCCGCCGGCGCCGAGGACCAGAAAATCCCCCTCCGTTTTAGCAAGCACCCGGCAGGTGCTCTCGCCAGGCTCGCTGAGCACGTCCTCCAACGCCCGCTCATCTGCAATCATCGCACGGCTCCCGAACTGCGGTCTGTCACAGCGATACACACGCATCCTTTACCCGTGATGGCCTGCGAAGTCAAGGCGATGTTGACAGGCACGGCCGGGCATTTGATAATCTCAGGCAGAGGGTCCACCCTTCGGAGCCCTCTTTGCAGAGGCGCCGGCAACGGCAAGGAGATCGACGATGGCTCGCGAACTCATCTCGTTCATCGTGTTCCTCAACATCACTCTGGGCACATCCGTGCCGTCGACGGCGGCTGAAGCGACGCCGGATTTCTCGCCGCGACCAGACGAGCAGCAGCTTCCGACGGCCATGCACTCGGCGATGGACCAATTGCCCCGCATCACGGTCGGTCGAGAGAGCGCCGACTTGGTCGGCGCCGACAACCGTGTCCTCCAGGCGGCCCTCGACTACGTCGCAGGTCTCGGAGGCGGGCTCGTCGAGATCGGCGCAGGCGAGTACCTCATGCGCGATTCGCTGCACCTGCGCCCCAATGTCACGGTGCGCGGCGTCAAGGGACGGACCATCCTGCGAAAGGCCCCGAGCGCCGTGTCCGCGCTGGCCCTGGACGGCGACTTCGGCGAGCAGCAGATCACCGTCGAGGACCCCAAGGGCTTTGCCGTCGGCGGCGGCGTGGCGGTCTGGGACGACCACGCCGGCGGGTTCCACACCACGGTGGCCCGCATCACGGGACAGAAGGGTCACACGTTCGCGATCGACAAGCCGCTGATGGCTGACTGCATGGTGGGCAACCACGCCAGGGCCGCGACGGTCTTTCCCGTGGTCAGCGGCTATCAGGCCCTGGGCGCGCGCGTCGAGGACGTGACGATCGACGGCAACAAGGCGGACAACCTCGCACTCAATGGGTGCCGGGGCGCGGGGATCTTCCTCTACGGATCGCACGGCGCGACCCTTCAAGGCTGTACGATTCGCCGCTACCACGGCGACGGCATCAGCTTCCAGCAGTCCAACGACGTCACCGTGACCGACTGCGTCAGCGAGGACAACGCCGCGTTGGGGCTGCATCCGGGCAGCGGCTCGCAACGGCCCACCGTGCGACGCTGCATTGCCAGGCGAAACGGGACGGATGGCCTGTTCCTGTGCTGGCGCGTCCGGCACGGGCTCTTCGAGGACAACACGCTCGAAGACAACGGGCAATTCGGCATCTCCATCGGGCACAAGGACTCCGACAACCTCCTGCGACGGAACGTCGTCCGCGCCAACAAAGAGCACGGCGTCTTCTTCCGCAACGAGTCGCTGGGCATGGCGCCGCACCGAAACCGGCTCGAAGAGAACGCCATCGAGAACAACGGCGGCGCCGAGATTCGCATTCGCGGGCAGGTCAACGATCTCGTATTCCGGAACAACGTGATCCGTGACAGCCGCACCCAGGACGCCAACGTTGGAGTCCAGATCGATGAGACCGTCGGCCCCGTCGTCCTGGAGGACAACAAGATCGAGACGCAGACGCCCATCGATGACCGCCGGGTCTCCAAGCAGAACTGATCCATCCTACTGATATGGAGTGACATCATGAGACCATCCCGTTTGTATACTATCGCTCCGGCCGTGCTTCTCCTCCTGGTGTCGACGGCCCTGTCACAGAACGCCGAGGAGAAGGCTCCGCAAAAGAAACCCGGACACGTGCGAATCGCCACGCTCGGGCCCCAGGCGCCGTCGGTCGATGCAAACGCCGAGCCGCAGAAGATCGTCGAACGGGTGATCGCCCACTGGAAGGGGCAGTTCGCTCAAGTGCTGCCGGATGAGCCCGACCTGATCGTCGTGCCCGAGGCATGCGACCGCGCGAGCGGCCTTTCGGGAGAGAAACGTCTGGCGTACTACCGCGCCCGCAAGAACCAGGTCCGCGACGTCTTCGCCCAGGTCGCCAGGGAGAACCACTGCTATATCGTCTATTCGGCCGCCAGAGAGATGGACGACGGCACCTGGCGCAACTCCAGCGTCCTGATCGGGCGGGACGGCCAGATCGTGGGCGCCTACAACAAGAACCACGTCGTGATCGAGGAGACCACCGAAAACGGCATCCTCTGCGGGCGCGAGGCGCCCGTTTTCGACTGCGACTTCGGGCGCGTGGCCTTCGCGATCTGCTTCGACCTGAATTTCGATGAGCTGCGTCTGAAATACGCCAAGGCCAAACCCGACCTGATCGTGTTCAGCTCCATGTATCACGGGGGCCTGATGCAGGCGTACTGGGCCTATTCCTGCCGGGCCCACTTCGTCGGCGCGATCTCGGGCCTACCCTGCGAGATCCGCGATCCCCAGGGCGACGTGATCGCGTCGAGCACGAACTACTTCGATTTCGTCGTCGCCGACGTGAACCTCGACTGCTGCCTGGCGCACCTGGACTACAACTGGTCGCGCCTGCGGGCGATGAAGGCCAAGTACGGCCCGAAGGTGACGATCAAGGACCCCGGCTTCCTCGGCTCGGTCCTGATCACCAGCGAGCACGAGACCGTCACCGCCGCCGAGATGGTCCGAGAGTTCGAGATCGAGCTGCTCGACGACTACATG
>CAZOFX010000155.1:6163-8315 GCA_964579055.1 uncultured Pirellulales bacterium
CCGTAGATGCTGAACGACGTGGTCAGCGTGCAACGCCGCGCGTTGTCCAGATGGTCGAGTCGCCAGGAGTCCGTCGTCTCGAACCCGGCCGCAACATAGCCGCGCGAGGCCTCCGTCTTGATCGGCTCATCAGGATCTACGTCCGGCGGGTCCTGCACGGCAAATGCGTGCCGGGCCTCGGGCCAGGAAGCGGGCGAGCCTGATATCGTCGAGAAGTTGCCCCGATCGTGATACCGGTACGTCACATCCTCGAACAGGCAAACGCTCAGGTCCTCGGTCGTCAGCCAGCGGCTGCCGGCTCGAAGATGCCAGTCCGACTTGAGCCGGTGGGCGCCGAAGATCGGCGCGTGCTCGCCCTGCAAGACCGAAAGACGGATCGAGCCGCCCGCCAGGAAGCGACGCTCGGCGCGGGCGTCCGAAACGTGCGGGACCTCGCGAATCTGCTTGACCACTAGCTCGCCGGTCGGCGCGATCTTCTTGTACTCGAAGTCCAGTTTGTGCGGCGTCCGGCCCGTGTCCTGCACAAACTGCGCCGCCGCACGGTCAAGCAGTCGGGCGAGGGCTTTGTAGTCGTCCTCCCAGGCGAGCACCGTCTGCCCAAGTGGCACGAGATTGGAGTAGCGTCCGGCGCGGACGTAGACGAAATCGGAATCGCTGGATGTTGAAGCGCTGACCTCCTCCGGGATCAGGCCGGGCTCGGGATTGGCCACCGACACCGCGCCGGCCTGCGTGACGAACGCGATGCTCGATCCATACGTCCCGTACTCGAGGATCGCGACGCCGTTGGCCAGCTCGATCTCGTCGGGATACGAATGGTGCACCAGGATCGCCATGCCCACCTGGTCTTCCGGCAGGCCATGACGCAGACGCTCCAGGTACGCGTTCTTATTGTAGAAGCTGGCGAAGACCTTGCGGATCGCGCGGAAGACGCCCCGCTCCTTCAATTCGGCCGGATCGCACCGGCACGGTCCGGAGCCGTCGTCGTCCAGATCATCGGCCAGGCAGCCGCTGTAGCTGTCGTAAAGTCCGGCGCCGCTGAAGTGCTCGCTGTCCTCGACGTTTGTGGAGCTGCGGAATCGAATCTTCTGGTTGGGGTCGAAACCGTACGCCGGATCGGTCAAGGCCGCGATCACCGCCTCTTCGAGCGCGGGCGAAAAGCGGGTCACGTCGTCGTCCGTGAACAGGTCTCGAATCCGTTCGAGCTCGTATTCGAGCGACTCGACCGAAGCGGGCGGGAAGCTGAAGCCCGACAGACGCGAGGCGATCTCCTCTCGCAGCGTTTGTCCATCGGCGAGCGTCTGATCCAGAAACGCATTCCACAGATCGAAGGAGAAGGCCATGGCCACGTCGCAGTTGCCGGGAATGGCGCGGCGGAGGATCGAGTAGTTGGCCGCCTTGCCGCCGAAATAGCGAACATCATCGGGACCGAGGAAATCCACCGGCGCACTGTACTGGCCCAGGGACTCGACCGGTTGGATCGCCAGCGCCGGGGGCTGCTTGAGCGCAAGGAACTCGGCGGCTTGCTCGGCGGTCATGGTGTCGTTGGCATCGACGAGATTCACGAGGGTCCGGCCGTACCGGTCGTAGGCCCGCAGCACAACGCGGCGATCCACCAGGTCGATGGCCTGCCGGCGGTCGGCCTGCTCGGCCAGGTGCACAAAGGGAATGCCGTACGTGTTGGCCAGGATCGCGACGTGACTGTTGGGTGTCGAGGCCGTCAAGCTGATCACTCCGGCCAGGACGGGGATCTCCGCCGGCACGGCATCGGTCAGCAGGATGTCACCTGCCAGCAGATCGCCGCGGCGGTAGGCCGAGTCGATCTCATCGGGCGCGACGTACCTGAGGCGGCCGATCGTCCAGCCCTGCGAATAGACCGTGTTGCCGCGAGTCCAGCGTGACGCCGAGCTGACGGGCATGCCCTGCTCAGCGAACCACTCGGCGTTGGCCTGGGCCACCTGCGACTGCTCGTAGGACGGGAAGTAGAAAACCTGCACGTTGGGATCGCTGATGATGGCGGCCTTGACCTTTGCGAAGAGAACCGCGATTTCCTCGCGGGTGAAGGGGTCGTGCCGGACGAACTGAATCCCGTATTCCTGAATCGGGGCGCTGACGCCGAAACCGCTGGGCGGCGTGACCACGGCGCCGAGAATCA
>CAZOFX010000156.1:0-8245 GCA_964579055.1 uncultured Pirellulales bacterium
GATTTCGCGATCGAGCTGAGCACCAAGCCGATCAACCACATCGGCTCCGACGAGATCTGGGACACGGCGACCGATGCGCTCAAGGCGGCGCTGGCCCACAAGGGGATCGACTACAAGATCAACGAGGGGGATGGGGCGTTCTACGGGCCCAAGATCGACTTTCACATTCGCGACTGCCTGAGGCGGTCGTGGCAGGTGGGGACGATCCAGCTCGATTTTTCGATGCCGCAACGGTTCGAGCTGGTGTACACTGCCGAGGACAACACCGAGAAGGTTCCGGTAATGATCCACCGGGCGGTGCTGGGCTCGTTCGAGCGGTTCATGGGGATCCTGATCGAGCACTACGGCGGGGCGATGCCGGTGTGGCTGTCGCCCGAGCAGGCCAGGGTGCTGCCGATCAGCGAGAAGACCAGCGATTACGGGCGGGCGGTGCAGCGGCGGCTGTTCGAGGCGGGCGTCCGCTGCGGGGCCGACCTTTCGGACGAGAAGATCGGGGCCAAGATTGCCAAAACCCATGGCGAGAAGGTGCCGTATATGCTCGTGGTCGGGCCCAAGGAGGCAGAATCCGACGCGGTCAGCGTGCGGGTCCGCGGCAGCCAGGACACCCGGACGATGCCGGTGGGCGAGTTTTTGGGAACGGTCACGCGGAAAATCGCCGATAAAGACCTCCGTGTGGAGTTCTGACGCGATCGCCGTCGGCGTGAACCGGGCAGCCGGATCGGCGGCGAAATCGCACTTTTGATGTTCTTTTGAGAAAGGTAAGGTGGTCCTGACACGTGAAAAAAGGCCTACGTGTAAACGGGGGAGTCAAGGCCGAGACCATTCGGCTCATTGACGAGGAAGACAATCAGGTTGGTGTCGTTCGCAAAGAGGATGCTCTGGCCAGGGCCCGGGAAGTCGGCCTGGACCTGGTCGAGGTGGCCCCGACCAGCGATCCGCCCGTCTGCCGCATCATGGACTATGGCAAATGGCAGTACCAGCAGAAGCGGCGGATGCGGGATTCGCACAAGAAAACGCTGCATCACGTGGCGACGCTGAAGGAGATCCGGCTGCGACCGGAGACCGACACGCACGACCTGGAGATCAAGGTCAAACACGCCCGGGAGTTCCTGGAGAAGGGGCACAAGGTGCAGTTTACCGTCTTTTTCCGCGGGCGTCAGATGCTCCACAAAGAGCACGGCTTTGAGGTGCTCAACCGCCTGACCGCGTCCATGGAAGACCTGGCCAAGGTGGAGCGGCCGTCCGCGATGACCGGCCGGCGCATGACGCTCCTACTGGTTCCCAAGCAGTAGTCGCGCCGGCGGGAAACCGGTTTCGCTCCCGGCAAAACCGGCAGAGGAACCTATTTTTCGCAAAGTTGCCCATTGTGGGTTGACCGCCCGCACGGGCGTGGGTATACTTCTGCTTTTACCCGTATCGAGCGAATAGGGTCTATCGTTGTGAGGTGAAGGGCAAATGCCTAAGCAGAAAACCCATAAGGGGCTGGCCAAAAGAGTGAAGGTGACGGCCCGGGGCAAGGTCAAGCGTCGTCGCGCCGGCACCGGCCACCTGATGAGCAGCAAGAACGCCAAGCGTCGTCGCCGGCTGACCGGCCCGGCCGTGACGGGGAACAAGACCGCCGAGAGCATGAAGATCAAGCTCGGCCTGAAATAACGGAACGTACGCCCCGAGGGGGCGGATCCATTCTCCACGGCTTGCTTCTCGGCATCCATCAGCTGCCGCAGCGAGCCCGACACGATTCATTTTGAGGAAAAGCTGATATGCCTCGAGTTCGAAAAGGCGCCGCACGGCGTCAGGCCAGGAAACGGGTACTGAAGTCGGTCAGCGGCCATCGCGGGTCGGCCGGCCATCTGCTTCGTTTGGCCAAGGAAGCCGCCACACGGGCGGAAGTCAACGCCAAGACCGATCGCCGAAGGAAGAAACGCGAGTATCGCGGCCTGTGGGTCGTGCGCCTGAACGCCGCCTGCCGGGCCAGGGGATTGCGCTACAGCGAGTTCATCAACGGCTGCAAGAAGGCCAACATCGAGCTGAATCGCAAGATGCTCAGCGAAATCGCCATCGCCGATCCGGAAGGTTTCGACAAGATCGCCGAGACCGTCAAGGCGGCGCTGGCCTGACGGCCGCGAAATACGAAATTCGAAGCACGAAATCCGAAACAAACCTCAAACGTGCAAATCCGAATGTCCCAAACGGCCGTTCGGCAGATCACAACGGGCCGTTTCGAATTTGGGGCCCTGGGGCTTGGTGCTTGTTTCGGATTTCGGGTTTCGATATTCGGATTTGACGTCTTCCACCGGTAGCGGAGACGTTTCACGAGATACGAGATACGCATCACGAGCGACGAACCATGCTTGAGCAGTTCGAACAGATCGGTCGCCAGGCCCTGGCGGACTTGGAGGCGGTGGGGGACCTCAAGGCCCTGGAGGAGTACCGCATCAAGTACCTCGGCCGCAAAGGCTCGGTCACCGACCTGCTCAGCCAAATCGGCCAACTGCCCAAGGAAGACAAGCCCAAGGCCGGGCAGCTCGCCAACCGGATCAAGAAGGACGTCACCGCCGCGTTCGAGGCCAAGAAGGCTGCCCTGGAGCAGTCGCAGAAACCCAAGCGCAAGCTCGTCGACGTCACCCTGCCGGGCCTGCCGGTCCACATGGGCAAGCCCCACGTGATCACCCAGACGATCAGCGAGCTGCTGGACATCTTCGGGCGGATGGGGTTCGCCGTCGCCTACGGCCCGGAGGTCGAGGACGAGTGGCACAACTTCGTGGCGCTCAACATCCCGCCGGAGCATCCTGCCCGCGACCCGCTGGACAACTTCTACATCGAGGACAACGTCCTGCTGCGAAGCCAGACCTCGACCATCCAGATCCGCGTGATGGAGAACAAGAAGCCTCCGATCCGCGTCGTCGCGCCCGGCCGCGTCTACCGTCCCGACACCGTCGATGCCACGCACATGTACATGTTCCACCAGTTGGAGGCCCTCGTGGTCGATGAGGGCGTCAGCATGGTGGACCTGAAGACCACGATCGAGCAGTTCATCCACGTTTTCTTCGGCCCCGGGACGCAATGGCGGTTCCGGCCGAGCTTCTTCCCCTTCACCGAGCCCAGCGCCGAGGTCGATCTGCTGCTGACCGACAAGGCCGGCCGCGAGAACTGGGTCGAGATGGGCGGTTGCGGCATGGTCGATCCCAACGTCTTCGACGCCGTCGGCATCGACAGCGCAAAATACACCGGCTGGGCCTTCGGCTTCGGCATCGAGCGGCTCGCCATGCGCAAATACGAAATCACCGACATCCGCTGGCTCTTCGAGAACGACCTCCGCTTCCTCGACCAGTTCTGACGTGGCGAGGGCGTCCCGCCCTTGCAGCGAATGGAATAGTGGAATGATGGAAGGAAGCGCTCTGTCGATTGTTTCCTCGCGCAGAGACGCTGGCGGAATCCGCTGTTTGACGGATTCGTCGCCTGGCGGTAGAATCATGGCGTATGGCTGGCCTTGAATACAACGATGGAAGTGGATCACGCCGTCCGCAGACGCGCGAAGAGGTCGTCGAGGTGCTGCGCTCGCACCGGCGTGAGCTGGACGAGTTCGGCGTCAGACAGCTCAGCCTCTTTGGCTCCGTCGCGAGAGGGGATCTCCAGCCACAGAGTGATGTGGACGTGATCGTTCAGTTCTCACGCACCACGTACAGACGATTCGTCGGGCTCAAGTCGTTTTTGGAGTCGATCCTGGACAGGAAGGTGGATTTGCTGACCTCTGCGGCCGTCG
Source organism: uncultured Pirellulales bacterium (assembly GCA_964579055.1). GTDB lineage: Bacteria > Planctomycetota > Phycisphaerae > Sedimentisphaerales > Anaerobacaceae > Anaerobaca. The sequence continues at coordinate 3,764 of CAZOFX010000156.1, forward strand.
AGGGAAGGCTCAAAAAAGAGATCGAGAAAGACCTCGTTCATGTCCCGACATAGCCGATTCCGTCTTCACGATATCCTCGATGCGATCGACAGGGTCAACTCCTATGTGGAGGGAATGACCTACGCTGATTTTCTGGCCGATCGAAAGACGCAGGACGCCGTAACGCGCAATATCGAGATCATCGGTGAGGCCGCCCGTTCCCTGTCTGCACAGTTCAAAGAAGAGCACCCCGACATTCCGTGGGAAGAAATCGTCGGCATGCGGAACGTGATCGTCCACGAGTACTTCGGGATACTGCCCGATGTCGTCTGGGATGTGATCGAGAACGAGCTACCGCCCCTCCGTTCGCAGATCGCCGCGCTGTGACGCAAGATGCGGCCGACAGATCCGCATCATCTCCGCGAGGAAAGCAACGAAGAACGAAGCGAAAGCCTATCCGTGGGGCAAGCCATGAGAAAAGAATATGACTTTACGAATATGGAGGGCCGGCGGAACCCTTATGCCAAAGACCTCAAGAAGCAGGTCACGTTGCGTCTGGGCGTCGATGTGATCGAGTACTTCAAGGCCCTGGCCGAAGAGACCGGCATTCCGTACCAGAACCTGATCAACCTCTACCTCCGTCAATGCGCCCACGCCGGCAAGCTTGGCCCATTCAGCGATGCTCAGGGCAAGCTCTGAGCGAAGTCGAAGGGAAACCCGCCCTGACCTGGGCCTCGTAGCCGCAAGAGCACAGCGTGTGCCCTTGACAATAGCCAGTAATTGGAGATGTGACTGCGGACTACTCCCCGGACTACTCCCTTGCTTATTCCGGCGTCGATTGAGCATGGTGTCACCGGATTCGCAGGTGTCACCGGATTCGCGCTTCCCGGACGCCAAAGGACAGTAGACCAGCATGGCACACTGAGTGTCTTTCTCCAAGATCATAGCGCCACCGGAAGACATAGATTCATTGGGGCTGCCGCTGCGCGACCGCAATGACTGCATCTAAACCCGGGATTCTCAACCAATGCTATATAGGCCTCAGCGTTTTCCAGATTGAAACCCTGCGAGAGGAGATAGCACAGGTGTTCTGTGTGCAACTCGCTGTCGTGGCGCTGTTCGACCTTCTCTTTCACGGCATCCATAGTTAGAGATCTCCATAGCCAAGCGTATGTGCTGGCTATCACAAGTACGCACATCCCGTGTTCATGCTCCGGAATTTCAGTGCGACGGCAAAAGTATTCGCCTAAGATACACCCATTGGATGGTATGGATGGGACGTGGAGATCCGGTCCGCCACCGTGGCGATTGGCAGGGCCTCTGCTGGGACCGTCAGAGGGTAGTTTCTGGGGCAGTAGCGTAGCTGGCTGTGGCTCAGTCCGCCCGGACATACAGGGGCTGCGAGGAGATCATCCCTCTTTGAGGAAACGAAGGTCGCGTACGCGTGTATGCTGGTCGTAGCCCTTATCCCTTAGCTCGTAGCCGAACGGCTTCAGGACGGCCCCCAGAGCAGCGTCCAGGTCGGGGTCCGACTCCCCCTTATACTCCACTGTCAGTTCCCGTTCGCCCACAGGGCTACCGCCTTTCTTGCCGTTCTCCGATTCACCGGGCCCAGTTGCTTTCCTCCTGCTGGATGCAGCCAGCATTCTATTCCGTAGAACACCTGCTTGTCAATTGAGAGGACCGGACGCACCCTGGTCCCTGTCGGGCCGTACAGTGTCACGCCATACAGGAATTCGGTGAAGACCTCCTGCCTAAATACCCGAATCCCACCCGCGTAATCGCCGCCTCTGCAAACCAGTTGCGGTGAGCGCTGCCTGCCTCACTTACAACCATAGAAGACCCTGTATTTCTTCTATTGGGGAGAAGTCCCGGGAACGCCCTACTTATTCCGGCGTCCGAATTGCGTATGGTGTCACCGGATTCGAGTCCCCCCTAGTTGTCCCCGATGAACTCGTGTCTGTCACAACCTACCGTGTTGCACTTCGCATGTTAATGCGCCGTCCTCCCCTAGTTGTCCTCCCGGAAATGTGTGACCATGATTGCCCCGCCCCATCATAGAAAAGCCTCCTTCTCGCAAGTGTTGCGCGACGGGCTCAAGCTCGCGGGGGGGTGCGATAGCGACGGGCACTATGGCTCCCAGTTGCCTTCCCCATCGTGGACGACTCCGATTCGGGCCCTTGGTGTAAGGTCATCGCTGTAGACCAGTGCCGCAATGTTCTTGTCACGGGCTGCGCCTACCGTAACCTGCGCAGTGTCAGGTGCAGCTACAAGGTCGACTGACCCCTTGCACTTCGGGTTCGCCAGGGTGACCCGGGCATCACCGGCTTCAACCTTGACTGAGCAGCTTGCTGTGTCGCTCCCTCCTATAAGCAGAACGGGCGTATTCTCCTTGAACATGCCCAGGGTCAGACGGGGTTTGGCTTGGCGGTCAAAGACCGCAAAGCCCTGCACTTCGTCGTCCACGCGAAGACGCAATCTCTCTGAGTTTTCTTGACTGAAGATACGGATTGACCGGGCCCCGTTACGCTCCACATGCAATAGGATACCGAACCCGTTGCCACTAGAGAGCATGAGCATGGGACATCCATTCGGATCTGTACTGAAGGCACCTTTGCAGTTGCCAGCAGCATCCACAAGGCGAAACTCCTGAGCGATGATTTCCTTCGGACCTCCAGAACTTGCGTTTGCGTAGGACGTCTGCAAGAGAAACACGGCAAAGCCTGCGCCGAACGCACCGGAAGCACATGCCAAAAGGATGCTGTGAAGCTTCATTGCTATCTTCCTTCCAAAGACATCTCCAAGACCGCACTTGCTCAGATCCGCGCTGAACCCAATTGCAGCCAATCGGCCAATTACCGATCGAGAAAGGCCTATGCCTCTCCATGTGCCTATGGTACAAATTCCTCACCAGAGAGACAACGAATACTTCCTTCCGCGCAACAAGAGGGGGCCGCCCCGAAAGACGGCCCGTGCTCAAATCCGTAGGTCGCACCGCGAGGGAATTCGAATTCGGGGGGACAAGTTACGCATTTGGGGGCTTGGCGGCTTCGACTTCGTCGTCGCATCCGGGTCAGTGCTTCTTGGCTCGGCGGAAGCCCGGCTACGTGAGAAGGGTGAGAAGGGTGTGAAGAGTGAGAAGGGTGTGAACGGTGCGGCCGGAAGGCGTATCTGGTCGCTCTTCGCTCGTATCTCGTTTCTTCAGTTCCTACCGTCTCCGGTCTACAGTCTCCGGCCTATCGTTCGATTTCGTCGGGGAAGTTGAGGTAGGCGAACTCGCCGGCGAGCTCGTAGGCCTTGCGGTCGCGGGCCTTGGCGGCCTCGACTTCGTCGTCGAAGAGGCCCACGTAGATCGTCTCGCCTTTGTAGCCGACCAGCGCGATCCACTTGTCGCCGTGGGGGCTGACGCCGCGATACTGCGACTGGCCCGCGTGCCAGTAGCGGTTCTGGAGGTTCTGGAGGCGGGTGCAGTTGCGCATGTTGGCCTCGCGGTTGTCCAGGCCGTTGCGGTTGATGTGATCGACGACCATGCCGGGCGGGGTCTTCATGATCTCGCGGTGCATGAGAATCTTGCGGCCATGGGAGCCCCGGACGGCGTACAGGGCCTTGCCGGGCGCGCCGTCCTGGATGGACCACTTGTGGCGGCTGAGCCACTCGTAGTTCCTGGCGTCGACGAGGGCGTACAGGCCGCGAGTCAGCGCGATATAGCGCACGTCGTCGCCGGGCGGCTCGGGCGGTTCGGCAAGGGGGCGGGGTTTCGGCCGGAAGTTGCGGCAAGGCCCGCCATGCGGGATCTCACGCCACTGCCCCGGCGTATCCGGATGATTGGCGCACATCCCGAGCACCGGAAACCCCGAAACCAGCGTCCGCAGCAGCAGGCTCGGGTCCCACCGGCAGAACACGCAATCGTGGCAGGTGCGCGTACGCGCTCCCTTGGTCCTATCGGCTTTCGTCGTCATGAGCAAACCCTCCATATTTACCATGCACTCGCTATCGATACAGATTGTGTTATATGAACAGCATACTAACAATCCGGCTGCGATCAAGAGAAATCTTCCCGGCGAGGCATTTTTTTGAGGCCGCATGGGCTTCAAGCCCCCGCATGGGCTAAAGCCCATCCTACGGGCTGCGGGCCACCACGAGCCTCAAGCTCATCCCCCATCAATCGGGGTGGTTTTGTGCAAACCGGGGCGGCGGGGCGCCCGTAAGGACCATAGATATGTGCCTGGGGGCTCGGTGTCGCCGTCGGGCGTGGGCACTCGAAGCCTTGGGCCGACCAGCAGCAGGAACGATGCAGGGAGGTGTCCGATGGGGATTCTCGAGTTTCTCGACGAGTCGAGGGTGCCGTACAAGGTATTGGAGCACCGGCCGGTCTTCAGCGCCCAGCGGCTGGCCCAGATCGAGCACGAGCCGGGGCGGTTCGTCGCCAAGCCGGTGATCGTCAAGGCCGACGGCCGGTTCCTGATGTGCGTCCTGCCCGCCGACGCCAAGATCGACCTGGAG
>CAZOFX010000157.1:0-8049 GCA_964579055.1 uncultured Pirellulales bacterium
GCGAGATCTGCTGGGCCGGCATGCACAGTTGGAAGGCCATGCTCGATCTGCTCGAGGCGGTGGATATGCCCGAGACGCTGGGCTTCCAGGCGGACATGGCCCACACGTACCTGTACCTGATGGGCTACAATGCGCCGGAGGCGGCGCTGTTGAAGCCTGGCTACTCCGAAGGCGAGTTTTACGCCGCCTACGAAAAGATGGTCGACAAGCTGCGCCCCTGGACGATCGACTTCCACGTCGCCCAGAACGACGGCGAGGTGCGCGGCGCCGGTTCGCACGACAAGACGGGCAAGCACTGCCCGGCCGGCGACCCCAAAGGCAAGCTCGACGTCGTCCGCTGCGCCGGCTACTGGCTCAAGGACGCTTCGAAACGCGGCATCGAGCACATCTGTTGGGATGGATGCATGTTCCCCAATGCGATGCTTGAGACGCAGAGCGCCTGGAATGAGATTCTCGACGTGATGCTCAAAGTGCGCGCCGCCCACGGATGGACGGCGTAACGGCAGGGAACGCGCCACGCACGATTTGCGAACGTCTACGACCTTGAATAAGGAATTACTGCTATGGCCAAAACACTCAATGTCGGCATCATCGGCTACGGCTTCATGGGCCGCACACACTCCAATGCGTACCGCAAGGTCGCCAACTTCTTCGATGTGCCATACAAGCCCGTTCTCAAGACCATCTGCGGACTGGAGGAGAAAGAGGCGAAGGCCTTCGCCGACCGGTGGGGCTTTGAGACGTACGCGACCGACTGGCACGAGGTGATCGACGACAAGAGCATCGATGTCGTCGACATCTGCGTGCCGAACAACTACCACGCGGAGATCGCCATCGCCGCCGCCAAGGCGGGCAAGGCCATCTGCTGCGAGAAACCTCTGGCGCTGAACGTCGCGCAGGCCAAGAAGATGGTCGATGCCGTGGAGAAGGCAGGCGTGCCCAACCTGGCGTCGTTCAACTACCGGCGCGTGCCGGCGGTGACGCTGGCCAAGCAGCTCATCGACGAGGGGCGCCTGGGCAAGATCTTCCATTATCGAGCCAACTTCCTCCAGGACTGGACGATCTCGGCGAAGGTCCCGCAGGGCGGAATGGCCACCTGGCGTCTGGACGTCAAGGCCGCCGGGTCCGGCGTGACCGGCGATCTGCTGGCCCACTGTATCGACACCGCCATGTGGCACAACGGCCCCATCAGCTCCGTCTGCGCGATGACCGAGACCTTCGTGAAGGAGCGCATGCACGCCGAGACCGGCAAGGTCGAGCCGGTCGGCATCGACGACGCGTGCACGTTCTTCTGCCGCTTCGACAACGGCTCGCTCGGCAATTTCGAATCCACGCGCTACGCGCGCGGGCACAAGGCTCTTTACACGTTCGAGATCAACGGCGAGCATGCCTCGATCGCCTGGGACCTCCACGATCTGCATCGCCTGAGCTACTTCGATCATCGCGACGATTCCATCGTGCGCGGCTGGCGGTCGATCCACGTCACCGACGGCGACATGCCCTACATGGGCAAGTGGTGGGTCCCGGGGTTGCAGATCGGTTACGAGCACTCGTTCGTGCACCAGACCGCCGATTTCCTGACGAACATGGCCAAAGGCAAGCCGACGGCGCCGACGTTCCGCGACGCCCTGGCGACACAGAAGGTCTGCGAAGCGGTGCTGGCTTCCGCCAAGGTCGGCAGGTGGAAAGACATCACGTATTGAACAGAACCAGGCCCGACGGGCCGATGGCAAGATGAAGAAGGGACAGGGGATTATGGCGACGAAGGCAGTGGCCGAGAAGGCTCTCGAACAGGGAAAAGGCATTTTGCGTCTGGCGCCCACGTGGGTGCCGCGTTCGTTCTGCGTTCCGGGTCGGCGGATCAAGCTGCACCCCGATGATTACTACGCGCTGGGGGGCGAGCGAGGCGGCCTGGACGAGCGCTGGTTCAGCTCCACCACGCCGGCCGACAACGGCCCGCTCACTTCGCCCAACGAGGGGTTGAGCTTTGTCGTTTTCGAGGACGGCGACAAGACCAAGCAGATTCTGCTCCGCGACGCGATCGACGCGTTGAAGGGCGAGATCATCGGCGACCGACTCTGGAAGCAGTACAAACGCTGGCCGATGTACTCGAAGTTCTTCGACAACAAGGCCGCGCTGCCCCATCACATTCATCATCGCGACGAGCACGCGAAGCTGACGGGCCAGCTCGGCAAGCCGGAGGCATACTACTTCCCGCCGCAGGTGAACAACTACGGCGGCGACTTCCCTTATACCTTCTTTGGGCTCTATCCCGGCGTGACCAGGGACCAGGTCCGCAAGGCCCTGGCGGATGCGGCGGCGGGCAAAGACAACGCCATCACGGCACTGGCGCCGGCCTATCGGCTGACTCCCGGGACCGGCTGGGACGTGCCCCCGGGCGTCCTTCATGCCCCGGGCAGTCTGTGCACCTACGAGCCGCAGAAGGCCTCGGACGTCTTCGCGATGTATGAGAATGTCACTCACAACCAGGTCGTGCCCAAAGAGCTTCTGTGGAAAGACACACCCAAGGACAAGACCGGCGATGTCGACTGGCTGCTTTCGGTGGTCGACTGGGACCTCAACGTCGACCCGGACTTCGCAAAGAACCGGTTCATGCAGCCGATCCCGGTGCGGCCGGTCAAGGAGATGCAGGCCGCCGGCTACGTCGAGAACTGGATCTGCTACAAGTCCACCGCTTTCAGCGCCAAGGAGCTGACCGTGCTGCCAGGCCGGACCGTGACGGTCAAGGACAGCGGCGCCTACGGCATGATCATGATGCAGGGCCACGGCAAGATGGGCGCCTGGGACATCGAGACGCCCACCATGATCCGCTATGGGCAGTTGACGTACGATGAGTACTTCGTCACGGAAAGTGCCGCCAGGGAAGGGGTCAAGATCACCAACCCGTCGAAGTCCGACCCGATCGTGATGCTCAAGCATTTCGGCCCTGACAACCCCGAACTGACTGTGAAATAGCATGCGGGATGGCTGCCCGCCCACGCGTGGGCACAGACCGGTCCTGCCGTATCTATGAGGAGACCATCATGTCGCAGAAGAAATCGAGCCTGTCTCGTCGCGCATTTCTAAGACGCACGGCGACCCTGGCGGCGGTGCCGTACATCGTTCCGGCTTCGGTATTCGGACGCAACGGCGCCGTGCCGCCCAGCGAGCGCATTATTGTCGGGGGGATCGGCATTCGCAGCCGCGGCCAGCACGACCTGCGGTGGATGCTGCCGGAAGCCGATGTCCAGTTCGTCGCGATCTGCGACGCCCAGAAAGCCAGCCGCGAGACCGTCAAGAAGATCGTCGATGACCGTTACGGCAACAGCGACTGCGCCATGTACCCGGAGATACGCGAGTTCCTGGCGACCCGAACGGACATCGACGCCATGTTGGTTACTACGGGAGACCGCTGGCACGCGCTGGCCTCGATCTACGCCATGCGGGCCGGCAAGGACGTCTACTCCGAGAAGCCATCGGCCATGACCATCGCGGAAGGACAGGGCGTTGTCGACACCGCCCGCCGCTACGGACGAATCTATCAGACCGGGACCCAGCGCCTGAGCGAGGGTAATTTCACCTTTGCCAACGAGCTGCTTCGCCTGGGCTATTTGGGCGAGGTGCACACCGTTCGCGCCCACATCGCTCCGTGGGACGCGGCGGAGATGAAACACGAGTGGCTGCCCGCCGAGCCGCTGCCGCCGACGGAGGAGTTGGATTGGGACGCCTGGCTGGGGCCGTGTCCCTGGCGACCCTATAATTCCTCTTATGTGCGCGGGGGCTGGCGCAACCACTACGATTTCCACACCAGTTGCATCGGCGAATGGGGCGCCCACACGTTCGCGCAGTGCCAGGTCGCCATCGGCGCCGCGGACACCTCGGCCATCGAGTACAAGTACGTTGCGAACGACAGCGGCGACGGCATGGTCACGCGATTCGCCAACGGCATCAAGATGGTGCTCGAACGCGACATGGAAGGCAAGATCTGGCATGGCTCGTGCGGCGTTCGTTACGAGGGCACGAAAGGCTGGGTCTCCGTCGCCGACGGATACGCCGAACCGGAGGTTTCGAATCCCGCCTGGATGCAGGATTTCAAGAAGCTCGTCGGCGACTACATGGCCCGCACGCAGCGCCCGATGAGTCACATGCGCAACTGGCTCGACTGCATCAAGACCCGCAGACAGACCGTCTCGGGCCCGGTCATGATGCATCGCTCCATGTCCACCGTTCACGCGGCGAACGTCTCGATGTGGCTCAAGCGCGATCTGCGCTTCGATCCGGTCAAAGAGGAGTTCGTCAACGACGACGAAGCCAATCGCTTCCGGTCGCGCGCCATGCGGGAACCCTGGACCATCTGAAAGCCCCACTTACGCTGGAAGGAAATCGACCCATGTTGAAGTCAAGAATAGGCGTCCTGTCGGTTATCACGTTGCTGGCGGCTGGTGTCGCGCCGTTGCCGGCACAGACGGTTGCCCCGAAGTCGGACGAAGGCAAGCTGATCGCTACCCTGACGTCGGCCGACGCGTCCCGCAAGGACAAGGCCGACGCCTGCCGGCAGTTGTCGATCATCGGGACAAACAAAGCCATCGCGCCGCTGGCGTCGCTGCTGGGGGATCCGGAGATGTCGCACATGGCGCGTTATGCGCTGGAGCCCATCCCCGATCCGGCGGTGGACCAGGCCCTTCGCGATGCCTTGGGCAAGCTCAGCGGCAGGCCTCTGATCGGCGTCATCACCAGCCTCGGCGTCCGGCGCGATGCCCAGGCGGTGGAGCCTCTGGCCAAGATGCTCATGGAAGGCCAGGTGAGTCCCGAGGCGATGGGGGCGGCTGTACGCACGCTGGGCCAGATTGGCAACTCGGCTGCGTCGCAAGTCCTGATCGCAAGCCTGGACCATGCGCCGCCGGAGGGCATGATTGATGTGTATGAGGGTCTGTTGCGTTGCGCCGAGCATCTCGTCGCCGAGGGCAATCGCGACGAGGCCAGAGCGATCTACGATCGGCTGCGTCAGACGAAGGGTCCGCACCAGGTCCGAGCCGGCGCGTTGCGCGGCGCGATCCTGACGCGCAGCGGCGGCGAACAAGCAACCCTCATCCGGGAGCATCTGCGCAGCGACGACTACGTGTTGTTCGCGGCCGCCTGCCAGACGGCTCTGGAACTGCCGGACGCCGCAATCACGGCAGCGTTGACCGAATCGCTGGCCCAGTTGCCTGCCGACAACCGTATCCTGGCGATCCAGACGCTGGGCAGGCGTGCCGACAAGGCATCGCTGCCGGCGTTGTTCGAAGCCTCCAAGACAGGGCCGCAAGCTGTTCGCGTTGCCGCCATAAAGGCCATGCCCGAATTCGGCGACGTCTCGGCAGTGCCTGTGCTGGCAGGGCTGATGGCTGACGCCGACCGTCCGGTTGCTCAGGCCGCCCAGGAGTGTCTGGCGGCGATGCAGGGCAAGGAGGCCGACCAGGCGGTGATGACGATGTTCGACAGCCGCGAAGCGAACAAGCGCCTTGCGGCGCTGGAGCTGATGGGACGCCGTCGCATGACGCAGGCGGTTCCCGTGCTGTTGAAGGCCGCCGGAACCGCCGAGGGGAGTGTCCGTCAGGCAGCCGTCAAGATGGCGGGTGAGCTGGGCGGGCCGGAGCAGTTGGCGGCGCTTCTCGATCTGTTCAAGAGCTTCGAGACCCCGCAGGATCTGGAGGCTGCCCGGCAGGCCATGAGTGAAGTCTGTGGCAGGGCCTCCGATTCGCAGGCCGTGAGCCAGATGCTTGTCGGCCGGCTGAGTCAGTCGCGGCCGGCGCAGAAGATCGTCTTGCTGCGCGTCCTGAGCGGAGTGGGCGGTCCTGTCGCGTTGAAGGCCGTCCGCCAGGCCGTTGACGATCCCGACGCCGACGTGCATACCGGCGCGATCCGCGCGCTGGGAACGTGGAAGACCACCGACGCTGCTCCGGAGCTGCTGGCGCTGGCCAAAGCGACCGATAACTCCAGTGACAAGATGCTGTGTCTGCGATCGTATCTGGGTTTTGCGGCCCGTCGTGACCTGCCGGCCGAGATGCGTTTGACGATGTGTCGTCAGGCCGGCGAGCTGGTCCGCCGGGACGATGAGAAGAAGCTGCTCCTGGGCACTCTGGGCGGCATCGATTCGATCGATGCGCTGAGCACGATCGAGCCCTATCTGGCCGATCCGGCGACGAAGCAGGAGGCGACGGTGGCTCTGCTGGGGATTGTCGACCGGCTGCTGAGCCAGCGTGACGCGAACCAGTACGCCGGAAAGCTGATCGAACCACTGGAGAAGGCCATTCAAGCGGCCGCCGGCGACAACCTGACTCAGCGAGCCAAGACCCTGCTGGAGCAGGCCCGCACCAAGGCGGGTCGCTGAGTCGAGAGCCGAGGGCGGCCATGAGGTTCGTTGGAGTGCTCCGGGAGGAGTTCCCGATGGCCGGGCGGAGACGGTCTGTCATGCCATGACGCCGCAAGCAGGCAGGCGTCCAGACGGAGGATTCTCGCGTTACGGAGCCAGGGTAATGCTCCTGTACAGACCGGATTGCGCACTCGGTCTGCCGTGACGGAGCGTAGGGACAATCGCGGAGCATCAGGAATACCGCCAATTGTCTGGAAGATCGGTATGCTTTCTGTCGATGTTGAAATGGGGTATCAGGAGAAAATGGTATTGTTTCCGGCTGCCCCATATGGTAATAATAGATGGATTCGGATAGGCATGTTTCAGGCCCAGCGATGGTGTAATAGCTGGCGAGTTTGCTGTGACAGGCACGCAGACGGCTTGCCTCCTCAATGCCTTGGTTGACGGCATTGTCTGGAAACGCAAGCGCACGCGAGGGGTCATGTCAGATGCTTTCCGCTGATATCGGACGTGGTAGGGGTTCAGTCCCTGCGCGGAAAGGAGGTGAATGAGCGAGTTTCTACAGCGGCATTGTGTCTGAGAGAAAACTGTGGGCGGGTCCGTGACGTCTGCGATCCGGCCCAGAACGCCGGTCGCCCGGCGAAAACCGGTGTTTGGATTTGTCGGTTAACGTAAATTGTAGCAAGCAGTTACATTCAGAAGGAGAGTAGCATTATGTTTCGAACGTGGATCCGCATGATCTCCGTCGCGGCGCTGCTGCTGGTAGTGGTTGTCGGGCAGGTTCAGGCCAGCCCGTACATCCGCGCCGCCTATTGGGACAGCAACTATGGGACGGCTTGGGCCGGCGACGGCATCGCCGTCCGGGACGCCCTGGAGGCGGCAGGATACGAAGTTCTTGATGCGGCGGCCCTCAAGAGCTGGATGGACACCCGCATCGCCGAGCACAAGCTCAGCGTCGTGGTGATGTGTCGCGATGCCGTGCCGAACACGGTCGCCGAGACCCAGGACGCGAATTGCACCATTCGCCGCTACCTGGATGCCGGCGGCAAGGTTGTCTGGTATTCGGACATTCCGTTCTACTACGTCACGACCGCCGGCGGGGCGAACACCACCTGGGGAACTGGCGGATCGACCAACATCCTGGGATTCAACGCAGCAGGCGGCGCCTGGGACGTGGGCGGAACCGTGACCATCACCGACGAGGGGGTCAAGTGGGGACTGACGGATGCCTGGACGTCGACTCGTCCGGCCGCGCCGGCTCCGATTGAGAACTTCACGATTCTGGCTTCGGACGCCAATGGCAACGCTCCGGGCTATGTCGCGCACTTCCTGCCCGGCGACACCTTCCGCGGATTCGTTCGCATCGAGGACCACACCGGAGCGCCGGTGAACATCGACAACCTCATCGCGGTTGCGGAATATGCCGAGTCGATCAACACCGCGACCGGACCGCAGCCGGAGAGCGGCGCCACCGACATTCCTCGCGACGTGTTGCTGAGCTGGTCGGCAGGCTATTCGGCCGTCACGCACGACGTCTACTTCGGCGCGTCGTTTGACGACGTCAACGCCGCTACCCGGAGCAATCCGCTGGGCGTGCTGCTCAGCCAGGGCCAGTCGGGCACCACGTTCGATCCGCCCGGTATCCTCGATTTCGAGACGACCTATTACTGGCGTGTCGACGAGGTCAACGGCGCTCC
>CAZOFX010000158.1:0-8042 GCA_964579055.1 uncultured Pirellulales bacterium
ACGGTGATGATCGCGGTGACCGATCCGTTCAACGAGCCGCGGATTCACAAGAACTTCCCCGGCGGGCCTGAGGAGCTGGAGGCCTATCGCCAGGAGGTCGTGAGCGGCATTCACGATCACTGGATCGATCCGGCCGCCGGCAAGTGGACCTACACGTACCACGAAAGGCTGTTCTCCTACAGCCCGGTCGCGGACCTGCGCGATGCGGACGCCGCCAAGCCGTTCATCGCGGTCGATCAGATTCAGTACATCATCGACTGCCTGTCGCGGGCCGGACATAGCCGTCGGGCCCAGGCGGTCACCTGGATGCCCACGGCCGATCCGCAGACCGACGATCCGCCCTGCCTCCAGCGGATCTGGTGCCGTCTGCTGGCCGACGAGGACAGTCAACTGACGCTGAACATGAACACACACTGGCGAAGCCGGGACCTGTACAAGGCCTGGTTCATGAACGCCTACGCACTGACGAACCTCCAGCAACTCATCGCCGAGGCCATCGCCGCCCGGCGGGGCGAGCCGGTGCGCGTCGGACGCTACGTCGACATCAGCGATTCGCTGCACATCTACGGCAGCTACTTCAAAGAGGCGTCGGTCGAAGTCGAGAAGATGCGGAGGACCCCCTTTAACGAGCGGGCCTGGAACAGCGCGCACCCGGCGTTCGAAATGATGACCCTCGAAGCACGCGAAAAGCTGGCGCAGGACCCCGACTGGTTCGCCAAGGCCCGAGGGTGAGTTCACCTTTACACACAAAGGAGCATGGCATGGCCCTTGTCATAAACGGCGAGAGAATTGACGACAGCGAGATTCAGCAGGAGGCCGAGCGTCTGCGGCCGCGATACGAAGAGGTCTTCGCCGAGAAAGACCCGGCCGAACGCGAGGCCCAGTTGCAGGAGTGGTCCCGCGACAACGTGATCGAGCGCGTCCTGCTCCGCCAGGAAGCGAAGAACGCGGGCGCCGCGATCCCGCCGGAGGAGGTCGAAGAAGCGTTCAAACAACTGCGGCAGCAGTACGACAGCGACGAGGCGCTCCGCAAGGCGCTCGACGTCGATTCCGACGAGAAGGTGCGCCGCACGATTGAGCTTCAGATGAAGACCGAGCGCAAGATCGGCGAGGTCTACGCCAGGGCGCCCAAGCCCTCCGAGGACCAGATTCGCGAACACTACGAGGAGAACAAGGACAAATTCCGCTCGGACGAGCAGATTCACGTCGCCCACATCGTCAAGTACGTCAACTGGCAGACGGACGAAGACACCGCCGCGCAGGCGATGCAGCAGGCCCACGAACAGATCCAGGGCGGCGTTCCTTTCGAAACGGTCGTGGGCACGTACACCGACTGCGCCGACAGCGGCGGCGACCTCGGCTATGTCATGCGCGGACAAATGGTCGAGGAATTCGAAGACGTCGTGTTCAACCTCAGTCCGGGACAGGTCAGCGACGTGTTTCGCACACGCTTCGGGTTCCACATCGCCAAGGTCTACGATCGGCGTCCGCCCAGCATTCCCGCGCTCAAGGACGTCAAGAAGCAGGTGACGGCGGAAGTCCAGGAGCAGCTTCGCGAAGAAGCGCTTGGCAACTACCTCGATGCGCTGCGGGCCCAAGCCACCATCGAACAGGCGTGATCCGCTCGGCGATCCCGTCGGACAGACCACACACACCAGGCGGCGCCAAGGCAGCTCCTGGCAGATTCTCCAGGCGCGTCGCGCAAATTCCTCCGCGAATTTGCCTTCGGCGATTTGTGTATTAGACTTTCAATAGCCGGACAAGAGTGCCGCCCGGAACACTCCAATCGGCGGCGAGGCGACACCGGCAAAAATCCGACAGGACAAGGACCCCAGGCTCGACCTGTGTACTGTACTCGGAATTCTCGCGGCGTCACGTACGACAGTCTATTGGGGGGGCAATGTGAGTTTCTTTCCGAGTGGGCCTCTGCGTCCCTGACGCAGAGGCTTTTTTTCTGTCCCGCGCGCGGCAGCCGCCGCCACCGCCCCTCCGAAAAAACTTCGACCTCCCAGCCGCACATTTCCGTTGACGCACCACATCTTGAGCGTACAATAGAGCACATAACTAAATATGGGGTTGCTCGTTGCCCTGACGGGAATGCTCGATTGGTGAGCCCATGGGATCCGAGGACCGTCAGAGCGGGAGGTTGTTGGGTCGTGCGATGTCCTTTCTGCAAGGAAGACAGTGACAAAGTAGTGGATTCTCGCTCCAGCGACTCGGGCCGCGTCATCCGCCGCAGACGCCAGTGCCTGATCTGCAAAAGACGCTTCACCACCTATGAGAAAACCAGTGAGAGCTTCAAACTGCACGTGGTGAAAAAGGACAAGTCGCGCGTCCCGTACGACCGCGACAAGATCATCGTGGGCGTGCAGAAGGCTTGCTACAAGAGGCCCGTCGCGGCCGAGCAGATTCAACTGGTCGCCGACAAGACCGAGGAGGACATCTTCCGACGGTTCGACAAGGAGGTCACTTCCGCCTTCATCGGGGACTGCGTGATGAAGCACCTTCGCTCGATCGACAAGGTCGCTTACATCCGCTTCGCCAGCGTCTACCGGGACTTCCGCGACGCCGGCGAGTTGCTCGACGAAGTGACCAGAGCCATTCAGGACACGGATGCGACCGAGCAATTGAAGCTCTTCGATCAATAAGAAGCATCGAGCCTCGGCGGCGTCCTGCGCGACGCCGGACACGCCGGCTCGTTCCAACTGACGGTGCAGGTTTGCATGGAGGCAACCGCTGACAGATGAACAGGCAGTTACGCGTCAGGAAATCCGACGGCAGCATGGAGGCCTACTTGCACACCAAGGTCCTCGGGACCATCAACAACGCCATGACCGCCTGCGGCCAGGGTGACATGGTCATGGCCGAAGACCTGACGGAGGTGGTCACCTTCTATCTGTACAACAAGCACGATCGCGCCGTGGCCACGTCCGGCGAGATCTTCGCGATGATCAAAGCGGTGCTGGCGGCGACGGGACATGAGGAAGCGGCCCTGGCGCTGGCCAAGCACGCGTTCGAACGTCGGCTCAAGCGTGTGCGCACGGAGGTGCTGGCGGTAGACATACACGAATTCACGGACGCCCGGCAACTGTTTCAGGCGGGCCGGGCTCCCGCGCGAACGGCGTGGGACAAGGGACGCATCGTTCAGGACCTGACGGAGCGTTTCGGGGTGCCGCGGCGGACGGCCCGCGCGGTGGCTTCCGGCGTGGAGGAGAAGGTCTTCCGCATGGAAATGACGATGGTCCCGCTGAGCCTGATCAAGCAGCTTGTGCTGGGCGAGGCGGCCGCCCTGCTTCGAGCCGAACAAGAGCTGCAAGTCCATTAGTCCAGCCGCGACACCACCCGCTCGAACACACTCTCGGACGACTCCTCCGGTCCGACGTCGATCCACGTGACATCGGGGAACCGACGGAACCACGTGCGCTGCCCCTTCGCCAGCCGGCGCGTGTTCTTCTTGATCTGCTCGACCGCCTCGTCGAGAGACAGCCGTCCTTCGACGTGCTCGATCATCTCCGCGTAGCCGATCGCGCAGCGGGCCTGCGGGCTCAAGGGTCGGTCCTCGGCCAGCAGCGATCGGACCTCGTCGACCAGACCCATCTGAACCATCTTCTTGACGCGAGCATTCATCCGCGCACTCTCGACCGTCTTTTCCCGCCGAAGCCCGATAATCCTCCAGTTCTCGATTGTGCCAGGGGCGTCGAATTGCCTCTGAAGGCTCGATATGGGCTTTCCCGTCAGGCGATAGACCTCCAGGGCCCGGACGATCCGCTTGGCGTCGTTGGGACTGATGCGGTCGGCGGCCGCCGGATCGATCTTGCTCAGCTCCCTGTGCAGCGTCGCCGGACCCTCGGCTTCGACCCGGGCCAGCAGTTCGCGCCGCGTCCGCTCATCGCTGGCGGGACCCTCAAAAAGCCCGTAGAGCAGCGCCTTGCTGTAGAGAGCCGTGCCGCCGACGGCGACCACCGGCTTGCCCCGGCCGCGGATCTCCTCGATCGCGGCAGAGGCCTTCTCCAGGAACAGCCCTGCGCTGAACGACTCGCTCGGCTCGACCACGTCGATCATGTGGTAGCGGATCTGCTGCCGGGCCTCCAGGGAGGGTTTGGCGGTCCCCACGTCCATGCGCCGGTAGACCTTCATCGAGTCGACGCTGACGATCTCCGCGTCGAGATGTCTGGCCAGCTCGAACGCCAGCCGGCCCTTGCCCGAGGCGGTCACACCCAGAATCATAATCATCTTGTGGTTCATAATTTCCTGCACAATCTACCGGTGGCCAGTATAATACCGTTTCGTCTGCGTATTCGCAAAAAACCGTGTCTTCGACCGACTCGCTCGTGCCGTATGCCAGTCAGCAATGCAAGCAGCTCCGATTTACGCACCTTGATGCACAACAAACTCCCTGCCATCAACGAACTGCTCGAACGCCTCGTCGCCGAGCAGTCCGGAATCCCGGACGACCTGCGAAGGGCGATGGCCTACACGCTCTCGGCGCCGGGCAAGCGCATCCGCTCGATGCTGGTCTTGTGGTGCTGTGAGCTGGTGTCCGGACGGGAGAACGCGAACGCCCGGATCGCGGCGGCGGCCATCGAGATGGTCCACACGTATTCGCTGGTCCATGACGACCTGCCGGCGATGGACGACGACGACCTGCGTCGAGGCCGGCCGACCTGCCATAAGGCCTTCGACGAAGCGACGGCCATCCTCACCGGCGACGCCCTGCTGACGCTGGCGTTCGGGCTGCTGGCCGAGCGAATCGACGACGCGGCCGTGGCCGTGGCGCTGGTCCGCGAGCTGGCGCAGGCCGCCGGAGCGGCCGGAATGATCGCCGGACAAGTCGCCGACCTCAAGGCCGAGAACACCGAGGGCAGCGTCGAATCCCTCGAGTACATCCACGTCCACAAGACCGCCAAGATGTTCCGTTGCGCTGCGGTCATGGGCGGCCTCTGTGGCCGCGCCGACCGCGAGCAGCTCGACGCCCTGGCGCGATACGGCCTCAAGATCGGTCTCGGATTCCAGATCGCCGACGACATCCTCGACGTCAGCGCCTCCAGCGAGCAACTGGGCAAGACGGCCGGCAAGGACGTCAAGGCCGCCAAATGCACCTACCCCGCCCTGCTCGGAATCGAACGGTCCAAGGCGATGGAGCGGCAACTGGCCGACGAGGCGGCAGCGGCGCTGGAGCCGTTCGGTCCCGGCGCCGACGTGCTGCGCCAACTGGCCTTCGCCCTGCTCGACCGCGAGAAGTAGTCCTCCACAATCCGCCTCCCGGCTGGTCTGCGACACACCCCTTCGACGAAGAAAATCCCGTCACGAGGCAAAAATCTCCTCGCCGACAAAATTGCCGCTACCAGTACTGATAACGCGGTCCGCCGGAACGGCGCGAATCCGCCTGCAGGCAACTGCCGAGAAAAACCGACCCTGCCGAACTGATACCACTATCTGGACCCACAATACTCATATTCATCCGTCCCCGCACAGGGGTATCGGTCATCGGAATCGACTAAGGAAAAATCCGGCCGCCGGCCGATACAAGACACGACACTGTGGGGATGTACGCATGAAGACAAGGATGTTTGTCGCTGAAGTGCTGTGGTTGTTCCTGGGGCTGTGCATCTATCCGCAATCCGCGGATCGAACGTGCGAAATCAACCAATGCATTAGCCAACCTACAACCAGAACACCCAACCCTTCCCGCAGAGACTGGACTGCGGCCTGGCACATCCGGCCCCCGCCTCTGGCGGCCCAGGACCCATTCGACAACACCTCATAACACAACACGCAACAACGATTTCGGTTACAAGCCAACAGGCCATAAGCTGCCAACTTATGGCCTTCTTTTATGCGCAGAATGAAGCCGATCGGTAGAGCCGAAAAGCGTTGGAAGCGGGAGAATCCGTATGGCCTGGACTGGCGGGAGGTCCCCAATCACACCATGGGGAAGCGGGCGCAGAGGTCCTGGACCTGGCACTTGGTTTCGAGGCGGAGGCGGTCGTCGAGACGGTATTCCCGGCCGCCCGTGGGCTCGACCTTCGTCAGGACGGCGTCGACCAGGACGGCGATTGCCTCCATCTGCATCGGACCCATGCCGTTCTTCGTGACGATGGGGGTGCCCAGGCGCATCCCGCTGGTGACGCGCGGACTGTGCGGGTCGTAGGGCAGGCGGTTCATGTTCACGATGACGCCGCACTCTTCGAGGCAGTGCTGGGCGATGGCCCCGGTGAGCCCCTCGCGGAAGCGCCCGACGTTGATGCAGAACATGTGGTTGTCGGTGCCGCCGGTGAGGATGTCGTAGCCGAGACGATCGAAGGCCCGGGCGAGCGACTGGGCATTCTCCACGATTTTGAACTGCCGGGCCTTGTACTCGGCCGAGAGCATCTCCCGGAAGAACACCGCCTTGGCGGCGATGTTGTTCAGGTACGGCGTCCCCTGGAAGCCGGGGAAGGTCGTCTTCTCGATCCGCTCCCAGAGAGGCATGGACCTGCCGCCGGCCTGGATCGGGGCGTCGAAGTCCCTGCCCATGAGGATCAGGCCGCCCCGAGGTCCGCCCGGCTTATAGGTGCTGGTCGTGGTGAAATGCGCGTGATCGACCGGCGACGGATGCACGCCGGCCGCGATCAATCCGGAGATATGCGAGATGTCCGCCATGAGATAGGCGCCAGCCTCGTCGGCGATCCGACGGTACGCCGCAAAGTCGATGGTCCTCGAATAGGCGCTGGCGCCGCAGATGATCAGCTTGGGCCGGAACCGCAGCGCCTGCTGGCGGATCGCCTCGTAGTCCAGCAGAAAGGACTTCGGATCCACGCGGTACTGCTCGACCTCGAAAAACCGGCCGGCGAACGCGACGTTGGCCCCGTGCGAGACGTGTCCACCCTGGTCCATGGCGAGGCTCAGGATGCGGTCGCCGGTTTCGAGGATGGCGGTCAGGACGATCTGATTGGCGCCGGTGCCCGAGTGCGGCTGCACGTTGGCGTACCGGGCGCCGAAGGCCGCTTTGGCCCGCGTCACCGCCAGGGTCTCCAGGGTGTCGACGACCTCGCAGCCCCCGTGGAAACGCGAGCCGACGAACCCTTCGGTCGTCTTGTTCTGGACGACGGAGCCCAGGGCCGCCAGCACGGCGCGGGAGCACTGGTTCTCGGCGGCGATCAGTTGCAGTGTGCTTTGGAGGCGATCGTGCTCGGCCTCGATCAGCCGGTAGACCTCCACATCGGCCTGGGCCAGGGCCTCCGGCAGTCCGCGATGGTAGCCGGCGCTGCTCGGCGCGGTCGGAAAGATCGACTCGATGATTTCGTAGAGCTGTTTGTCGCTGCGGCGGAGCGTCTCACCGACGTGCTTGTCCACTGGCATGGCCGAACCTTCAAATCCCTTTTCCGGTTGCACACATCACATCTGCCTACCCCGTCTCTATCGGCAGAAGAGGCCGTTCAACTAAAAAAACCGCGCACCGTGCGAAGCACATCGTTGAATGTCACGTAGATCAGCAGCGTACCCACGAGGACCCAGCCCGCGTAGGCGAGCACCCCCTGGGCCTTCTCGCTCAGGGGCGATCCCTTGATCTTCTCGACCAGCATCAGGACGATCAGCCCGCCGTCGAAGGGCGGCATGGGCATGAGGTTCAGCACCGCGATGCTGGCGCCGATCAGGCCGAGGAAGTAGGCATAGTAGACCAGCGGCTCGCGCGCCACGATCTGGTAGCTCGAGACCATGATGCCGACCGGGCCCATCAGGAGCTTGGGACTGAGCAGTCCGGCGATCAACTGCTTGAGCGTGACATAAGTCATCGCGACGAACATGACCGTCCGGCGATATCCCATCTTGATCGCCTCGATGGGGCTTTGGGCCTTGTAGAGGCGCTCCATGGGTTTGAAAGGCAGGTGCACCACCGTCGTGGATTCGACGGCAATGGCCGTTTCGGCCGTCGGGTCCGCCAGCGTGACCCCGCCGGAAGCCTGGCCGTCCAGACGGTATTCGAGCTTCACCGGCTGGCCGTCCCATTGCCGGGTTTCCGCCACGAGGTCGTAGAAGCTCGTCACCGGCTTGCCGTTGAC
>CAZOFX010000159.1:0-8010 GCA_964579055.1 uncultured Pirellulales bacterium
GCGACATGGCTCGTACGGGTCAGCAGAAGCCCATACGCATCGGAAAGGCGCCCTGATATGTTCGGACGAATCCTGCTTGTCGTCACCATCACATTGCTCGGTGCGCCCTGGCAATCTCATCTGTGGGCTTACAGCCGCTTACATTCCACTGTGAAGTTGTACGACACGTGGGTCTTGCCGACAGGCCTCGGTCAGGTCTCCGACCAACCCCGGTATTGCTGCGGTGATATCATCGTCAAGTTCACCGATGAATGTCCCGCAGAGGATAGGGATTGGACTCTGGCCCGGTATGGCTGCGCGATAGCCCAGTCCTGCGAGGGTGACCGGTTCCATCGCGTGCGCATTCCCCCCGAGGAAACACCCGAACGGATGGTGTCGTTTCTCGAAACGGAGGATGCGGTTGAATACGCCGAATTGAACTACTATGCGAGCATCTATTTCGTGCCGGACGATCCGTACTACTTCCCCTATCAGTGGGACCTGCAGAACGACGTGACCGGCGGGATCAACATGGAGGCGGCCTGGGGCATGGAGACGGGCGATCCCAACGTGATCGTAGCCGTCCTGGATACGGGGATTGCCTACGAGGACTATGGCAGCTTCCGGCAGGCCCCCGACCTGGCGCAGACGCGATTCGTGCCGGGGTACGATTTCGTCAACGACGATGCCCGTCCCAACGACGATCAGGGTCACGGGACCCATGTCGCCGGAACCATTGCCCAGAGCACCAACAACGACCGCGGGGTTGCCGGGATCGCCTTCGGTTGTTCGATCATGCCGGTCAAGGTTCTGGCCGACGATGGGATCGGCGACTACTTCGATATCGCGCGGGCGATCTACTTCGCGACCGACAACGGCGCCCACGTGATCAACATGAGTCTGGGCAGCCCCGACGCGTCGCGGACGATAGAGCGGGCCCTTGCATTTGCCCATGCCAGCGGGGTGACCATCGTTTGTGCGGCCGGCAATGATTTCGAGGACGGTAATCCGCCGTCCTATCCCGCCGCGTACGACGACTACTGCATCGCGGTCGGAGCCGTGCGCTACGACGATACCCGAGCGTATTACTCCAATACCGGCTCCTACCTCGACGTCGCGGCGCCGGGCGGAGATGTGCTGGTCGACCAGAACCGCGACGGGTATCCCGACGGCATCCTCCAACAAACCTTCACGGTCGATCCCGGCACGTTCAACTACTACTTCTTCCAGGGCACTTCGTCGGCGGCCCCCCACGTCAGTGGCGTCGCAGCCCTTCTGATCTCCAAGGGTGCGACGGAGCCGGACGCGGTCCGTGCCGCGATAGAGGGCACCGCGCGGGACGTCGGCCCGGCGGGCTGGGACGCACAATACGGATGGGGTGTGGTCGACGCGCACGCGGCCCTGCTGTATGGGGCCCCGTAGGCGACTTCCTCGTTGGATCGCTTCTACTGCACAGGGCCTTGTTTTCTGAGCCTTTTTCGTGTACCATCGGATTATGCTTCTGTCCGCCGGGACGGATGTCTGTGCCGGCGTGGCCACATCGTGGGATAGCCCATAAGGAGCGTCAGACTATGGCATGCAGAATCGATCGGCGAAGTTTCCTGGGCAAATCGATCGCGGCGGGAGCCGCATATGCGGGCGTTCGCGGTCTGGAGGAGAAGAACCTGCTGGCCGCAATCCAGGATGACGGCAGGAAGACCCGCGAGCTGAAGAAGACCACCCGCGACGAGCCGAAGATTCCCACCGGAAAGATCGGCAATCTGGAAATCAGCCGGATCATCGCCGGCGGCAACGTCATCAGCGGCTGGTGCCACAACCGCGACCTGCTCTATGTCTCTACCCTGGCCGGACACTACTTGACCGAAGAAAAGCAGTTCGACACCCTCGAACTGATGGAGGAATACGGGATCAACACGATCTCGCCCGACCCAACCCAACTCGGTTTCATCAACAAGTACAAGCGGGAGCGGGGTGGCGCGCTACAAACCGTTGTCGGCGTCCGCGACGACTGGTCGCGTCTGGACAAGCCCACCTGGAGCGGCATGAAGGAAATCATCGACCGCAGCATCGACGAGGGCGCCACCACGATGTATACGCAGGGGGGCTTCACCGAGCACGCGATGAAGCAGGGCAAGCCCGAGATGATCGAGGTGATCGCCAAAGCGGTCGCCTACATCAAGGAGCAGGGCTATCTGGCCGGCCTGGGCTGTCACGATGTGAAGGTGATCGAGGTCGCCGATGAATACGGGATCGAGCCTGACTATTATTTCAAGACGTTCCACCACGACAAATACTGGTCGGCCCATCCGCGGGAACACCGCAAGCACTGGTCGGTCGACTCGGATCGTTCCGACGACCATAACGAGTACCACGACAACATGTACGACCTGTTTCCCGAGAAGACCGAAGCCCTGATGGCCGGAAAGAAGAAGCCGTGGATTGCGTTCAAGACCCTGGCGGCCGGCGCGATCCATCCGGAATCGGCGTTCCAATTCTGCTTCCGGGGCGGCGCGGACTTCCTGGCCGTGGGCATGTTCGATTTCCAAGTCATCGAAAACACGGTCATCGCCAACAGGATTCTGGCGATGGACGAAGTCCGGAATCGCTCGCGGCCGTGGTGCGCCTGAAAGCGCCCCTCATTCCTTGTCATTCTGTGGGTCGGGTGAATCGATTGCGATTACATTCCACCCATGCGGGAGTTCTCTCTATGAACAGGCGGAGTTTCCTTTGTTCCACGGCCGTTGCCGGGGCTGGTCTGGTCCTTTGTCCCTCAGTCGCTCCTCTGGCAGGCGATGACAGCGGAGGTGCGATCAACATCGCCCTGATCGGGGCCGGCGCTCAGGGAGAGGTGCTGGTGAACGCGTGCGTCAAGATGGCCGCAGATTCCGGGATTCGTTTTGCGGCGGTGTGCGACATCTGGGAGGACCTGAATCTCAAACGCGTGGCTGGCCTGCTGAGCCGCTACGGGCACGAAGCCCGCTGCTACGTGGACTATCGCGAGATGCTCGAACAGGAGAAGGACCTCGACGCGGTATTGATCGCCACGCCCGATTTCTGTCACGCCGAGCAGGCCGTCGCGTGTCTGGAGGCAGGGCTGCACGTCTACTGCGAGGCCCCGATGTCCAACACCATCGAGGGGGCCCGCCGCATGGTTCAGGCGGCTCGCGAACGAGGCAGGCTCCTCCAGATCGGCCAGCAGCGACGCAGCAATCCGCGCTATCGCCATTGTCGCACACAACTGCTGGAGATGGCCGGTCTGCTGGGCCGGCTGACCGCCGTCAATGCCATGTGGCATCATCCCGCGCGCGCCGATCGCGGATGGTCGAAGCGATGGGCCCTCGACGAGGCGATGCTCGCCAAGTGCGGCTACGCCTCCATGCACCAGTTCAAGAACTGGATGTGGTACAAAGGCTTGGGCTCCGGTCCGGCCGTCAATTTCGGCGTGCATCAAATCGATGTGATCGACTGGTTTCTGGGCGGACCGCCCAAGACGATCACCGCACGCGGCGGAACGTACTACTACGATGCGAAGACGCACGAATGGCCCGACACCGCGATGGCCATCCTTGGGTACGAGACGGACAAGGGCGCCGTCGCCGTCTCGTACGAGACCCTCTGCACCAATGGCTATGGCGGACACGCTGAGATCTTCATGGGCGACCAGGGGACTCTGGAGTTGTCCGAGTCGGCCAGTCGCGGCGGATTGTATCGTGACCCCGAGGCGCCGGACTGGCGCAGATGGGTGCGCCTGGGTCTGCTGAATGAGCCCGGCAGCGAAGACAAGCCTCAAGCCAGTTCCGCAAACCTCGACGTGCAGGAGACGACACCACCCGCCAAGTACGAAATCCCCATCACGCTGGACGTCCCCTATCATCAACCGCACTTGGCGAACTTCTTCGAGGCGATTCGCGGCCGGGCCCAACTGAACTGCTCGGGGGAGACTGCCTACTCCGGCACGGTCACGGCGCTGAAGGTCGCCGAGGCCGTCGAGAAGAAGCAGACCCTGGAACTCGACCCCGACACCTTCCGCGTGTGACAGGCGATCTTACTCCAGCGGCAGGGCTTCGAACACGAGGGCCTCGAACGGCCCGAGATCGAATGTGCGCGGCCGGCCCGCCTCGAGCGTGATCTCAGAGGTCTCGTCGACGTTTTTCCATGGCTGCGTGAGCCGGTAGCGTGCAGGAGCACCCGGCGGCAGCTCGAACGCTGTTCGGGCATCCACATCCAAGCGAGCCTTCGTCTCGCCCGGATTGCGCAGCACGAGAATGCCCTTGCGAGGCGACCACGAGGCATAGCCATAGGCCTGGCCATTGCCCGGATCGCCGCCGATCCAGTGCACGTCGATCAGCACGTCGGCGTTCGCACGCGACCAGGTGGCGGCTTCCGCCAGGGCGTCCCACATCGGCGGCGTCATCATCGCCGGCGTGACGTACAGTTCCTGGAGCTGCGTCCCTGAGCCGAACAACATGCGGATCTCGTCCACCAGATCGCCCAGGTCGTTGGCCATCTGCGTTGCGGTGCCGAGCTGAGCGTAGCAGATGCCCTGGACCATCAGCGAGTTGAGCGGGTACAGCGGCGCCCGCTGGACGATCATGCGATACGTGATCATGTCGCGGTAGGTGATCCAGCGCTGCCGCATCGTGCCGGCGCCGTGGAAGCCGCAATCCGCGCCGTTGCGCCAGATGGAATCGCCGTAGAACAGCCAGTAGGGTGACGGCCAGGTGCCCGTGGTAATGCTCAGGTACACATCGGGCCGCAACGCGCGCAACTCGCTGCAGAGCGTCAGCAGCCCTTCGATGTCAGGCAGGAACTCCTCGTCGGCGCCGTCGCGGTCGTTGCCGATCCCCACGCCGTCGAATTTGAAGTAGTTGACGTCGTAGTCTTCGATCATCGCGGCGCACACGTCGCGAAAGCGCGCGTAGTACTTCGGACCAGCCAGGGAGAAGCCGTTGCGATTGGTCTCGAACCCCTGCGTCTGCCCGTATTTCATTCGCTCATCCTTGGCCTGTCCATAGCCGCCCCAGGGAGAGAGCCAGACGCCGATCGCCGAGCGGCACTTCTTGGCCGGCGCCACGAGCGGGCCGAACCCATTGGGGAAGCCTGCGTGGAATTCCCAAAGGGTCTTGTTGTCGTCCCAGCCGTCGTCGAACACGAACGAGTCCAGATTGACGCCGCGCTTCTGTGTCAGTTCCCGGCCGAAGAGGTCGATCACCGCCAGGCATTGCCCCTCGTTCATCTTGCGGTCGCCCCAGGCGATGTCGTACCAGGAGTTGTAGTGCAGGAAGGGTCGATAGGGTCGCGGGCGTTCCAGCTCGATGTAGCGGCTGTACGCTCGTCGCAGTTGTCCTTCCGGAGCGACCCCAATGACCGACGACTGAACCAGGGGCCGATGCGGGTCCAGGGGCATGTTGCGCGTGAGACGGCACGCCACATGAGTCGGCGTACCGCCGAACGCATCGCCGGCACGCACGATACTCTCCGAATTCGGATGCTCGTAAGCGAAGAACATACCTGAAGCCACCACGGGCGAGCCGGCCACGGCGCCTATCACACGGGCATCGCGGCAGTCCAGATCGACCAATGTGATGGTCCCGACAGGAGGTGCCTCGCGGGTGATGCGCAATGCGAGCGACTGCCGAACGTAGTGCGTGTCATCCCGCAGCACGGCCTGCCATTGGATGCGCGGTCCGTTGTCCACGCTTTGGAGCCGGACCGTTACCATCTGTCCGGCCAGACGGTCGGCCAATCGGGGCGAATCAGGACGCGCTGGCAGGCTCCGGATCTGCGGTGCATCAGCCATCTCAAGCTGCGACGCCTGGATGCTCCGGCCGTCTGACAGGGTCACGATGAACGCCTCCCCGATTGTCTCGATGGAGCGGTTCGAGAGCTTGTCTCGTATCGCCAGCGGTCGAAGACGCCCTGCGCTCAGGCTCCACGTGACGGCCAGGGCGTCGTTCTCCAGCGTGAGAATGTCGCCTGCAATCCCGGCTCGCGCCGGCCCAGCCGGCGCCGCCAGTGTGATTGAAAGCAGAAGAGAAACGACGATCAGGGAAACAATGCGTTCTCGGTTCATTTCCGACCTCCCGTTACTCTGTGGGCATCCGCGTCAGAGTTCCTCGATACAGCGTACCATCGTTTCGTAGTTCCGCAAGGTCTGTGTGCTGAGGGTTCGCCCATAGGGGCACGCCGACGGCATGAGCACGAATCCGCGCCCATCGCCTCGTGTTCCATCGGCGATGGCCTTGCGCACGATCTTCTCGAACTGCTCCGGCTCGGCGTTCTCGACGTCTGCGACTTCCAGGTTCCCGAACAGCGCCAGATCCTCGCCGTACTTCGCGCGAACAAAGGCCAAGTCCACATCCCCCTGCGGGGGCGGCTCGATCGGGTCGATCGCATCGGCGCCCATTCGCACCACCGAATCCAGGACGTTCCGAATCCGGCCGTGAATGTGGATGCGAGCGAAGCCGCCGGTGCGGCGGATCGCCTCGACCATCGGACCATCGTACCGGACGACATATCCGTCGAACAGGTGCGGCGGCAGGTACGGTTCCGTCGCGAACTCGGGACCGTAGATGCGCCAGAGGCGACCGGGGAATTGCCGGGCGACCTGCTCGGTTCGATGATGGATGACCCGCGCGCATTTCTCCAGCAGCCGATGGAACAGATTGGGCTGCGTCATGGCGAGGATCGTGAAATCCTCCATGGCGAACAGGGTAGCCGCCGCACAGAGCGGGTCCTCCGTGTCCACCATGACGATGCCGCGCTCGCCCATGCGTTTCTCCTCGTCGATCAGGGGCGAGACGTCAATCATCTCGCCGAAGACCTCGTCGGGCAGCTGAAGATAGGCCTCGACATCCTCGTTACTCTTGAGCAGGTGCTCCACGGTCCACACTGTGTCGACGTCGGGATCACGACGCGTCAGGCTCGTCATGACCCGGCCTGCGATTCGCAGCGTCGTACGCGTCATCCGAGAGCTCCGGTCGAGATAGCGCTCGGTCGTGAAGAACTCGCCGCGGAGCCCCTGGGAAGCGGTCTGCTGCGAGTCCCACGCCTGGTGCGACTGCGCGCGGACGGGACTCCGCATGCGGATCAGATCGGTTCGCTCCTCCGCCAGCGCCAGCAAGGGCCGCCAGGAGAGATCGCGGTAGATGTTGAACGCGTCGGGATCAGAAGGGTCCATCTTCAGGCCGCCGATTTCGTAGAAGCTGACGGCCGGACGGTCGACGGGCCGGCCTTCCAGAGTCGCCATCAGCCTTTCTCTCGACGTCATTCGCATCGCACCTGCCCACGACCGTTACCGACGACTGTCCCTCGGAGATTCTCCGGCAGTATATCACAGCTCCCGGCCGCAAGAACACTGCGACGGCCCCGAAAAAGCAAAGGCCTGGGCATCCATCGTGGAGCCCAGGCCCGTATCTATCGTGCTCTTTGGCGATTCGGCAGGTGGCTTAGCCGATCTCTTCCTCAATCCAGCCGCAAAGCTCCTTCACTTCCGCCAGCGTGATGTCGCCCATGTGCGCGATGCGGAAGGTCTTGTCCTTGAGCTGGCCGTAGCCGGCGCTGAAGATCGTGTTGTGCTTGGCTTTGACGGCCTTGATGACGTCGCCGACGTTGATGTTGCGAGTGTTCTTGATCGTCGTCAGGGTGTTCGACGCGTACTTCTCCTCACAGAACAGCTCAAAGCCCTTGCCCTTGGCCCAACCGCGGCAGAAGTCGCCCATCTTCTTGTGACGGGCCCAGACCTTCTCGATGCCTTCCTTGACGAACTTCCCGCACTGGTAGTGCAGGCCCATGATGTGCGGAATGCTCGGCGTCACGAGCGTCTGGTTCTTCTCGGCAGCCTTGGCCCACTGAATGAAGTCGAAGTAGTATCCCCGCGCAGGCACGCTCTTGGCCTTCTCGACCGCCCGCTTGCTGACCGCGGCGACCGTGAATCCCGGCGGCAGCGCGAACGCCTTCTGCACCGAGGCGAATGCCACGTCCCAGCCGAGCTCGTCGAAGTGGATCGGCTGGCCGATCATGCCGCTGACG
>CAZOFX010000160.1:0-7948 GCA_964579055.1 uncultured Pirellulales bacterium
TCAAGGACGACACGGCGAACCTGATCCGGATCAACATGGGCAAGGTGACGTTTATCAGCAGCGAGATTCCCGTCGCCGGGCAGCGGCGCGAGGTCGTCAACGAGACCCTCGACGTCCACGGCGCCGACTACAAAGTCACGTGCCTGTCCATCGGCAATCCGCATTGCGTGATCCCGATGGAGCAGGTCAGTGAGGAGCGGGCCCGCGCAATCGGGCCGTTCGTCGAGAACCACGAGCGGTTTCCCAACCGTATCAACATGCAACTGCTGAAGGTCATCGAC
Source organism: uncultured Pirellulales bacterium (assembly GCA_964579055.1). GTDB lineage: Bacteria > Planctomycetota > Phycisphaerae > Sedimentisphaerales > Anaerobacaceae > Anaerobaca. The sequence goes on from CAZOFX010000160.1 coordinate 282, forward strand.
CGGGCCCACATCGACATCCGCATCTGGGAGCGCGGCGCGGGATACACGCTGGCCTCGGGCAGCAGCTCATGCGCCGCCGCCTGCGCCGCCCACAAGCTGGGTCTGGTCGACAACGACATCACCGTCCACATGCCCGGCGGGCAATTGCACATCGAGATCATGCCCGACGGCGAGGTCTTCATGACCGGGCCGGTGGAGGGGACATTCGAGGGCACCTTCCACCCCGACCTGGAAGAGAAAATAGCAGAGAGCAAATAGAAAAAATCAAAAATGCGGAATCGCCTTCGGCGATGGCTTCTGTCAATTCTGAGTTTCGCTCTGTCGTTTTGATTCTTGCCTTTTGATATGACGACGTGGCCGCGACTGAGACGTGCAACCAATGCCGACTGTGAAGCGGTCAGAGCCCTCGTGTTCACAGTTCTCGGCGAGTACGGCCTGAAACCTGATCCCGGCGTCACCGACGCCGATCTCGACGACATTGAGCGATCGTACTTCGCACGCGGTGGCACCTTCTGCGTCCTGGAAGACCAGAACGGCGCGATCGTCGGCGCCTACGGCCTCTATCCGGTGGAAGACCGGACGTGCGAGCTGCGGAAGATGTACCTGCGCCGAACGCATCGAGGCCGGGGGCTCGGCAAGCTCCTGCTCGAGGATGCGCTGGCCCGCGCTGGCGAACTGGGTTTCACCACGGTAACGCTCGAAACCGCCTCGGTCCTGAAAGAAGCCATCGCCCTCTACAAACGCTATGGCTTCGTCCCCTGCCCCAGCGACCATCTCGCCGCCCGCTGCGACCAGGCCTACGTTCTCCACCTGCCGTAGCCCGCTCAGAAGGCGACGAGGTCGTCGAAGGCGGTCCGGAAATCATAGACATCGTTGAAGTCGTCGATGGTGTCGGTGGGCTGGGCGCTCATCCACTCATACTCGATCAGCGTGTAGACGATCTCGCCGAAATGGCGGGTGCTCTTGAGTCCCCACGAGCGCAGGACCATGGGGGCGAGCCGGCCGTATTTCTCCGCAGCCATGCGACGCAGCCCTTCGCACAGGGTCTGGCCGCTGACGTGCTGTTGCTCGCCCACGATGTTCTTGATCGTATAGCCGAGCCCCTCATAGACGAACTTGAAGGCCGCCACGCTGAAACGGCCGTCGGCTATTGCAATTTGGTCAAGACCTTTCTTCATATGCCTTTCTGCACGGACCGAAACCATACAGGCCCCATGGGACCGATAGGACCGATTGGACGTATTGCGTTGATGGTCAGGACACGGCCAGGCCGGGCGTTGCGCCGTTGTCGGGCGCCAGCAGAAACACATCGGCGCCGCCGGGACCGCAGGCCAGAATCATGCCTTCGGAGGTGCCGAACTTCATCTTGCGCGGTTTGAGGTTGGCGAAGAACACCACCAGCCGGCCCACGAGCTGATCGGGTCGGTAAGCCTTGGCGATGCCTGCCAGGACATTCCGCTCGACTCCGCCCACGTCCAGGACCAGATGCAGGAGCTTGTCGGCTCCTTCGACGGGCTCGGCCTTCACTACCTTGGCGATGCGCAGATCGAGCTTGGCGAAGTCTTCGATGGTCACTTCGGGTTTGAAGGGCGCGACCGCCTCTTTCACGGGTTCCGGCGCCGCTTTGGGGGCCTGGCTTTCCTTGCTTTCTTCGAGCATGGTCTGTACCTGTTTCTCGTCAATTCTCTCGAACAATCGTTCAAACGTACCGATCGGGTGATCTTCCAGGGTCTTGTCCACGTCCGCGAAGGCCAGCGGCGCGACGTTCAGGAACTTCTCGACCTTCTCGGCGAACTTCGGCAGGATGGGCTTGAGATAGATCGTCAGGACTCTCATGGCGTTCAACACCGCCGTGAGCGTCGCCCGCGTCTGCTCGGGATCGACTTTGATCATCGCCCAGGGCTGCTTGGCCTCGACGTAGCGATTGGCTTCATCGGCCAGAGCGCTGATCGCGCGGACCACAGAGGCATACTCGAGCCCCTCGTAGCCGGCGACGATGGCATCCTTCGCGGCGGCGAGTTTCTCGACGAGAGCGCGTCCTTCCGCGTCCAAGCGGCCGAGTCGACCGCCGAGCTTGCCGGCCAGCATGGGACCCGACCGCGAGGCCAGATTGGCGTACTTGCCGACGATATCGGCGTTCGTCTTGTTGACGAAATCCTCGATGCCCAGATCGAGATCCCCCACCGTGTCGGTCAGCTTGCTGGCGTAGTAGTATCGCAGGCTTTCCGGGTTGAGGTGCCGCGCGAACGTGGCGGCGCGGACGAACGTCCCGCGCGACTTGCTCATCTTCTCGCCGTTGACGATGAGCATGCCGTGAACAAAGAGCTTGTTGGCAGTCTTGAAGCCCGCGCCCATGAGCATGGCCGGCCAGAACAACGCATGGAAGTACATGATGTCCTTGCCGATGAAGTGGTACAGCTCGTTTTTCGGGCTGTTCCACAACGTGTCGAAATCCAGGCCGTTCCGCTCGCAGTAGTTCTTGGCCGAAGCCATATAGCCGATGGGTGCATCGAGCCAGACATAGAAATACTTGTTTTGCTCGCCCGGGATCTTGAATCCGAAGTACGGCCCGTCGCGAGAGATGTCCCAGTCCTTCAGGCCCGCGTTGAACCACTCATCGAGCTTGTTGGCCACGGACTTCTGCGTGTGCCCGCGACCGAGCAGCGCCTTGAGCCGGTCTTCGTAATCCGCCAGCTTGAAGAAGTAGTGCTCGGACGTCTGAAGCACGGGCGTCGAGCCGCAGGTGGCGCAACGAGCATCAATCAGGTCCTTTGGCTGATAGGTGGAACCGCACATCTCGCAGGAATCGCCGTACTGATCGAGCGCGCCGCAGCGCGGGCACGTGCCGCGCACGTAGCGGTCGGGCAGCGCCATCTTGCAGTTCTCGCAGTATGTCTGCTGAACGTCGCGCCGGATGATCGAGCCGGCTTGATCGAGCCTCGTGAAGATCAGCTCGCTGAGCTCCTTGTTCTCGGGCGAATGGGTCGTGTAGTAGTTGTCGAATTCGATGTGTAAGCGATCGAAATCGGCCTTATGCTCTTTGTGAACCCGTGCGATCATCTCTTCCGGCGTGATGCCGGCGGCGCGGGCGCTGAGCATGACCGCCGTACCGTGCGTGTCGTCGGCACAGAAATAGAAACACCGGTTGCCGCAGGCTTTCTGGAAGCGAACCCAGATGTCGGTCTGGAGATATTCCACCAGGTGCCCGATGTGGATCGGGCCGTTGGCATAGGGCAACGCCGAAGTGACTACGATCTGTCGAGGCATGTATCGTCCTTACCGTCTACCTTTTTCTGGGATCGCCACCTCGGCGGGGCCGACGGGGCGGCGGGAGCTCTTTGCCCTCGGGCTTCTCCGGCCGGACCGGAGGAGCCGGAAGGATCGTGACCTCATCCACGGGAAATGCCTCCCGCTCGCCGTTCTCGGATTCCACGACCACCAATTGGGTCAGAATCTGGGTGTCGACGACCTTGCCCTCGAAGACCTTTCCCTCCCCTCGCTTGGCCTGCACCCACGTGCTCCTCTTGGGCAGCCGCTTCTTGAGCGATGTGTAAGTCTCATCCTCATAGCGCAGGCAGCACTTGAGTCGGCCGCAATAGCCCGAGATCTTGGACGGGTCCAGCGTGGCCTTCTGCATCTTCGCCATCCGCATGTTCACCGGCTTGAGCAGTTGGAGGAAGCGGATGCAGCAGCATTCCTGGCCGCAGCTCTCGACGTCGCCCAGCAGCTTGGCCTCGTCCCGCGAACCGATCTGACGCATCTCGATCCGCGTCTGGTATTCCTGGGCCAGCCGCCGAACCAGCTCGCGGAAATCGATGCGCCCGTCGGCCATGAAATAGAAGACGATGCGCTCGCCGCCGAAGATGTGCTCGGCGCCGACGATCTTCATCTTCAGTCCCAGCTCCTTGACGAAACGCTCGCAGCAGGCGATCTCCTCGTCGGTGATCTTCGTCAAGTGCTGCTCTTCGCTGATATCGTCGGGCGTCGCGATGCGGATGACCTTGCCGGCGACCTCATTGACGAAATTGATGTCGCTGTTGGCGAAATAGCTGGCGATCTGCTCGTCGGTGAACCGGAAGCGCCCGTCCTTGTACGAAGTCGGCGGGCCGACCACGTGTCCCAGTTCGAGCCCCTTGTCCGTCTTGACCACGACCCGCGCCGGCGTCTTGGGGATCTGCGCCTCTTCGTGTTCGAACAGGCCCAGGGTGTTCATCCGTCCGTAGCGGACCAGCAGGTACTTCCTGCCTTTGATTGGCTTCTGTTTGACTGTTGTTTCGGTCATATCGACAATCCTAACCGGGAGTCCGCCACATGCCAGATGGGAACGGGAATCCCGTAAATGGAGAACTACACGGAATTAACGCGCTGGATGGATTATAGCAGATGGGGCCAGGCGGAACAACAGCCGCTCGAAAATTAGCTTCTCGTTGACGTTGGCGTCAATCCAGCGGAGAGCTTCGTAGCCCTCGTCGATGCCCCTGGCGGCTTCCTCGGGGTCCAGCCGGGCCGCCAGGCGGGCGATTTCCTTCTCCTGATCGAAGTGAATCAGGGGCTGTTTGGGCACGACGTTGACCATCATCGCATCATGAAAGGCCGAAAGGATGATCTGAATCACAGTCTTCTGGGCCCGCCGGCCGAGATCGCTCTTGCTGACCGCCTTGTCGAGGTCGGCCCAGGCGGCGGCAATCTCCTTGGCGCAGGTGATGAATCGTTCGGCCAATTCCAGGACATCGGCCCTCTGAAAGCCTGCCATGGCGGCGACGATCACCTTCTTCGCTTCGTACAGCGCCAGCCCTCCGCCCTCCAGCCGGGCCCACTGGCAAGCCACTCCCAGACTGCCTTGGGCGAGCCTGGCGAAGAACTGGGCGATGTGACGATCGAGCCCCATCTCGGCCAGACGCGCGGTGATCCGCTCCTCGCTGACTGGTCCAAAGCGAATGATCTGACAGCGCGACCTGGTCGTGGGCAGCAGTTGCTCGAGGCGGGTGCACAGAAGAATGATCGTGCAGTAGTGCGGCGGCTCCTCCAGAACCTTCAGCAGCGCGTTCTGACTGGAAGCGTTCAACTTCTCGGCCTCGCTGACGACGAAGGCTCGGCGCTCGGATGCCGTAGGACGAACGGCAACCTTCTCCAGAAGGAATTCGCGGACGACGTCGATCGGAAACTCCACCGGCGTCTTGCGTCCCTTGCCGTCCCTGGTGAACTCCAGAAGCTCCTTGTAGACGTGGGCATAATCGGGGTGTGAATCCCCTTCGAACAGGATGCACGATTCGCACGCCCCGCAACTGTCGGCAAAGGGCTCCTTCCCACGATCGGCTGCGAGGGGATTGCGGCAGAGCAGGAGCCGGGCCCATTCCCGGGCGGTTGTGTACTTGCCCACCCCTTCGAGTCCGGCGAAGATATAGGCGTGCGCGGCGCGGTTGGCGGCGTGCCCGCGTTGCAGTATCTCAATCGCCCTGTCCTGACAGAAGATATCTTTCAACGGCATATTCAGACCACAATCCGTGAACTCGCACCAATGAAGATCCGCATAGGTCCCAATCGTCCCATTGGTCCTATGCCTCGCGTTGGGGCGATGCGCCCAACCGCCGGACGGCAGCGACGACGCGCTCGTGGACCGCGTCGATCTCTGCGGCTGATTCGATCACCACGAAATCCTCCCGGCCTTCGGCGAGCTTGAGAAAACCCTCCCGAACCTTCCGATGATAGTCGTCACCCTTCTGCTCCATCCGATCCAGTGTTCGATTGAGCCGTCCGGCCGCGATTGCCAGGTCCACGTCGAGCACAATCGTCAGGTCGGGCCAGACCCGATCGAGCGAATCGCTTCCGATGGCGATCACCTTCTCCATGCCGAACCGCCCCGCGTGGCCCTGATAGGCGCACGTGCTCGAAAGCCAGCGGTCCAGCAGCACGCACTTGCCCTCCCGCAGGGCCGGCGCGATCTCTTCGGCCCAGAGCTGGGCGCGCGCCGCCATGTAGAGCAGCACCTCGGTCGGCGTCGTCATCGTATAGTGGGCCGTGCTCAGCAGGATCTCGCGAATCTTCTCGCCGATAACGGTCGTTCCCGGGTCGCGAAAGCTCGCGGTCGCTACGTCCTGCTCGCGCAGGTACTGCCCCAGCAGCCGCGTCTGCGTGCTCTTGCCGCACCCATCCGGCCCATCCAACACGATGAACTTGCCACCCAACGCGTTCTTCAAACCGCCACCTCCCGAACTAGTCAGCCCCTTCGCCATTGGTTCGATCCCGGCCGTAGACCTCGCGAAACAACTTGTCACCAAGCGTGAGCCGGAAGACTTCCCTCCTCACAGCCTGTCTATCCCACTCCGGGTGGCGATGGCGGACACCTGCCTCCGTCAGTGCTCGCACATCCTCGCAGAGGGAGAACAGCATGGCGGCCCGGCCGGCGGTACCCATCCGGCGCATTGTGCGGAACTGTACAGCCAGGGCCTCGGGAGCGGTGTCGTCGAACATGGAAAGCCGCCTATAGACCCGAACGCTTCGCGCCGGCCGGCTCGAAATAAAGCAACAGCCGCGCTTCCGACAGCTTGACGCCCAGCACCTTCTCAAACTCCGCCGCCTGTCCGGCCGATGCGATAGAGAAATCGTACGTGTCGCCGCGTTTCATCGACCGCGTCTCGACGATCTTGCCGCTGGCCTTTTCCACCAGATAGACGGTCCCCTCGGCCGGCGCCTGCCAGTTGATCACCATGCCGCCGCCGACGAGGTACTCCTCCGCCGGCAATCCATCCGACTGCAAGGACCCGCTCGTGCGGCACCCGCCCAGAAGCAGAGCCGACAGAAGGCCGATTCCGACGAAAAGAAGCCGACTCGTCCGTGTTCTGTTATCCCGCATCGTTTCTATCCCTTTCATCATGGTGAATCCTCGGTCATTTTGCCAGGGCGAAGTTGTCGTCGCCGACGAGCTGTTTCATCTGCCGGCAGAATTCCACATCGGGGTTGACGCACAGCGCCCGGTCGGCGGTGGCGTAGACCTTGCCCTTGCCGGTGCGAACCACGACCGACAGCGGGCGGTCCCCCTTGTGGCGCTGGCAGATGCTGCGGATGTGGACGATCTTCTCCTGCGTCACCTCGCGGGCATCGAGCCGGATCTTGACCCCTTTGGCCAGCTTCTCGCGCGCCCGCTCCAGAGGAATCAGCTCGGAGGCGATGATATTGGGCTTTTCCCGCCGGTAATCCGTCTTGCCCCGGACGAAGACCACCGTGTCGGGCGCCAGCAGCGATCCGAACTGATTGAGCGTGTCGGGGAAGAGGACCACCTCGGCACTGCCCTGAAGGTCTTCGAGAACGAAGACCGCCATCTTGGCGCCGGCGTTTCGACCGTTCTTCGTGATGTTGTATCGAATTCTCGTGATCATGCCCCCGATGACGACCTGCTTCTCGCCGGAGCTTTGGGCGAGTTGAGCGGTGTTCATGCTCGAGTAGTCGGCGATCTCCTCGGCATGATGACTCAGCGGATTGCTCGTGACGTAGAAGCCGAGAACCTGCTTCTCGAACGCGAGCATCTGCGGCTCGGGCCACGGCGCCACGTCGGGCAGACGCTTGTGGTCTTCGGCGTAGTCGATCTGGCCGCTCATCTGGCCGAAGAAGTTCATCTGGCCCTTGACCTTGTCGCTCTGGAGGCTGGCGCCGGTCTCCATGGCCTTTTC
>CAZOFX010000161.1:0-7891 GCA_964579055.1 uncultured Pirellulales bacterium
GCGGAAGGATCCCGCTGGGCCTCCAGCGCCATGGCCACGGCCCGGTGATGGGACATCGCGTGTTCGGGACCGAGCTGAGCGACCTTCTCGATGATAGGATCGAGGGCCTCTTTCCGTCCCGTACGGCCCAGGGCGACGATCAGGCTGTCCACCGGGCTCATGCTCAGGCCGTACTGACCCATCCCCGTGTATTTCCAGCCTTCATCCCACTGTCGCTGTTTAACGGCCTCCGCAAGCGGCTCAGTGCCCGCGTCATCGCCCATGATGCCGAGGATATGGGCGTAGGTGAGCTTGTCTTCCTCGCTGGTTGCCCTGCGGTACGCCTGACGCAGCAGGGGCAGGGCCGCCTCCGGCTGGGCGTAGACGATCTCGATGCCCTCGAAACCATTCGTCAGGCTTGCGACGGCGCGCTCGATCTGTTCCGTGGGCAGCGGGAAGGAGTCCTCGTGCGTGAGCACCTCGCTGGGCAGATTGCCTTTCTCGACGAGATGCTGCTGGAGCGGGCGGATGTCGATGTCACGCAGTTTGCGATTCGCGTGGACCGCCATCGCCGCGGCAACGCCCGCCGCATAGCCCTGGTTCTGTATGTCCGGCTGCATGCGAATCACGGGCATCACGTCACGATGGGCGCTGACGGCCAGCCCGGTCACGAGGATGCCTTCCAGACCCTCGGGCAACAGGCAGCGGTAGGGGACGTGGCAGGGCACTGCCTCGCGATCCGGCGGCTTGAGCAGGAACATTGGATGAATGGTGAAGCCGTGCGAGTCGAAGTTGCTGTTGGCCCGGACGATGGTGTCAGGGAAGGTCCGGCCCAGATAGGCGTCCGAAGGCGAGAGGAAGAAATCGCCGACGATCTGCCTGCGTTCGCGGCTGTCGACGATTTGCGCGAGGTCATAGGCGCCGTCAAATTTCCTGCGGGCGGTGAGGAACGACCGCCATGCATCGATCGCATCGAGGTCGTCGATGAACGTGAAGTCCGTGTTCGTGTATCGGGCGCCGGGTTCCCAGGGCGGCAGGCCCGTCCCCTGCACCGCGATGTGCTCGGCGGTCGTGTATATACAGTCGGCTCCGGCGGCAGCGGCGATGGTCGCGCTGCCGGTCGCGTCGATGATCACCTTCGCCAGAACCACGCCGCGGCCCTGTGGCGTCGCGACGACCACGCCCTTGACCTGATTGCCTTCAACGAACGCACCGCACCCAAATGCGCCGTACCAGATATCAGCGCCGGCTTTCCGTAGCTCGCGGCGATACCATTCGATCTTCAGTTGGGTGTCCCAGGCGCCGCCCTGGCCGCTGGTCCCTTCGGATGCGCCGCCTAACTCGGCCAGGCCCAGATCAATCTCCTTGGTGAAGCCCTCGCGGTAACCGTAGTAGTACTTGCCGATCAGGCCCAACGTCCCGATGCCGCCCAAGCCGTGGAGGTACTCGACGACCAGCGTTCTGGCGCCTTGCCTTGCAGAGGCGATCCCGGCCGGCGCGCCCCCTGTGCCGCCCCCGACGACGACTACGTCGTAGGTTCCGAGGATCGGGACGGCGCGTTCGGCGGCCCGCGCCATGCCGCCATGCTGCCAGTCCTGCCGCATCCAGGCGGTGTCCTCCCGGATATTGCCCGGGACCAGCGGCGCTGCTCGAAGGCCGCTCACGACGACCTTCTTGCTCCTTGGCAGAGAGAGGGCCTCGGCGGCGGCAGCCGCACCGATGCGCTCGCCGGCCCCCATCAGTTCGAGTGGACGCAGCAGCTTCTCGACGACCGGTCCTGCCACGTCCGCACATCCGCCGAGGACGAACAGCCGTTCCACCTGCTCGGGACGAAACAGGTCGAGATTCACGTTCTCGGAGCCGGGCCATGTGCAGCACCCATGAGACTTGCCCTTCATGCGGTCCGGCGGCGCCTGGAACAGGGTCTCGGATGAATCCACCTGTTTGGGGCTCCAGGTCTTGTCCCGGGCGACCTGCTCGGCCTTGGCAAAGGACGCGAACGAGCCGTCTTCCATGGGGATCTGGAGAGTGTATTCGATGGCCTCGTACGTCCGCCCATCGGATGCGTGGACAGGCGTGGGCAGTCGCCGGCCCTCCATGTGCTCACCTTGTTGTAGCTCCCCGCCGATCACGATACGCTTGAAGCTGTACGATCCCATCGCATAGGGATCAAACTCAGCGCCCGCCAGTCGCGCAACCAAAGCCCGCTCCGTTGCGTCGATGACAACCTTCGCTTTCACCGCCTGCCGGCCCGAGCGATTGGTCATCACGATTCCCGCCAGTTCGCCGTTCTCGTCTCGGAGAACGTCGGTGGCGCAGCAGCCGTAGAGGAACTCAACGCCCGCGTTGAGCAGAGTGTCATCGAGCACCCGCTTGACCTGCATGGGGGATGGCGGAACGAGATCGGGCGAGGGAGGTTTCGGTCCAGGGGGCCTCTCGATCACGATCTCGCCCAGGAGAACTCGCCCGGCCGCCTGGGGCTTGTTCACTCGAAACCTGACGTATCGGGCGGTACCGTCCAGCCACGCGGACAGCTCGATGGGTGATTCCTCGAATGAACCCTGCCCGAGCTTGCCGTTCTTGATCAGCGCTGTTCGGTTCCAGGCCTTCGCGTCCCGGCTGACCTCGATGGCAACGGTGTCGACCTCGAACTCGCCGTTACGCTGGTAGGCCATAATCCGGACCCGCCTCAGACGCTGCTCGCTGCCCACATCGGCGGTGATGACCACGTCGCCGTCATATTGAACGCTCTGCGAGGCAGCGCTGTGCCATTTCCCGTCGTTCAGGCCCGAGGCGGGAGCGGTGTCCGGGTGACGGGCGGAGGACGGTATATCTGTCTCGTAGGTGAAAGGGATCGCGTTTTGCATCTGCTTGGCGGACGGAGGCTCCGCGAAGAGGGCCCTGGCCATATCGGAGCGGGGCTCCTCGCCCGGCTCCAGCCAGAGACGGTACGTTCCGCACAGGTCTTCCCCCAGATAGGGCCTCGGCGCTGCGAGGAAGACGCGTGCTCCGTTCCGGGCCGCTGCTGCCGCGGCGGCGACGCCTCCCGAGCTGCCGCCGACCACGACGACGTCGACGTCATAGGCGACCGGGATGCTCCGGGCCGATTCGATGACGACGCCGAGGCCGGGACTGGAGAGCGGCTTGTTTTCGCCGCGGTCGCGTCGCTGCGAGGCGTCAGGAGAGCAACTCGCCGACAGCAGAAGGAGGGCCAGAAGCATCGAAGGTGCAATCCGTTGTTGGTGCCATGCCATGATCATGTCCTCGAATTCCGTGCTGTGACCGAGCGATCAAAGCCTCATTATGCCCACATGGGGCTCGTTTTCAACTGGAATCCGGCGGGGCACGGCACGCAGGACCCCCCGGACTCTCTGGTCGGGGCAGCAGAATTAAAAACGCAGAAAAGCTGTAACAAGAAGCGGCCCGCAGACGTCAAAAGTAGGGAGAAAAGCGAGCGTAAGGTTTGTCTAAGGGCATTTTGACGCGAATCGGGTTGCAGTGCCAAAGCGTTTGGGTTAAAATATTCGGAGCCATTGAGCGGAGGCTGATGCACCTTCATGTCGGCCTTGTGAGATAGTGCGATTTATTGAGCGAGGGAAAGGTCAAGCCATGAGACGTCTGATAGCCGCAAGTCTTGTCGTAGTTGCCCTGGTAGGTTATCCGGCCGTTGCCGCGATTCGCAACGTGCCCGGGGAGTATCCATCGATCCAGCAGGCGATCGACGCCAGCAGCGACGGCGACACCGTGGTCGTCGCCCCGGGTCTTTACTTCGAGAGGATCAACTTCAACGGCCGCAACATCGTCGTGACCAGCACCGACCCGAACGATTCGAGGATTGTCGGGTACACGATCCTCAACGGCAACGGAGAAGGCAGCGTCGTGACCTTTGAGAACCGCGAGACCAATTCCGCAGTCCTGACCGGCTTCACGATCACCGGCGGAACCGGCACACTGATATACTCCTATGACTACTATAGCTATACGTACGGCGCCGGCATCATGTGCGTGGGAGCCTCGCCAACCATCACGCGCAACGTGATCACCAACAATATCGCCCCCTACTCCCGAGAGCAGGTGGAAGTCCAAGTGGACGGTGGACGGTATATCACATACAGATACGAGTGGTCCGATGGGGGCGGGATCTACTGCTCGGGCTCCGCCATCATCAGCCATAATACAATCTACAACAACTCGGCGGAGAGCGGCGGCGGGATCTATGTCGGCGGATATGCGACGGTCACCAACAACCTCATCTATAACAATACCTCGGCTTACGGCGGGGGCGTCTACATCTACGCCGGCTCACTCGTAAACAACACGATCGTGGGCAACAATGCCGATCTGGAACCGGAATCCGGTCGCGGGGGCAACGTGGTCGCGTCGTTCGGGTATGACTACGAGCGTCTGACGGTGGCCAACAATCTCATCTGCAACGCCAAGAGCGGAGGGGGTTTGTATTGGAGCTACGCCGGTGGCGACGTGATTCGGTTCAACAACGTATGGGGCAATACCCCGAGCAACTATGTCACGCAAGACCCTCGCACGTACGAGGACATCATTGGGCAAGAGGCCGAGTGGACCGGACGCCATGGCAATATCAGCGCAGATCCCCTCTTCCTGACTTCCTGGAGCAAGCGGTATCATCTGGACCCCGGCTCTCCCTGTGTCAGCGCGGGAGACCCCAATTTCGTCCCGCGCCCGGGTGAGACGGACATCGACGGCGACCCTCGGGTTTACGCGCTGCGCGTGGATATCGGAGCCGACGAGCATGTCGGCTACGTCAAGCCTCTGGCCTACGCCGGCGACGATCACCACATCCTGACTCCCGAGCCGGTTGCCCTGGACGGGACAGGCAGTTACTTCTCCGATCCTGCCGGACCGACGAGCTTCCAGTGGACTCAGACGCTGGGGGCGGAAGTGGAACTCGACGATGCTGCGGCGGGCCGACCGGTCTTCACGCCCCCGGCCGAGGGCTGGTACAAGTTCGAGCTGGTGGTTGCCGATGGGCAGTGCACCAGTGCGCCGGACACGGTGTTGGTCGTGGTGGGCAACGAGCGCCCGGTGGCCGACGCAGGGGCGAACAGCTTGTGGGAAGCCCCGGGAGGAGCCATGCTCGATGGTTCCAAGTCGGCCGATGCCGATCCGCCGGATGAGCTGATCTACACGTGGAAGCAGCTCGATGGCCCACCGGTCGAGCTGCTGGAGCCCGACTCCGCAACGCCCTATTTTCTGTGTGAAGAGGCCGGCATCTATGCGTTCGAGTTGACCGTCAACGACGGCTTCGTCGACAGCGAACCGGACGTGGTCAAGATTGAGGCGGCACCGTTCACGCGGAGTGCAGAACCATTCGCGGTCACGCAAGATGCGGACGGCTACTTCTTCTATCCCGGTGTCTCCGGGACCGGTGTAGCCTTCGTCGGGAACGAGGACTATGATCCTTCCAGTTGGGAGGTCTTCTGTGCGGATACCCAGACCGGCGTGTTCCGGACGTTCGACACGGGAACGGTGAACACCAAGCCGAAGATCGATGGGAGCCTTGTCGTCTGGACGGGCGGCTCCGGTTCCTACTACAATCCGATGTGTACGAGCGTCTACCTTGGCGATATGGTCACCGGCGAGAGCGTCGCGCTGCGGCGGGCCACGCAGACCGAATCCTACGGCTATCCGGTGGTTTCGGGCAACAAGGTGGTCTGGCTGAGACATCGCAACGTTGATACCTCGAACGCGACGCGATATCTGGAGGCGACCTACGACATCTGTGGGGCGGACGTGACGGATCCTGCCCATCCGGTCTACTTCACCATTGCTGAGGAGGTTGGACAGGGTGTGCCGTACCCCTTCGACAACTACACCGAGGCCCACGAGGGATTCGTCGACATCTGCGGTGATATCGTCGTCTGGGAAGCCAACGGCGACATCTACGGCGCCGACATCTCCGATTTGGGCGACATCCGGAGCTTCCCGATCTGCACGGCCTCCGAGCGGCAGTACGATCCTGCGGTGTCCGGGAATCTGGTCGTATGGACGGACGAGCGCAACGACATCGGGGACATCTACGGCGCCGACATCTCGGACCCGGACCACGTTCGGGAGTTCGAGGTCGCGGTCGAGGGGGGCTGGCAGTTGCAGGCGGACGTCGACGGTTCGACGATCGTCTATTCGTCCGGAGACGCTTGGAGTGGCAACATCCGGATGTGCTGTGTTACGAGAGAGTATGGCATCGTCGATTTCTATCTGCCCGACTACCCGTACGGAGGCGGTCCCGAGGTCAGTGGTTCGACCATCACGTGGGTGTACAACTACCAGATCACAGGGATTCGACTGGATTTTGGCTACTCGCTGGCCAACGGTCCCATCGAGAACGCCACCTCGGGCAGTCGCCACGACTACATCCAGCATGCGATTGCCAGGGCCCAGGACGGCGACGTGATTCTCCTTGAGCCCGGCGTGTACGACGAGAAGATACGCTTCGCCGGCAAGAAAGTGACTGTCACTTCATCGGCTCCGCAGGACCCGGCTGTCCGGGCGGCGACTGTCATCACCGGCGCCGGTCCGCTCGTCACGTTTGCCGACGGCGAGACCGCCGACAGCCTGTTCACTGGCTTCACGGTTGCCGGCGGCACCTTCGGGATTGTCTGCAACGGATCGGAACCGACGATCAGCTACTGCGACGTTACGGATAACTGCGCCGCAGGCATCAAGGTCTGGGGCGGCGCCGACCCGGCGGTGAGTCGTTGCGACATCATGGCCAACCGCATCGGGATCGAGATGTGGGCTGATGTCAGCGGGCGACGCATTCAGCGCAACTATGGCACCTTCACGAACTGCCTGGTCGCCGGCAACCGCGAAAGCGGTGTTCTGGGCGGCTATCCGGCGCTGGTGAACTGCACCGTCGCCGACAATCTTGGCCTTGGTGTGTCCTGCGTCGCGCCCGTCCTCACGAATTCGATCGTTTACTTCAACAACGGCGACGGCGTGAACCTGGACTCTCGCCAGCAGGCGACGGTCAGTTACTGCGATATTCAGGGTGGCTGGCCCGGCGAGGGGAATATTGATGCCGATCCGCTGTTCGTCGCTCGCGGCCAGTGGTCTGAGTCGGCCGGGCTTGACGCGATCTGGACGCCGGGCGATTACCATGTCAGCAGCGAAGGCTGGTTCTGGGACACTCTTCAGGGGCTGTGGTCGTGGGGCGACCAGACCAGTCCGTGCATCGACGCGGGCGACCCGTCCATGCCGCTGGGTCAGGAGGCGTCCTGCGAGGCGGGCGATCCGCTGAGCGAGCGGGCCGTCAACGGCCGGATCAACATGGGCGCCTACGGCGGCACCGCGGAGGCTTCGTTGGCCCCCCGCGGCACGGTCTACGGGCAATGAGTCTGTGGCCGGCCCGGCAGGAGCCTGATCGCTGGGCGGGCCGATGCCCTCGCCCGGCCTCACGGGAGGCATTTCTTGACATCGGCCGTTTCTTGCGTAAAATGGGGCCGATGACTGATGGGCGTATAACGAAAAAACGACCGAAGAAGAAACCGCATCCGGTGCTCGACTGGCTGCTGTACGTAGCCGTTCGGGTTCTGGTTGTCTTCCTGTATCTCTTTGATGTCGAGACCAATCTGCGGTTTGCCTGCTTCCTTGGGCGTCTGCTTTGGAAGCATTACCACCGGGGCCGCCAGCGTGCGCTGGAGAACCTCCGCGCCAGCTTCCCGGAGAAGTCCGAGGAGTGGATTTGGCAGACGGGACGACGGAGCTTCGAGCAGATCGTCATGTTGACGATCGACGTGCTGTTCACCCCTCGACTGGTCAAGAAATACAACTGGCGGGAGTACTCTCGCTACAAGAACGCCGAGCACGCCAAGTGGCTCATGCAGGAGCGCAAAGGGCTGCTCATGGTCACGGGGCACTACAGCAACTTCGAGAT
>CAZOFX010000162.1:0-7633 GCA_964579055.1 uncultured Pirellulales bacterium
TTCACACTCTGGCAGCCCCTGGGCGAGAACTTCGGTCGTTCGTATGCGCCAGTGAGTCCGGCATTGGCGGCCGAGCCGGCGCCCCAGGGACTGGACTGGGACCTGTGGGTCGGTCCCGCCCCCTGGCAGCCGTACAATAGCGCCTATCACCGAAATCCGATTCCCGGCGTCGTGCCCTGGGCGTTCCACGACGATTTCGGCGCCGGCGCGGTCACCTGGTACCACTCGCACGCAGCGGATGTGATTCAGTACGCGCTGGGCGCCGAGAACAGCGGGCCGGTCGAGTTCATCCACCCGAGCACGGGCCAATACCCGACGCTCACCTGCCGCTACGCCAACGGCACGCTCCTGCACCTCGTGGACCACTGGGGTATGGTGAGAGATGTCTACAAGGCCGTGCCCTCGAACGCCAGGCTGGAAGGCAATTTCGGCGGCGTGTTCGTCGGCGAGCGAGGCTGGGTCACGTCGATGAGCACCGGCGGACCAATCGAAGGCGGCCCCGATGACCTCTTCGAACGAATGAAACTGACGACGCGCGAGGTGAACATCGGCGACAACGATCATCATGCCAACTGGTTCGACTGCATTCGCACGCGACGCCAGCCGAACTGCCCTCCGGAGATCGGCCATCGCGGAGCCTCGTTGGGACATCTGACCATTCTGGCGTACAAGCTCGGACGCTCGCTGAAATGGGACCCCGCAAAGGAAGAGTTCGTCGGCGATCCGCAGGCGTCGCGCCTGCTGGCCCGCGCGACGCGCAGCCCGTGGAGATTGTGACGGCATAGCGGAGATGACGAGATGAGAACACGCAACGCGGCCTGGATGATCCTGCTCGCATCGATGTGGTGTCCCGCAGCGGACGCCTATGAGAACTTCGCCGTCGCGGTGTACTGCCGGGCGTACGAAACCAAAGAGATGGCGGACCGGAACTGGCTGGATTCCCGCTGGCAGGACATCACCAGGCAGGTCCACGTGGACAAGGTGTATCTGGAGACGCACCGCGATCTGCTGATCGTCGACGACGAGACGCTGAACCGGGCCAAGGCGTATTTCCACGAGCGCGGGATTCGCACCGCCGGCGGCATCACCCTGACGGTCAATGAGCGCAACCGGTTCGAAACCTTCTGCTATACCAATCCGGAACACCGGCAGAAGGTCAAGGAGATCGTCGAGCACACAGCACGCCACTTCGACGAGCTGATTCTGGACGACTTCTTCTTCACGAGCTGCAAGTGCCGTCTCTGCATCGCCGCCAAAGGCGACAAATCCTGGACGCAATATCGCCTGGACCTCATGGAGGAGGCGGCCCGGAGCCTGATCCTCGCGCCCGCCAAGGCGGTCAATCCCAAGGTCAAAGTCGTCATCAAGTACCCCAACTGGTACGAACACTTCCAGGGCCTCGGTTTCAACCTGGAGAAAGAGCCGGCCCTGTTCGATGGCCTTTACACCGGCACCGAGACACGCGATCCGTCCGGCAACCAGCACCTCCAGCCGTATCTGGGTTATTTGATCTTCCGCTACTTCGAGAACCTCAAGCCCGGCGGCAACGGCGGCGGCTGGGTCGATACCGGCGGCCTGCCGACGATGGACCGCTACGCCGAGCAACTCTGGCTGACGCTGTTCGCCAAGGCCCCCGAGATCACGCTCTTCGACATCCGCCAGATCACGCGTCCGGTCCCGGCGAACCTGCGGGCCGCCTGGCAGGATGGACAGACCAGCTTCGACTTCGACGCGATGAAGGCGCCCATCCAACTGGCCGACGGCGCCACGTATCAGCCGAACATGTTCGCCCGTGCGGCCGGCGTGACCTTCGAGCAGGTGGACCGTTTCCTGGGAAAGCTCGGCGGGCCGGTGGGGGTCAAGAGCTACAAGCCCTGTCACTCCACCGGCGAGGACTTCCTGCACAACTACCTGGGCATGTGCGGCGTGCCCATGGACCTGGCGCCGGAGTTTCCGACGGATGCGAACATGGTCTTCATGGCGGAAACCGCAAAGTTCGACCCCGATCTGGTGGGCAAGATCAAGGCGCATCTGATGCAGGGCAAGCAGGTGATGATCACATCCGGCCTGCTCGGCGCCTTGCAGGGCAAGGGCATCGAGTCGATCGTGGAGATGCAGGTCACCGGCCGAAAGGCCATCGTGAAGGATTTCCGGGCCGGCTGGGGCCCCACGGTCGAAGCGGGAGCCGAGATGGTCATCCCGCAGATCCAGTACCTGACTAACGACTCGTGGGAAGAGGTCTCCGCCTTGGACGAAACCAACGGCTGGCCCGTGCTGCACTCGGCCTCTTACGGCGGAGGAACCCTGTACGTGCTGACCATCCCCGAGAGCTTCACGGACCTGTACCACCTGCCGGCGGCGGTCCTGAACCGGATCAGAGACACGTTGTGTCAGGATCTGTTCGTGCGCCTGCACGGACCGGCCGAGGTCTCTCTGTTCGCCTACGACAACGGCACGTTCATCGTGGAGTCCTTCCGCGATGAGCCGGTGGACGTACAGGTGTGGACGAAGAATCAGACGGCCGCCCTGACGGATATGATCAGCGGCCAGGCTGTCCCCGCCCGTCCGCTGCCGCAAAGCCCCTGGCAACGCCTCTCCGGCAGCATGTTCGAGGTCACCCTGCCGCCGCATTCCTACCGCGTCTTCCAGGCACAACGATAAAGCCGTCGAACCTCGACGTGCACGATCGCAATCCGCCCGCGGCGGACCGTCCGGCCGGCGCGATGCGGCCTCAGAAGTCAGTGTATCGTTTCATCCACACGGGCCATTCGTCGGGCGTAACACCCCCGGCCATGGTCCACGGGCCTCGCGTGTCGTAGGTCTTATGCCACTTCAGGACCCACAACTCCTTCAGACCCACCTTTCGCACGGACCAGTCGAGAAAGGCCATGTTGGTGCCCCCGTCATGGCGGTCGATGCAGACACGCCGTATGTGTTGCGTCCCCTCCCACGCCGCGTCCGCAAGGACGGGCGGACTGTCCTGGGGCAATGGGAACACGTTGAACCGCAGGGCATCCATGAACAGGGGCACGTAGGCGGCTCCCTTGACGCCCGGAGTCCGCCAGTTGTTCTTGGTCTCGAAACCCTCGTATACCGTCGCCACGTCCGCCGGCGGGCTCTCCACCCAGCCGTTGATCCCGTAGCTGCCCCAGTCCCCTTCGGGCGCATGTCCTTCGCCCCAGTATCGGCCCCAGGCGGAGTACACATTCAACACCGGCGCGCTCAGACCGTTCTCATCGAAGATGGGCTTCATGGCCGTCGGGCAGCAGCGAATCTGGTGGTCGTTCTTGTAGAGCGGCCGCAACGCGTTCATCCAGTGGTACGTGTGCCCGCTGCCCACGCCCGCCTGGAATTTGCCGTCGTGCTGCTCGGTGTACATCTGGAAGAACAGACACCATTGCCTCAGGTTGGCCCGGCAGCCTATCGTCCTGGCCTGGTCCTTGACGCGAGCCAGCGCCGGCATCAGGATTGCCATCAGCAGGGCGATGATTGCGATCACGACGAGCAGCTCGATCAGGGTGAATGCTCTACGCTTGGCCATGATACGCACTCCCAAGAAGAACAACCGTTCTATCGTATAGGCAGCCGGTCGCCCGATGGGCGGTCCGCCCTGCCTCGTATCACGCTGTACCTCCAGGCCGTCCCACGACCCTCTTTCCTATTATACCCATTCCCCACTCTTTAAGAAAGCTCGTTCTGAAGCCTGTCGTTTGTGGGTGTCTGTCAAGATTTTAGGGCAGCACTCCCTTGAGGGCGCAAACAACCAGGGGTGGCAGGATATTTTCACACACACATGTCTATAGTGTACCCGCAAAGGCACATTGCCTTCGAAATGCGCAACGCCCACAACGAACGCAGCCCGCCGCAGGCGAACCACTACAAACGGCCGCCGGCCTTCATGAATTCGCCGGTCTGTATCCTGTCCTACTTCTTCGTCGAAGTGGCCAGCATGCCTTTGATCGCCGCGACCCTGACCTGCGTCGGCTGGTCGCTGCCATTAAGCGCCTTGTACAACGCCAACGCCTCGGACTTGGCCCCGTCGGCCAGCAACTGCTCGGCACAGAGCAGGCGGGCATCGGCGACGGGCACCTTCATGTCGGCCGGCACGGTCTTGGCGAACTCGCTTAGCGCATCGGCCGCAGCCGGTGTGCCGATCAGGGCCAGCGCGTGGGCCGCAGCCCGGGCCACGTCCTTGTCGGAGTCGCCGAGAAACGCCGCGATGGCCGCAACGCAGGCCGCGTCACGACGCACGCCCAACGAGCCGATCAGGCCCGGCTTGAGCTTGCCGCCGACCTTCGGCAGCGCATCCCGCATCGCCCCGATCGCCTCCTCGCCCGGCATCCGCTCCAGAGCGTAGCGGGCGATGTGCGAGGTCTTTTCGTCCGCCAAAAGAGCAGCCAGCGCCTCCACCGACTGGTTCGTGCCCACCACCCTCAACTTGCGGCACACATAATCCTGTGCGGACCGCGAAAGACCGCCGGCCAGCGCGTCCACTAGCCTCTTCTCTAAAGCCTGGCGCGCCGCCACATCGCCGTGCGTCGCGATGATCGCCTGGTCGATCGGATTCAACGTCGCGCGGTCTGCGCCCCAGTCATAGGTTTTGAGCGTTTCGAATGCTTTGTCCACTTCGGCCGAATTCGTCTGAGCCACGGCGCCGGCCGCGATCAGGCTGGCCGCTCCCGCCGTCAGAGTCATTTTCACAGTTTGTTCGTTCGTCATCGTCGTTTCTCCATGTCGCAATGGTCGCGTTCTTAAATCACCCACGGCTCTCGTCTGGCCACGTCGACAAGGCGATTGGCTTCGTCGTCGTTGACAAACTGCTGCTTGGCCGCATCCCATTTCAGAGAACGCTCCAGTTCGTAGGCCGCCAGGAACAGGTGACAGACGTTTGCGGTGTGGACCGCGAATTCGATGTCACGGAAGGGCTTTCGGCGCGTCTTGACGCAGTCGATGAAGTCGCCGTAAATGCCGCCGGTTCCGGCGTAAGCGGGAACCGGCTTCGAGGGAACCGGATCGCCCGCGAATTCCACATCCAGATTGCCCCGGCCCGGGTAATTGTGATGCAGAAGCTTGCCGTTCGGGAAGCGGCAGGTCGCAAACTTCCTGCCGTTCTCGTTGTGGAAGATGACTTCCTCCGGCTCCATCTCCCGGACGTCGATGGCAAACGTCGCGCCGCCGAAATGATGGGCGCCCCAGTCGGTCATGCCGCCGCCGGAGTAATCCTTGAACGATCGCCAGCTCGTGCCGTCGATGTTGTAGCTGCCGCTGCACCGGTGCGGATGGTACGGCGCCCAGGGGGCCGGTCCCAGCCACATGTCCCAGTCGAAACCGTCGGGAATCGCTTCGCCCGGCTTATTGCAGTCCGTCGGGAACGGACCGACGTTGACGTTGATCGACTTGGCGTTGCCCTTTTCTCCGCCCCAGCAGGCGTCGACGATCTTGCGGTAATCTTCGAGCACGCGCTGGCTGCCGCCGGAGACGACCCGATTGTAGCGACGGGCGGCGTCGATCATCAGCTTGCCTTCCCGCAGCGTTTTGGTCTCGGGCTTCTGGCAGTAGATGTCCTTCCCGTTGCGGCAGGCTTCGATCACGATGATCGCATGCCAGTGATCCGGCGTGGCGCAATGCACTGCGTCGATGTCGCTGCGCACCATGACCTCGCGAAAGTCACGGTATGCCTTGCAGTCCTTGTTGTTGTACTTCTGGTTCACGCGGTTCGCAAAACCTTCGCGAACGTCCCTCTTGACGTCGCACACGGCAACGTACTGGACGTCGTCGCGGCCCAGGAAGGAACCCAGGTCGCCGCTGCCCATGTTGCCGAGCCCGATGCCGGCCATCACGATGCGGTTGCTCGGCGCCACGGCGCCGGCATTGCCCATGGCCGACGCCGGAATCAGGTAGGGAAACGCCACCGATGCCGCCGTCGCCTTCAGAAATGCCCTTCGACCGGCGGACACGCCCCGGTCTTGCGTTGGTTTGCTCTTCTGCTCTGCCACGTGTCGATCCTTTCCTGGGGTCAATGGGAATGATTGCTTTGGGTCCTATCGATTCCAAACCTCCCGTGCCGTGCCTCAGATCGGCCATCGGCACGGTCACGCGATGCCACGATCTTACGGCGTCGGCCATAATCGTATGCGATCCCCCGGCAGCGATCAAGCAATATAACTGCCCAGAGGACCTCGCAATCGTTTGTATGACAGTCGGCTGGTTTCCCGCCGTCGGCGGGGTATAATCATCGCATGGCCCAAGAATCCAAACTCCTGTCAGCTTCCCTCCGTCAGGGAACCCAACATGCCTCCAACCAGATTGCGTCGGTGATTTCGAGACGCTCGGTCCTGGGGTTCTCCGCCGTGCTGGCAGGCGTGTCGCCGATGGCGGATCTGCTCTTGGCCCAATCAGCCGCGACGGAAAAACCGCTGATGGCTTACGTGGGCGCGTTCAGTTCGCCACTTCGTGACGTGCTGCCGACGCAGGTGGACCTGCCCCCCGGAAACGGGCGCGGCATTCATCTGTTCCGGGTGGATCGCACCACCGGCGACATGACCCCTTGCGGCGTCTATGAGCTGGGGACAAGCCCGAGCTGCCTGGCGCTGAACGCCGCCGGGACGCATTTGTACTCCGCCAACGAAACGGACCGCGTGGGCGACGACAAACAAGGCTCCGTCAGCGCCTTCGCAATCGACCTCGCGGATGGGCGGTTGCGACTGCTCAACACCGTGCGCTCCGGCGGCGCCGGGCCTACCTACGTGAGCGTACACCCTTCGGGCGAGTTCCTGCTGGTGGCCAATTACTTCGGCGGCTCCGTGGCGGTGCTGCCGATCTTACCGTACGGCGACTTGGACCCCGCCACAGACGTCAAGGCAGACGCGGGGACACTGGGACCGACGAGGGCAACGAACGCCCCGCCGGGCAGCTTCGCGTTCAGCGGACATGACCGGACGCATGCGCATATGATCCAGGCCGATCCTTCAGGACGCTTCGTTCTGCACGTCGATCTCGGCCTGGACCGGATCTTCGTCTGGCGGTTCGACGATCGCCACGGTGTGCTCGCGGCGAACGATCCGCCCTCGGTTTCGCTGCCGCCGGGAGATGGGCCCCGGCACTTCTGCTTCCATCCGAACGGACGCTGGCTCTATTCCATTCAGGAGGAAGGCTCGAACGTCGTGCTGTTCGACTACGATCCTGAGAAAGGCCGGCTGGTGGCACGGCAGACCGTCTCCACCCTGCCGCCCGCCTTCGCCGGCAGCAACTTCTGTTCGGAGATCATGGTCTCGGCCGACGGCCGCTTCCTCTACGCGGGCAACCGCCTGCACGACAGCATCGCGATCTTCTCCATCGGCGACGCCGGAGCCCTGACCTACATCGGGGAGGAATGGACGCGTGGCAACTACCCTCGCAGCTTCAATTTCGACCCCTCCGGCCGCTTCCTCTACTGCTGCAATCAGCGAAGCGACAACGTCGCCGTCTTCCGCGTGGATCGTCAAACAGGCCGCCTGGCCTTCACCGGCCATTACGCACCCGTCGGCAATCCGTCCGTCATCGTCTTCCTCGACCTCGCGACAACGGATTGAATCAACGCGCCCGGCAGGATTCGAACCTGCGACCTACGGATTAGAAATCCGTTGCTCTATCC
>CAZOFX010000163.1:0-6798 GCA_964579055.1 uncultured Pirellulales bacterium
GGACGAGGCCGCGAACGAGACAGGACTTGAAGAACTACGTAAAGGTGTTCCTCGGGATCGACGTGCCGGACGTGCGCATCTCTCCCGATCACAGCAGTCCGATGGACTACCTCTGGAACAGCTTCTCTATTGATGATCGATTATTGATGAAGGATGATTCACACCATCTGCCTTCCGCCTCCAATGATCCATCATCAATAATCAATCATCAATCTGCGGACGCCATCGTCTGGGCCAATCGGGGTGGTGGCAAGACCGAGCTGGCGGCGGTCGCGACGCTGCTCGACTGCCTGTTCAAGAGCGGCTGCCAGGTCCGCATCCTGGGTGGCTCGGGCGAGCAGTCCAGCCGGATGTATGATTGTCTCACGACGTTCCTGCAACGAGGCTTCGCGGGCGCGCTCGATGGCCCAATTCGCAAGGGCGGCTGCCGTTTCGCGAATGGCGCTGCGGTCGAGGTGCTGACGCAGTCGGCCACCAGCGTGCGGGGCCAGCATGTGCAGAAGCTGCGCTGTGATGAGGTCGAGCTGTTCGACGAGGATGTGTTCGCGGCCGCCAAGTTCACCACGCTCAGCAAGGACAACCTCGTCGCGGGCATCGAGTTGATCAGCACAATGCACCGGCCCTATGGGATCATGCAGCGCGAAGTCGCCGCCGCGACGAAGACGGGCGTGCCCGTGTTCAAATGGTGCCTGTGGGAGACGATCGAGAAGTGCACCGGCCGCAACTGCTCGCAGTGCCCGCTGTGGTCCGACTGCCGGGGCCGGGCCAAGAACGCAGCGGGCTACCTGCGGATCGACGACTGCATCGCGCAGATGCGCCGCAGCAGCCGCTCCGGGTGGGAAGCGGAGATGCTCTGCATCCGGCCCTCGCTCGAGAACATCGTCTTCAGCGAGTTCGACCCGAGCATTCACGTCAAACCGATCGATTACGACCCCAACCTGCCCCTGTATCGCACGCTCGATTTCGGCTTCGTCAATCCATTCGTGTGCCTGTGGATTCAGGTCGATCATGAGGGAGCCGTCCGCGTGATCGATGAGTACATCCGCAGTCGCGCGACGATCGACATTCACGCCAACGAGATCAAGATGCGAACGCCTTGTCCCGAAGAGCGGGTGGCCGCGACGTTCTGCGATCCGGCCGGCGCCGCCGCGGGCGACATCACAGGAACCAGCGTCGTCCGGGAGCTGCGGGGTCTCGGGATCGCCACGCGCTACCGCAGGAGCGGCATCGTCGAAGGAATCGAGCTGGTCCGCCGGGCCATCCGCGCCGGCGACGGCCGCAGCTCGCTGCTGGTCTCGCCCCGCTGTTGCAGGCTGATCGAAGCGTTGCAGTGCTACCACTACCCCGACGAGGGCCCTGCCGCATCGGGCGAGCTGCCCCTCAAAGACGGCGTCCACGACCACCCCATCGACGCCCTGCGATACTTCTTTGCCAACCACCAACACCCCCGCCAGGCGACCACCCGCCGGTATTGAATGGCACGTGCGGTCGGCACCGGGGTCCGACTTATCTTTCTGGCGGCCCTTTGTCTTTTCATGCCGAGCGGAGCCACCATTCGCCGAGGAGGGCGAGGCATACCTCGCCCCTACGAGCGCAGTTGAACCTGTAGGGGCGACGCATGCGTCGCCCTTGCCTGTGAGCGATCAATGCCGGGTGTGTGACAAATTGTGTTGCATTCGCGAGGCCCGTGTGGGTAGAATTGACACATCGGAGGCATCCTCACGGGTATTTCTTTCCAGACCCGCGAGGCAATAAAGGAGGTTGGAGGCGCACCCCAAGAGCGCAGGCAGTGACGCGGAGTTCTTCAGTGAGTCGGTCGCAGGTGACAGAGTCCGACGCAGCATCCGGCCGCACCATCAGTATGCGCCGGCAATCCACCAGACCCAACGGCATTCCCTCGACCGATGTGCATCGGTCGAATCACGCGAAAGCACGAAGATCAGAGTCCTGGAATTTCTGTGAAGGAGGATTGTCATGCACCAGAGACTGCGTAGCATAGTTCTTGTGGCCTGTGTCGCGGGTTTGGGCCTGGCGAGCGTCGCCGAGGCCGCCGACCCGAGCCTTGTGGGCTGGTGGAGATTCGACGAGACTTCCGGCACCGTGGCGGCCGACTCGTCCGGGAACGGCAACGACGCCACGCTGTACGGCGGGCCGCAATGGGTCGCCGGCACCCTGCGCGGCGCCGTCCAGATCGACGGAGAGGACGACTATCTCGAAGCCGCTCCATCGGAATCGCTGAACGTCACCGGCAGCGCCATCACGCTGACCGCCTGGGTCTACTTCGACGACGTCAGCGTCGTCCAGATCATCCTGGCCAAGGTGTTCAACAACACGATCCACACCAGCCCGTACTTCTCGTATGGCCTGCACATCCTGTCCGAAGGGCGAGGACGGTGCTGGCTGTCGTTGACGAGCAACACGCAGTCGTTCGCCATGGCGCCGACCGGGACGGTCAAGGCACAGCGATGGCACCACATGGCCGGCGTCTATGACGGCGCCCAGATTCGACTGTACCTCGACGGCCAGATCGTCGCGACCACCAACGCGACCGGGGACCTCAACGCCTATCCCGACACGATCTACCGCATGGGCAACAACGGCGGCCTCACCGAGCCGATGGGCGGCATGCTGGACGACATCCGTATCTACAAGAGAACGCTCAGCGAAGCCGAGCTTTACGACGTCATGCAGGGCATTGGGATGGAGACCGAATTCGCGACCGACCCCGTCCCGGCCGACGAGGCCGTCGACGTGGCGCGTGACGTCACGCTGAGCTGGACGCCAGGCGCGTTCGCGGCGGCACACGATGTCTACCTCGGCACGTCCTTCGACGACGTCAACGCCGCCAGCCGGGCCAATCCGCTGGACGTGCTGGTCAGCCAGGGCCAGGCCGACGCCGCCTGCGATCCGGTCCCCGGCGCGCCGGGACTCGACCTGGGTCAGACCTACTACTGGCGCATCGACGAGGTCAACGCGGCGCCCGACAACGCGATCTTCAAGGGCGCGGTCTGGAGCTTCACCAGTGAACCGGTCGCCTATTCCATCACCGACGTCACGGCGACCGCCTCCGGCACGTATGCCGTCGGGTCGGAACCCGAAAACACGGTCAACGGCTCCGGGCTGAACGAGAACGACCAGCATTCGATCGATCTGGAGGACATGTGGCTCGGCGCCCCCAATCCCGACGAGCCACTGTGGATTCAGTTCGAGTTCGACCGTGCCTACAAGCTGCACGAGCTTTGGGTGTGGAACTACAACATCGCCTTCGAGGCGACGGTCGGTTTCGGCATCAAGGGCGCGACGGTGGAATACTCCGTCGACGGCCAGACCTGGGCAGGTTTGGGTGACGTCGAGCTGGCCCGGGGCGCGGCCACGGCGAGCTACACGCACAACACGACGATCGACCTGGGCGGCGTGATGGCCCGGTTCGTCCGCCTGACCGTCAACAGCGGATACGGCTTCCTCGGCCAGTACGGGCTCAGCGAGGTGCGATTCTTCTACGTCCCGGTCCAGGCCCGCGAGCCGCAGCCGGCTCCCGGCGCAACCGATGTCCCGGTCGACACCCTGTTGGATTGGCGCGGCGGACGCGACGCCGTCTCGCATGAGGTCTCCCTTGGCGCCGATCCGCAGGCCCTCGCCGTGGTCGATGCCGTCACCGAGACCCAGTACAACCCCGGCACGCTCGACCTGGGGACCACCTACTACTGGAGGGTCGATGAGGTCAACGAGGCCGCCGACCCCGCACGCTGGGAGGGCGAGGTCTGGAGCTTCTCCACGCTGGAGTACTTCGTCGTGGACGACTTCGAGAGCTACACCAACGACATCGACGCCGGCAAGGCGATCTTCCAGACCTGGATCGACGGCTACGAGGACGACTCGAACGGCTCGCAGGTCGGCTATCTGGACGCCCCGTTCGCCGAGCGTTCGATCGTGCACGGCGGGGCGCAGTCCATGCCGCTGCTGTTCGACAACACCGCGGCCGCAACGTCGGTGGCGGACCTGGAGCTCGACGGACAGGATTGGACCCGCGCCGGCATCCAGACCCTCGTTCTGTTCTTCCGCGGCGATTCCGAGAACACCGGCGGGCAATTCTACGCGGAGATTAACGGCGTCAAGGTCGTCTACCCCGGCGCGGCCAATTTGCTGACCCGGCCCGTCTGGAAGCAATGGAACATCGATCTGGCCTCGGTGGGCGCGAACCTGCGCAATGTCACGAGCCTGAGCGTCGGCGTCGATGGCGGTGGTTCCGGGCTGGTGTACGTCGACGACATCCGGCTGTATCGATCGGCGCCGCCTCTGCCGACGCCGGAGGATCCCGGCACGACCGGGCTGTTGGCATGGTATACGTTTGACAACGGCGCGGCCGACAGCTCCGGCAACGGCCACAACGGCACGCTGCTGGGCGACGCTCAAACGCTGAATGGACAATTGATCCTGGACGGCGCGGACGACGCGGTAACGGTGCCGCGGATCGGCGGCGCATCGGCGACGTTCAGCGCTTTCAGCTACGCGATGTGGGTCAATCCCAGTTCGTCTCTGACCTCGATCGCGTATTCCGGCGGGCTGAACACCGACGGCTGGAACGTCGGAGCCGTACACTTCAAGTTCCATAACGGCGTTCTGAACGTGGGCCTTTACGGCCTCGGCACCGGCGACCTGGACGGCAACACCATCGTCCCCGTCAACGCATGGACCCACATCGCGGTGACGGTCTCGCCGACCGAAATCGCCATCTACATGAATGGGCAACAGGAGGACTACCGCGCCATCGGCGCGCCGCTGACCAACCTGACCCTGGGCGGAACACTCGGCGCCTGGAGCGACAGCGGCACTATCGATCGCGAGATGCCCGGAAAGATGGACGACGTCCGCATCTACGACCGGGCCTTGTCCGCGGGCGAGGTTCTGTACCTGGCCGAGCTGTAGTTCGCAGTGTGCCTGTAAGGGCATTCGACGGGTGGCAGCCTCAAACGCTTTGGCGTTTGGGGATGGTTCCGAGGCTTGGCCATCCCCAACCCATTCGGCAGGCTCAGGGGAGCGCTGCGCTTGAGGCTGCCACACGTCTTGTGCGCCCTCGGCCTACACGCGGCGCGTGGCCGCCCTTGCAAAACCGAGCGGGCAAGCTATGATAACGGCCATGTGAAGATGGTTTCGTGTGTGTGCCCGCTGTTTGAGGTGCGATTGGAAAGCTCATTGAAGACGTTCGTCCCGCTGACGCGGATCCAGAAGCTCATCGGCAAACGGATGCTGGCGTCCAAACGCACCAAGCCCTGCTTCTACCTCGAGCGCAAAGCCGACGTCACGGACCTGCTGGCGCAGCGTCACGCGCTGAGCAAACTCCACGGCGTCAAGATCACCAGCAACTCGTTTCTGATCCACGCGTTGGCGCTGGCGGCCCGCCAGTACCCGCTGGTCTTGGGCCGGCTGCGGAACGACGGCGCGGATGCCTCCTTCGATCCGACCGTAATCGACATCCCCGACGAGATCAACGTGGGGTTCGCGGTCAACAGCCCGCAGGGTCTGGTGGTGCCCGTGGTCCGAAACGCCGATCGCAAAACGCTCGCCCAGATCGCCGACGCCGAGCGAATCCTGACACAAAGCGCGCGAAGCAACCGGCTGACTCTCGAAGAGATCGAGGGCGAGACGATCGCGATGAGCAATCTCGGCGCCTACGACATCGACACGTTCGTCGGCATCGTGCCGCCGGCGGCCAGCACCATCCTCGCGGTGGGCAAGGTGCTGCACAGCATCGTCCCGGCGAACGGCCATTACCAGGTCCGCAAGCAGATGAGCCTGTCGCTGGCGGTCGATCATCGCATCGCCGACGGCCTGTACGCCGCGAAGTTCCTGAACTACATCGCAGAACATCTGAACGATCCCGAACGCCTGAAATAGGAGGACCGGCAATGAACAGCCACCCTCGAACGATCATCGGTTTCAGTCTGCTCGCCCTGCTGCTGGCCATGGCACCGGTTGCCTGCATCGCCGCTGAGCCTTCGGTCGATGTGCTCTGGCCCGCCGGCGCGCCCGGCGCCAAGGGCGCCGCCGACGGCGACGTCCCCAAACTGACGATCTATCTGCCGGACAAGGACAAGGCGACCGGCGCGGCCATCGTGATCTGCCCTGGCGGCGGTTACGGCCACCTGGCGATGGACCATGAAGGACATCAGATCGCGCAATGGCTCAACTCCTTCGGCGTCGCCGGCTTCATCCTCCAGTATCGCCACCGCAACAGCGGCGCCGGCTACGGCCACCCTGCTCCACTCCAGGATGTCCAGCGGGCGATTCGCACGGTGCGCAGCGGCGCCGACCGGTGGAGTGTGAAGCCCGATCGCATCGGCGTTCTGGGCTTCTCGGCCGGCGGGCATCTGGCCTCGACCGCCGTGACGCACTTCGACGACAAGGTCTATGATTCACGAGACGAGATCGACAAGGTCAGCGCGCGACCCGACTTCGGCGTGCTGGTTTACCCGGTGATCTCTTTCGTCGAGCCGTTCACGCACGTCGGCTCGCGTCAGAACCTGCTCGGCGCCGACGCCGGGAAAGAGCTGATCGAGAAATTCTCCAACGAACGACAGGTGACCCCGCAGACTCCGCCGTGTTTCCTGATCCACACGTGGGAGGATACGGGCGTGCCGGCCGAGAACAGCGTCTACTTCTACCTTGCGATGCGAAAGGCCAAGGTGCCCGTCGAGATGCACCTGTTCGCCAAGGGGCCACACGGCTTCGGGCTGGGCCAGAAAATCGAAGGCACCTCCGCCTGGCCGACCCTCTGCCAGAACTGGATGAAGGTCTCCG
>CAZOFX010000164.1:0-6747 GCA_964579055.1 uncultured Pirellulales bacterium
AGAGCGCTACCCTATTTTAACAGGCGCGCAAAAATATTTCCTAATCCGTATTAGAAGGGCTGCATCTGCACCGTACGCACGAAACCAGTAGAGTGACAGGTCGCGCGCCGACGGCTTCACCAGGTCATGGCGCAGGCGGCGGATTCCTTTGCGTCTACGGTGAGAGGACACTCGTACCCTGCTTTGTTCGTCGCTCTCATGGGGCGGCGAAGCAGACGATTCGCCCCAGATCGGTGCTGACGAACAGCGAGCCTGCGGCGGCAGCCAGGCCGTAGGCCCTGCCCTCGACCGGCGCAGTCCAGATCCGTTCGCCGGTTGCGGCCTCGTGGGCGGTTACCTTGCCTTCGCCCCCGGCGAAGAGCGTCTCACCGGCCAGAATCAAGGTCAGGGGGCAATCACTCGCGACACGCCAGGGAACGCACGCGGACAGCTCTGCCTGGAGTGAGGGGATTTCCGCCTGCGCTGCAGCAATCTCTGCATCGAGTTGTTGGCGCTGCAATTCGCCGGCGTCGCGCGCGAGTTTCTTCTTGCGTTCCTGCAACTGCCGTATGCTGGTCTGCAGGAAATCGATCCGAGACTGGAGTTCGACGTAACTGTTGCGGTCGAACGCCTGGAGCCAGCCGTCCGCGTGCAGGTAGATGATGCCGCCGTGAATGACGATGGAGGCGGCGCGGGGGAACGTCACGAGCAGATCGTTCTTGTCGCCGCCGAAGAATCGCAGTTCGCCATCGGCACGGTGGTTCTGGCCGTGTCCGTGGACGAACATCGAATCCTCCGTCAGCAGTCCGAACACGCCGCCGAAACCGGAACTGCCGAGACTCTGCGCCATGCTGCCGGTGGCGCTCTCGAAGACCAGCGGCACCTGGCGTCCCTGTGACAGGTAGAGCCTGGTGGCGGAGGCGAGCATCGGACCATGGGCCGTCATCTGCTCGAACTGCCGCTTGAACAAACCGGGGCCGTCCGTCGCTCCGGTCTGCGCATCCAGAGCGCACAGGTAGGTCTTCTGCCAGGGCAGCAGTGACGCCGCGAAGTAGACCCGCGAGTCCTGCACCAGGGCGCCGGTGCGACACGGCCAGAGCGACGTGAGTCTGCCGTCGAGGGGGACCTGCGCGCCGCCGGGCGACACCTCATGGCGCCAGACGATCTGGCCCGAGTCGCAGCGGACACAGTACACACATCCGTCATCGCAGCCGAAATAGAGCTTGCCGTTGTCGAAAGACGGCGGCAGCCGGACGGGGCCGTTGGTGAAGACGACCCATTTCTCCCGGCCGCCGGCGGCATCGAGACAGTGAACGGCGTTGTCAATGGAACTGCCGAAGAAAACGCTCGCCTCGGCGACCGTCACGTAGAACACGGGATCGAAGTCGCGCATGGACTTGAGGTTGACCAGGCCGGCATAGGAATCCCACTTGGCCGGGCCGCTCCAGGCAGTCCGTGGGTGATCGTTTGGGATGTACTCCCAGGCTTTCTCCAGAGGCACTTGCAGTTGCTCGCCCGTGACGCCGCTTCGCCGATTGTCGTGCTGATACGTGGGCCAATCCTCGGCGCCGGCCGCCGGCGAGGCGATCATCAGCAGGCAGACCACGCTCAGGCTGCTCGCTGAGATACCCAAGCCCACACGGTCCTCACTCATTGGCCACCTTCCATCGCGTCATCGCCTGTTGGTGAAGGTCTTCTGACGGGGGCTGCATTCACCTGCAGCGGCGAGAAGGCCATTGAAGTCTCCAGCCAGTTGCCACAACTGCAACCTCCGCCGCCTTCGGGCGACAGTATCATTCCCTCGCCGACAATCGTGCTGAGCCAGCAGCTTGGACGCAGATTTCGCCAGGTCGTGATGCGGCCGGTATTGAAATCCCACATCGCCACGCATCGAGCCTGGCCTCGATGGACCAGGGCGTAATTCGTGCCACAGTACGTGGCGCAGCCCTCGCGCGGACTCATCGAAGAGGTCAAGAGCCGTCCTGTCGCAAGGTCATAGCCGCAGGGCTCCAGGAAGATCCGGTCCGTCAGAACGACGGGGTGCTGCATATGGGCGCCGTGATTGTCGCCGGACCAATTGTGCTCGGCGTGCCAGAGGAATCTGCCGGTGTCGGAGTCGAACCGATACAAGTGGTACTTGCCTCCACCGGACGAGGCGATCACAATGGAGTCGTCGGTGCAGGCCAGATAGAACACGACGATTCCGTCGGCGGTGTCGAGGGGGGTCTCCCAGATGAGCTGGCCCGTCTGCGCATCGAGGCAGATGAGGTGCTGGTCGGACCACAACTGCGAATCGTTGAGCCGGCGTGTGGGTGAGCTTTGGAGGGCCGGGTTCCGCGATTCGACGAAGAAGACACCCTGTTTTCCGACGGCGATCGTCGTATTGATTACGATGCCGCTGCGTCGCGTCCACGCCGGTTGGCCCGTCGCCAGGCCATAGGCGAACAGGGCATCGCTACAGACCTTCTCGGTCCCGGCGCCGACGGTTCTGTCATACCATGCGTCATGGCCCCAGAACTCGGTATAGCTGGTGTTCTTCGTGACTGCGCTGCCGAAAAGCAAGTTGTCCTTGCGGGCGACATAGCCCCAGTCGTGCTGTTGGCGGCTGAAGCCCTCGGGCAGTTCGACGACTTGCTGAAGCGCGCCGTCGGAGTGTCCGACCACCCAGCAGTCCCCCTGGATGGCCGCGTAGAGGGCGGTGTCGTCGGTGCACCAGTTGCTTGCATCTCGCGGCAGGTTGACGCGCCGCATGGCCGGGACTTCCAGCGACCAGAGAATCGTCCCATTGTACGCGTCGATGGCAACCATACGGTTCATACCCTGGTGGAAAAGCTTGCCGTTGGCCGCCAGAGGCGCGGGCATGCGGGGATTCCGGTCCATGCCGAAATCGGCGCCCGGCCTGCCCAGCCACTGCACCTGCATCTGGTCGGTTTGCGTGGCCCCGCTGAGATCGTCGTGGCTATTGGCGGTGTTCCCCGCATCGCCGTATTGATGGGTCCACGAGCCGCAGCCCGGCGGCATGGGCTTGGTCACGATGTAGAACAGGCCGGCAGGTGTCTCCTGCTTAACGTGGTCGAATGGAGCGGCGTTGAGCCACGCCTCCACCGCGGGCATGGACGTTTGCGCCACTGGCGGGCAGGACAGGACGGCGGCGCTTCCTCGCGGTCGCAGAAGGCGGTACATCTCGGTGGCCGGTCCCGCACACTGTCCTTCGACGACCACGCGTTCCGAAACGATGAGATTCGCGAAGTTGTCTGGGTAGGGCAGGTCTTCGAGATCCTCTACATGCTGCACCATGATCCGCGTTCCATAGACGCCGGCTTGGTAGAGACTGTTGCGCACCTGTGCAACACGGTCGGCATCGTCGTCCAACCCAATCACGGTCAGATCGCTTCCAGCCGCCAGCTCATAGGCCAGCACGCCGTCCACAAGGCCCCAGACGAGACAGTAGCCCTTTGTCGCGTCGCTGTGCTCCAGGATCTCTCCGGCGATGCGGCGCATTCGCTCGGCGTGTTCCTGGTCGCCTGTCATGGCCAAACCTGTCGGCAGCGGACGGACGCTGTAGTTGACAGCGGTATCCAGCTCGTAGACTTCGCTATTTCGCTCCACGTCGCCCATTCGCAGAGTGATACGGTAGGCATACACTCGGTTCGGCTGCAATCCTTCGATCGTCAGGGCATGGTGCTTCTTTGGCTGCTCGTCTTCCAGACGGTTCTCCAACTCGCCTCGATCGCGTCCAAGCAACTGGATGCTTGGAGAGTACTTCGCCCTCGGCCCGGCCAGGCCATAGTCCAGAATGGACGGGACCTCCTCTTCGGTCCGCCACGACACGACCGCCTGTGACGGCGAGGTGTATCGCACGTACGGCCCGAGTTCCACCTGTATGGGAACGGGCTCGGGCGAGGGTCTGTTCTGCCCGCGCGCCACGGTTGAACCGAGCGGTCCCCAAGCCTTCGCGGGCGCCAGAACGATCAGCGCCGCGGCGGCCACAAGGCAGTGCAGAATCCCCATGCTTGTCCTCATGATTGTCCTTCCTCAGGCACGACTGACGGCAAACCCGCTGTACAGATTCGCCGTCTTAGCGATAGCTGTCCTTCGGTTGCCTGTACACGCGAGCCGCGTGACCGTCGAGGTAGCTGACGTTGATCCCGCCGGCGTTGGCGCCGCCTCGGCGGCCATGCGGGAAGATCCCGCCCTTGCGGAAGAAATCGCAGATCACCCAGGTTTCCGCCGGTTGGGCGAGCGTGCAGGCCCGATAGCGATTCGTCTGGAATTCGGTCTTGCTGGTCTGGCCCAGCCATTCGCGGTGCGCTTCGATGCCGGAGAGTGTGAGCTGTCGAGGCAGGAATTGGGATGTGTCGCGCCACGTGCCTCCCGCCTGGCCCGGCTTGTTCATCCGGAAGCTCCAGTAGATGTAGGTGACATTGCCTTGCTGGCGGTTCTGGGGCGTATCGATCACCGAGTCGGTGCCGCCGACGGGTGTGCCGCCATTGGGATCGTTGGCGTTCTGTTCCAGGTCGCGAGCCTGGGGACAGTAGAAGGCCTCCATCAGGACCCCGTTCCGTTGCGCCCCGATCTTCTCCAGCAGGCCGGAATGGGGATTGTGTTCGGTCGGCTCCAGCGGATAGCGGGTCCGGTCGTCGTCGTTGGCATAGGCGACCAGGGCCAGGTTGATCTGCCGCAAGTTGCTCAGGCACGCGGTCTCGCTGGCGCCGAATCGAGCCTTGCGCATCGCGGGCGCCAGAATCGCCATCAGGATCGCGATGACGGCGATGACGACGAGCAACTCGATCAGCGTGAAGCCAAACCCAACTCGACCGCGTCTGCGCATTGCTCGGCCCTCTCATGGCTATTGCCGCACTGTTCGTGGTTCCCCATTTCGTTTAACGGGTTGTCTTCCCGTACAGTGCTGCTCCTATGGTGCCAGATCACTGCCTCCGGCGTCAATACCTCGGTTCATCCGTTTGGGCTTGTTTGACGTTGAAATCTATCGATCTGTCGCGAACATGGACACATTCCCGAAAGCGGCGTAGAATGTGGACCGAGTCCGGCGCCTGATTCTGGCACCGGGGATCGTTGACGCTTAGGGCTTATCCGGCGGAGAGGTCCGGGCGATGCGTGGAAGCATACCTGATTCAGTGCGATTGGATGGATATCGATCATGACAAAGCCTCTTCAGGGTCTGGGCGCAGGCCGGTTCTGCATCGCGCTGGCGGCGCTGGTGTTGCTCGTCGGATGCGGGGGGGCCGGTCCTCGCGTCTCGAACGACGGCCGGGTGAAAGAAGCCCCGAAAGAGTACTCCCGAGAGGACGCCCTTCGGATGATCCGGTCGAGCGAAGGACGTCTGGCGCCCGTGTACGGTCCTCTGGCAGAGCAGCTCGTGGACGACCTGGGCCTGGACGGCAGAACCGGGATCGGGATTGACCTGGGTAGTGGGCCGGGGACGCTGATCCTCGAATTGTGCCGGCGGACGAAGATGCACTGGATCAATGCGGACATCAATCCGCACTTTTTTCCCTATTTCCTGCAACAGGCTGAGGAGCATGGCTGTGGCGGCTGTGTCAGCGCCATCCAAGCCGATGCCCAAGCCTTGCCGTTTCGAGACAACTATGCGGACGTCGTTGTCTCGCGAGGCTCGTTCTGGTCGTGGCCGGACAAGATGGCCGCGTTTCGAGAGATTCGACGGGTTCTCAAACCCGGCGGTGTGGCCTATGTCGGGCGGGGTTTCTCGGCGAATCTGCCGCTCGAGGTGGCCCAGGCCGTGCGCGGGGGACGAGGCGAGGGGCCGCAGTACGACGTTGCGGCGACGGCTCAGGAACTGCATGCCATCATGAAATCCCTTCGAATAAAGGACTATCGCGTCATCCGGCCGAGGCTGGACAACGAGGCCGGTGTAAACTACGGCGTCTGGGTGGAGTTTCGCAAGAGCGGGGGTGAATGATCATTCGCCCCTGCCGGATCGGTCTGTGCCGTATCGGCCGCATGGGCTCAAGCCCATCCTACGAGACTCTTCGTGTCGGAGCCCTCTTCGTTTCCGGGCTAATCTGTTCATTGTATCTGGGGCCAAAGTCTGATACTCTGTGCGGGCAAAAGGCTGTGCCATTGTCTGCCGATGAGTAGAAGACACCGGAACATCCAGCGTTTGTCCGATCTGACCTCAACCGCTGCAGGGGAGGCAAACCACATGAGCCGACAGCTTCCAGTCATCCGGTTTCGATTCAGGACAGATTTCCTGTGTTTCGCTGCAACAGTCCTTTGCTGTGCATTCACGCATGGTATTGGAGGCGTGGCCGCGGCGGCCGACTGGCCGACTTACCGGTGCGATGCCACACGCAGTGGAGTGAGCGCCGAGAGCCTGCCAAACGATCTCTCGCTTCAGTGGACGTACACCCCCGCGCACCCTCCCAAGCCTGCATGGCCCACCCCGTCGGAGGAGATGCCCCGCATGCACGCGGACAGCGCCTTTCACGTGGCGCTGGCCGACGGTCGTGCGTATTTCGGGTCCTCCGTGACGGATCAAGTCTGTGCGCTTGATATTGCCACGGGGCAGGTATGCTGGAGTTTCTTCGCAGAAGGCCCGGTCCGTTTCGCCCCGACCGTTCACGAGGGCCGTGTCTACGCCGGGTCGGACGACGGCTATGTTTATTGCCTGGATGCAGCGGACGGATCGCTGATCTGGCGGCACCGGCCGGGTCCGAGCGACGAGAAGGTCCTTGGCAACGGGCGGATGATCTCCCTCTGGCCGGTCCGCACGAGCGTGCTGGTGGA
>CAZOFX010000165.1:0-6732 GCA_964579055.1 uncultured Pirellulales bacterium
CCACCGTCCTGACCGAGCCTCAACCACCCCCAGGCCGAAACGGGTAATCGCGTCCGATGTGCCGACATCACACTCAATTAGGGTCCGAAACGAGCGCCCATGCCCAGGAACCCGCGCGGCGAAGGAGGAGCGACGGAATCCGAGATCCGCGACACGGTTTGGTGATTCTTGTTGTCCGTCCGTTGTCCTCCGGGGATGATAGACGCAACGAGAATCAGATGTCCTCGGGCCGGTGTGCGTTGAGGATTGCGGCATGGAAGTCCACCATCCTTGACGAGCCCGTGCCGGAAAGGTGTGCGGCCGGTGATCTCGACAGGCCAAGGCGTCTTGGCGTAAGGGCTCACCCCCGATGCCCGGCGTTGTGATCGGGGGCAGGATCGCTGAAAGGACGGACCTATGTTGAGATTCGCGAGACGAGTCCTCACGCTTTGTCTGCTTTTGCCTGCGGCGGGCTGGGCCTTGGAGGACGCCGAAATTCCGACGGATGCGCCGCAGGATGAGGTCATGGCCGCCGAGGAGCAGGTGCAGGAGATGCTCAATTGGGCGGCCGCCGCATTCACCGGTCGGCGGTCGCCGGGAGCCGAGCCGGCGGTACGCGTGGAGCTGAGGCGGCAGGACCACAGCGTACTGCGCTTCGGCCAGTCCTGCATCGAAACCCCGATCAAGATCGGGCCGCGGGAGTTCCTCCACGGTCTTGGCACGCACGCGAACAGCGAGATTGTTCTGCACCTGCCTGCCGGCGCCAAGGCGTTCGAGGCGTTCGCAGGCATCGACAACAACTTCGACACTGAGGGTGCACGAGGCACGGCGCAGTTTTGCGTCGAAATCGCCGGGCGGGAGGTGTTCCGGACCCCAACGCTCCAGGGGGGCCAGACGCCGGTGCCCGTGCAGGTCGATCTGCCGCCGGGGACACGCCAGATCACGCTCAAGGTCGACACGACCGCGGACGGCCCCGGCTGCGATCAGGCCGACTGGGCCGATGCCAGGATCGTCATGGATGACGGCAGGGAGATCTGGGCGGATGAAGATCGTCAATCGTTCCTCACGGCCGCGATCCCGTTCTCATTTGTCTATGACGGTCGGCCTTCTGCCGACTTGCTGAAGGACTGGAAGCGGTCGGCCGAGACCAAGGTCGAGCACGGACGCGTGGTGTACACGGTCCTTTGGACGGACGCGAAGACGGGGCTGTGCGTCAGCGCCGTTGTCACGGTCTTCAAGCGTTACGGTGCGGTGGAGTGGCTGCTGCACTTCGAGAACACCGGGACGCAAGACACGCCCATCATTGAGAACATCCAGACGCTGGATGTCCAGTTGCGCAGCGGCTACTACCGTAAGCCTGTTGTTCTGCATCAGCTCACGGGTGACGTGTGTGGCGAAAGATCGTTCCTGCCTCTGGAGACGACCCTGGAGGCCGGCCAGCCGGTCGTGATTGCGCCGACAGGCGGCCGGCCGTCGAACGGCGCGTTTCCGTTCTTCGACCTCCAGTATGACGATGAAGGTCTGATCGCCGCCATCGGCTGGTCGGGTCAGTGGTCCGCGCGTCTGGACCGTGGGAACACCGGACCGACGCGATGGCAGGCAGGGATGGAGAAGACCCACTTTCGGCTGCATCCGGGCGAGCGAGTCCGCAGTCCCCGTATCCTGGTGATGCCCTGGAAGGGCGACCGCCTCGCAGGCCACAATCGGTTCCGCCGCCTGCTGCTCTTCGAATACGCTCCCAAGCTCAACGGCCGTCCGCTGCGTCTGCCCGTCGCGGCCCAGTGCTTCGACCGCTACAGTTGGACGAAGCCACCGTGGAGCACGGAGGCGGGCCAGCTCGGCGCCGTTCAGGCCACGCATGACTTGGGCTGCGACACGCACTGGTTCGACGCCGCGTGGTTCGAGGGCGGATTCCCGAACGGCGTCGGCAACTGGTTCTGCAAGCCGAACAGCTTCCCGAACGGTTTGAAGCCGATCAGCGACGCCTGCCATCGCCTGGGGCTGAAGTTCCTGCTGTGGTTTGAGCCCGAACGCGTAGCCTCGGGCACGCAAATCGCCCGCGAACATCCCGAATTTGTCTTCGGCGGCGCCAAAGGCGGCCTGTTCAAACTGAACGATCCCGACGCGCGTCGCTGGCTGACCGATCTGCTGTCGCGGCGGATCGCCGAATTCGGTCTGGATGTCTACCGCAACGATTTCAACATCGACCCGCTCGACTTCTGGCGCGGCGCCGACGAGCCGGATCGACAGGGCATCACCGAAATGCGGTACGTGGAAGGTCACTACGCCATGTGGGATGAGCTGCGCGCCAGGCATCCCGGCCTATGGATCGACAACTGCGCCAGCGGCGGTCGCCGCATCGACCTGGAGACCCTCATGCGCTCGGTCACTCTGTGGCGCAGCGACACCGGCTGCTCGCCGGGCCATGCGGATTGGGACCAGACGCAAACGGTGGGTCTCGGCCAGTACCTGCCCTTGCTGACCTGCTGCGCCTGGGAACCGAAGGCATACATCCTCCGCAGCGTGGCCACCGGCGGCTCGATCACCCAGTTCGATTACTTGAATGACCAGTTCTCGATGGCCGAGGCCCGCGCCGCGATGATGGAAGTGAAAGAGAACCAGAAGTTCTGGTACGGCGACTTCTACCCGCTCACGCGCGCCGGCATCGGGCCGGATGCGTTTGTCGCGTGGCAGCTCCATCGGGCCGATCTCGATGCCGGTATTGTGCTGGCGTTTCGTCGCAGCGAATGTCCCTTCCCGGTGTTGCAGGCCGGTTTGCACGCGCTGAACGCCGATGCGCAGTACAGCGTGGAGTTCATCGACGAGGCCCGCACCCGGCAGCAGCGAACACTTACCGGCCGGGAATTGCTCTCCGATTTCGAGCTGCGCCTGCCGCAGAAAACATCGAGCCTGCTCCTTCGCTACCGGGCCATTTCCTCTCCGAGTCGATAGGCGGCACGAGCGGCCGGATACGAGATACAGCTCGCGGCATCGAAATATGCTGTCCCTGACGGACCCGTGACGCGGGGCAAACGATGGATGATCGACGGAAGACCGTTTCTCCAGGCATCGTGGTTGGGCTGCTGGCGGTGGTCGTGCTCATCCCGTTCGGGCCGCTGCTGCTCGCATGGCGCTGGGACTGGTGGGAGGCGTGGGCGTACGCGGTCATCTTCATCCTGGGCTTTGTCGTCAGCCGGGCCTTGGCCGCCCGCCGTCATCCCGGCCTGATCGCCGAACGCGCCCGCTTCGCGCAGCACGAGAACGCCAAATCCTGGGACCGGCTTCTGGCTCCCCTTGTCGGCTTCGGCTACGGCCTCGTCCCCCTGGTGGCCGGACTGGATGCGCGGTGGGGCTGGTCGGCCCCGTTCGACCACCCGGCGAAGATCCTCTCGCTGGTCGCGATCCTGGTCGGCTATGTCTGGGCGTCCTACGCCTTGCTCGAAAACCGCTTCTTCTCCGGCGTCGTGCGCATCCAGACCGAACGCGGCCACCACGTGGTTTCGAGCGGCCCGTA
The DNA here is from genome assembly GCA_964579055.1 of uncultured Pirellulales bacterium. Taxonomy (GTDB): domain Bacteria; phylum Planctomycetota; class Phycisphaerae; order Sedimentisphaerales; family Anaerobacaceae; genus Anaerobaca. The sequence continues at coordinate 3,494 of CAZOFX010000165.1, forward strand.
CCGCTGGATGCGGCATCCGGGCTACGCCGGGGCGCTGCTGGCGGCCCTGGCCACGCCCGTCTTTCTGGATTCGCGATGGGCGTTTCTTCCGGCTGTTCTTCTGACGGCGGTCCTGGTCGTCCGCACCACGCTGGAGGATCGCGTCCTGCACGATGAGCTGGCGGGCTACCGCGAGTACGCCGGACGTGTGCGTTATCGCCTGCTGCCTGGAGTGTGGTGAGACAGCCGAGGCGCCCTGGGAGTTGAGATAAAGGTTGACCACAATGGCGAAGAAACCGACAAGCCCGGTCGTGAAGAAGTATCCGACGATCGCCGTGTGCGGCCTCGATTGCGGCCTGTGCCCGAGGTATTACACCGCCGGGCCTTCGCGCTGTCCCGGCTGCGCCGGCCCAGACTTCCTCCACAAGCACCCTTCGTGCTCTTTCATCACCTGCGCCGTCAGGAACAAGGGCCTGGAGGCATGTGGCCAGTGCGCCGACTTTCCCTGCGCCGAGTTCAAGAGCGAGAAGGAATATGGGCAGGTGAAGGAGTCGTCCTCGTACCCGCCGTATCGAAAGGTCATGGCGAACCTGAAGGTCATCAAAGAGCACGGCATCGAAGCGTTCGCCAGGCAGCAGGCCCGGCGGATCGAGCTGCTCGAACGGATGCTCGCCGACTTCGACGACGGCCGCTCGAAGAGCTGTTACTGCCGTTCAGCGGCCCTGCTCGACCTCGCCGCTCTCGAAAGCGCACTCGATGCCGCCACCCGCAAGATCAAAGCCGACCGCATCTCGCCCGACGACACCAAGACCAAAGCCCGAATCCTCCGAGCCCTCCTCGACGCCGCGCCGTAGGCGCGTAGAAGCGTAAATGCGTAGAAGCGTAAATGCGGGAAAGCGTAAATGCGGACGACAACGGACACGCGCCTGGACTCTCGCCCCCCGAAACCCATCTACCCATCTACCCATCTACGCTCCGACGCTTCTACGTCGCCCGAGCGACCAGCGACGAGAGACGAGCGACGAAATCCGGCCGTTTTCCCCTTGCCCCCGCACCCCCATTCCGCCACAATATGGCAAATGCGAACCAGCCGGACGTGCGGCCCGGCGTGCGTCGAGGACCAGACCATCCAAACCGCCCCTCCTCAACGCCCCCGTCCCCCACGCATCCGCGGCTGACCATTCGAGAGGACCAAGAGACCGTGTGAAACCGGAAACGCCCGAGCGTGCGATGAGACTAGGAGGCAATCGGCCGTCTTTCTGCACGGTTCTGGCTACGGTATACTCCTGTGTTTCATGAAAGGAACATGGTGTGGATAGGCTAGGTGATTTCTTTGAGAGCAAGGGCCAAGACGTCGACCCGATGATTTCCGAAATTAGCCTCATGAGGCAGTTGATTCAGGAACGCCTTCAGCCCCTTGATCTGGTGCGGGAACTCCTCAGTAATGCAGGAGCGAGAGAGGTTGGTGCCGGCGAGATCCGCATCAACTACTATGTCAACCAGGATGGGCACGTTTTTGAGGTGTCCGATAATGGCTGTGGAATGAACTATACCGGGGACCGAAGGATTCCCGGACGGTTGGACCGATTCCTTGGCTTGGGTCTCTCCGCGATCATTGGGCAGACGGCCGATGAGTTCTCGTGGAAGGGACTCGGATCTAAGTTGGCCTACCAGTCCAAGCGCGTCGAGATCGAAACGTATGTGGCGGGTGCGCCGGAGGTATACAAAGCGGAGATAAGCGATCCCTGGGGTTCAATTTCTAGGAATGTTCTCCCAAAGCCACGCATCTACCGGTTTCCGCCTAATCCGGAGCAACATTCAGGAACAATGATCAGAGTATTTGGCCATCCCCCACACCGTAAAGAAAAACCGTTCTCCGTTAGTGAAATTGAGACATTCTTGACACACCGCACATTCGTAGGGTTTACGCGCGAGCGAGATAAGTATCCGCGTGTATATCTGACGGTTAGTGGTCAGGAAAAAGAGCTCGACTTTGGCTTTCCCGAGCTGCGCGTGACCCCCCAGCCTGAAGGTATTCAATTCGTTGACGAATCTCTGGAGGTGAAGGAAGGCGGTACAAGTCTGAAGTTGGGCGTCCACATGAGAGGCTTCTATACTTGGGATGCCGATAGGTACGGTCTTGACACATCGCTCTTGAATGCGGGTCTGATACTGTCAGTCAAGGGTATTCCCTACTTCAGGCTGGATATGGAGGAATACGGGAGCCAGAGCCTTCGCACCGCCAATCCGGGCGAGAAGAAGTGTTGCCTTGTTGTCGAATGTGACCGTATTCAGGAGCAGATGAATATCTCTCGCAGCGGTCTGGTTGACTCTGCAATTACGGATATGTTCAAAGATGGTGTGAGTCGTATCTTCAGGAAGATCGAATCCTCACAGGAGTATTTCGCGTTTCGCAAGGTATCAAAGAAACGAAAGGCCGTTGCCAGTGCTCATGCTCTTGAAGACAAGAAGCGCGCTCTGGAGTCTTCGGGGCAGCGGTGGGTCATCCACACGGATGAGAAGGGCAACTCAAGGCTGCTTGGCCGTGAGCCCGAAAACGAACACGACACGTTGAACATCCTTTGGAAGCTGGAGGCGATCAAGGGACTGCCTTTCGCACGGTTCCAGACTCTGGCTCACTCGGGAAATGGACCAGATCTCATAGTGCACTTCAGGGAGGACGATGAATCCGAGCCGGACCGATATACAGTCGTCGAGGCTGAGAGATTCTTTTATAACTACAAAGTCCACGGCCATACACCGTCGCAATACCCGCGAGTTGTCTGCTGGGATATAGGCACGAAGGCAATCAGAGTCGAAGACACCAAGAAGCAGCACAAGAAGACCGCCATAGCTGAAGGCGTGCAGGTCAATATATTCTGCCTACGACATATGCCAGGAGTATCCGTGCTTTCTCGGCGTGAGGTAGATGACCGAGGTCTTCTATAGAGGTGACAGAACGGCGACAGCGAGTCGACTATGAACAGACTCCATTTGCAGCCATAGAAAGCCTCGCGATATGTGCGCGAAGATTTGGCCTTCCAAGAAGCAATGGCAGAATTGGACTCTTCCAAGCCGACTGACTGCGATTGGTGTTCTGGTCGGACTGATTGGCCTCGGATTGTATTTGTTCGAGAAGGGACTTCACGTCTCGGGGAGGATGCTGCGCTACAGCAGGACGACTTGTTCTCTCGAGAGAGATTTCCCCATCCGGTTTGGCTTCTCAAGGGATCGTGTAGCAAAGCGGCTCGGCAGTCCGT
>CAZOFX010000166.1:0-6514 GCA_964579055.1 uncultured Pirellulales bacterium
ATCAGCGCCTCCGCCCCCTTCAACTCAATCGCAATCCCGCCGCCACTCGCCATCTATCACCCCCCATACACCGTCATTCCGAACTCGGGGCTTCCGAGCCAAAGAAAGACTGGCCGTACGTGCAGCCCGGCCCGGCGGATGGCTGGGCGGGCGCTCGCCCGCATACGTTCATCGTGCTCTTCGGTTTGAGGACCCCGCCGGCAAGCGGTGAATGCCGGCTCCTGTTCGACCTGATCGACACCCACAGCGCCGGCCCGCCCAAGTTGCTCGTGGAAGTGAACGGCCATGCGTTCGAGCAGTCCCTGCCCAATGGTGCGGGCGATGCCTCGGTGTTCGGCCGGCCCAAGATGGGCCGGGAGCACAAATTCGCGATCGCCTTCCCGACATCTATGCTCAAGGCGGGCGATAACGAAGTCCGCGTCACCACGCTGAGCGGCAGTTGGATGCTCTACGATTCGCTGTCGCTGGCGGCGCCCGCTGGCGCCGATTTGCGCCCGGTGCAAGCGCGAACGCTCCTGGACTCGGTCCGGCCGGTGCGCGCGTTGCAGGAGCGGGAGGGGCGGATGTCCCAGCCGCTCCTGGTGACCGTTCGGCATTTCGGCGAGGACACCGACGCCGTGGTGCGCCTTATGCACGGACCTGCAAAGTCCCTGCGCCTGACCCAGGGGACGCAGGAAGTGGAATTGATGGCCGATGCCGTCGAAGCCCAAACGAAGGGGCAGGTGATGGTAACTGTGGACGGCAAGGTGATCGCCGAGCGAGACGTGACGCTCAAGCCGGTGCGGAAGCTGACGGTGTATATCACGCCGCACTCGCACACCGACATCGGCTACACCGAGATTCAGACCGCCATCGAGGCTAAGCAGGTGCAGAATCTCCTCGATGGGATCGCCGCCGCCAGGCGTACGGCCGGCTTTCCCGAGGGCTCTCGTTTCGTATGGAACGTCGAGGTGCTCTGGGCGGCGGACCTGTATCTGCGCCGTCTTGACGACCGACAACGCGCGGAGTTCTTCGAAGCGGTCAAGACCGGGCAGGTGGTGCTCAACGGCATGTACCTCAACGAGCTGACCGGGCTGTGCCGACCGGAGGAGCTGGTCCGCCTGTTCAAGTATGCCACGGAGCTGGCCCGGCAGACCGGCGTGCCGATCGACGCGGCGATGATCTCGGATGTCCCAGGGTACACCTGGGGCACGGTCACCGCCATGGCCCAAGCGGGAATCCGGTATTTCTCCGTGGCGCCGAACTACTTCGACCGCATCGGCACGATCCTTCGCAAATGGGAGAACAAACCGTTCTATTGGGTGGGGCCCGACGGGCGGTCGAAGGTGCTCGTCTGGATTCCCTTCTGGGGCTACGCGATGTCGCACCGTTACGGGAAGATGTCGCCGCGACTGGTCGAGGACTTCTCCGATGGGCTGGAGCGACGCGGCTATCCGTTCGACATCGCCTACGTGCGCTGGGCGGGCCACGGCGACAACGCAGTGCCGGACCCGGCCATCTGTGAGTTCGTCCGCGATTGGAACGCCAGATACGCCTGGCCGCGCTTCGTCATCTCGGGCGCAAGCGAGGCGTTCCGTGCGTTCGAGCAACGCTACGGCGACAGGCTGCCCGTTGTGCGAGGCGACTGGACCCCGTACTGGGAGGACGGCGCGGGCTCGTCCGCTCTGGAGACCGCGATGAACCGCGCCAGCTCCGACCGGCTTGCGCAGGCCCAGACGCTTTTTGCGATGTTGCGTCCGGCCGCGTACTCTGCGGAAGCCTTCGAGGAGGCGTGGAACAAGGTGCTGTTGTACTCCGAGCACACCTGGGGCGCCTGGTGCAGCGTGAGCGAGCCGCAACGGAAAGAGACGCTCGAACAATGGGACATCAAGCGAAGCTATGCGGAGTCGGCGGACCGGCGGTCCCGTGAGCTGCTCGCCGCGTCCCTTGGAGCGGAACGTGGCGATTCCGCTGCCGCGCCGGGGATGGTAGATGTCTTCAACACGCTTTCCTGGCCACGCACGGAGTTGGTGACTGTGTCCAAAGTACGGGCGAATGATCATTCGCCCCTACGTGTCACTGACGATGCGGGCCGGCCGGTCCCGTCGCAGCGACTGGCATCGGGCGAGCTGGTCTTCCTGGCACGCGATGTGCCGCCTTTCGCCGCCCGTCGGTATACGGTGGTTTCCGGTGCGCCTCACGTCGAGGATCGCGCGATTGCAGAGGGCGCCACTCTGGACAGCGGCGCCATCCGTCTGCGTGTCGACGAGAGGACCGGCGGCATCGTCGAATTGACGGCCAAGGGCCTGAGCGGCAATTTCGCCGACACCAGCGAAGGCGAATCGCTGAACGACTACCTGTATCTGATCGGCGACGATCCGAAGGACCTTCAGCGCAACGGGCCGGTGACGATCTGTGTCGGCGAAAAAGGCCCGCTCGTTGCGTCGCTGGTCATCGAATCGACGGCGCCGGGCTGCGGGAAGCTCGTGCGGGAGCTGCGCGTGGTGGCCGGGTGTGATTATGTCGAGCTTATCAATACGGTGGACAAAGAGCGGCTGCAAGCAAAGAGCTACCACGCGAAAGAGGGCAAGGAGAGTGTGAATTTCGCCTTTCCTTTTGCGGTGCCGGATGGCGAGGTGCTCCTGGATATTCCACTGGGCGTGATACGTCCGGAGACCAATCAGATGCCCAGCGCGTGCAAGAACTGGTTCACCGTGGGCCGCTGGGCCGATGTCTCCAACGCCGATCGCGGCGTCACGTGGGTGACGCTCGATGCGCCGCTCGTGCAGGTGGGGGGCATCACCGCCACGCTGCTCAATTCGCAGACCGATCCGAACGTTTGGCGACGGAATGTGGAGCCGACGCAGAAGCTCTATTCGTGGGCCATGAACAACCACTGGGGCACCAACTACCGTGCTTACCAGGAGGGTCCGACCGTGTTCCGATTTGTCCTGCGGCCTCATCGCCGTCGCGATCCGGCCGAGGCGTCACGCTTTGCCACCGGTTTCAGCCAGCCGCTCCTTGCGGTACGCGCGCAAGGCGCGCAGCCCGCGAAGTCATTGCTGACCGTCGAGCCGAGCGATTGTCTCGTGATGGCCGTCAAGCCCAGTGACGATGGCCGCGCTTTGATCGTCCGTCTGTTCGGCGCGACAGACGAAGCGAGATCGGTCAGTCTGAAATGGGGCAGTGCTCAGCCGGCGGCTGTCTTCCTGAGCGACACGAGCGAGCGGCCAGGCGAGCCTGTAGCCGGATCGATTGATGTCCCCGCGTGGGGGGTTGTGACGGTACGGGCGGAATTCAATTAGGCCACTATGACAAATGCGAGGCCAGGCGATATGGATATGACCGGCGATGGCGGTATGAAGGAAACGCATGGCGGCGCGATGTTGTTGACCAGTTCCATCATCGCGGCGTTAGGTTCGTTTCTGTTCGGGTTCGATACGGCGGTAATCTCCGGCACGACGGAAGCCCTGCGAGGCGTGTACTCACTCAACGATAACCTGCTCGGCTTCACTGTCTCCAGCGCCCTGATCGGGACCCTTTTCGGCGCTGTGCTGGTCGGCCGACCGGCGGACTGGTGGGGCCGGCGGCCGGTGCTGACGGTGCTGGCCTTGTTCTATCTGGTGTCGGCGGTCGGTTGTGCGTATGCCTGGAACTGGCACGCGCTGCTGTTCTTCCGTTGGATCGGCGGCATCGCGGTCGGCGGGGCGTCCGTCGTTTCGCCGGTGTACATCACGGAGATCGCCCCGGCGCGGCGCCGCGGCCTGCTGGTGGCGGTCAGCCAGTTGAACATCGTTGTGGGCATTCTGGCGGCGTATTTCTCGAATTACCTGATGGCTTATCTGCTGGGGCCGGAGCATCCGGCCGCGTGGCGGTGGATGTTCGGTGTGGAGGCGGTCCCGGCGGCGGTCTTTCTCGTGGCCTCGATCCTGATCCCGGAAAGCCCCCGCTGGCTGATGAAGAAGGGAAACCGTGCGGCGGCCGAAGAGATTCTCACGAGGTTCGGCCACGAGGATCCTCGACGCGAGGTCGATGAAATCGAGCAGTCGCTCACCTCCGAAAGGATTGGCGGCCATCAGAGCCTTCTGCATCGCAGGTACCTCAAGCCGCTGTTGCTGGCCGGCATGATCGCGGCGTTCAACCAGTTGGACGGCATCAACGCGGTGATTTATTACACGGCCGATATCTTCCGCATGGCCGGCGCCGACAAGGCGGGGGCTTTGATGCAGTCGGTGATCATCGGCCTGACGAATCTCGTCATGACCGTGCTGGCGATGGTGCTGATCGACCGGGTGGGACGCAAGGCGCTTCTGTTGGCCGGGTCCGTGACCTTCGTGTTGTCCCATGGATTGGCCGCCTGGGTCTTCCACACGCACGCGCAGGGCTGGATCGTCATCGTGGCGATGATGGGCATCGTGGGCTCGCACGCGTATTCGCAGGGCGCTGTGGTGTGGGTGTGCATCAACGAACTGCTGCCCAATGCGATTCGCGCCTCGGGCTCGGCGGCCGCCTGTTTTCTGATCTGGCTGCTCTGCATCGGTGTGAGCTGGCTCTTCCCCGTTGTGGCGAGTGACTCGGGGGCTGCGGCGTTCGCTTTCTTTGCCGTGATGATGATCGTGCAATTCGTCCTGGTGGTGAAATACCTGCCCGAAACCAAAGGAGTATCCCTGGAGCAGTTGCAGAAGCGCCTCGGGGTGGGACAGTAGCGCCGGCGGGCAGATCGATCAGTAGAGCGTGAAGTTGAGCTCGGTTCCCAGACCGATGCGCTCGGCCGGTTTGGCGCCGCTGTCGTTCTTGAAGACGTAGAGGGCATCTGTCGTGACGAGCGCCACGTCCGGCACGCCATCCCCCGTGAAATCGCCGACCAGCATGCTGCGTTCGCCCCTGCCCGCCGCCGGGGCGGTGAGCGTCGCAATGCGTCGTCCCGCGTGGTTATAGATCGCGCCGCTGTGCGCGTTGACAATCTCATCGAGCCCGTCGCCGGTCCAGTCGAGCAGATGATGATGGCGAGCATAGTCGGTGTTGATGCGGCCGAGCAGGACGCCGTTCTCATCCAGCAGCAGCAGGGGGGCCTTGCCGAGAGGTTGATGGTCGATATCCACGAGGATTTGGGGGCCAGGATGCTCGGCGATGACGCGGCCGATGTCGATGGATTCGAAATGGCTGCCAGCCTGCTCCCAGATCACCCGTCTGTTGCCGTCGATCATGGCGATGCCGTTGGCGCCGCACAGGGTGAGGACCAGGCGAATATCATCCGGTTTGTCGGCCCTGCGAAACAGGCGGATACAGTCGAGATGGCCGCGGTTCTCGTCGACCTTGGCCGAGCGGAACCTCCATCGCAGTGAACCGTCGGCGTTGAGCATCGCGTAGCCGGCGGCGATCTCGTCCCTGCCGTCGCCGTCCAGATCGATGGGGCGTGGCTGGTGGGCGGTTCGAGCGCCGCCCGGATCGTTCACGTGCCAGAGCAGCTCGCCCCGGTGATCGTATGCGTAGATATCGTGATAGCGGTTCTTGACGAGGACATCGGTAGGGCGGCCGCGCCCCGCCAGATCGGCGAAGACGATGCAGTCAGTGGCGTCCTCGGCAATCGGGATGCGGCGTCGCTCGGCACCGGTGCGGCCGTCCAGCTCCACGAGGGTCCCCTTGGTGGCGAGGACAACTTCGGGGCGACCGTCGCCGTCCCAGTCGTGGATCTGGCAGGCGACGTCATGGTGCCATTCCTTGCGCCCGATGTCGGGATCGCCCCAGCGCCACAGCACACTGCCGTCCAGGCGGTGCGCGACGGCCGTCGAGGTGTAGTGGACGTCGCCGACGTTGTGGTTTTCGCAGGAGACAAAATCGACCTGGCCGTCTGCGTCGAGATCGGCACTGACGACCCACTGGCCCCCATAGTCCGGATCGAGAGGGACAGTCTTCCATGGCCGAACAGCGAGGACATCAGCCGGGGCCGGACTCGTATCGTTGGAATCGAAGAGCAGAGGCTCGGCGGCGCCCGCAGCCAGCGAAACGACACCGACGATCGCTGCGACCAGGTGCTTCGATGCCGTTGCCATGAATCGTCTCCGGACCGTTTCCATTGCCTGTTCACGCACGTCAAGACCAGCGGCAAGTGTACCGGAAAGGCCTGCGACAGGCAATCCTCCGAATCCGGCGGTCCTTCCGCCCATGCCGCAGGTGACGCATGGAAAAAGGACGCCTTGTCTGTCAGATATGTTATCGGAACGCCGGCCGGCATGGTATGATTGCCGGCGGTCTTGTGAGGCTTGGGCTCGTAGTAGAGCGGCTCACAGGTCTGTACCTCGTTAGCAGGAAGGGAGTTGTGCCATGGATGCGATGCCCCTGAGCGTCAGGATTCGTTTGAGTGTCATGATGTTTCTCCAGTACCTGATGTTCGCGGTCTGGTGGGTGCCCCTGGCGGCCTATCTGACGAAACTGGGCATCGAAGGCAACGCCAAGGCGTGGATTCTCAGCGTCATGCCGCTCGGCTGTCTGATCGCCCCGGTCTTCTGCATGGTGGCGGACCGTCACTTTGCCA
>CAZOFX010000167.1:0-6442 GCA_964579055.1 uncultured Pirellulales bacterium
CAGATTTGAGGTGACGAAAGATGGCAGATCTGAAAGCGTTGGCCGAAGCAGTCATCAGGGGCGACCAGGGGACCGCCGTGAGCGTGACCAAAGCGGCGCTGAGCGAGGGTATGGCGCCCAAGAGCATCCTCGACGAAGGGTTGATCGCCGGCATGGATGTCATTGGAGGTCGCTTCAAAAGGAACGAAGTCTATATCCCCGAGGTGCTGATCGCCGCCAGGGCGATGAAGATGGCTATGGAGGTGCTCGAGCCGGAGTTGACCAAGGCCGGCGTGGAGCCGATCGGCAAGCTGGTCATCGGCACCGTTCAAGGCGATCTGCACGACATCGGGAAGAACCTGGTGGCCATGATGCTCAAGGGCGCCGGGTTCGAGGTGATCGATCTGGGAGTGGACGTCGCCCCCGCGAAGTTTGTGGAACAGGCCAAGGCAAAGAACGTCCAGCTTGTGGGCATGAGCGCCCTGCTGACGACCACGATGCCGGGGATGGAGAAGACGATCAAGGCGTTGAAGGAAGCGGGTGTCAAGGCCAAGATCATGGTGGGCGGCGCGCCGGTGACGCAGAGCTTCGCCGAGAAGATCGGCGCCCAGGGCTATGCCCCCGATGCGGCCTCGGCGGTCGACACCGCCAAGAGCCTGGTTGCCTGAATCACGCCGCCCGGGTCCGCCGACGCAGACCGGGCGGGACGCCACCGCATGCACGGCTTTCGAAGGACAGTGCGATTCGCGCTGTCCTTTTCTTTTTGGTCCCAGAGCGGTAGAATAGACACTTGGCCAAATGGAACACGAAGGACCGCCCGTGCGAATCATCAAGAACCCGAATCTGGCTCAGTTGCTGATGCAACTGCGTTTCACGCCGCCCGACAAGCAGCGAAGCGAGCTTGAAGCGACGGAGAAACTCTACGCGCTGATCGACGACGCGAGGCAGTACCCCTTCGATTTCGTCTGCTTCCATATCACAGGTTTCCACCCTCAAGGCGACATCGATCACCGGCTGATCGAAGGCAAGGACCTGCGGCAGGACCTCGAGCTGTTCATTGCCAGGCTCAGCGGCAAGCTCGTCACAGCGGTGAACGAACAAGGCGAGAAGGTCTACAGCGCCGAGGAGCTGGCCGAACGGTTCAACGTCTCGACGAAGACCATTGCCCGCTGGCGCCGGCGTGGTCTGCTGGCGAGGAAATTCGTCTTCGCCGACGGCGGGCACCGTTTTGGCTTTCTTGAATCGACCGTCGAACGGTTCGTCCACGACCATCCCACGCTCGTCGTTCAAGCCGGTCGCTTCCGCAGGCTGACTCAGAAGGAGCGACAGCAGGTCGTCCGCCAGGCCCGGAGCCTGGCGGCCAAGACTTCCTTGTCACGCCACCAGATCATCGAGGAGATTTGCCGCAAGCTGGACATCGCCCACGAGACCGCGCGCTACACGCTTGCGGAATACGAGAAACAGCATCCCGACCACCCCGTCTTTCGGCGGCCGTCGGGCCGAATGAGACCCACCGAAGCCGCCGAGCTGTATCGCCTTCACAAGCAGGGAATCGGCGTCCGGCAACTGATGGCTCGATTCGACCGAAGCCGAGCGACCATCTACCGGATCGTCAACCAGCGAAGGGCTATGACCCTGCTGGCCCGAAAGATCGAGTTCGTTCCCAGCGAAGAGTTTCTTCGAGACGACGCCCGCCAGCGCATCCTGGGCTCGCCCCTGAAAATAGATAAACCGGAGCCGGGACAGCGGGTGGAACCGTTTGAGATGGTCGGTGAGAGTCTCCTTCCGGAGTATCTGCAAGTCCTTACGACCACGGCCGTGCTAAGCCGCGACGAGGAGATCGATCTGTTCCGCCGCTACAATTTCCTCAAGTGCCTCGTGGCGACCGAACGTCACCGGATTCGACTGGCCAGCGTCTCGGCCACGCTGCTCGCTCAGCTCGAGGGCTATCTCGAACAGGCCGAGAACATCCGTCGCATGCTGATCGAAGCCAATCTGCGTCTGGTCGTCAGCATCGCCAGCAAGCACACCGGCGACGGCGCCAACTTCTCCGAACTGGTCAGCAAAGGCAATTTCGCCCTGATCCAGGCCGTCGAGGAGTATGACTACACCAAGGGCTTTCGCTTCAGCCGCCGGGCCTCCCTCAACATCGCCAAGGAATACGCCAAAGTCTCCGGCCGAAGCACCGAACTGACCCGCCGGCGGGCCGAATCGCTGGCCACGATCCGGCGCGGCTTGCAGGAGACCACGGCCGATGTGCTGGCCATCGAACGGGCCCGGCAAAGCCTGGCTGAGGTGATCCGCGAGGAACTGGACGAACGCGAGCAGTACGTCATCCTGCACCACTTCGGACTGGTTGGCACTTCGGTGCGAAAGACGACCAAGACGCTCAAACAGATTGGCGACGAACTCGGTCTGACGAAAGAGCGTATCCGGCAGATCGAACTGACGGCGTTGCAGAAGCTGCGACAATGCCTGAGCAAGGAGCAGTTCGAATTGCTGACGGGTTGATGTGTCCGACGGTCACTGTCGCCGTGCGAGTGCTGCTCTGGCCCCGCGTAGCGGCCCCCCCGGGACATCATGCCGGGCTTTTGCGTTGATTTTCCCCGCATTGGGCCCTATCCTACGCCCACGTGAATCAACCGTCTGCACGAAGCCATTTCCGGAGCATCGGACAAGGAGAAGACTGTGGAGACCATCGGTTTCATCGGCAGCGGCAACATGGCCGAGGCCCTCATCAACGGCGTTTTGAAGGCGGGCGTGTACAGGCCCGGCAAGGTGTACGTCAGTGACGTTCGCCCGGAGAGAATCGAGTACCTTCGCGAACACTACGGCGTCCGGACCGCCGACGACAATGCGGACCTGGCCTCGAAGGTCGACGTTCTGGTGCTGAGCGTCAAACCCCAGAACATGAAGGCCGCCCTGGAAAGCATGAAGGCCAGCGTCAACGAGGACACGCTGGTCATCTCGATCGCCGCCGGCATCACCACTTCCCTGATCTCGTCGATCCTCGGCGATCTGGCCATCGTTCGAGTGATGCCGAACATGCCCGCGTGGGTAGACGAGGCGGCTAGCGCCCTCTACGCCAACGCGAAAGCCCGCACCAAAGTAGAGAAGGCCCGACTCATCCTTCTGAGTGTGGGCAAGGTCGTCGTTGTCGCCAACGAGGACCTGCTCGATCCGGTCACCGCGGTCAGCGGCTCCGGCCCGGCCTATTTCTTCCTGCTGATGCAGGAGATGATCAAGGCGGGTGTCGAATTGGGCCTGCCCGAAGAGGATGCACAGAGCCTAGTGCTCCAGACCGCCAGAGGCGCTGCGCTGCTGGCGGAGAAGGCCGCCGGCGAGGGCAACAGCCCCGCCGTGCTCAGTGCGAGAGTCGCCACGCCCAACGGGACCACAGAGGCGGCGTTCAAGGTGTTTCACGCAGGCGGCTTCAGTGAGATGGTCTCGAAGGCGCTGCATCGCGCCTCGGAGCGCAGCCGGGAACTTTCGGCCGGTTGACAGACCCAGGTGACAAATGGCCCCGAATCGAACCACCGGAACAATTGACAATCTGTATCAAGGAGTTGGCAGCACAATGACCAAGCGTCGTATTCCTTCCGCATCTCCCATTGACCTGCCGCCATTCGCAAACGAACCGATCTTCCCCGGCGTGAACGATCCGAGAGTGCGGGAGGCGTTTCCCCGCGCCATTGCCCAAGTCCGCCGACAGCTTGGCAAGACCTATTTGCTGTATATCGACGGACGCGACGTCACGACAGCGACCACGCTGGATTCCGTCAACCCGGCCGATCCCGAGCAGATCGTCGGCAAGGTCTGTCAGGCCGGCGTGCGCGAGGCCGAGATGGCCCTGGGTGCCGCTGAACGGGCCCTGCTGACCTGGCGAGACGTCGATCCGTTGCAGCGCGCCCTGTATCTCGTCAAGGCCGCCGGACTGGCTCGAAACAGGATATTCGAGTACTCCGCCTGGCAGGTCCTCGAAGAGGGCAAGCAATGGGCACAGGCCTACAACGACGTGGCCGAGGGCATCGACTTCCTGGAGTACTACGCCCGGGAAATGATCCGTCTGGGCACACCGCAGGACATGGGCAGCTACGCGAGCGAGTCGAACTTCTGTTTCTACCAACCCAAAGGCGTCGCCGTAGTCATCGCTCCGTGGAACTTCCCGTTCGCGATCGGCTGCGGGATGTGTGCGGCCGCCATCGTCACAGGCAATCCGGTGGTCTTCAAGCCGTCCAGCCAGTCCTCGGTCGTCGGACACCACCTCGTGGAGATCTTCCGCGAGGTCGGGCTTCCCGACGGCGTGTTCAACTATGTCCCGGGCCCGGGCTCGCAGATCGGCGATCTGCTGGTGGACAGTCCCAAGGTCGGCGTGATCGCCTTCACCGGCTCGATGTCGGTCGGCCTGCGGATCATCGAACGCGCCGGCCGCACGCCTGAAAACCAAGCCTCCGTCAAGAAAGTCGTCTGCGAGATGGGAGGCAAGAACGCCATCATCCTTGACGAGGAGTTTGACGAGGAGGCGGCCATTCGCGACGTGCTGTACTCCGCCTTTGGATACCAAGGCCAGAAGTGTTCGGCCTGTTCGAGGCTGATCGTGGTCGACAAGGTCTACGACCGTTTCGTGCCGAGACTTGTCGCGGCGGCCGGGAAGCTCAAGATTGGGCCCGCTGAAGACCCGGGCAACTACATGGGACCGGTGATCGACGCCAAGGCGCAGCGCACCATAATGCAGTACATCGACCTGGCCGCCCAGGAAGGAACGGTGCTTTGCCGCAGCGACGTCCCGGCTAAGGGCTACTACGTCCCGCTGACGATCGTCGAGGGTATCACGCCGCAGAAGCGTCTGGGACAGGAAGAGGTCTTCGGTCCGGTGCTCTCGATCATGCGAGCGAAGGACTTCGAAGAGGCGCTTCGCTGGGCGAATTCAACCCGGTTCGCGCTGACCGGAGCGGTCTTCAGCAGGAACAAGGACCACCTCGACACCGCGGTGCGCCAGTTTCGCGTCGGCAACCTGTATTTGAATCGCGCCAACGTCGGCGCACTGGTGAAGGTGCAGCCTTTTGGGGGCTTCAAGATGTCCGGCGCCGGAACCAAGGCCGGAGGCCCCGATTATCTGCTGCACTTCATGGACCCGCGCTGCGTAACGGAAACCTGAGTGCCCCCGGATCCGAGACGCGGATGAAGACAGGCGTCCGGGCGGATCGCACCATCATCCGAACGGTGGCGCGAGGAGCCGGTCTATTCCACGATGATCGCCTCGACCGGACATTCGTCCGCCGCCTGTTGCACGGCGTCTTCGTGTTCGGCCGGGACCACGTCAACGATCACCGTGGCCATGTCATCCCCCATTTCGAACACCTCCGGGCAGGTGTCGCAGCAGAGTCCACACGCCGTGCAAGTATCCTCAATTCGTACCTTCATGGCCAACTCCTTTTCTCCGGCGTCCTATCCTCACAGCCCATTCGGGGCCATCACCTCTGGTTTGAGCAATACGGCATCGCCACTTGCTTGTCAACCCTCTGACCACGGGTTTTTGGGGCCGCCGGGACCATACAAGACGCTTGTGCGAGGCATCCTTTGGCGATATGATGGCGCAGGATCCTGTGTGGCGGCTTCTAATGCAGCCGAATCGCTCATCACTTCATCGTTGGGAGAGTCGATATGAAGACCAGGGCGTTCACCTTGATCGAGCTGCTGGTGGTCATTGCCATCATCGCGGTGCTGATGTCCATCCTGATGCCGTCCCTCAAACGTGCTCGCGAGCAGGCAAGAAGCCTGACCTGCCGCAGCAACGTGCGAACCCTCGCGCTGGCATGGCTCATGTACAAAGACGAGAACGACGGCAAGCTGGTGTCGGGCACGACGCCGATCGCCCCGCTTTCCTCGTCGAATCCCGCTGCCTGGGTGGTCATCCCTCCGGGGGGTGCAAATTCCTCTATCGAGGACAAGAAGGAATACATCCAGCAGGGACTCTTGTGGCCTTACGTCAAGGAGCTGGAGGTCTATCGCTGTCCGTCCGACCGGCGCAAGAACAGCCCCGGACATCAGTATGCCTATCGTACCTATTCGATTGCCGGCGGGATGAATGCGGTGCCGGCCGGCACGTGGGAGATCCGCCCCTGCATCAACTACACGGACATCAAACAGCCCGCGACGAAGTACGTCTTCCTGGCCGAGTGCGATCCGCGCGGATACAACAACGGCTCCTGGGTGATGAATCCCAAGTCCAGACAGTGGGTCGATCCGTTCGGAGTCTGGCATCGTGACGACAGCAGCACGCTGGGCTACGCCGACGGCCACGTCGAAATGCAGCGATGGCACAGCCGAGCACTGATGGAGTGGAACCTTCGATCCCTGCACGAGCCGGCCAGTTTCGCCTTCTACCGAACGCCGGTCGACGACGAGGAATGGGCGGACTTCGAGGTCATGCTCAAGGGCTACGCCTACCGCTCGCTGCTCT
>CAZOFX010000168.1:0-6321 GCA_964579055.1 uncultured Pirellulales bacterium
ACCAGGGAAAGGCCAGTTCGACGGTCCAACCCCGATCGACGCTGGTGCTGTCGTTCAGCTTGCCGTCGACGTGGACGGCCGCCTTCAGGCCGGGGAAGTCCCAGTCCATGAACGCCCAGCGCCGGCCGCGAAGGTGCTTGCCGTAGCGAAGGCCGTCCTGGAAGCCGCCGAGGACATCGACGGTGCGCGTCAGCAGGTCGAACTCGGGCTTGTCGAACGCGCCGCCCTTCTTGTAGGCATCCTGCCAGACGTAGAAGACCTCATAGATCGTGCCGCGAGCGTTGATCTCGAACTCGTAGTAGCAGTCCGGCCCGGCGATGAAAACCTCGACATCGTTCTCGAAATAGATGGGCGAATCGCGCTGCGTAAAATGCGCCTGGACGTCGGGCTCCTCGACCCAGAAGCCGACGTACAGGTTCTCGTCGTCCCAGAGGGCGGCCATGCACGTGTCGAGAAAGCCGGGCACGCCCGTGACCATGTCGACGAAGCGAGGCGACTTCGGGGCCCGCTGCCAGACGGTTTCGGAGAGCCTGCCATCGACGACGATCTTCTCGCTGGTCCGCCGACAAGTGTAGTGCCCGACGTCCTTGTCCTCACAGCCATGTCTCTGCGTCATTCGCCTACCTCGATGTGCATGTCGCGGCTGCCAGACTCGGGCCGCGAGGTTCTCTTATCGCTCCAACTGGCTCACGCCTTCCGGCGATCTTGAAGCACGAAATCCAAATGTCGAAATCCGAAACAAGCACGAAACCCCAATAAGCCAATGACCGAAACACGATCGCTAAGACAACGCCGTTTCAGATTTCGCACTTGGGTCATTCGAACTTGTTTCGTATTTCGTGCTTCGGCATTCGGATTTGTACGCGGCCGGCACCGCCGGCCGCGCTACTCGGGCACTTCGAACGCGTCGAGTTCCTGGCCGCAGCGACACTGTTTCTGATACCAGACGATCTCGGCGCCGCACCTGGGGCACGACCATTCGCGACGCTGGGCTTCGAGCCACTGGGCAGCGCCCTGGCTCTTGATGAACTCCAGGTTCGGCTCCATCGTCCAATGGTGCGGCCATTTGTCGCCCATGAACGCGGCCAGGTCCGAGCAGGGATAGTCGCCGCAATGGCAGCAGAAATCAAGCCCCTTGTCCCGCGTACAGACGCGGAACTTGCACTGCCGCACGTACTCGTCGATCCTCTCGCTGAGGCAGCCGTCGCAGTCCTCGGCCCCGCACGCACCGCAAAACAGACCACACGGACCATAGGGTGATGGTTTCATGGCGGTCCCCTTTCCCATCTGGGCGTATTCTGGCGCATGCCCGCGCCTGCGACTGATTATCGTCACACCGGCCGCGGGAAACAAGAGGGAACCGCCCTGCCGGCCACGGTGTGGCAGCCTCAAACGCGCAGCGTTTGGGGATGGTCGAATGGACCAGCCCAGGAATTCGCGACGATGGCCCATCGCCGGAAACCATCCCCAAGCTTCGCTTGCCGCTGCCACACGATGCGACGTGCGGGCTGTCGGTCTCAGCGGAAGATCGCATCGAAGGGCATCATCAGGACGACGCCCTCGGTGCGGATCAGCTCGATGCGCTGCAAGGCCGCAAGCAGCGCGCGGGCCCGCTGGGGCTCCGTCTTTCGCAGCAGGTCGATGAGACTGGCCAGCGCCGGGTGCTCGGCCAGGAGGCCCGCCGCGCCGATAGAGATATCGCTGGTCCGCTCGCCCTGGCCGGAATATTCGTCCAGGAGCATCGTGATGAAGTCCTGAGGCTCGGGAATCACACGGACCTCGTAGTCGTCGAGCGAGGCCTTGGCGGCGGCGTACTCGACGGCCTGTTCGAGCCCGCCGATGCGGTCGACCAGCCCGAGGTCGAGGGCCTGCTTGCCCGTGTAGACGCGTCCGCCGGCGATCTCGTCGAGCGGTTTGGTGAGCCTGTTGGCCCGGCTGTCGGCGACGTGGCCCTTGAAGACATCGTAGACCGTCCGCATGTACGTCTCGAGCACATCTCGCTGGAGTCCGTCGAACGGGCGGTCGCTGTTGAAGAAGTCCGCGTTGGCACCGCGCTTGTAGCCGACCCAGTTGACGCCCAGCTTGTCCCACAGGTCGGCGGTCACGAGCTTGCCGCCCACCACGCCGATCGAGGCGGTGACGGTGATCTCATCGGCGAAGATCGTGTCCGCGGCGCAGGCGACATAGTAGCCGCCGCTGGCGGCGGTGTCGCCCATCGAGACGACGAAGGGCTTGCGGGCCCGGACCTGCCGGGTGGCGTTGAGGATCGTCTCGCTGGCCTCGGCCGAGCCGCCGGGCGAATCGACGCGCAGAACCACCGCCTTGACGGTTTCGTCCGAGGCTGCCGTTTGCAGAGCCTTGCGAATGTCGCCGCTGAAGGCGCCGCCGGCCTGGCCGAACGGACTGGCCTGACCATGGCCCGGCATAATGGCGCCTTCCACGTAAACGATGGCGACGGCATCCTTCTGCGCCTTCTTCGGCGGGTTCATCATCTCCGCCAGCAGCGAGAAGAACGCCAGCGGACTGGCGAGATTGACCGTGGGTTTGTCCTCCCGGCCATAGCGATTGTCGAAATTGACCGGCCCATCCATCTCCTTTTTGACCTGGGCCAGAAAGGCATCGCGCGTCTGGATCGCGTCGATCAGCCCGCTGGCCAAAGCCTGCTCGGCCATGTAGGGGCCGCGATCGATCAGGTCTCGCACCTGCTGCGGCGTCAGGTCCCGCGAGCCGGCGATCATCCGCACGAGGCTGTCGTAATAGCCGTCGAGCAGCCAGTTGACGTTCTCCTCGGCCGGACCGCTGGGCCCGCTGCGAGTGAGCATCTCGGCGGCGGACTTGTAGTCGCCCATGTGCATGAAGTCGCCCTGGACGCCGATCTTGTCGAGCAGGTCTTTGACGTAAAGCGATTCGCCGTAGATGCCGGTCAGCCAGAGCATCGACTGCGGCTCGACGCTGAGGTAGTCGCCCGCGCTGAGCAGGGCGTAGACGAACGTGCTCATGCTGCCGGTGTGGACGTAGACCTTTTTGCCGGCGGTCTTGAACTGGCTGACGGCCGCACGAAGCTCCTCCAACTGCCCCAGCCCCAGGGCCATGCCGTCGAAGGTCAGCACGACCGCCTTGACCTGATCGTCGGTCGTCGCCTGGTCCATCACGTCGACCAGGTCGTGCAGCGAGGTGATCTGCCCTGCCATGAGGCCGAAGGGATCGACCATGGGCGACTCGCTGAGCATTCCGGCCAGGTGGAAATGGGCCACCACCGCCGGCTTGGCCTCCGCCGCGTCCGTCGGCTGGGCCGCCGGACAGACCGTCGCCGTAGCTACCAGCAGAAGTCCCAGGACACCCGACAGCAACCGTACCTTCGAAGATTTCATGGCCAGTCTCCTTTTCGCTCGCCTGAATCCGGTTTCGCGTTTATCTCGGCGCAACGCATGGGCCGCCGCCTCCATATAGACGCACCGCCTTCGCGGAAAATCAACGGAAATCCCCCGCAACGCTAAGACACCGCATGGGCCGAAGCGCCCGATCAAACGCCAAAAAGCAAGAGGCAAAATCGCGGAATCCACCTTGGGCGGATGACTTCCTTTGTTTTACATTTTGCACTTTGCCTTTTGATCTTCTGAGATATGGCATGGGCTCAAGCCCATCCCACAGATCCTCAGCCTATCGGTCCCGATGCCCGCTGGGAGCAGAATCGAGGCAACAGGCCGGTCCACCATCCCCAAAGCCTGCGGCTTTGAGGCTGCCACTCAGACTACTTCTGGGGTTTCTTGCGTTTGTCGCGGATGAAGACGGCGCGGGAGTGGCCGTCGCCATGGACGCGCTCGTCGACGTCAAACAGCTTCGTCGCCAGCGCCAGCTCCCGCAGCTTGGCGTAGCCGTAATTGCGCGGGTCGAACTCGGGGGCCTGCTTGGCGATGTTGCTGCCGACGGCGCGGAGATGGGCCCAGCCGCTCTCTTCGCTGGCGGCCTCCACGGCGCTGCGCAGCAGGGCCACCAGCTTGGTGTCGCCCTTCAGCTCATTGGCGGTCTTGGGCTTGACCGCCTCCTCGGTATCCTCCTCGAACCGCAGCACTTCCGTGTAGATGAACTTGTCGCAGGCGGACACGAAGGCCTTGGGCGTCTTGCGTTCGCCAAACCCGTACACCAGCAGCCCTTCTTCGCGGATGCGCGCGGCCAGCCGGGTGAAGTCGCTGTCGCTGGAGACCAGGCAGAACCCATCGAAGCGCCTGACGTAGAGCAGGTCCATCGCGTCGATGATCATGGCGCTGTCGGTGGCGTTCTTGCCGACGGTATAGCGGAACTGCTGGATCGGCTGGATCGAATGCTCCAGCAGGACGGACTTCCATCCGCCCAGGCTGGGGGTGGTCCAATCGCCGTAGATGCGCTTGACGCTGGCGACGCCGTACTTGGCGACTTCCGACAGAAGGCCATCGGTGATGGAAGCCGGCGTGTTGTCGGCGTCGATCAGGACCGCCAGCATTGGCTGGGTATGTTTGTTTGCTTCCATATGATCTTTCTGCGTCCTTTCCGTTGCCTGCGATGGAATCCTGGCTCCTTCGTCGCGCGTCGCTCATATCTCGAAGAGGCCTGGCGACATGCGCAGACAATACGCCCCGGAAACGGCCAAGGCAAGAGAAAAGCGTGGTCCATCGGTCCGAGGCTTGGAGAGTCCTTTCCGTCCTCGGGGTCCCTCAGGTCCTTCGTGGGCCAAAACGACCTAAGGGACGAAAAAACTGCGTTCTACGCGGTGACCTGGCTGACGAAGGGGGACAGCTCTCGGAGACGCTCGATGATCTGCGGCATCTTGTCGACCGTAAAGTCGACCTCTTCCTCGGTATTGTAGCGGCTGAGACTGTAGCGAATCGAGCCGTGGGCGGCGGTGAACGGCACGCCCATGGCGCGCAGCACGTGGGACGGCTCCAGCGAGCCGCTCGTGCAGGCCGAGCCGCTGCTGGCGCAGATGCCAAACCGGTCGAGCATGAGCAGGATCGCCTCGCCTTCGATGTACTCGAAGCTGATGTTCGTGGTGTTGGGCAGGCGGTTCTCGGGATCGCCGTTGATGCGGCTGTCGGGACAGCTCGCCAGAATGGCGCTTTCGAGCTTGTCGCGCAGGGCCCGGACGCGGGTGTTCTCGTCTTCCATGTGCCGGGACGCCAGCTCGCAGGCCTTGCCCAGCCCGATGATGCCGGGAACGTTCTCGGTGCCGGCGCGGCGGCCGCCCTCCTGGTGTCCTCCGAGCAGCAGCGGCGCGATCCGCGTGCCCTTGCGCACGTAGAGCACGCCGACACCCTTGGGTCCGTGCAGCTTGTGGCCGGAGAGGCTCAACAAATTGACGCAACTGTCCGAGAGGTTCAGCGGGATCTTGCCGACGACCTGGACCGCGTCGGTGTGGAAGGTGATGCCGCGATCCGTCACCATCCGCGCGATCCGCTCGATGGGAAAGACCGTGCCGGTTTCGTTGTTGGCGGACATGATGGTGACGATGGCGGTGTCGTCGTCGAGCTGGCTCTCCAGCTCGTTGAGATCGAGACGGCCCTGCTTGTCGACGCCCAGTTCGATCACCTGGTAGCCGCGGTTCTCGAGGTCGCGGCAGACCGTAAGGACCGCCGGATGCTCGACCCGCGTGGTGATGACCTTGCGCCGGTGCGGCACCGCCGCCAGCGTCCCAAGGATCGCCGTGCTGTCGCTCTCGGTGCCGCAACTGGTGAAGATCACCTCGCTCGGGTGACAGCCGAGCAGGGCCGCCACGTGCTCGCGGGCCTCGCGAATCCGGACGCCCACCTGCCCGCCGAAGGTGTGCATGCTCGACGGGTTGCCATACAGCTCGCAGAAGTAGGGCCGCATGGCCTCGAAGACCTCGTCGGCCACTCTCGTCGTCGCGTTGTTGTCGAAGTAGATGACCTTCATTGCCTATCCCCTGAACTGGCGCTGTAGAAATCCGAAATCCGAATGCCGAAACCCGAAACAAGCACGAGTGATCGAAATCTCAACTTTCAGAAACGGGCCTTCGCCCGGCGTCAGCGTTTCTTTCATTTGGGTTTCGTGCTTCTGAGTTGTTTCGGATTTCGAATTTCGTGCTTCGGATTCGAGGTCCTGCGCTTGTTTGCGACGCATTTGCCTACCCTTTGTGAACGTGGCCCTCTTCCACGGACTCCTTGTCCTCCTCGACGAAGATGTCGTCCGAGACGAACTCGCGCAGCTTGGTCTCGACCACGTCCTTCATCGTGAACTCGGCCAAATGGCACTGGGCACACATCCCGCGAAAGGCGACGGTGACCTTGTCGCCCTCGATGTCGATCAGCTCGATGTTGCCCCCGTGGG
>CAZOFX010000169.1:0-6235 GCA_964579055.1 uncultured Pirellulales bacterium
TCGGTGACCACGCCCACGCAGCCCCGCAGCTTCCAGCCCATGATGTTGTTCGAGCCGATGCTTCCGACGTCGCGGGTCTCGGCGTCGTCGATCACCAGGGCCGTCCCCTCGCGGATCAGCGGGACGAACGGCTCGGGCGTCACCTCGCTGTAGGTCTTGCCCACCCAATTGTCGAAGGCCTCGGTCTCCATCGCCGGCGCGGGCGGATCGTTGGTGGGCACGTAGCGGGCGGTCACGGCGATCCCGATGAATCGATGCTTGTACTGCTTCGTGTCCTTCCAGGCGGCGTGGATCTCGGGAGACATCAGGCCCACGTTCGCCAGGCCCACCTTGTCCATGCCGTCGGAGACGTCCGCGACGCGCAGGCCTTCGAACCGCTGGAGGAGCTCGCGGTCCTCCTGCTCGCTGTAGACCTTCGTCTCGATGAAGCTCCTGCCGCGGCGCAGCTCGTCGACGTCGGTCCGGGTGTTCGGCTGCGCGAGAGCCCGATCCGAATCGGGCGCCATCGCTACCCACACCGACACGGCCAGGGCCGTGGCAAGAAACACTACAACGCTCGTCTTCGTTGGCGGGTTCTGCATTGCCATGATGGGCCTCCTTCATGTCTGCCGATCGGTTTGAGAGAAGCCTGCCGACAACTCCTGGACGTCACTATAGAGTTCGCCGGTGCATTCGCAAGCGGAAAAGGCGCGCCTGCGCGGGAGACGCTTGACGCGACAACCTCGTCATGTGATGATGCCATTGCGTCGCATTCGTCGTGATCCGTGCGTATCGCCAAGCGGGAGCAGCCGATGCCGTATCTGCATGTGCCGCCGATTCCATTCGGTCCGTTCAGTATCCACGCATTCGGGGTGATGGCCGCGTTGGCGGTTCTTCTCGGCGTCAGGGCGACCCGACTTCGCGCGGCCGCGTTGGGGCTCGATGTCCATCTGGTGGACCGGCTGATGCCCTGGCTGGTGGTGGCTGTTTTCGTCGGCGCCCATCTGGTTTCGGTCTTCGCGTACTGTCCTTCGCGGGTCTTCGATGAGCCTCTGCTCCTGCTGAGGTTCTGGGACGGCCTTTCCTCTTTCGGGGGAATTCTCGGCGGGCTGCTCGCCGTGTGGCTGTTCTTCCGGCGTCTGGGAATCCGAAGGAAGCACTACATGCAGGCCCTGCTCTTCGGCGCAGTCGTCAGCATGCTGGTGGGCCGTTTGGGCTGTGCTGTGGCCCACGACCATCCGGGGAAGGTCACCACATCGCCCT
The DNA here is from genome assembly GCA_964579055.1 of uncultured Pirellulales bacterium. Classification (GTDB taxonomy): domain Bacteria; phylum Planctomycetota; class Phycisphaerae; order Sedimentisphaerales; family Anaerobacaceae; genus Anaerobaca. Next base: position 1,243 of record CAZOFX010000169.1, read on the forward strand.
TGGCGGTCCGGGGCTGGCCGACGCCAGACAGTCCCGAACGCACACTGGGCTTCTACACCGACGGTCCGCGCCGACACGATCTGGGTTTGTATGAGTTCCTCTTTCTGATCCCGTTGACCCTGGCATTGTACGCTCTTCGGAACGTTCGGCCCTTCGAGCACTTCCACGTCGCACTGGTGCTTCTGATGTACACGCCGGTGCGCTTCGGCCTCGATTTTCTTCGGGTCTCGGAGAGGCTCTATTTCGGGTTGACGGCGGGGCAGTACTTCGCGGCGGCGTTCTTTCTCGTCGGAGTCTTCCTCGTCCTCCGCCGGCGCACGGAATGCGATCCGGGTCCGCCTCTGTCTGCGTAGGGGAACAGAAGGCGCTTCCCGGACCTGGGCGGCCCGGGAAGCGATAGTTCACTGGATGCGGCTACTTCGGCTCGTAGCTGAACTTTTGTCCGCCGACCGAGGCCTCGTACATCAGGCCGGCTTCTGCCATCGTGAAGACCGCGACGCCGTCCTCGTACTTGGCGTTGGCGGCCGCACCCGACTTCAGCGCCACCGCCGACGCCTGGGCGGCAAAGGCGAAGTTGCCTGTCTTGAAACGGTCCAGCGCCGCCTGGGTCTCGAAGAAGATGATCTCCGTGTAGGCCTGCCCGCCCAGAGCCAGGCCGATGCTGGCCTGCGTCAGCGTGCAGTAGCCGACCATCTGACCTTTCTCGTACAACTGGCCCTTGCCGTACGCGCCCCCGACGCCGATGGCGCCCTTGCCCACCGTCGGAAAGACCGCGTACCCCACGGCGGTGTCGAAGAACTTCGCCAGGTCGGGGTCCGCCTGTTTGGCGCCGGTCACGGCGGTCTGGACCTTGCTGTCCAGCGCCACCCGATCCTCCGCCGATTTCGGTGTGGTCGAGCAGCCGCTCAAGAGCAGGCCCGCGATTGTCAGAAAGATACAGGTCGGCACAACAGTCTTCATGGTCGTCTCCTTCATCAGAACCATCGTTTCCCCCCACGGGTCACCAGCATAGCCGGGTCCAGCCGTTCTGAGAGCATCGCAGTTCGGGGACATTGAATCTGTACGGCGCACGCGTCGGCGGGGTTCATTCTCCGGCCGGTTGGCGGAGAATTCGGACCGACCGATAGCGGGGCCGCCTGCGCAAGGGCGTACGGAAGAGGACGTATGGGAGACGGCGAATAGAACGAAGAGGTCTCCCAGAGCGTTGATAGGCCACACGACAAAGAAAGGGCCCCTGCCGGGCGAGCGCTAGAGTATTCCCGTACATCGTCATGGGTGTGTTTGAAATACCTGCCTGTCGCGTCGCGCAGGGGCGCGGACTCCACTCCTGAAGGATAGTTGTCTGGGAGACCTCTTGCTGTTGTCAAAGACGGTTGTGGGCCTTCGATTCCACCCGGTTACGGCTGTCTGCATGTGTCCATCGGCATCCGCATCGCGCGGGCTTGAGGCTTTCTGGGCGGTGGTCCCGGCGCGGTTTCGCGGCGTACTCAAAGGAGAAAACCGCCGTCGGAGCATCGCGGTCTTCCGCCGGCTCCCACAGGTCCCGGACTGTGTCCCGATCGGCGCCGTCATTCGTCCCAGGCTGATTCCTCTTCCCGTCTTAAACCCGATAACATGGCGCCTGCCGGAACTGGCAACGCATATCGGACGCAAAAAAAACTTCACAATTCTCGCGTCGAGCCCTACCATGCGGACCGTTGTGTGGATCGAAACCGTGGCCCTGTGGCGAAGGGAATCCCATCATGCTCGACATTGTCGGCGGCGTGCAGATCAGCGAAAGCGAGCTTCTGTTCAAGGCCTCGCGCAGCAGCGGCCCCGGCGGGCAGAACGTCAACAAGCTCAACACGCGGATGACGCTGCTGTTCGACGTGGGCGGTTCGTCCGGCTTGTCCGACGAGCAGAAGCGGCGGGTCCGCAGCGCGCTGTCGACACGGATCGACAGGCAGGGCATCCTCCGGGTCGTCTCGCAACGGTTCCGCACGCAGCAGGCCAACCGCCAGGCCGCGATCGAGCGATTCGTCCAGTTGCTGGCCGAGGCGCTGACGCCGCAACCGGTCCGCAAAGAGACGAAGGTCCCCGCCGGCGCCCGGCGGCGCCGCCTCGAAGACAAGAAGCACCGCAGCCGGATCAAGCAGCAGCGAAGCAGAGGGGATTGGGAGAAGGAGTGAAACCTAAGGCCGCCGACGGACGCGCAGCCACACCACCACCGCCGTGACGATGACGATGACCAGCACCTCACGCGGCCCCACCAGGAACATGCTCAGCACGTCAATAGTCTGTCCGTCCAACATCGTGTCCTGTCGTCCATAGCTACCGGCGTCAACCGGTCTGTTGCTCTTTCTGACAGCCTCTATTTGACCACGGATGCGGACGAATATCCAGCCCCCACGCGTCTGTTTCTGGCCGTGGGTCGGAAAATCCACCTTCCGGCGGGTTCGGCACATTAAAATGGCAGGTCCCGCGTCCTATCCCATGAATAGACCGTTTTGCGGACCAGTTGGATTGAGGTGGAGATTGAGCGAACGGCGTCTCATTCGGCGACTCAAGCAAGGGGATACGGAGACCCTGCGCGAGATCTACCTGACCCACAAGGACGGCCTGCTGACGCTCGCCTGTTCGCTGGTGCACGACATGAATACCGCTGAGGACATCCTGCACGACGTGTTCGTTTCGTTCGCCGCCGCTGCGGGCGAGTTGGAGCTGCATACGAGCCTGCGGCAGTACCTGACGACGTGCGTGCTGAACCGCGTCCGCGACCGGTTCCGCCGGTTGAAGACGCAGGCGGGACGAACGGAGGCGAATGAGCCGGCTGAACCGACTTGCACGACGCCGGAAGACGCGGCGGTCCTCGCCGAACAGACGCAGCGCCTGACCGCCGCACTGGCGCAATTGCCGGTCGAGCAGCGCGAGGTCGTCACGCTGCGCCTGAACGCCGGGCTGCGGTTCAAGGAGATCGCCCGCTTGCAGGAGACGTCGGTGCCCACGGTCCAGGCGCGGTATCGCTACGGAATCGAGAAGCTGCGGGCGCTGCTGCCCGGAGGATCGCTCCAATGACGCATACACACCACATCGAAGTGGAGTTGAAACGGTTTCGCGTGACCACCACGATCGCGCTGGACCGGCGGATTCTGGATGAGGCTTTTGTGGCCCTGGAGCAGGCCACGCCGGGCCGGACGCACGCGACGGCAGGGGCGTGGTGTATCGGCGATCCCGGGCGCGTGTTGCGTATCGCGGCGGGACTGGCGGTGGCGGCGGCGGTGATGTTTGTGGCGTTCGTGCTGTGGAGCCCGACGGGGACGGACCGGCCGGGCACGGTCAGCGAGCCCGGACCCAACAGGCCGGGCGGCGCCGGTACGACGGCCAAGCGGCTGGCCAAGGAGCGCAGCGAAATCGAGACGATGACGGCGGCGCGGAACATCGGCGGACTGGTGACGATGCTCGAAACGGGCCTGCCCGCCAGTCAACGCCTCGCGGCCGAGTCACTGGGACAGATCGGCGATGCGCGGGCGCTTCTCGCGCTATCCCGGCTGGCCGAACAGTGGCAGGGTGACCCCGACGACAATCCCTTTGTGCAGGCCATCGAGCAGATCACCGACAGAATCCAGGACACTGAACCCAATGTCCCCGACGCGAACGAAGCGCCAGTCTCACAGATCGTTCCTGGCACTCGGGCGGCTGCGGCTCCGGTTCTCAGTGGAACCATCACCGACATCGATTCGGGCGAACCTCTCGAAGGCGTGCAGGTTCAGTTGCACGCCGGTCGGTTCTACGAGACGACGACGGACAGAAACGGTCTCTACGTCTTTGAGAGCGTCGATCAGGAAGGTTCGTGCCGTATCGAGTTGCTTGCCCCCGAGCACGTCACGCTGGCGGATTGGGAATTGGAGGGCAACCTCCAGACGGTTGAGTTACGCCGGGGCCGACCGGTCGTCAGAGACTTCGCTCTATCCAGGGGCGTGGCGATTGTTGCGACAATCGTGAATGAGGCCGGGCGGCCTGTGCGGCGTGCCAGGGTGTTCGCGGCGTATGTCTCCGATGAGTGGGGCAAGGGTCCAAAGCGACCGATCCGTTCGAAGGATGACGGCATCGCCACGCTGGGTGGCCTGCGCGCTGATGAGTATTGGGTGACCGTGGCTCATCCGGACTATGCACTGGCGGGGCGATCCGTGGTTCTGGAGAAGGCCGGGCAGGTTGAGCCGGTCGAATTTGTTCTGGAGAAGGGCATCGACGTCGTCGGCGTCGCCACCTGCTCCGATGGCCTGCCACCCACGGGCTGGCGGATCGAGGCCAAGCCGAAATGGTGGCACAGCATCTATTCCTGGCCGGCTGAAGATCGCGTGGCCGAAGATGGGACGTTCGTTCTTCCGCACGTGGTGCCGGGTCTATACCGAGTGGAGGTGTACATTCCTGTCGATGGCGGGGCACGCGGTGTGTGCTCGGTGGATGCCAATCTGCCGCCGGAGACGGGGCTGCTCGACCTACGGATCCCCCAGCCGTCGCCATACGGTCGCGTGAGCATTTCCGGGACCATTGTCTTTACGGAAGGGCGCTACGAAGGAGGGGGCTGGATTCATGCGTACAGCGACGCCGGGCATTTCGGCAGTACACATCTCGACGCCGGACAGACGGAGTTTACGCTGACCGATCTGGTTCCAGGACTGTACGACGTGGAAGTCCGGGTGGGGGGCGTCAGGCGGTTCAGGAACATCGAAGCGCCAAGCGAAGGGGTGGTGCTGGAGATGCCCGTCGGGCACCAGGGCGACATGATGGGTTGGGCCGCACCGGCAGAGAAGCGCCCCGCGCTGGTTCTTTCGGGTACGGTGGTGGACGAAGCGGGACGACCCGTCGAAGGTGCCGCGATCAGCGATTGCTATACCGAAGCGAAGACCGCGGAGGCCAGACGCCTGGCGACGACGGACGCCGAGGGGTGTTTCACGATTGGCGATGTCCCAGGAGGTGAAACAGAACGATGGTTCGTGTTTCGGCATCCGGA
>CAZOFX010000170.1:0-5877 GCA_964579055.1 uncultured Pirellulales bacterium
AGGTAGCTCAGTTGGTAGAGCAACGGACTGAAAATTCGTGTGTCGGCGGTTCAACTCCGCCCCTGCCCACTGCTGTAAGTTTAGGGCTGACAACTGCTTAGGGTTGTCGGCCCTTTTTGCGTTGGTGGGCGAAAACAGCGGCGCGCGCCAGGTGCGCGCCAAATTCCGGCTCAAGTCCCGGCTGCTCGCCTGCCTTGCACGGTCGACTGAATCGTCACGGAGACGCAAGTAGTACCTGTGCGTCCTCTTGAAGTCCGCGTGACCGGCCAACTTCATAACCTCGAACTCGCTGATGCCTTCGGCAAGCCAATCGCTGATGGTCGCCCTTCTCAAGTCGTGGAACTCGCCGGTCTTGACGAGGTTGTCCCGCTTGCCGTTGGAATTCGCGTTGTGGCCGGGTAACAGATTACGATGCGATGCGGCGGCCTCCTGTCGGTCAAGAAGTGCCTGATCCACGACCGTGACCCGCTACTCACCCACGAATTCCGCGACATTGTCAAAGCAGCGAGCGTTCGGCCCATCCGCACCCTCTCCATGTCACCCCATTTGAACTGCGTGGTTGAGAGGTTTGTGAAGATCATAGAAACTGAAGCTCTCAACCATGTGCTGATCTTCGACGAGCATCGCCTGGAGTACGTCATCGCCGAGTACATGGAACACTACCACACCGAACGTCCTCACCGGGGCATTGACGACGGGATCATCGAGCCACCACCCCCAAGGAGCAGGCGAGATTGTCTGCCGGGAGCGGCTTGGCGGATTGTTGAAGTCCTACCGGATGGCCGCCTGATGGATTGGACGAGAAAGTTGACGGTTCTGGCGGGCCCCATGCGGGACTTCAAGGTTTGGCCGACAGAGGATTGGGTCGGTGACACTGGCCGGCAGCTTGTCGGAGGCCGAGTACACATTCGACGCGCAGGATTGGACGGCCAACGGTCTCAAGAGTCTCTCGCTCTACTTCCATGGTGCGGCCGACAGTTCCGGCAACGGCCATGATGGTACGCTGCTGGATGAGGCATATGTCAGCGCCGGTACGCTCGTGCTCGATGGGACCGACGACGCGATGGCCATCCCGAGGCTCGGCGGCGCCAACGCCACCTTCAATCAGGGAACCTACTCGATGTGGATGTACTCGAATGTCGGTCTGGCTTCCGTCAGCTTCGTCGGCGGCATCAACAGCGATGGCTGGTCAGCCGGTGGCATCCACTGCAAACTCGCCGGTGGCAAGGCCAACGCAGGAATCAACGGTCTGGCCGGCGGCGACATGCAGGGCGACACCGTGGCGTCGGCCAACGCGTGGGTCCACCTGGCGTTAACCGTCTCCGACAGCGAAGCGGCGATCTACCTGAACGGCAAACTCGAAGATTCCCGAGCCTTCGCGGCGCCGCTGACGCTGATTCTGGGCGCTGCCACCGTCGGCGCCTGGAACAACAACGGCTCGATCGAGCGTGAGCTGAACGGGCAGATGGACAACGTTCGTATCTACGATCGAGGGCTGTCCGAGGAGGAGATTCTCTGGCTGGCCGGGCAGAGAGACCCGGTGCACAAGCCGTTCTGACGCAATCGCTTGCACAGGTCCCATAGGTCCCTTAGGATTGGACCTATGGGACCTGTCTTTTCGCAGGTCTGCTCAACGGGAAAGGTCGCTATGAAGATCTTGGATAAGAAGATGACGTTCGGCGTGATTGTGGGCACGAGAGGCTTCTTCAATCCCCGGCTGGCGGTGGAAGGCCGCCGAGAGGTGCTGGCCAAACTCAGCGCTCTTGGGTATTCCCACGTGATCCTTCCGGCCAAGGCCACGGTCCACCAGGCGGTCGAAACGCGGGCGGATGCGAAGAAGTGCGCCGCCTTGTTCCAGGAACATCGAGATCGCATTGACGGAGTCATCGTCGTGTTGCCCAGCTTCGGTGACGAACTCGGAGTCGTCGAGACCCTCGATCTGGCTCGTCTCGATGTGCCCGTGCTGGTGCAGGCGTGCAGCGACCGGCTGAACGCGGTGGATGTCGCGGGCCGGCGGGATGCCTCTTGCGGCAAGCTCTCGGTCTGCAACAACCTCTGTCAATATGGGATTGCATTCACCGATACGCGCGATCATACGTGCGATATCGGCAGTGACGCCTTCGGGGCCGACCTGGATTTCCTCGCCCGCGTCTGTCGCGTCGTCCGAGGGCTGCGCCGGGCGCGGATCGGCGCGGTCGGCGCCCTTCCGGCGGCCTCTCGGACGATCCGTTCGACAGGGATGGCGGCATTGCCGTCTGCGAGATCCCGCGACTACGGGAACTGATGGGTTACATGTGCTAGAACGGCTTCGAGCACCACGTGGCCATGGCGCGGACGCATTGTGCCCGGGTTCTGCACGAAGCGATCACGAAGTATCTGGGCTGGGACCTCCACTACTGCGGCTGACAGGTGTTGGGGAAGAAGCGTCGTCCATTGCCTGCACAAGTCCGGCGGTCAGGTGTGTTTGTGATGGGGTGCTATTTGCGCCCCGCGGCATCGGCCTGTATCAGCAACAAAGCATCCGGCCAGTCCTTGGGCGATGAGAAAGACGGTGTCTCCGTAGCGGGGCACTGCCCAGCATCGGATCGGTCGCCCGTTCGCGGATCGATCCATGTGGCCCGCGCCGCGTCGGCGGCCGTGATGGCATCCAAATGCACGGAGAACGTGGCCGGACTCGAAAGATAGATCAGCAGGCAGTCGCCGTCGGCCGAGCGCATGGCGGCATTGCCTGTCTCGCCGCTGCCCATTCCACCGGCAAAGACAGCGGGGTCGGGAATGAACCTCCACCACTCGACCGTAGCGAAGGATTTCGCCAGCACCGAGAGATGCCTGGCGCCGGGCGATTCCAGCGCTTCCTTCCACGGTTGTGTTCCTTCCGGCTGGTACGAGCTGAAGTTCCAGGTATTGGTGTTGCCATAGGTATGATAGCCGCCGGCCAGATAAGACCAGTACGCCTGCCGGCGGATCTTCAGGGCGTCGATGGGCCGGGTCGGGTACTGAGGACCGTCCTCGTAAGAGCCCTCCCCCAAGCCCGTCGGTTTGACAGGAGTCAGTCGATAGTCCTGGGCGATCTTGGGGTAGATTTCCTTCTCGTTGCCCCAGATTTGGATCATGTGGAAGTCGAGCCACGGGGTTTTGTGAAACCACTGCGAAGAAGAATTCCCGCCGTTGATGTGGTATGTCATGAGGGTTCGGTCGTAGTCCTCCCTGCCGGCCACACCGACCGTGATTCCCCGAGCCACCTCATGCCAGACTTTCTGTTTGGCCTCCGTATCGGGAGTGTTGTCTCCTCCGAGAATCCAGACCAGGTGCGGTTTGTCCCGGTAACGTTGGCCGAGAAACAACCCGTAGCTGTAGGCGTTCTCCGGCTTCAGATACTTGTATCCGTCTCCTCCCCACCCGACGAACAGCGGAAGCAGGCCCAGCGTCAGCCCGTGAGCTTCAGCGCGCTCGACGATATAGTCCACGTGATCCCAGTAGTCGTATTGTTGGGCTTCTCCGGAGTCCCTGCCCGGTGTTATCAGGGGCTGCGCAGGGTCGCCATTGGCGAAGGCCAGATCGCCGTAGGCGTTCGGCCGCAAGGTCCCACCGACCCGTTCCTCACCCATGACAATGCCGGCCTGGATCACGGTGAACCTCTGATTCGCGCGAGTGCGGAGATAGAGATCCACATCCTCGCGCGTGGTCATCTGGGAAAGCAACCAAGCGGTGTCGCCGAGCCAGAAGAATGGTTTCCCGCCGGGTTCGACCAGATACCGGCCATTTTTGCTTACGCGCAACGCCGATACCGCTTCAACCGTCGGGGATATACCGAGAATCAGAAGGATCAGTCCAGGAATGAAGACGTAGAGATTGAAGCCAAACCGATTAACACGCGCTTGCGAACGCAGAGCCATTGTGTGCTGCCTCCTTGTTGTCCGATTCTACAGGAATAACCAGTCACGCACTGACGATATCTCGACGTTCGTGGCGTGTCAATGTACAATGCACGGAGCATGTGTGTGGTCATCAACGACAGGCTCCTCCGTCGAAGGGACAAGGAAATGAAGAGCAAGTCCATTTGTCCATTTGTGCTTCTGCTGTCGCTTGCGATGAACGCCCATGCGGACTTGCAGGTGTGGACAGTGACCGATACCCGGCATGTGTTGCGGAGCGATCTGCCAGGTAGCGATCGAACAGTCGAAGTCAGTGCGGCCCGTAATGAATGGGTGAGTTTTCAGGTCCTGCTGCGCTGCGATGAACCGGTCCGGGCGGTACGACTGGAGGCAGGTGAACTGCGCGGGCCAGAAGGAACGCTTCTCAAGCCGGTGCAAAGCCGGTGCTACCGCCAGCATCAACTGCCTCTGGAGACCGGGACCTATCGGAACAGCAATTTCAAGCCGGACTGGTATCCGGATCCCCTGATTCCCTTTGCGCATCCGGTTACGGGCAGGCCGCTGGAGGCAGCGCGCTTTGCCGCTGTGCCTTTCGATCTGCCGCCCGACGAAACGCATGGTTTCTGGGTGGACCTTTACGTCCCCGCCGTTGCGTCGCCGGGAGATTATCGCGGCGTCTATCGTCTGGTCTCGGATGATCACGGCCCGGTTGAGATTCCCGTGACATTGACGGTGTGGGACTTCGCGCTGCCATCGACTCCGACGCTGGTCACGGCTTTCGGTTCGCCTGCGCAACGCATGCGAGGCTACTATCGCGACAAGGCGGGCGAGCGACAGCCTGCGGATTGGCTGGCGGTGGAGATTCAGTGCGCGCAGTTGCTGAGCGAGCACTGTATCAACGCGACGCCTCCGAGTGAGCTGCTCCGCCCGGTCCCGCAGGACGACGGTTCGTTCCGAATCCCTTCCCGACAGGTGCAGTCGCTGCGTGACTTTGTGGATCGTTACCATGTCAACGCCATCCAGGTGCCCCATCCCTCCGGCGTTGTCAAAGATCCGCAGTTAGAACGCGACAAGCTGCTGGCGTGGCTGGCGGTGTTCGACCGGGCAGTGCACGAACTCGACCGGCCTGGTGTTGTGTTTTTCGTCTATTTGAAGGATGAACCAAATACAGAGGAGGACTATCGCTACGTGCAGAAATGGGGCCGCGCGATTCGTGAGGCCGAGTCCATCGTCCAGGTCATGGTTGTCGAGCAGACCTGGACGGAGCCGGGCCAGGGCGGCGCCGACAGCGCCTGGGGCGATCTGTACGGATCAGTAGATATCTGGTGTCCACTGTTTTCGCTGCATCGGCCGCAAAGCGCCGCCAAACGGAAGGCGTTGGGTGAGACGATCTGGACCTACACGGCCTTGTGCCAGGGCACACCCACGCCGTGGTGGCATATCGACCATCCGTTGCTCAATTATCGCGTGCCCGCCTGGATGGCTTGGCGGGACGGCATGAAAGGCCTGCTCTACTGGGGCGGCATGTCCCACTGGAGGCAGACGGACGATCCCTGGGTGCAGGCGCCGATCTGTATCGGCAGCGGCGCCTTGCAGCAGGGCAGGAAGGGCATTCTCTTCAACGGGGAAGGATCGCTGGTCTATCCCGCGCGGGCCGTAGGCTATGACGGCATCGTGCCGACCGTGCGTCTGAAGGCTCTGCGGGACGGGATTGAGGACTATGAATACCTGGCCATTCTCAGTCGCCGGGGCAAGTCCGAGGAAGCGGCGCGCATCGTGCGCCGCTTGACCGACTCGTGGTTCCAGTGGGACAAAGACCCGGCGGCTTACGAGAGGGCCAGAGCGGAACTGGCAGAAATGATCGAATCGACGGCCGATGTTCGTCCCGATGCGTCTGCGACCCGCGTGGATTCTCCGAATGATCTGCTGCGTCTTCATCCCGAGAACCCGCACTACTTTCAGTTTCGCGGGGAACCGACAGTGCTGCTCACGTCCGGCGAGC
>CAZOFX010000171.1:0-5494 GCA_964579055.1 uncultured Pirellulales bacterium
GACGCATGGATCTGAATCCCTTCGATATCGGTGTGTTTCTGGCGTTCATCGGCGTGGTCGTCGCCTTCAGCATGTTCAAGAGCCGGCGAGAGAAGACCAGCGAGGATTACTTCCTGGCAGGTCGCGGTCTGACCTGGCCGCTCATCGGGCTTTCCATCGTCGCGGCCAACATCTCCACCGAGCAGTTCGTCGGCATGGCCGGCCAGGGCGCCGGCAGCATCGGTCTGGCGGTGAGCAACTGGCAATTGTTCGGAAGCATCGGCATCGTTGTGATCGCCTTCACGCTGCTGCCCCGCTTCCTCAAGGCGGGCATCTATACCATGCCCGAGTACCTGGAGTACCGCTACAATTCGGCGGCGCGGGCGCTCATGGCGCTGACCACCGTGGTGATTTATGTCGCCGTGCTGCTGGCGGCCGTGCTCTATTCCGGCGGCCTGACCCTGAACAAGATCTTCGGCGTCAGTCTGATCAAGAGCATCTGGCTCATCGGCTCGATTGCCGCGCTCTACACCGTCTGGGGCGGGCTCAAGGCGGTGGCCTGGGCGGATCTGTTCCAGGGCGGCGCGCTGCTGCTGGGCGGCATCGTCACGTTCTTCCTGGGCCTGCGTGCCTGCGGCGGCTGGGAGCAGTTCTCCGCCATCAACGCCGACAAGCTGCACATGGTCCTGCCGGCGAGCCACGAGGGGCTGCCCTGGACGGGTGTGCTTTCCGGTATGTGGATCGTCGAGATCTACTATTGCGGCCTGAATCAGTTCATCGTGCAACGCAACCTCGCTGCCAAGACCCTGCGGGACGGGCAGCTCGGGGTCATCTTCGCCGGCGCCTTGTGGCTGCTGATTCCGTTCGCCATCGTGCTGCCGGGCATCATGTCGTATCAGCTCTACGGCGATCAGATGGCGGCAGCCGACGAGGCGTTTCCGACGCTCATCCGCAACCTGATCCCGGCGGGCCTGCGCGGGTTCATGCTCGCGGCCATCGCCGGCGCGGTCATCAGCTCGCTGGCGTCCATGCTGAACTCCGCTTCCACGATCTTCACGATGGACGTCTACCGGAGGATGCTCGATCCGAAGGCTTCACAGAGACGACTGCTGATCCTGGGGCGCGTGGCGACGGCCGTCTTCCTGGTCGCCGGCTGCCTGTTGGCGCCGGTTCTGGCTGATCCGAGATTCGGTGGCGTGTTCCAGTTCATCCAGAACAACCAGGGTTACATCTGGCCCGGCGTCGTGGCGGCCTTTCTCTTCGGCATGGTAGTTCGGAAGGCGCCCGGCGCGGCAGGCGTGGCGGCCCTGATCTGCGGCCCGATCGTCTACGGGCTGTTCCAGAAATACGCGGGCGGACTGCACTTCCTGATCCAGGTCGCTCTGACCTTCGCGATCGTCGTGGCGATCATGGGACTGATCACATTGCTCAAGCCGCTGGACAAGCCGAGGGTTCTGCCTGTCCGCGAAGATCTGGACACGCGGACGGCGCCCGAAGTGAAGATCGCCGCGCTCGTCGTGCTGGCGGCGGTCGCGGTCTTCTACGTCATTTTCTGGTGAGAGGTCCCATGCGTCCCATGGGTCCTATGGCTTGGCGCTTTGTCACCATCCGCCCGGGCTGAGCATGTCACTGACGGGCGTATTCCACCAGACGGGATCGCGGAAGTACTGCTTCAGTTGCATCGCAGCGTTGACGCCGTCGGCGACCGCCGTGACGAGCTGCATCGCGGCGCCGATCCGGCAGTCGCCCGCCGCAAAGACACCGGGAACGCTCGTCCGCAGGTACGCGCAGTCGCATCGAATGAAGCCGGCGTCCGTCAGCTTCACGAAGCCCTTGAGGAAGTCCGTATTAGGGATCATGCCGACGAAGATGAAGACACCGTCGCAGGGATACGATTCTTGTGCATTCGTCTTGACGTTCTTGAGTGTGACCGACTGGACCTTGCCCTGGCCTTCGATGGCGGTAGCGACGGTGTCGTACTTGATCACGAGATTCAAATTCGGTTCATTGGCCTTGGCGAGCAGTTCCTCGACGAGGATCTTCTCGGCGCGGAATTCATTGCGCCGGTGAATCAACGTCACCTTGTTCGCGTACTTGGTCAGGTGCAGCGTCTCCTCGAGCGCGGTGTTGCCCCCGCCGACCGAGACGACTTCCTTGTTGCGGAAGAACGGCGCGTCGCAGGTGCCGCAGTAACTGACGCCTGCTCCGGCGTTGCGGAACTCCTCTTCGCCGGGCACGCCCAGCTTGCGGTAGCTGCTTCCCGGCGAGAGGATCACCGCCCGGGCGACGTAGGTGTTTTTGCCCGCATGAACGGCGATGGGTCCGTTCTTGAGCCTCTCCAGACGCTCGACGTCGGCGCCGTTCTCGATCCGGGCGCCGAAGCTCTCGACCTGCTTCTGCATGCTCTCGATCAGGCCGGGGCCGTCGATCTTCTCGATGCCGGGATAGTTCTCGATGCGGTCGGTATTGTTGATCTGGCCGCCTGGCATGAACTTCTCGAGAATCAGCGTGTCCAGCCGGTCTCGGGCGGTATACAGGCCGGCGCCAAGGCCCGCCGGCCCGGCGCCGATGATGATTACGTCGTGAGTCGTCTCAGTCATGGTATCTCCACGAGAGCTTCTGTGGGACCTGTCGCATTCATCTGGCCGCAAGCGCGGCGTCGATCTTCCTCTTCACATCGGCCTCGAAACTCGGGGTGACTCCTGTGATCTGGTCGACGAGCTGCCCGCCGTCGAACACGAACATCGTGGGGATGCTCATGATGCCGAACTGGGTCGCCACTTCGCGTTGGTCGTCGATATTGACCTTGCAGACCTTCAGTTGCCCCTCGTATTCTCCGGCGATTTTCTCCAGCACAGGAGCCGCCATCCGGCACGGGCCACACCACGGCGCCCAGAAATCCACGATCACGGGGACGTCGGAATCCAGGACCTCACTGGCGAAATCGGCATCCGTCACTTCAATCGTCTTGCCTGTAGCCATCCTTGTTCTCCTCGAAGATAAGGCGTTTGTCGAATCGATGGTCGAGCCGCGATACTATGGGGTAACCCAACAGGTGTCAACCCGCTTTGGGCTTGCTCTTGCTGCTCTCGATGGGAAGGAGCGTGCGTCTTCTCTATACGAGGGAAGATTGGATCGGGTTGCAGGGGCGTTCAGGCCCTTCTCAGGCTCGACTGAGTTGCGTCGAAGAAGAATTGATGCGTTCGATCAGGGCGGGCAATTCCGACAGAAGTCGTATTCGGTGCGCTGCGGCCGGGGTCGGCTTGCCCCGGTTGGTGCGCGCGTCTTTCATCGCGGCGGCCATGCCGCAATCGAGTGCGGGCCGGATGTCCATGTCGATGCGGTCGCCGACGAAGAGAATGTGCGGCGGAGCTTCGCCGATCCGTTCGGACGCGATGCGAAACAGACGCGGGTCGGGTTTGCGCATCGCCAGCTCATACGAATACAATCGCATGGGGAAGGAATCGAGCAGACCGAGGCCGGCCAATTGTCTGTCGAGCGAGGCGCGGTTCACAAACGTGTTCGAGACGATGCCCAGCTTCAGACCCGCTCCTTTCAGGCGCGCCAGCGTCTGGCGCAGGTCGGGCTCTGTCTCGGCCAGCACGCTGAGCGGCTCGTACCAGCGCCAGATCACCTCCTCCCACTGCTCGCGGGGCAAATCGATGCCCTCCCTGCGCCCGATCCGTTGCAGCAAAGCCAGCGAATCGAAGTCTTTGCCACGGAATTCGGCCAGGAAGTAGCGCAGGCGCAGCCGCACCAGATAGCGCAGGAAATACCCCGCGAAACTCCCGACGGGCTGCTCCTGCTCCCTCAGGTAGTCGTACGACGACCGGGCTCCCTGCAAGATCAGCCTGGTCTTGGCGATCTTGCCGAAGTTCAGCAGGGTCTCCCCGAGGTCGAACAATACGGCCTTGATTTCAGCCATGTGCCGGCATCCTATTGCGGATTGCGGCTTTCGGATTGAGGACTGGCGCGCCCTGAGGAATCCCCGGTCCAAAACCGTGTTGAATACTCATTGCCTCAGCGCCGGCAGGTCCGGCCCGAAAGCCTCACGAATCCACGCGAACATCTCGTCGTCGGAGATCACCGAGACGCGGTCGGCGGCGTATTCGGCATCGATCCGATCCTTGATCCAGATGATGCGCGGATCGTGCTTGGCGATCTGGATGTCGTAATGGGCTTCGACCCAGTGCTTGATGCCGGCGGCGCCCGTCTTGTCGGTGATGGCCACGCCGACGGAGCGTTTGAGCAGCTTCTCCGTGTCGAAGCAGTTGTAGATCTCTTCGTTCTTGAGCAGGCCGTCGGCGTGGATCCCCGCTCGCGTCACGTTGAAATCGCGTCCGACCAGCGGATAGTTGCGCGGGATCTCGAAGTTCATTTCCTTGTGCACATACTCAGCCAGCTCGGTGATCGCCGCGTAGTTGACGCCGTTCGTCATGCCCTTCAACTGGGCGTGCTCGATGACCAGGGCCTCGAGCGGCGGGTTGCCCGTGCGTTCGCCGCAGCCGAAGATCGCCGCGTTGGCGGCGCAGCAGCCATAGAGCCAGGCGGTCGAGGCGTCGATGAGCACCTTGTGAAAGTCGTTATGGCCGTGCCATTCGAGCTGTTCGGGCTGGACCCCGATCTTGCGAAGGCCATGCACCAGCTTCGGGACGCTGCGAGGCAGGGCCACTCCCGCCCACGGAAGCCCGAAACCGAGCGTGTCGCACAGGCGGATCTTGACCGGCTGATTGTACGTCTGGCCGAGCTTGAGCAACTCGTTGGCGAACGGCAGGACGAAACCGTCGAAATCGGCCCGCGTGATGTCTTCGAAGTGGCAGCGCGGGCGAACGCCGCTGTCGAGCGCCGCCTTGACGACATCGAGATAGGCGGCCAGGGCCTGCGAGCGCGTCTTGCGCAGCTTGAGGAAGATATGGTAGTCGCTGGCTGAGGTCAGGATGCCGGTTTCCTTCAGGCCCATCTGGGAAACGAGCTTGAAATCGGCAGCTACGGCGCGAATCCACCCGGTGATCTCGGGGTATTGGTGGCCCCGTTCCTGGCACAGTTCGACCGCCTTGCGGTCCCGCTCCGAGTAGAGAAAGAACTCGCACTGGCGGATCAGGCCCGTTCCGCCGTCGATCTCGTGCAGAAGGTCGAAGATGCGGAGGATCTGCTCGGGCGTAAATGGTGGCTTGGCCTGCTGGCCGTCGCGGAATGTCGTGTCCGTGATCCAGACCTTGTCGGGAATCTCGTATTCGACCCGTTCGTAGTCGAAGACGACCTTGGGGAACTCGCTGTAGGGGAACGTCTGGCGATAGAGGTTGGGCTTGTCGGTGTCGACGAGTCTAAGGTCCTTTTCTGCCATTACTTAGCTTCTCCAATCTCTGGACAAGAGTCTGTTGTCTTGCGTCGCCTCGCTCTTGCGACGGAGGATAGTGTCCGTCGCGGACGCAGAGTGGCCGAGGTGGGATTCGAACCCACACGCCCTTGCGGGCAGGGGATTTTAAGTCCCCAGCGTCTGCCATTCCGCCACTCG
>CAZOFX010000172.1:0-5388 GCA_964579055.1 uncultured Pirellulales bacterium
TGCTGCCACTGGCCCGGCTTCTTCGACGCGTTGACCGGAGGCGAGAAACCGCCGTAGATGGCGCCCATGTCCCCGTTGCCCATGCGCATCTTGCCGTAGCTGTCCAGCACCTGGACCTCGTACTCGCCCATCACATAGATGCCCGAGTTGGACCCCTGGGGCACCATGACCTCCAGCTCGATCCGGCAGTCGCCGAACTTCGCCTTGGAGTAGATGTCGCGGCTGGCGCCGTGTTCCGGCGTCAGGTTGACGAGCTCGCCGTTTCCATCCACTGTCTCCAACTGCTTCGGATTGCTCGGCGAGACCTGGGCTTTTCCGGCCACCCACTTGTCGGCCTTGCCCGAGCCGGCGCTGGTCGCCCAGCCGTCGAGATTCTGGCCGTTGAACACGAGTTGGGCGTCCCCGTACTTCGGATACAGACGCTGGACGCGGATGTCCTTGAACTCCACGACCATCGGCGGGCCGGCGTGGAGTTGCAGGGCCAGCAGTCCTTTCCGCGAGGCGCCCTTGCGGTCCTGCGGATCGCCCGGCGACGTCAGACGGTCGTTGTCGAGCAGTTCCATCGTCTGGTAGCCGTTGAGGAAGTGCTGGAGGTGGTTGCCCTGGCAGATGATGTCGTACTCGTTCCAGTCCTTGTCCTTGTAGTAACCATCTGCGACGAGCTGCTTCTGATCGTTGACCCGGCCGCGAACGACCTTCTCGCCGGCTTCATCGATCACCATCAGGTCGCCCACGTTGACCAGCCAGGCGCGCCCGCCCTCGTCGTACAGGAAGCCGACCGTGCCGGGGTTGTTCTCCACCTCGGCCTGGTAGCCGCTGATCCGCCACTTGTCGAATTCCTTGCTGCGGTACTGCACGCCGGAGTTGCCGCTGAGAATCCGAAACTTCAGGTTCAGGTGGAAGTCACCGAACGCGCCGCCGCGATAGACCAGGAACGTGTTGCCCCGCGCGGGGTTCTCGGGCGTCGTCTCGCCTCGGATGACCCCGTCCTTGACCGACCACAGGCGAGGATCACCGTCCCAGGCGCCGAGGCCCTTGCCGTCGAACAGATAGTCCCATTTGCTGACGCCAAGGTCCGAGGCCGTCCGATGGAACCAGTCTACACAGCCGGCGATCTCCGGTACGCTATTGTCCCAGTTGTACTCGTATTCGATGGAGAAAGTCCCGTCGAACTTCTGCGACGCCAGTTCCGCCAGAACGGCGCCGGCCTTGCTGGCGCCCGTGCCCCAGATCACGTCGTGCGCATCACGATTGCCGAACTCGTTGAGGTCCTTGAAGTGCAGACTGCGGATTCTGCCGGCCCGGCCGAGCTTCTGGACCGCCTCGACCGGATCGATCCCCGAACGGCTCCAGTGCCCGGTGTCGGCGCAGGCGCCGATCCATTGGCTGCGACCTTCGCAGACCTTCATCACGGTGTCGGGGTTCCAGTAGTGCGAGGGATTCGGGTGGTTGTGAATCGCCACGGCGATCTTGTACTCCTGGCAGAGCCGGTCGATCAGACCGAAAGCGTCCTCCGGCGGCTCGGACACGATCGTCTCGATGCCCATGTCGCGTGCGAAATTGAACACCTTGCGGCACTCGTCCTCGTTGTTCGGCAGGCCCACCACACCGTAGTTGACCAGCTTGAGCCCCTGCTCCTTGAGCATCTCCAGGACCTGGAGCCTCAGTTCGGGCGACATGTTGTGATCGAGCGCAGCGTCACCGTGCTCCTTGCTGATCTTCTGGCCGGGATAGGCTTCGATGTACTTCAGTCCCACCGATTTGGTCTTGACCACCGCTTCGTAGAACGTGAAGCGATTGAAGCTGTACGCCTGCGTCCCGAGGCGCCATTGCTCCTTCGCCTGCGTCCGGGCCACGCCGGCGACGCAGATGCACGTCCCTGCCACCAGCAGAGCGATCCCCACTCTCATTCGTTTGCTCATCTGACATTCTCCTGAACTGACCATTGGATTGCTGTCCATTTCGATAACCGCTCGCGCCGTCGTTCCTACAGGGTCCAGCCCTGACGGTACTTTCGACTCAAATACTGATTCACTTCGGGCATGTTCGTCACCTTCAGCGCGGCGCTGTCCCACATGATCCTGCGACCGGCCTTGGCGGCGATGTTGCCCAGCAGGATCGCCTCGGTCAGCGGGCCGGCGTAGTCAAAATTCGACAGCGGTTTCGGCCCGCCCTTGCACGCGCGGATCCATTCCAGGTAGTGACCGCGGTCGCCTTCCTTCTCCCGCGGCAGGAAGGGCTCCGGCGGCTTGAACTCTCTCATCTTCGCGTAAGGAATCAGCTCCGGCCGACTGCCGTGCGGCAACAGGAGTGTGCCCTTGTCGCCATAGTACAGACCGCCCTGGTCGGGCAGCTTGCGCCCTTCCTCCAATTCGGCCGGGCGAGGCGGACGGTTGTCCCCATCGAACCAGCGCACCGTCACCGGCGGGAGATTCCCGCGTGCGGGGAATTCCCACGTGATGATCGTCTTGGTCGGATACGTCTCGTCGCTGAACAGTTCCGGCTGCGCTTCGATGCTCGTGGGCGCATCGAGCTTCAACGCCCACCACGCCGGGTCGATGATATGGCATCCCATGTCACCCAGGGTGCCCGTGCCGAAATCCCACCAGCGCCGCCACTCGCCGGGCAGATAGGTCGGATGATAGGGCCGGTAGGGCGCCGGTCCGAGCCAGAGATCCCAGTCCAGCGTTTCGGGCACGGGCGGGGTGTCGGTCGGACGCGTGCCGCCGCCCCAGTTCTTGCCGCTCCAGAGGTCCACCTTGCGCACGTTGCCGATGGCGCCCGACTGGATGATCTCGACCATCGTCTTCATTTCCGTCGTCGCGTGAAGCTGCGTGCCCATCTGGGTCATCACGCCGTGCTCGCGCGCCGCCAGCGTCAACTGCCGCACCTCGTACACGTCGTGACAAAGCGGTTTCTGGCAGTAGACGTGCTTGTTCCGCTTGATGGCCGCCATCGACGCGACGGCATGAATGTTGTCCGGCGTCGAAACGCTCACCGCGTCGATGTTCTTGTCTTCGATGTCGAGCATCTTGCGGAAGTCGCGGTACTTCCTGGCGTTGGGAAACCTCTCGAACGTGCCGGCCGCGTGCCGCCAGTCCACGTCGCACATCGCGACGATGTTCTCGCCGGCAAACTGGCCGACGTCGCTGGACCCCATGCCACCGACGCCGATGCAGGCGATGTTGAGCTTCTCGCTGGGCGCGACAAACTTCGGACCGCCCAGCACATGACGCGGAACGAAGGTGAAAGCGGCTACCGCCGCCGATCCCCTCAGGAACTGCCGTCTGGTGATCTGTCTATCTCTCATCATGGTCTTCCTTCCTTCTTGGCGAGCGATCGCATGTCACTTCGCTATAAAGCCCAGCCTTCTCGAAAGGCGGGACGAATGTACTTGTCCGCTTCGTCGTTGTTCGTGACTCTCATCGTGGCGCCATCCCATTCGAGCGGCGTGTCCTTCAGCCGCATCGCCAGCACACCGAGCAGCACCATCTCCGTCAGCGGGCCGCCGTACTCGAAGCTCGAACTGGCGGGCTTGCTGTCCTTGCAGGCGCGGACCCAGTCGCGCTCGTGCCCACCGGAACCGTCTTTGACCCGCGCCAGCGACTCGGCCGGCCTCTTGTACGCACGCATCTTGCTCTCGGGGATGATTCGGACTCCGCCGGCCCCGTGGGAATCGTGCATGATCGTGCCCTTGTCGCCGATCAACAGCGCCCCGTTGGTCCCAAGCCGGCGACCAGGCTCCAAGTCCTTCGGCCGGGGCGGAAGCAGCCGACCGTCGAACCACGTCAGCTTCAGCGCAGGCATGTCGCCGCGCGCCGGAAACTCATAGCGAACGATCGAGGCGCGCGGATAGGTCTCCGACACAACCTCGGGCTCATAGTGCGTCGTCGAGGCCTCGACCCGTGTCGGGTGACCGAGCCGGAGCGTCCAGAAGGCCGGATCGAGGATGTGACAACCCATGTCGCCCAGGGCTCCCGTCCCGAAATCCCAGAAACCGCGCCAGCTCATCGGGTGGTAGATGGGATGATAGGGACGGTACGCCGCCGGACCGAGCCAGTGGTCCCAGTCCAGTGTCTCAGGAACCGGAGGCGTCTCTTTCGGCCGCCCCATGATGGGAAAGTCCGACCACGGATCGCCTCCCACCGGCCGATCGCTCCAGGCATAGACCTCGCGCACCGGCCCGATGGCGCCGTCCTGAATCCACTCGTAGAGCACGCGAATCTCGTTCGACGAGTGGCCCTGATTGCCCATCTGCGTCTGGACCTTGTGCTTTCGCGCCGCTTCCGTCAGCATCCGCGTCTCGTAGATCGAATGGGCCAGCGGTTTCTGGAGATAGACGTGCTTGCCCCGCCGGATGCATTCCATGCCGATGACCGCGTGCGTGTGGTCGGGCGTCGCGATGATCACCGCGTCGATGTTCCTGTCTTCCTTGTCGAGCATGACGCGATAGTCTTTGTAGGTCTTCGCCTGCGGATACTTCTTGAACGTCCCTGCCGCATGGTTCGGATGCACATCGCAAAGGGCCACGATGTTCTCATTCTCAACAGCGCTGAGATTGGCAGCGCCCATGCCGCCGACGCCGATGGCCGCGATGTTGAGCTTCTCGCTGGCCGGCTGACCGCCACCTTGGCCGAGCACCCGACCCGGAACGAACGTGAAGCCCGCGAGCGTCCCGGCTGTGCCGGTCAGGAACTTGCGTCTGTCGATGAAATCGCTCATCGTCATCGTTCTCCGATCACAGGGCCCAGCCTTGCCGGTATTCCTTGGTCAGGTACTCGTTCGCCTCGGGCACGTTGGTGAACTCGAACTTGTCGGCGTCCCAGAGCAGCTTCGTTCCCAGGTATTTCTCCTGTTTCAACTCCGGGCGAAGGGCGATGTTGCCCATCAGAACCACCTGCGCCAGCAGGCCGGCGTGGTCCGGGAAGTTCGAGCCGGCGGGCTTGCCGCCCTTGCAGGCATGAATCCACTCGACATAGTGGCCGGGCGAACGCTCGAGCTTCTGCGGCGGCTTGCCGTAGTCCTTCTGTCGCGATTCCGGCAGCAGGCGACCGCCGTGGATCTTGCCCTTATCGCCGATATAGAGCGCGCCGTTGGTGTCCCACCGCCGGCCGTCCTCCAACTCCTTTGGCCGGGGTGGCTTCATCCCGCCGTCGTACCAGTGCAGCGTGACCGGGGCCAGGTCGCCCCGAGCGGGGAACTCGTACGTCACGCGAGACGCGACGGGGTAGGTCTCGTTGTTGACGAGAGTGCAGCAGGCCTCCACGCTCGTCGGGTACCCGAGCTTCAGGGCGCGCAACACCGGATCGATGCTGTGGCAGCCGATGTCGCCAAGCGCTCCGGTGCCGAAATCCCACCAGCCCCGCCAGACGAACGGGTGATAGACCC
>CAZOFX010000173.1:0-5361 GCA_964579055.1 uncultured Pirellulales bacterium
AGGTCAGGCTGACCGGGACAATGGCGGTGGCGAAGCAGAGGAACACGACGATCAGGCGGACCAGGGTCGGGTCGATGTCGTAGGTCTCGCCAATCCCGCCGCAAACCCCAAAGATCTTCTTGTCCGTCCTGGAAAGATGCAGCCGTTTCATCCGTACCCTTTCGCGTCTGTCGATTGCCTGTCCGCAGATCTATACGTTGTTGACGTCTTCGGGTTTCGACGTTTTTGGCCCTCCCCGTCCCGGCCAGATGGACCAGTCGTCGGGTCCATTCCAGGCGTGCTCTCCGTTCTCATCCTTGCCGTTCGGTCCCGTGCTGTATAGTCGAAAGCCCTCTTCGGTCTTCTCGTACACGTACGAGCCGCCATTTTGCGGATCGATCAGGATCAGAGGATCGACGCACGATGCGACCTCGTCGAGTTGGTTGGGCCAACGCCCGGTCCGGTTCTTGAATCGGCGCAGTTCGATGACAATATTGACGGCACGACGCTCGCAGAGCAGGTGGTGATACGATTCGCGGTGGATATCCTCGAACCAGCCCTTGTCGTCATAGCGGAGCGACTTATACCACTGGTACAGACGGAACCTGCGCAGCCTGTGATCCTCAAGGCCACGGGCAAAGGCGTTTCGCACCTGATTGATCGCTTTTCTGACAGATTTCCAGCGACCGACGAGATGGGCGCTGTCGACGGCGAGGTCGTCCAGATCACTTTCCGTTGCCAGGCCGGTTACGATGAACACGATGAGGTGACGCAGTGCGAAGCCTTCGCATGCGATACCAACTGACAGATGTGCTGCTGATGGCTGTGCCTCAAAGTGTCGGCCCATCGAGATCATCGCCCGGTACTTCGTCAACGCGGCACCCATCCGGCCTTCGGCTATATCGTTGTTGGCATCGCGTCGCAGGAGGCAAACGCATTGTCCAAGCGCACCTGTAGGCACGTCGAACAGGCCCATATGATTCGGCTCGGGCACAAGAGGGAAATAGCAGGCTGGCTTCCGGGCCGCTGCCAACAGCCAGCCGATGCGCTCCCGATGGGTGTCGAGCCATTGCCTCAGTTCAGGATAGTCGGCTGATCTCCATGGATTCCACAACGTGAACTTGTCATCATTCGGATCAAGCAGGCTGTCGGGCAGCTCAAGCTCGACGAATTTCCTGCTGTTCATGTTGGACTCCAACAACGACGCCGGATCCAACGCGCACTCCAGAACCGAGAGGAACGCTCTGTCCTTGTCACTGATTGCGACTTCTTCGCCCCGGAGCAGTTCGGCGTGAATCAACGCGGCGTTGTTTGCGTCCGCCACCGCGCGTTTCGCATCGATGGCCGCCAGTTGCTCCCGCGGCGTGGGAAGCAGAGCGTGAACCGTCAGTGCCAGCGTCCCGACGATGGCCGCCGCAAGGGTAATTCGCCTGCGCCACGGCCGCCGGATGTCTCCTGATCGCAGTCTACCGTGTTCCATTGCTTCAAACTCCAAAACACCCTCCCACACAGACGCACGAGACGCGAGTCTCTTCGATAGGACGTGCCCAACCTACGGCGCGTTGGCATCTGTCTGGAGGCGTCTAACGTACTCTTCGCCATAGATGGCCCTAAGCTCTTTCATGATCACATCCGAAGCATCATTCGGGTCGGCAGGGACCGCCACGGGGGGCGGCCAGAGGGGAATATCGTCGTCTTTCGTTGTGCTCAGGGTCCAATAGCCGCCTCGCCCGTCTTCGTCGATTCCGTTGACCCCTTTGCTGTAGAGTCTGAAATCGTCGCCGTCGCGGACGTAAACGAAGGGTCCTTCGTTCGTCGGATCACGGAGGGCTTCTGGGGGGACGAGGCCGGCGATCTGATCGAGTGACTCGGGCCATTGGCCGTTTGCGTTGCGATATTGACGCAGACCCAGTACGAGCCACGTTCCACGGCGCCCCGCAACGCGCATGGCACACCGATACCGCGTCTGCACGTAGTTCTTTTCCTGGAAGAACGACGCTTCCGCAAACCAGCGAAGGAAGTTGACCCTCATCTTGGGGGCGTAGTCCCAGAATCCCTCCTCTTCGGGGACGATCGGCGGTGGCCAGCCAGGCCGGAAGAGATACTCGAATTTGGCGAAATGCCGTTGGGCTGTAGTCCTCAGCCCTCTCGGATTGAGTGGCATGCTCATCGGACAATAGATGCGAAGCCATCTATCGTCTTTCTTCGGATGATCTGGAGATAGGCGGAATGTGACTGTGAACCGTACGTCTCCTTCCTCATTCATCTCGTAGAGTCGCCCCAGGAGGTTCATGTATCTGAGCTTCTCGACTCGGAAGAACGCTCGCCCTTCTGTGGGCCACAATTCATCTGTTGCTGGCAAACGATGTGTAATATGCGCGATGTCCCGGTCGGTGAGGTCGTATTTGACCAGGACCTGCCGAATCATCCACAGTGCATTCCTCTCGAACTCGGACCCCACGGTGAAGTCCAGT
The DNA here is from genome assembly GCA_964579055.1 of uncultured Pirellulales bacterium. Classification (GTDB taxonomy): domain Bacteria; phylum Planctomycetota; class Phycisphaerae; order Sedimentisphaerales; family Anaerobacaceae; genus Anaerobaca. The sequence goes on from CAZOFX010000173.1 coordinate 2,454, forward strand.
TCCTGCCTCTGCGCACGCAGATCGTCGGCTATGTCGATGACGCAGAAGTACTTCGTGATCGCGTCATCGAGACGCCCTTCGCCCAAGTCGCGATCGGCCGACGCGATGAGAAACTGGACGCCACGGCGTAGAGGCTTGTAGGGGACGGTGAAGTCATCATAGGTGTATGCTTGCAGGGGCCAGCGGAATGTGCCTGCCGCGCTGGCGCGTACCAGTTCGTCAACGACCCAGAGATAGCCGTCGAGCCACTGTGCGACCTCAGGGTGCTCTGCACCGTTCCACGCGTTTCGGTAGAGCTCTTCGTGTACCGAGATACCCCGGATGAAGAAATCGGGTTCGTCGTTCACGTCCAGCCTGGCGAACAGAGTTGCACATTGAAGCGCCGCGTTGTCTTGGTCAGGAATGACCCGCTCCGCTTCAATGGCGGCCAGCTCCTCATCGAAGCGGTACGGTTTCCATCGATGGCCGTTGTCATCCACAGGCCAGACAATGGCCAGGCTTACAGCCAGACCCAGCAGGATGGGCATACCGAAGTTGAGCCAACTGAAAAAGCCTTCGAGGCGAGACCTAGCCGTGAAACCGGCGAACGCCCCAAGGACCCCCGGCGTGACGTACGCCAGACCCGCCAGAAAACCAATCCACGAAAGGTAACCGGTTCGAGCCGCAAGAAAGAAGAGCCAGACGTAGAAACAGGTGGTCAGCAGGCTCAGAACACGCGCGACCTTCTTCGCCTTTCCTATTTGCCTGGCTCGCTTCTCGTCCTTTGCCGCTTGGTCTTCTGGACACATCTCTCCTGCCCTCCGGGTTGTCCCCTTATCCAGAGATGCGCCGTACGACCATTTTCTTCAATCGAATTCTTGATTGAGTGCCGTCAGAGGTCCAGCTTGTCGCGGAGGCAGGTGCGGAGCTGGTCGGTCGAGACGCGCGGCTGAGCCATCGATGCTGGTGGTGATCAGGCGGTGCGGAACTGGATGGAGGTCAGCTCCTCCGCGGAGGCCCTGGTGGAAATCGTGAGGAATTCCACCCCCACCACTCGGTCATCTTGGTCATAGTCCAGGATGACCCCTGGCTCGACTTCCTCGGATTCAACGATTCGGCTCTCGTCAAGACGGAAATACAAGGCGTCGTTTTCTCTATCTACGCTAATCCTCATGTCGTGGCCTCCGAAGACGCCTGTCAAAGAACGCGGTAACGGCTCGATGTGGGTTAACTCGGGTATTGACGATGACTCGAAGCCATTTCTTGTCGCATTCGCCAATACACCTGACAAAATGCCTCGTCCCATCCGCCCTGTCTTCGATTCGATCCGGGGACTGAATAGTCTGTTCGATCCATTCCAGACGAATGTCCCTTTCATCCAACATCTGTCTGAAATGCTTGGTCCAGTCCATGACCTTATTATACCCGCCAGACTCCTTTATGCAATCCGGAAAGCGGGCGTTCCAGTCCTACAAGTCCAGCTTGTCACGGAGGCAGGTGCGGAGCTGGTCGGTGGCGACGCGGGTCTGGACCATCGAGTCGCGCTCGCGGACGGTGACGGTGCGGTCCTCGAGGGTCTGGCCGTCGACGGTGATGCAGAAGGGCGTGCCCGCCTCATCCTGGCGGCGGTAGCGGCGACCGACGGCGCCTTTCTCGTCGTAGAAGCAGGTGAAGCACCGCTTCAGGTCGTTGGCGATGTTGTGGGCGATCTCGGGCATCCCGTCCTTCTTGACCAGCGGGAAGACCGCGGCCTTGGTCGGCGCCAGGCTCGGATGGAACCGAAGCAAGTTGCGCGTCTCGCCGTTGACCTCTTCTTCATCGTAGGCGTCGACCAGGAAGGCCAGCGTGCTGCGGTCCATCCCGGCGCTGGGCTCGATCACGTAGGGGATGTAGCGCTGCTGCTTCTGGTCGTCGAAGAACGACAGCGGGCCCTTCTGGTAGTCCTCGTTCTCTTCAGGCAGCTTGACCTTCGTCAAGTCGCGGCCGTTCTCGAACCAGCTCGTGGTGCTGCGCATGCCGCGCTGGTGCTGGCGCAGATCGTAGTCGGTGCGATTGGCGATGCCTTCGAGCTCCTGCCAGTCGCCTGAGCCGAAGGGGAACCGGTACTCGACGTCCACGCAGGCCTTGGCATAGTGGGCCAGCTCATCGGGGTCGTGGTCGCGGAAGCGCAGGTTCTCCTTCTTGATGCCGTGGTCGGTGTACCACGCGAAGCGCGCCGCCTTCCACTTCTCGTACCATTCCTCGTCCGTCCCCGGCTCGCAGAAGAACTCGATCTCGGCCTGCTCGAACTCGCGGGTGCGGAAGATGAACGCCTTGGTGGTCACCTCGTTGCGGAAGCTCTTGCCGATCTGGGCGATCCCGAAGGGCACCTTGACGCGGGTCGAGTCGAGGACATTTCGGAAGTTGGCAAAAATGCCCTGGGCGGTTTCCGGCCGCAGGTACATCGTCATTGAATCCTCGGCGTTGGCGCCCATCTGCGTCTCGAACATCAGCTTGAATGGCATCGGCGGAGTGAACTGCCCGACGGCGCCGCAATTCGGGCAGACCTTGCGGCTCAGGTCGTGCCCGGCGGCTTCGGCTTTGTCGAGCGAGACATGCTCGGTGTGCTCGTCGGGTCGCCCGCCGTCTTTATCCTTCAGATGGTCGACGCGGGTGCGCGTGTTGCACTTCTTGCACTCGCTGATCAGATCGGCGAACTTGTCGGCGTGCCCGGAGGCCTTCCACACCAGCGGGTGCATCAGGATGCTGCAATCGAGGCCGACGACGTCGTCGCGCATCTGGACGACGTGCTTCCACCAGGCCCGCTTGACGTTGTTCTTCAGCTCGACGCCCAGAGGCCCGTAGTCATAACAACTGGCCAGCCCGCCGTAGATCTCGCTGGACTGAAAGATGAAGCCCCTTCTCTTGCACAGCGACACGATGTCGTCGA
>CAZOFX010000174.1:0-5330 GCA_964579055.1 uncultured Pirellulales bacterium
TGCCGGCGACGGTGACCATCGGCCTGGCCTTCGGCATGAGGAAGATGGCCCGCGAAAATGCGATCATCCGCAAGCTCTCGGCCGTCGAGACGCTCGGGTGCACCACCGTGATCTGCACCGACAAGACGGGCACCCTGACGAAGAACGAGATGACCGTCCGAGCGGTGTACGCGGGCGGTGAGTATCTTCACGTTTCGGGAGCCGGCTACGGGAAGGAGGGCGACTATACGGACGAGTCGGGTCGGGCCGTCGAATCGGCGGACGAGCGCCTCAGCCAACTGCTGCGGCTGGCGGTGCTGTGCAACAACGCCCATTACACCGACCACACTGCGCTGGGGGACCCCACGGAGATCGCCCTGCTGGTCGCCGCCGTCAAGGCCGATCCCGGCGCGCCGGGAGCCCTTCGCACGCATTACCCCCGTCTCGACGAGTTGCCTTTTGACTCCGACAGACGCATGATGACCACCGTCCACGAGCATGTGGGCAATCGCGGGTTCTTCTCGGCTACCAAGGGCGCCCCCGACCGCATTCTCGACCATTGCACGCACTACTTCCCGGCGCGCCGGGATGGACAGGGGGACCACATTCAGCCCCTCGACAAGGAAACCCTCAAGAACCTTCTGGCGGTGCGATCGCGGATGGCGACCGGAGCGATGCGCGTGCTCGGGTTCGCCTATAAGGATCTCTCCAGCCCCGATGCGCCGCATCGCGGCAACCTGGAGGAGGACATGGTTTTCGCCGGATTCATGGGCATGGCCGACCCGCCTCGCCCCGACGTCGAGGAGGCCATCCGGCTGTGCAAGCAGGCCGGAATACGCGTCATCATGACCACCGGCGATCAGAAGGAAACCGCCCTGGCCGTCGCGAGGGAGACCGGCATCGTCCCGATGGACGAGGACCAGGTGATCCTGGCGGATGAGCTGCACCGCATGGACGACGCGACGCTCGACCGCACCCTGGAGCGGGTCAACATCTTCGCCCAGATCTCCCCCGAGGACAAGATGAGGCTCGTCGAGAGCCTAAAGAGAGACGGCGAGATCGTCGCCATGACCGGCGACGGGGTCAACGACGCTCCGGCTCTGAAACGGGCCGACATCGGCGTCGCCATGGGCAAGAGCGGCACGGACATCGCCAAGGACGCCTCGAAGATGGTCATTGCCGACGACTCGTTCTCTTCGATCGTCACCGCCGTCATGGAAGGCCGGGCCATCTACGACAACATCAAGAAGTTCATCCTGTACGCCTTCTCGGGCATCACCGCGGAGTTCTTCGTCGTGTGCTTTTCGCTCCTGCCGGGCGTCGGGCAATTGCTCTCGGCGATTCAGATCCTCTGGATCGATCTGGGAGTCGAGGTGCTTCCCGCGCTGTCGTTGAGCCTGGACCCGGCGGCGCCGGACATCATGTTCCGAAAGCCCCGCAAGCGACAGGACCGCCTGATCGACAAAGAGCTGCTGCTGCACGTCGGTTTCAACAGCGTGGTCATCGCGGTCGGCGCCATTCTGATGCACTTCGCGTACAGACACAGCAGCTCACCCCAGAAGGCGATGACGGTTCCGTTCGTGTCCATGGTCATCTTCCAGATGTTCAACATCTTCAATTGCCGCAACTCCAAGGGGACGATCCTCAACACGTCGCTCTGGAAGAACCGCTACGTTCTCGGCGCGGTCAGCGTCTCGACCGTCGCCACGATCCTCCTTGTCTCGCTGCCGGGCTCGGCACGGCTGTTCCACGTCGAGCCTCTCTCGTTCGTCGATTGGGTCATCCTGGCTGTCGTGTCCAGCTCGATCATCGCGTGCAACGAGATCGCCAAGCGCCTCTACTGGAGGACACGGCAGAATGAAAGTTTCAAGTTTGAAGTGTGAGGTTTCAACTCTGAAGTACTGCGAGGCATCCTGCTTCAAACTTCACACTTCACACTTGAAACTTCAAACTTGGAACTTCCGAAGCTACGGCAACTCTAGTTCCGCTACCGGCGTGAAACTCCGGTGCCACTTGTACTGGCACACCTTCTCCAGAGCGACGCGCTGCACGTGCGCCCCCTTGAACAGGATGTTGATGCCTCGTCCATGGCGTTCCAGGAGGATGCGCGTGAGCTGGTTGGGGCTCATCCGGTAGGGCGCCCCGGGGATGCCGGAACCTTTCAGGTCCAGGAACCTCGGTGTCTCGGCCACGTGCGAATCGTCCGGCCACGCGTCCACCCACCCGCCGTCGCAGATCAAGGGGCTGTCGCCGCGAGCGTCATCGTACTTGAAGTAGTACTTCTTGACTTCTGCGGCGGGATAGCTCGATTTGCGTTCGGCGCTGAGGTCCTGCATCCAGCCATTGAGCGTGTAGCTGCCTTCGTGCACCTCTTCCCGTCCCTCGGCGCTCACCTGCGACTGCCATCGCCAGGCCAGGTCGTGCGCCCCGTACAGGGGGGAGGTGTCATTGTATGGATTGCGCCAGACGGCGGCCCCCGGACACCGCAGAACCTTCAACACGCCGCTGCGGGTGTCGCCCCGGCCCTTGGCGAATTCCTTGGCGCTGAAATACGGTCCCAACTGATAGAACCAGAACCCGCCGCTGGCCCACTGCGTGGAGGGCGCATATTCGATATTGAAACCGTTGTTGTCGCCGGCGTACTGGTCCCAGGCCAGCCCGTACTGCCGCAGTTGGGCGGAACAGGCCGCCATCCGCGCCTGTCCCCTGGCCCGGCTCAGCGCCGGCATCAGGATGCCCATCAGTAACGCAATGATGGCGATAACGACCAGAAGCTCGATCAAGGTAAAGCCGTCTTGTTTGCGCATGACGTTAGCCCCGACAACCAACCGCCGCGATTCGTCTGCGTCTCAAAGAGCCTCATGGGCCTCGAATCCATCGCCTATTGTAGAACGGCGGCGGGCGAGACGCAAATATTCCTGTGGATTGGCCCTGGGCACCTGTTATGCTGGTTCGGACAATAAAGAAGACCTTCAGCACCCCGACCTTGAGGAGACCTGCAATGAGAAAAGCTCTGCTGCTCGCCTGGAGCATATGCCTGTGTGGTTCCGTTGCGTTCGGACGGGACTATTATGTCGCGACCGATGGCGACGACGCCAATCCCGGAACGATCGAGAAGCCCTTTGCCACACTGGAGAAGGCGCGCGACGCGGTCCGGCAGAACAAGTCCGAAGGTGCGACCGTTATCCTTCGTGGCGGCAAGTACTTCCGCACGGAATCCTTCACCCTGACCGACCAGGACTCGGGCCGGCCAGAGAAGCCCCTCGTCTACCGCGCTTATCCGGGCGAAACCGTCCGAATCATCGGCGGTCATCAGCTTGCCGCAAAGGATTTTGTACCGGTTTCATCAGCGGATCCCATCTGGAACCGCCTCGATCCGAACGCCCGCGCCCAATGCGTTCGTAGTGACGCCGTAAGGCGTTACGGACATCAGGACGCGCTGCGAATGGAGCTGAGCGTGGACGCGAAGCTGATGCCACTGGCCCGCTGGCCCAACGAAGGATTCGTGCGCACAACAACCGCCGCCAACGACATCACGTTCGGCTATGACGATCCGCGTCCCGAACGCTGGCTTGACGCGCCCGATGCCTACGCCGTCGGCTACTGGTGCCACGGCTGGTCCAACCAGATCGTGAAAATCGTGACGATCGACACGACGAACAAGACGATCACCGCGGACAAGACCCCGCCGTACGGGATTCGAGCGAAGAAACCTTACTACGTGGTCAATCTGGTCGAAGAGATCGACCGGCTGGCTGAATGGTACCTCGACCGAGAGACGCGGAATCTCTATCTCTGGCCGCCCGACGATTTCGACAAGGGCGACATTCTGGTCTCCACCCTGGATGCGCCGATCATCTCGCTGAAGAACGCATCGCACATTCGGATCGAGGGGTCGACCGTCGAGATGGGCGTCGGCGACGGGATCGAGGTATCCGGCGGCAGCGATGTGCGGATCGAGCGATGTACAGTTCGCAATATGCGGGGCAACGGCATCGAGATTTCCGGCACGAACCACGACGTGGCACACTGCATCATTCACGGCATCGGGCAAACGGGCGTGGCCGTCTCCGGCGGGGACCGCGCCAAGCTCACGCCGGGCAACAATTTCGTACGTCACTGCACGATTCACGATTTCGGCCGCTGGCAGCGGACTTATGCGCCGGCGATTCGCCTCAATGGTGTGGGTAACATCGCGGCCAACAACCGGCTCTACGATGCGCCGCACTCGGCGATTCTCTTCAACGGCAACGAGCACCGGATCGAGCTCAACGAAATCTACGGCGTCTGCTACGAAGTCGACGACGCCGGCTCGGTGTACGCCGGACGCGATTGGGGCCTGCGCGGCAACGTGATCGAGAACAACTTCTTCCACGACATCGAAAGCCATCTGACCGGCAGCAACGGCGTCCACGCGGTCTATCTCGACGACTGCGCCAGCGGCATCACCGTCGCCGGCAACGTCTTCTACCGGATCAGCGGACGGGCCATCATGTGCGGCGGCGGACGCGACAACACCATCGACAACAACGTCATCGCCAGGTGCGGCTCGGCCCACTTCACCGACCGGCGCGGCAAGGTCTGGATGGACAAGGACAACAGTTGGAAGCTGCTCGACAAGATCAAGCGGTACAACTACACGCAGCCGCCGTGGAGCGAACGCTATCCGCGACTTGCCCACATCCTCGACAACGGTCTCGATATGGCCAAAGAGCCTGAGGGCTGCATCATCGCACGCAACCTCGGGTGGAAGAACGAACGCTGGCTGGAGAAGAACTGCCTCGGCGCCTGCGGCGGATTCGATTTCTACACCTTCCAGGACAATATCGAAGACCGGGACCCGAAGTTCGTCGACGAAGCGAACCTGAACCTCGCGCTGCGCGACGATTCACCTGCCTATTCGATTCCGGGCTTCAAGCCAATTCCCTTCGAGAAGATCGGCCCGCAGGAGAGCGACAGCAAGCTGGGCGGCTACACCATTGACGAGACGTGGATGGCCGAGGCGATGAAGGTCTTCAACGCGCCCAAGCCGGAACTCGAATTGCCGACGAAGCATCCCGACGCCCAGTGGTTCCCCCAGGCGAGCTTCGGCCTTTTCCTTCACTGGGGAATCCACAGCGTCGCGGGCATCGATCCATCGTGGTCGATGATGAAGGGCTGTCCCTGGCACGGCAGCTCCGATCCCTACAAGGAGTACAACCAGGACCAGTCGAAGTATTACAGGCTGGCGGAGAAGTTCAATCCGACGCAGTACGACCCGGACAAATGGATGGCGGCGGCGAAGAAGGCGGGCTTCACCTACGCGGTGCTGACGACGAAACACCACGACGGCTACGCGCTGTGGCCGACCA
>CAZOFX010000175.1:0-5241 GCA_964579055.1 uncultured Pirellulales bacterium
GCCCCGGCCTTTGAACACGCTCTCGTACTGGCCTGCAAAGCTGGCGTCCACCGCCCGCGAGGTGTAGATCTGAATCTGCCGGATTCGTTTGATGAGTTCTTCGGGTAGCATGGGCTGCGATCGCGTCGCACACCGTAGGGGCGAATAATCATTCGCCCCTACCCTTTCTCTTATGGCACTTCGATACTGTCGAAGATCGTCTTGATGACGTCCTCACTGGTCTTGTCTTCCGCTTCGGCTTCGTAGCTGACGATCACGCGATGCCGCAACACGTCGGGCCCGATGCTCTTGACGTCCTGCGGGGTCACGTAGCCGCGCTGCTGGAGGAACGCGTGGGCCTTGGCCGCCAACGCCAGGTAGATCGTCGCCCTCGGCGAGGCGCCGTAACTGATGAAATTGCCCAGCTTCAGGCCGTACTTCTGCGGGTCGCGCGTCGCGCAAACGATATCGACGATGTAGTCCTTGACCTTGTCGTCGATGTAGATCTCGTCGATGATCGAGCGGACCTCGGCAATATCGGACGGTTTGATCACCGGCCGGACGTTCAGTTTCTTGTCGGTCACCGCCATGCGATCGAGGATCAGACGCTCCTGGTTCTTGTCCGGGTAGTCGATCTTCAGCTTCAGCATGAACCGGTCCAACTGCGCCTCCGGCAGCGGATACGTCCCCTCCTGCTCGATCGGGTTCTGCGTCGCCAGGACCAGGAACGGCGTCGGCAACGCGAACGTCTCTTCGCCGATGGAGACCTGCCGCTCCTGCATGGATTCGAGCAGGGCGCTCTGGACCTTGGCCGGGGCGCGGTTGATCTCGTCGGCCAGGATGATGTTGGCGAAGATCGGGCCCTTGCGCGTGTAAAACTGCCCGTCGCTCTGGCGGTAGATCTGGGTTCCGATAAGATCGGCGGGCAAGAGGTCGGGAGTAAACTGAATCCGCCGGAACTCCGCGTCGATGGCCTTCGACAGCACCGTCACCGCCAGCGTCTTGGCCAGCCCCGGGACGCCCTCCAGCAGAATGTGCCCGTTGGCCAGCAGCCCGATCAGCATCCGTTCGAGCATGTACCGCTGGCCCACGATCACCTTGTCGATCTCGCTCAGCAGCGTCCGCACGAACTCGCTCCTGGCCTGCACCATTTCGCCGATCTGCTTCACATCTGTCGCCATAAAGACTTTCCCCTGTTCGCAAACAAACCTCGGTAGGTCCCTCACGCCCTCAGGCAGGGTGTCCCAAGACTCATCGGGATCTATCCGCCCGTCGGCCGCTCTTCGCAGGCAAGACGCCAGCCAGTCCCGGGCCCGAGTTACGCGGGGTCCGGAACACCCTGCCGGACCGGCTTCTGCCCATGAGACAAAACCCCGTTGCTACGTCCGTTGCCGACGAAATGTTCTCTTTCTACGCGAAGAACCGCGATTCTGCAACCCCCTACCCGCCTTGCAGGTCCGGCCGTTTCGCGGCGCCAGACCCTGCCGCATCCGGGCCCCGGACGCCGGGCTCTTCTCCAGGTTTTCACTTGACTTTTGCGTCCAGTTCCGTTACAGAGACAGATGCACAGAAGGATCGAGATCAAGTCGTCACGGACGCGAGCAGTAGCACAACCAGGGAAGAGACCCCCGGCCGGTTGAAGTCCGCAGACCGAGAGGCGAGGGGGGACTCACAGCGTTGATGTCTCAGACGTCTGTTGTCCTGTCCCGGGGCAACACGGAGGCAGGGGATGACGGAGTTCCGGAAGGAGACGAGCGGAGGAGCCATGCGTACGGAAAAGCAGGAGGAGCATTGTTTCTCCACATCCGCCGCGGAGAAGCCTGCGCGCGGTTTCCGTTCGGCCGGCCAACGCACGAGAGTCTATTGCTGGCTGATCGTCCTGTCGATCGGTGCGGCCTTCCTCTATGTCTGCCTTCGGTTCTGGCTCGTGGGCGTCATAGCGTTGGTGGCCCTGCTGGCGTTCTACGTGCCTATCTGCCTGTTCGACGACTACGGGCCGGACAAGGGTCACTCCCAGATCGCAGGCTGCTCTCGCGGCAACCGACCGGGCGCCCGCTGAAGGTTCTGACGGGCCCGACGCGTCGGCCCGGGCAAGAGGCCGCCTATGCCGGGAACCATCCCCAATCCGCCTGCGGCGGATGACGCTGTCACATGCCGCAAAACCCGCCCGGACACTCTCCTGCCGGCACAGGCGAATTGAACGGACAAACCTCCACGCGTTGTGTATCCTAAGCGGATGCGGCCGCAATCTTTCAATGGCGCGGCCGGCAGCTCAATCATCACGAACGGAAAGGAGCGATCAGATGAAGAAGCGGTCGATACGGCTGTGTTTGCTGGTGGTCGGTTTCACCACAACGGTTTGGGCCCAGCATGACGAACAGCATTACGTGCCGGACAGCGATCCGCTGGTCCGCCAGAAACTGGAGAAATGGCAGGACCTCAAGTTCGGCCTGCTGATGCACTGGGGCGCGTACAGCCAGTGGGGCATCGTGGAGTCATGGTCCATCTGCTCGGAGGATGAGGGGTGGTGCCGCCGCAACCTGGACGACTACACGGCCTACAAGGCCAAATACGAAGCCCTCAAGACCACCTTCAATCCGACCCAGTTCGACCCGGGCAAGTGGGCCCGGGCCGCCCGCAGGGCCGGCATGAAGTACGTCGTCTTCACCACCAAGCACCACGACGGCTTCTGCATGTTCGACAGCAAGCTGACGGACTACAAAGTGACCGACTCCGGCTGTCCGTTCCATCGCCACCAGCGGGCCAACATCGCCAAAGAGGTCTTTGACGCCTTTCGCGTTGAAGGGCTCTGGACGGGCGCGTACTTCTCCAAACCCGATTGGCACTGTCCCTACTACTGGTGGCCCAACTTCGCCACGCCGGACCGCAACGTCAATTATGATCCCGACGCCTACCCCGAGCGGTGGGAGAAATTCATCGAGTTCACCCACGGGCAAATCCTCGAACTGATGAGTGACTACGGGCCCATGGACATCCTCTGGCTCGACGGCGGCTGGGTCGCGAAGAAGTCGCCGGAACAGATCCGCCAGGCGTACGAAAGCCGCCTGAACGACAGCCCCTCCGGGTTTGTCAAAGCACGAGTGGTCAACCAGGACATTCGCATGGGCGAACTGGTGGCCAAGGCCCGCGCCAAACAGCCCGGGCTGATCGTCGTGGACCGGGCCGTGCCGGGGCCGTACCAGAACTACCTGACGCCGGAGAATCGCGTCCCCGACAAGACGCTGCCCTTTCCGTGGGAATCCTGCATCATCGCCGGCGGCGGCTGGTCGTGGGTGCACAACGCCCGGTACAACTCGCCCACGCAGGTGATCGGCACGCTGGTCGACATCGTCTCGAAGGGTGGCAACCTCCTGCTCAACATCGCGCCCGACCCGAACGGCCTCTGGGACCCCGGGGCCTATGAGCTGCTCGAAGAGGTCGGCGATTGGATCGAGGTCAACGGAGAGGCCATCTACGCCACGCAACCGATAGAGCCGTATAAAGAGGGCCGTGTCTGTCTGACCCGGAAGAAAGACGGCACGGTCTACGCCATCTATCTGGCCGAAGAAGGCCAGACGCGCCCGCCGGCCGAGATCGCCCTTTCGACGTTGCAGCCGAGTGACAACGCCGCAGTGGTGATGCTGGGGACCGGGACCGAACTGGCGTGGAAGAAGGCCGGAGAGGGCTTTCGCGTGACGATTCCGGCCGCCGTGCGCGACAATCCGCCCTGCCGGCATGCGTGGGTGATCCGCGTGTCGTCGCTGAAGAAGTGAAGTCGAAAGGCTCGTCAAACCGTCAGTGTTTCAGGGCACTGACGGTCTGGTGGGCCAGGCGCGTCGGCTCGGGCAGGCGGTATTTCGTGGTGCAGGCCAGCGTCAGGGCAATCGCGTCCTCCAGCCGGCAGCGATGTCCCACGGAAACGAACAAGGGCTTGACGTTAGCCCGCGTCCGAACGACCGCTCCAATCACCTCGTCGCCGTCGTACAGAGGGCTGTGCGCCCCCTTCTCCGCTCCCGGCTCCTCGAACGTGCCGATCAGGCGGCTCTTGGCGCAGCCGATCGTGGGCCTGTCGAGAAACAGCCCGAGATGGGCCGCCAGCCCCAATCGGCGCGGATGGGCGATCCCCTGCCCGTCGATCAGGAACAAGTCGGGCCTGCTTTCGAGCTTGGCGACCGCCGCCAGGCACGCGGGGGCCTCACGAAACGACAGCAGCCCTGGAATATAGGGAAACGTCACGTCCATCGTGGCGCTGGCGGTTTCGATCAGCTCAAACGAAGCCATCCCCAATCCTGATGTGATCGGGATTGAGGCTGCCACCCGTCGCAGGACGACGACTGCCGCAACGATCCGCTTGCCGCCATCCGTGAACGCACAGTCGAGACCCGCGACGATCTTGGGCTCCTTCTTCAGCCGCTCAAACCGCACCTTCCCCGCCAGACGCGTCTGAATCTCCCGCGCCTCGGCATACGACAAGTCCCACTCATGCAGTGTGCGCATTCGCTCTCCAGGACAATCCGCCTGCTACGCACCGAACAACGTCGGGGCACATGAGGACATCACCCGAGATACCTTTCGATATCCATGGCTGTGTGGAAGACACCGAGGACCTCGATTGTTGCGTTCCCTTTGGTCAGGTATGCAATCCGGTAGCGGCCGTACAAAAGGAGACGCACTTCGCCTTCCGGCTCCACTCGGTATCTCTGGCCTAACGCAGGGAAGGACTTGAGCAATTGCACTCTCTGATAGATGCCTGCGACCACCTTGCCCGCGGCCGCTGGATTGTCCTGAGCGATGTAATTGTAGATCGCCTCCAGCCAATTGGCAGCCTCTTGAGTCCATCTTATTTCTGCCATGACTGGATCCTGCGGTTCATCTCCTCGTCCGAGATACTGCGTCCACTTCGCGAATCCTGCAATCCCCTCTCGACCATTCTCGCAAATGCCAGTTCTCGAAGGATTTCATCATACGAACTGTCGTCCGGCTGTTGCTGGATGATCTCAGTCATCTTCTCTTTGGCTGTTGCCATCAGGTGCTTCTCCTGTTGTCGGCTGCTTCCCACGCCTATGTGCTTTGTCGAGCTTTCTGTGTATGAGCGACAGCATGGTCAGTATATCGAGAGCATCCCGTTCGTCCATATCCCATTCTATCTTCGGATTGTGGGGTGGGAAGTGTCTGTGCAGATTTCATGGCAAGCCCCATTCCGCGGTAGAGAGGCGCGTGTGGCAGCCTCAATCCCGATGTAGATCGGGATTGGGGATGGTT
>CAZOFX010000176.1:0-4991 GCA_964579055.1 uncultured Pirellulales bacterium
GCCGTCGAGGGCCTGGATGCGGCCGAACCGCTTGCTCAGGCCGCGAATCTTCACCATGATCGTCTCGTCACTCATGCTCTTGCCTCCGCATCGTGGAACCGTATCGTTCGAAGAGCCGTTCGATCGACTCGTGGACTTCGCTTTCGGGGATATCCAACTGGACCGCCGTGGCGACCGCCCTGGCGAGGACCTGTTCGAGCATCTGGCCCTTGGTGCGGGATTTCTGGTCGCGGCGGATGCGGGCGACGAACAGACCCACGCCGCGACGCCGCTCCAGCAGGCCCTCGATCTCCAGCAGGCTGTATGCCTTGCTGATCGTCATGGGGTTGACGTTGAGCTGCCCTGCCAACTCGCGCACGCTGACGAGTTGCTCGCCTTCCGCCAGGTGCCCGGCCAGAATCTGCCGGCGGATCTGCTCCATCACCTGCCGGTAGATGGGCTGGCCGCTATGATGGTCGATTTGCAGCAGCATACCGCCTCAATACGTTCGTGTTCCGCACACTGTATTACTGCACTAATACAGTATATGACGTCCCCAGAGCTTTGTCATTACAGAAAATCTCCATTTTCTGAATACTTCCTTCGGCAGCTCACCGCGCCAGGGCGAGGCAGAGACGGGATGGGCGCACGACCGGTCGTGCGGTATACTGCAGTCAGAAGAACTGCTATGCAGAAAGCAAGGCGAATACCGGCGGCGCGATCGCCGATGGGAAAGGCAGGTGTTCCGTGACGCGAGAAGAGCTGCTCGAACGCATTTCCATCGATCCAAAGGTTTGCTTCGGCAAGCCTTGTATCCGAGGGCGGAGGATCTGGGTATCGCTCGTGCTTGACCTGCTGGCCGGAGGCATGAAGACCGAGGAAGTCATGACCGAGTACGACCTCACGGAGGCAGACATTCGCGCCTGCATCGCGTACGGCGCTGAGATGTCCAGGGAGCGGTACGTCGACCTGCCCACGGGGACCGACGGATGAGATTGAAGCTGGACGAGAACCTCGGGCGGACGGCTGCTGAGGTCCTGCAATCCGAGGGACACGATGTTTGCACCGTTCGCGAACAGAACCTGTCCGGCGCGACCGATCAGGACGTGATTCGGACCTGTCAGGCAGAACATCGGTGTCTGGTGACCCTCGATCTGGATTTCGGCAATCCGCTGGTTTTCGATCCGGCCGACTACGCGGGGATTGCCGTATTACGTCTGCCGGCCCGTCCGTCCCACCAGGACATCACAGAGGCGTGTCAGACGCTGGCAGCCGGCCTCCGGGATGATGATATCACCGGCAGGCTCTGGATCGTGCAGCGTACCCGAATTCGTGTTCACCAGCGAGAAGACGAACCTTAGCGAGCAACTTGCCGCAAGGCGTACCGTCGCGAGTAGCAGCGACACGAGGGCCTCCCGCTGAGGGGTTCCTTGACAATGGGCGGGCGCCAGCCGAGAATCATCCCGCGTGTGACAATGGACCGCGAAACCCTCACGGAAAGGATCGAACGATGCGGCGAAGGGGCATTTCTCTGGTTGTTCTCATTCTCGTGGCATCCACTGCTGCGGCGGTATCGGCCCCATGGGCTGAAGTCAGGGCGAATCATGATTCGCCCCTGCGGGAATATGGCGAGATGCTGCCCGGCTCGACGCTGGTAGGGGCGAATGATGATTCGCCCGTATTGTGGTGGGCGTCGTCGGGCTGGAAGATCGGGCGGGATCGGGCTTTGCCGGCCGCGACAGGCGAAGCGATTCTCATCGCCGCCGCAAGAAATGAGGCCGAGGCGGCGCAGCTCGTCGTGCGACCGAGCCGCGCCCTGAAGGGACTGCGGATCGCCGCCGGACCGCTGGCCGGGCCGGATGGGGCCGCCATTGACGCCGCCTGTGTCGAGGTGCTCGAAGTCCGCTACGTCAACGTCACGATGCCGACGGACAAGACCGCCGTCGCGGGATACTGGCCCGATCCCCTGCCCCCGTTGACCGGCCCGATCGATCTGGAGGCCGGCAAGAATCAACCCTTCTGGGTCCGCGTGAAGGTCCCGGCCGATGCCCGCGCTGGACTCTACAACGGCACGCTGAATCTGACGGCCGACGGCTACACTGCCCGTGTCCCGCTGCGCGTAGAGGTGTACGACTTCACCCTGCCCGACAAGATGACCTGCTCGACCGCCTTCGGCTTCAGCCCGGGCGAAGTCTTTCGCTACCACAAACTGACCACGGACGCACAGAAGCGAGAGGTGCTCGACAAGTACTGGGCCAGCTTCAGCGACCACCATATCTCGCCATACGACCCGGCGCCGCTCGATCCGGTCCGCGTGACGTGGCCCGAGGTCAGGCCTCCCGAGCGTAAGTGGCAAGGCGGGCAGGAGGTGACGAACGAGAAGCATGGCGGCACGCGCTGCCTGCTGATCTTCGACGACCGCGCCGACCTGAACGTCGACGCCTCCTACGGCCCACAAGTGCCGATTCCCGCGGGCGGCCTGCGCCTTTCGTTCTGGTACCGCACGGCGATCGCGAATCAGGTCTTCCTCGTGACATTGAACCATCACGACGCGGCAGGCCAGTGGATATCCGGCGACAACAACGACATCGGCGTCGACGGCAACGGGCAGTGGCAGCAGTTCGATCGCACCATCACAAAGTTCCCCTCGGGTGCGAAATCCGTCCGGCTGATCCTGCGGGCCGCGCCCTGGACCGACGAGGGAGACCGCACGGGCCTGGTGTGGTTCGACGACGTGACTCTTCGCGACGCCGCAACGGGCGCCGAACTGATCGAGGGCGGCGACTTCGAGTCGCCGGCACTGCCGGAGGTGGACCGCGACAAGCTGCGCGTCGCGTTTGATTTTTCCGCCTGGGACCGCGCGATGGAGCACGCCATCGACCGCCTGCACTTCAGCTCGTTCCGGCTGGGCATCCCCGGCATGGGGGGCGGAACGTTCCATTCGCGCAGCGAGCCGGAACTGCTCGGCTTCGGCGAACAAACGCCGCACTACCAGGCGCTCTTCAAGGACTACTGCACGCAGATGGAGCGGCACCTTCGCCAGAAGGGCTGGCTCGACGAAGCGTTCGTCTACTGGTTCGATGAGCCCGACCCGAAGGACTATGCATTTGTGATGAACGGTTTTGCCAAGCTCAAGACCAACGCGCCCGACATCCGGCGCATGCTCACCGAGCAGGTCGAGCCGGCCCTGATCGGCGGGCCGAACATCTGGTGCCCCATCTCCAATCAGTTCGAGGAGGAACCCGCCCGGCAGCGGCGTGCGCAAGGCGAGCAGTTCTGGTGGTACGTCTGCACGGGCCCGAAGGCCCCCTACTGCACGCTGTTCATCGACCATCCCGGCACGGAGCTGCGCGTCTGGCTCTGGCAGACCTGGCAACGCAAGATCGTGGGCACCCTGGTCTGGGAGACGAACTACTGGACCAGTTCGGCCGCCTATCCGAATGAGCCGCAGAACCCCTACGAGGACCCGATGGGCTGGACGAGCGGCTACAGCACGCCCGCCGGCGTCAAGCGGCCCTGGGGCAACGGCGATGGGCGGTTCATCTATCCGCCTCTGGCCGCGGCCGACGCCAACCCGAGCGGCCCCGTCCTCGAAGGCCCGGTCGACAGCATCCGATGGGAGATGCTCCGCGACGGCATCGAGGACTACGAGTACCTTGCCGTGCTGAGCCGCCTGATCGAAGCCAAACGCAGCCGGCTGTCGTCGTCCCAGCGAGCGAGCTACACCGCCCTGCTGGAGGTCCCGGCGGAGATCACGAAGAGCATGACTACTTTCACGACGGACCCGGCCCCCATCGAGCAGCATCGCGCCCGCGTCGCCCGCGCCATCGCCGAACTGAGCAAGCTCCAGTAGTCAGAGGAGAGTATCACCGGGCGAGGCGCGACCAGTCTTCGCGGCGGGTGCCCTGGTAGGTGGTCAGTGTGTACTCGAATCGCCTCTGCGAGCCGGCGGGCAGCAGGAGTGTGAACTCGATAGTGTCGGCGTCCACCTTCTCGAATCCGTCGGCGTCGCCGGTCCGCGTCAGCGTCCAGTACGGCGTGTCGAAGTTCCGGCGGATCTCCACCTTGACCGGGATCTGCCGCGTGTTCTTGACCGTCACGGCAAACGTGCGAATCTCGTCCCAGCCGGCGACGTTGCCTTGGCGGTCGAAGCGGTAGTTGTCCGTGCGGTACTCCATCATCCTCGGCTCGACCACCACGTCCTCGACCGCGCCCAAATTCAGTTCGACCTCCTCGCCCACGGGGATGTACTTGAACGACGACTGGCCCTCGTAGGACAGGTGTTTCGCGTCATCCACGCCGCGATAGACCTTCAGCGCGCCGTCGGGAATCGGTGTCTGGCCCAGTTTGTGCTCGGTGTCGTTCGTGAAGCTCAGAATCCGAGCGGCCTTGGGACCATAGCGATCTTCCTCATACTTGTAGAGGCTCACCACGGGAACGGAGTCAACATCGAAGCTCAGCAGCCGCTTGGACCAGCCGTTGGGAATCGTCTCGGTCCCTTCGATGGTATAGAGGAAGTACTCGCTGAGCCCTTCCTTGACGACATCCTTGGCGGAGGCGGGGGCCGAGTCCGCCATGACGGCGCCGAGGTACCGTATCACGGATTTCTCCATCTCCCGCTTGACGCCCAGATCCATGTCGAGCCTCTCCTCGACAACCGGGCCGACCGGTCGGCCATAGGGATACTGCCGGCGGGCGAGTTCCGCGATCTCGTCGAGCAGGTGGACCTTGCCCACGATCACGCGGACCTGGGCGTTCTCGTAGTCCTCGCCGCTGTTGTTGGTCACGCGGACGTAGCCTTGCAGGCGCATCGTCTTCTCGTCGGCCGATAGCGTGCCCATGTAGAAGGCCCGCCAGGACAGACCGCTGGTCAGGTACGAAATCTCAACCGGGACCTTGCCACCAACCTCGCTGTTGATATTCCACAGGCCCAGACCGGTCACGCGGGGCGGATACACCAGCTCCGCGATGTCGATGGCGTCGGCGTTCGCCTTGGGCAGCATCTCCAGGCT
>CAZOFX010000177.1:0-4982 GCA_964579055.1 uncultured Pirellulales bacterium
CGACGCATGCGTCGCCCCTACAGGTTCAACCGCGCTCGTAGGGGCGAGGCATGCCTCGCCCTCCTCGGTGGGTGGCAGCCTCAAGCGCAGCTTGGGGATGGTGCGCCATCGGGCTGGTCGCGGCGCATCGAGTCGGTTAGAATGGCTCGATCCCGGCGCGCCGGGATTGTTCAGAAAGGGGAGTTCGACGATGGAAACGCGTCCGGCGATGAGATTGGCATTGGCTGTCGTGGTTGGTTTGTGCGCCTTTTCGACGAGCCGGTCCGCCTGTGGCGGACTGCGGGCCGGCTGTGCGAAGGTGGACATCACGCCTCCGCTGGGCCTGAAGCTGATCGGCTCGCAGGGCAAGCCCAGCGACTCGGTGCTGGATGAGCTTTACGGGCGGGCGCTGGTCCTGTCCGACGGCGCCAACACGCTCGCCATCGTCTCGGTCGATCTGCTGTATTCGCCGCTGGAGGAGATCACCAATCCCGTCCGCGCGCTGGTCGCCGAGCGGGTGGGCATCCCCGAGCAGAATGTGATGGTCTGCGCGACGCACACGCATTCCGGTCCCGACATCTTCACGAACGCCAAGCTGCCGCTCGAAAGCCGCATCGCGCCGCAGGACATCGACCAGGCCTACGTCCACACGGTCATCGGCAAACTGGCGAGCGCTGTGCAGATGGCGCATCGCGACATGCAGGACGCCAGGATCGGCGCCGCGACGGGCGAACTGACGGAGGTTCTGTACAATCGCCGGCCCAGGCGGCCCGACGGCCAGGTGCAGATGGCGTTCACGCTGCCGCCGGAAGTCACGGCGACGCACAAGGCCGAGGTCGGCGCCGATGGCCGGACGCGAGTGACATTCACGATGCCGCCCGAGCAGGCGGACCTGACCTTCGGCCCGATCGATCCGGCGGTGTCCGTGCTGAGGGTCGAGGACCCCAACGGGCGGATCATCAGCTCGCTCTTCGCTTTCGGCTGTCATCCCGTCAGCGTGTATCCGCATCGCAGCACGGCGATCTCCGCCGACTATCCCGCGCGGGCGATGCGCGTGGTCGAGCAGGCCGAAGGGGGGATCAGTCTCTTCGCACTGGGTCTGGCGGGC
This sequence comes from uncultured Pirellulales bacterium, assembly GCA_964579055.1. Classification (GTDB taxonomy): domain Bacteria; phylum Planctomycetota; class Phycisphaerae; order Sedimentisphaerales; family Anaerobacaceae; genus Anaerobaca. The sequence goes on from CAZOFX010000177.1 coordinate 1,088, forward strand.
AACACGGTGCCGCTCCGACGGGACGTCGGGCCTTGCGAGCAGATCGGAAAGGCCCTCGGCGCTGAGGTCCTGCGCCGTCTTCAGTTCGTCACGACGACCGACGACGTCACGCTCGCTGCCCGCCGCTGTGCGCTGACGCTGGCCAGCAAGGATCCCGGCGCGCCGGGACCGCAAGAGATCACGACCGAGATTCAGGTACTGCGGCTGGGCGACGTCTACATCCTCGGCCTGCCCGGCGAGGTCCTCGTCGAGGTCGGCCTGGCGATCAAGGACAAGGCGGGCATCGACAAGCTCTTCGTCACCAGCATGACCAACGACTCGATAGGCTACGTCTGCCACGCCGAAGCCTACGCCGAAGGCGCCTACGAGCCCATCCGAGGAACCCACCTCGCCCCCGGCGCCGGCGAAGCCGTCATCACCCGCGCCCTGGCCCTCCTGGCCGAAATCCAACCCTGACCTGCGCACGCGTAGACGCGTAGAAGGGTAGATGCGTAGATGCGTGACAGGTAGGGTGTGCACCGCACACCGATTCGCTTTCATCTCCATCGCAGCGCGTGGAGTTCTTCTTCGCTGCGAACGAACTTCACGGTCCCGTCGTTGAGCAGGACGCAGCCGCCCTTGGGGTCGTGGTTGTCGAACGTGAACAACTCCGGCCCGCCGTGCTGGTTCCAGCCCGGCCGCGATTCAAAGAGGAAGACCATGTCGTCTGGCGAGTCCTCTGTGTAATTCGAGTTCATCGCGTAGTCCGACACCCAACTGTCCGTGGGCTCCTCCAAGGGATCGGTTTCGTCCGGTGGAGAATGAACAGCGTTTGCATCGGCGGGCGGGTGTACAGCCGGGCAGGTAAACCTCCGCGCTATGACTCTATCAGGATACGCGCGTCTTCTCTTGCCATCCAACGTGTAATCAGTTCTGTGCATTGTACGCATGGTCCGCACGATGACGTCACACCACTGATTGGGATCCGGCTGCTCAGGCCCCTCCCAAAGCCTTCCAAAGGGCAGTACAGTCAGATTTGTGGCGCATTCCCATCTGGTCATCAGCGGTTTAAGTGCCGGGGGATCGAGAGTCGTCAGGACCGGAGACCCCGGTTGATACGAAAACCTATGCCCCTTCGCAATGAGTGTGGGCATCGTCGGATAGATGCTGAACGACGCGATGCGGTGTCTCCCTTCGTAGCACGCTATGTCGACCGGCTTGTCGAGTATATTGCCGGCTACTATACCTCGGTCTCTTCCCCTGCGAATCTGCTCGGCAAAGGCCCTGATCTGTTCCTGATCGGTCACGGTCCATTTGTCGAACGAACGTACGTCTCGTTGTTCTTTTTCGCTCAGCATCGTCTCCAGCATGGGCGAGTATCCAAAGAAGTAGTCGAGCGCTCCGTACGTATAGTGGACTTCAACGCGGGTGCAAGCTGTGAGGTCAGGCGGCTGGCGAGGGCAGAGCAGGTACAGCAACAGGACCGCTGTGCAGGCGGCCAGGATGATGGCGACACGGAGCCATCTTCTTCGGCCCATTCCAGCGTGCTTCCTCATAGATTCTCTCCGCACGGCGCAAGGTGTGTCTCGCGCACCATACGGTGTCGGTGTGCGGGGCACACCCTGCGTGTCACCCATCCACGCTTCTACGCATTTACGCTTCTACGCTTTTACGCCGCGTGCGGCTTACGCAAGTTTGTCGCGGTTGTCGTAGATTTTTCGGATGGCGTTGGCGATGTCGTCCATGTCGCTCTTTTCGGTCAGGAGCATGTTCTGGCCGATCCAGACGGCCTCTTCGCAGAGCTGGTCGTTGCCGGGGTAATTCAGCTCCTTGCGATACTGGTCGAGGCGGGCCTTGGGGAAGCTGCGCGCAAAGTTCTTGGAGGTCAGCGCGGCCTCGATCAGCTCGTCGCGGTATTGCGGCCCATATCCGCCGGAGCACGGCACGCCCTCGGCGCTCAACGCCGCCATGAACTTGGCCCGTGGCGCGTTGTTGAAGTGCTCCTTCTTGTAGCGGAACGGATATAGATGGAACACCGCCCGCGTCGTCCCTTCGTACAGCTTGCACGGGATGATCCCCGGGATGTCCTTGATCTGGCTGGTCAGGTACTGGCCGTTGGCCCAGCGCCGTTCGGTGTCCGCTTCGAGCCGCTGCATCTGGTTGAGCAGGATTGCCGCCTGGTATTCGGTCATGCGGCGGTTGGTCCCGATGATGGGATAGCCGGTGGCGCCCTTGACGCTGCCGTAGGGCCGGCCGCAGTTGTGGAATGAGTGGATGCGGTCCATCAGCGCCTCGTCGTTGCCGACCACCGCGCCGCCTTCGCCGCAGGGCAGGTGCTTGGAGTTCTGGAAGCTGAAGCAGCCCAGATCGCCGATCGTGCCGCAGCACTTGCCCCGGTACTGGGCGAGCCACGCCTGGCAGGCGTCCTCGATCACCACGAGGTTGTGCTTCCTGGCGATGGCCATGATCCGGTCCATGTCGGCCGGGATGCCGAGGATGTGTACGGGCATGATCGCACGGGTCCGCTCGGTGATGCGCTCCTCGATCTTGTCGGGGTTGATCTGGAACGTCTCGGGATCGGTGTCGGCGAAGACCGGCAGCGCGGCAGAGTTGAGCACCACGTTGTACGTCGCGATGAACGTGTACGGCGAGACGATGACTTCGTCGCCCACGCCCACGTCCAGCGCGTGCATCGCGGTCAGCAGGGCGTTGGTCCCGTTGACGGTGCAGGTGCAGCGCTTGGCGCCGAGCAGCTTGGCGTACTTGCCTTCGAATTCGGTGACGGTCTGGCCCTGTCCACGGTACCAGTTGCCGCTGCGCAGGATGGCCAGGATGCGTTCCTCGGCCGCCCGGTCCCAGATCGGCCAGTTGGGCCAGGGCTTGGCTCGCAGGGGCTTGCCGCCTTTGACGGCCAGTTTGGTTGCGCCGCCGGTCTGGCTCGCAAAAGCGGGAAGGCTGCCGAGGGTCAGCGCCGCCAGTGTGCCCGTCGAGGCCTGGCTCACGAATTGTCGTCGTGTCATATTCTGTCTGTTCATTTCTCGCCCTTTCAGTTGCGGATGCTGATCAGATCGCTTTTCGGAGGTTTGCTGTCGGTGACGCGGGCCAGCGTATAGACGGTGCCGTCCTTGCCGACCGCGATCGAATTGACGTAGTACGGTCGCCGGCCGTCCTCGTAGAAGATCGGGCCGCGGTCGGTGTATTGGCGCGCGGGAATGTCGTACGTGATCAGGTGCAGGTTCTCGAGCCCCTTGGACTCGCCCATCGCGGTCTTGGCCTTGCCGGCCAGTCGCTTGCCGTCGATGTAGATCGGGCCGCCGGTCAGGTAGTACAGCGTCTTGCCGTCGGGCCCGAGGGCGAAGCCGAGATAGCCGTAGCTGAACTGGTCGAACATCCCGCTTCGCTTGGAGGGCAGCGAGGTGATGCGATCGACGATCTGCACCTCCGGCACGCGCGGATCGAAGCGGAACAGATATCCGGAGTTGCCATGCACGCCGTAAACCGCCCTCTCGGGCTCATACCAGACCGTTTGCCTCCAGTTATAGGCCATGTGGCCGGCCGAGGTCGGATCGTAAAGCCCGAAGTAGTCCTTCCGCATGTCGTCGCCGACCACGACCTCGATCGCGTCGCGGTCGTACCGATAGCGGAAGATCTCGCCGTCGCCGACCGTGTAGTAGACGCTGCCATCGTGCGGATCGACCACGAAGGAGCGGCACAGCGTGCGATACTGCTCGCCCTTGCCGTTCTCGCCTTCTCGCGAGACCGGCCCGAAGTCCTTCAGGCCGCGAGTTGTCAGATCGTAGCGGAGGAAACGGCCGCTGGGCCAGGTCAGGCCATAGAGCCGCCCGCGCTGAGTGTCCATCGTCGTGGTGAGGATTCCCTCGCCGCGAGGGGCCTTGGCCAGGTCCTCGAATTTCTT
>CAZOFX010000178.1:0-4612 GCA_964579055.1 uncultured Pirellulales bacterium
CACGCACGAACATCTGCCGGAGGAGAAGGAGCGTCTGGAGGCGGCATCGCGTCCTCGCGGCGAAGCGGACGACTGGAGCTTGCTGCTGAGCCATTACCTGGACTCCGACCTGGCCGTGGCGGGAATGCCGGGAGAGACGTACGACCGGTTCTTCTCAGCGCAGACCGACCCGGCGGACAAGTGGAAGCTCCTGGCGCCGTACTGGCCTGCCGTGAAGAACACCGGCTACGGCCAGGCGGTCCGAATCGCGATGCGCCGGCTCTACGACGTGGACGACCTGTCCGCCGACACGGTCAAGAAGGTGCAGGCGGGCTTCGAAAAGACCTGCCGGGCGGGGTTCTACCGGAGAATCCTGTGCGAGATGGCCAAGATCGAGTCGTGCCAAGTGAATAACCTGGGCGAACCGTTCCGCGAGACCGAGATGCCCGCGCTGCTGATGCAGGACCTCAGCATTCTGGGCATGTATGCAGGTCCGAATCTCGACGCGTACGCCAACCCTGCGGAGATCGAGGTCGGCTCGCTGGCCGACTGGCACCGCGTGATCGACTGGTGGTTCGACAAGTACGGCAAGTACGCGGTCGCGGTCAAATCGCAGGACGCCTACCACCGCGACATCAACTACGAGCAGGTGCCCGCCGAGAAAGTCGAAGCGATCTTCAAGAAACGGCTGGCCAACGAACCGCTCTCCGCCCAGGAGAAGAAGGCGCTGGAGGACCATCTGTTCTGGTATGCGGTCGGCAAGGCGACGGAGCACAAGCTGCCGGTCAAGCTGCACACGGGCTACTACGCCGGCCAGAACTACATGCCGCAGGGCCGGCTGCTGCACAATCCCGGCTCGGCCAGCGACCTGTGCCGCACAGCGCCCGATACGCCGTTCGTGTTCATGCACATCTGCTATCCCTATTACGAAGAGCTGATCTCCGTCGCCAAGCACTACGCCAACGCGCACGTCGACATGTGCTGGTCGTGGATCATCAATCCGGTTTCGGCCAAGGAGTTTCTCAAAAAGTTCCTCGTGACCGCTCCGGCCAACAAGGTCCTGACCTTCGGAGGCGACTACATTCCCGTCGAGCCGGTCCTCGGCCATGCGACCATCGCCCGTCAGGGCATCGCGCTGGCGCTGACCGAGCTGGTCGAGGAAGGCTGGGTGTCCGTGCCCGATGCGCTGGAGCTGGCCGACCTCATCATGCACCAGAACGCCCGCCAAATCTTCCACCTTCCCGAAAAGACCAAGGCTCTCCAGAATGTCCCTTGGGTCTGAACAGGCCGTAGCGAGCAGAAGCATATATGCCTGGCGGAACTGCCCATCAGGCCGGGTGAGCCATGCGCGGGAAATTGTGCTTGACCGGCGCTTGAGGCCGGGCTATCATCATAGAAAAGGAGGTGGTCGCCTGTGACGATGAAAGAACTCATTGAAGCGGTGGTCTCGTTGCCCGTGGAAGAGCGAGCCATCGTGGCCGATGCGGTTCTCCGCAGCCTGGATGCCCCCGAGTCGGAGATCGACCGCAAGTGGGCGCAGGTGGCACAGCGTCGCCTCGCGGAGGTGCGAGCGGGGGAGATTGAGCCGATTCCGGGAGAGCAGGTCTTCGCCAAAGTCTGGAAGCGATTTGAGACATGAACTACCAGTTTCATCCGGAGGCCGAAGAGGAATTCCTCGGGGCCATCGACTGGTACGAGGATCATGAGAGGAACCTGGGTTTCGACTTTGCGCGAGAGGTCTATGCCACGATTGGACGGGCCGCCCAGTGCCCCGATGCCTGGCCGGTCCTCGAAGGAAGCGTGTGAAGGTGCCAGACGAAGCGATTCCCCTACGGTGTGCTCTATTGCCGGGAACCGGACGGTATCCTGATTCTCGCGGTGATGCACCTCCGGCGTGATCCAGGCTACTGGAAGCACCGTCTCGGATAGGGCCGTCGGCTCCGGCGGCTGCGTTCCGGACGGATTGCTCCTTACGTCTGTTGCATTGACCGGCGCGCTGGGCTATCCTATGCGCTCCATGTGAAGAAGGATCGAGTGATGCGATATAGCGAAGACACCGGGTAGTCCTGGGAGATATATATGGGCGGATTCATGTCGGCTCTGACGATTGCTACTCCTTTCGTTGTCTTGCTCAACTGCATCATGTTGTATTCTCTGACGCACAAGGCCAGGCGTTTTGAGAAGGCTCTGGCGCGCTTCGAGGACAGAGGCCGTCTCAAGCTGGAACGAGACACGATGGAGGCCATGACCCTCCTGCGAACCGGCAAGATCGAAGAGGCCAGGGCCATCGCCGATCGAATCGTCAACGCCTGAGGCATAGACGGGTCTGAAGGTGGGCGATGCCTACCCTACAACCGCTGGGGACGGCATGAGGGATGCTGCGAAGGCATGGCTGATCAAGGGCATGGTTATCCTCGCGATAGCTGTGATTTGCGGCGGCATCGCGGGTCTGCTCTTCTCACTGTGGTTCTATGGTTTCGTTCCTCGCCATATGCTGTCGGACGTCCTGGATTCCGACACCGAAGCGAAAATGCACCTGCGTTTCTGGGGTGCATTCGCGGTCGGAGCGATCTTTGGGGTTGCGTGGTCGTACAGAGTGGTCAAAGACATGGAGCTGTAACGAGCCCGGCATGGCGGGGCAGTATGCAGCGGACGATGGATGCATTGGTTGATACGGATTATGATTGGTCTTTGCGCTTCGTCCTGTCATCCTGAACGAAGTGAAGGATCCGGGCTGCGGACGAGAGGAACCTGTTCTGCTGTGGCCGGGTCCTTCGCGAGGCTCAGGATGACAAGGCTGCTTGGGCGCGAGGACTTCTTTCAATCCGCATGAAATAGGACACGCTGTCCAGGGAGGGCATTATGGACGCGCAGATAACTCAGGATGATGTGATTTACTTCATTGTGACGGATCGGTTTTTCGGCGCGAACCAGAAGAGCGTCGATCCGTCGGACACGAGCATTCATGGGGGCACGCTCGACGGGATCGTCGAGAAGCTGGACTATCTGGCCGAGCTGGGGGTGACGGCGATCTGGGTGACGCCCGTCTACGAGAACATCGCCAAGACCGACTCGTCCGAGCCGTACCACTACTACTGGCCCCAGAGCTTCGAGCGGCTGGATAAGCGGCTGCTCGACGGCACGCGCCTGCCCAAATCGACCGCCATGGGTACGTTCGGCAAGTTCGTCGCCCTGTGCAAGAAGCGGGGGATGAAGGTCGTGCTCGACATGGTGGTGAACCACGCGGGCTATGGGGCGAAGGCCAAGTTCAAGCCGGACTGGTTCAACGAGGGCGGCTGGGGCGACGTCAAGGGCGAGCTGTCGGGCCTGCCGGACTTCAACCACGACAACCCCGAGGTGCTCGACTACTTCGTCAACAACATCGAGGACTGGATCGAGAAGGGCAAGGTCACCAACATCCGCATGGATACCGTCAAGCACGTCGAGCCCAAGTTCTGGCACTACTTCAAATCGCAGATTCGCGGCGAGCATCCGGACGTGTGTCTGATCGGCGAGGTGCTGTGCGAAGGCAAGGACGATGTCGCCCGGCTCCTGGAGTACCAGAACTATCACGATTTCGACTCGATCTTCGACTTCCCTCTGTGCACGGCGTTGCGCTCGACGCTGATCTACGATGAGAGCCTTCGCTACTGGCTGGCCCGGCCGCGATTGAACGACAACGAGCCTCTGGGCGTGCTCGACAACGACAACCCCTTCAAAGGCGGGTACCGCAACGCGAACCACCTTGTCACGCTGCTCGACAACCACGACCTCCAGCGGCGCATCATGAGCCACGCCCGGACCAAGCATCCCGGCATCGGCGCCGGGCTCGACTGGGCCGTCCGCGTCACGAAGCTCTGCCTGGGCGCGCTGTTCACGATGCGCGGCATACCGCAGCTTTACTACGGCACCGAGATCGGGCTGGAGGGTTGGAAAGACGCCGACGACCGCGACCTGCGCCGCGACTTCCCGTGGGATGCGATCGGCAACGACCACCACGCCAAGCCCCACCTCTACAAGGAGCACCAGATCTACGAGTGGACGTGGGACCTCATCCGCCTGCGAAAAGGCAACGCCGCACTGAAGTATGGGACGACCATCACGCTGTGGTCGGACGATCTGGTCTATGCGTTCCTCCGCGTCGCCACGGACGACGTCGCCCTGGCGATCATCAACAACGGCTACAAGCCGATGGCCGGCCCGATCCACCTGAAGCTGAACACGTCGGTCATCCCGCAGCGCGTGGCGAATGCGGTTGCAGGTCTTAAGCACTGGAAAACGGGCCAGCCGTTGACCGTCCAGAACGGCGAAGCCCTGGTCACCGTCGACGCCAAGACCATCGACATCTTCTGCCGCAATGGCGTGTAGGCAGGCCCTTCGTGCGGTCAGCGGATCTTGTAGCTGATGGACATGCCGTCGTTCTTTTCCATCGACGAGCGGATGATGACGGTGTCGTAATCGGGGCTGGTCTGGAGGTAATCGAGGAAGTCCTTCATGGCGCGGGCCGAGGCGATCACGTTGTCGCCGACCACGACCGCGCCCTTGGCGAGCTTGGGCTCGAGGATCTGGAGGTACTTCAGATAGTCGCTCTTGACCGCGTCGAGGAAGACGAAGTCGACCGGGCCTTCGATCT
>CAZOFX010000179.1:0-4570 GCA_964579055.1 uncultured Pirellulales bacterium
GCCGGCTCGCCGCTGGATGAAGAGGCCCGCCTTCGAGGCAACAGCGTCTACCTGCCGGGCAAGACGATTCCCATGCTGCCGGAAGTCCTCAGCAACGGCATTTGCAGCCTCCAGCCCGATCAGCCGCGGTTCGCCAAGAGCGTCTACATTACGTACGATGACGCAGGTAAGATCCTGCATCGCCGCTTCGCCAACAGCATCATCCGCTCCAAGGCTCGGCTGACCTACGAATTGGCCGATCGGATTCTCAAGGGGCACACGAAAGGCGCCAGGCCCGAGGTCATCAAGTTGCTCGGCAGGATGGAGGCGCTCGCCCGGCGGATCGAGAAGCGCCGGGCGGACAACGGGATGCTTCACCTCGACCTGCCCGAGCCCGAGCTGGACTTCGATGACTCGGGCCAGGTCGTCGACGCGCATCCCGCCGACAACAGCTATCCGCACACGATCATCGAGATGTTCATGGTCGAGGCCAACGACGCGGTGGCCTCGCTGCTCGACCGCCTGGATGTGCCGTTCATGCGTCGCATCCACCCCGAGCCCGATGCGTTGAGCATCAGGAATCTCTCCAAACTGCTCCGCACGATGGGGTTCCCCATGCCCCGCAATCCGGATCGCAGGGCGATCCAGGACCTGCTGGATTCCGTCAAAGACGCCGAGCGCGCGCTGGCGGTCAACCTCGTCGTGCTCAGGAGCTTCGAGAAGGCCCAGTACGCGCCGCTGCACATCGGCCATTACGCCCTGGCCTCGACGCACTACTGCCATTTCACAAGCCCGATCCGCCGGTATGCGGACCTGCTGGTGCACCGCCAGTTGCAGTACTATCTTCAGGATCGGGTCGACATCGCCAAGCAGGTGGCTGCCGGTCAGGACCTTGCGGCGGTGGGCAAGCATATCACCTTTACCGAGCAGCGCGCTGAGGATGCGGAGCGTGACCTCGTCGCCGTGTTGACTCTGCAAATGCTCAGCAAGCGGGTCGGGGAGGAGCTCGACTGCGTCGTGACGGGACTGGCCGGGTTTGGCCTGTTCGTCCAGTCGCGGAAATTCGGAATCGAAGGTCTCATCAAGTTCGAAGACCTCGGGCCTGACAAGTGGCTGCTCAACAAGGCTGCTCAGTGCGTCGTCGGCGAGCGCAGCGGCCATGAGGTCCATCTGGGCCAGCTCATGCACGTCCGCATCATTTCGGTCAACGTGCCCGGACGCCAGTTGAACCTCGCTCCCGTCACGCTGTTGGGCGAAGGCCGAGCCAAGTCGCGGCGCGAATCAGACCGCAAGCCCCGACGAAGGGCCCGCACGTCTTCCCGCAAGCCCACCCGAAAGCTCCAGGCGAAAAAGAAAAGGCACAAGTAACGTCAATGGCGGACGCTCATCCGCTGGCCGCTCTCTCAATGGCCACAACGACAATGGCTTTGTTTGGCTTCGTGGGACAAGCCGCCTCGCAGGCGCCGCAACCCGTACATTTCTGAGCATCGATTTGCGGAATCAGCGTGTATTCGGTTTGCGACCACACGTAGCGAATCGCGGCGTGCGGACACCACCTGCCGCATTCTGTACACTCGCGGCTCTCTGCCAGCAGGCAAATGCTCATGTTCACTTCGGGCAGCCCGATGGGCTTGTTGGCTTTGTCTTCAGTTGACAACCACACGAGCGCTCCGCTCGGACAGACCTGCGTGCATTTTGTGCAATCGACCAGGCAGTAATTCTCTTCGAAGTGAAGGATGGGCGTCAGAAGACCTGCCGGTCCGCGACGGCCGAGAGACGGCTCAATGATGTGGGTCGGGCACGCCCGGATGCAGTTGCCGCAGCGGACGCAGACGCCGAGAAACTCCGGCTCGTCGATCGCACCGGGCGGGCGCAGCGGCCGTGGTCTGGAGCCTTGGCTGGACCGGGCAATTCCGGCCAGAGCGCCACCGACGGCCACGCCGAGTACCGTCCGTCTGGCCAGCGGCGGATTCCACCGTTCGGGCGGAGGCCCTTCACGCTTGGGGCGTGCGTAACTGGCCAGATGGGTCAGTGCGTCTTGAAATGCCCCCAGAGGGCAGGTCCTGCCGCACCAGATTTGCGGCCATACGAAGCTCGTCGTCAGAACCAGCAGCAGGGGCAGGACCATCAGCCAGCCTGTCCGCGATCCTGCGATCCCAAACGCGCCGGCGAATATGGCCAGCGGGTCCAGCCACAGCAGCAGGGGATAGCCCAGGCACGCGCCCGCCAGGGTCAGCAGCACAATCCATCGGCCGGGCGAAAGCCGCTTCGCAGCCTTCCGCCCGCATCGGCGGCCCAATCGGCTCACTGTGTCGGCACAGAGGCCGAGGGGACAGACCCATCGGCAGAACCAGCGGGGCCGCAGCAGCGCAGCGAAGCCCACCGCCAATCCAAGCCACGCCGTGACCGCAAACGCACGCGTCGCCAGGATCGAGCCCACAGCGATGAAGGGACTCAACGCCGGGACCAGCACCGGCCATCGCGTATGTCTGGCCGCCAGGAGCACGAGGATGGCCGCGACCAGGGACAGACAGCGAACCAGCCATTGGACCCGGCGAAGACTCGCGGTATCCGTCCGGTCCGATTCCCTGTTGAGGTCCGCAAGGTGACTCACCCGAGGTAAGCCTCCTGCTGCCGGAGGATCTTCTGGACCTTCGCGATGTCCACGTCTCGGGGCCGGCAGTTGTCTGTGACGGCCACGGCGGCGGCTACCCCTGCGGCGTGACCGGTGACGAAGCAGTTGGGCACCAGACGCACCAGGTCGGCCATGCCCATGTCGACGCTGATGCAGCGGCCGGCCGCCAGAACGTTGTCCACCTTCGTCGGGACCAGGGCCCCATAGGGAATCTGCCATTCGCCATGGGTCGCGCCCGAGGAGCCGCCCACGCCGACCACGTCGGGGAACTTCGTCGCATTTCTCAGGTCTGACAGTCTGACACGGTTCAGACCGTTGAGGACGCGGGTGATGCGCACGCCGAGTTGCGGCGCGGTCTCGACCAGATAGACCTTCTCGTATCCGGGCGTCTGGCGGGTCCTCTGGACATTGTTCCAGATGAACTTGCGGTGATTCATCTCCATTCGCGTCAGGGTTGCGATATCCAGTCCATCCACCTCCGGCCCTGTCAGGTTGACCCAGTTGACGCCCGGCACAGGCGTGGCCGAACCCAAATGCCTTGGTTTCGGAGCCTGCCCGGCCTTCTCGGCATCGACTCGGTCCAGGTTGCCGATCCGCGAGACGAGCCCCACGTTGTGGGAGCGATGCTCGAATTCGGCCCCGGCCGCGGCGAACAGGTCGCCATCGCCGGTGGCGTCGACCACGGTCTTGGCCAGGATCGCCTGGCGGCCCGACTTGCTCTCGAAGGCGACGCCGCGCACGGTGTTCCCGGTGACGATGGCATCGACGCCCCAGCAGTGAAGGAATACGTCGACGCCCGCCTCTTCGATCATCTCGACCATCATGTACTTGGCGGCCTCGGCGTCGACGGTTGGGTTGACGCCGGGCCGGCGGTCGATGATCGCGCCGTCGAGCTTGTCCAGCCGTCGCATCATCTCTTCGCCGATGCCTTGGCAGACCTGCTTGCCGCCTTTGACGATGTGCCCGATGATCAGCACGACGAGCCCGCCGGTCCAGAGCCCTCCGAAGTGGCCGTAGCGCTCGACCAGCGTGACGCTGGCGCCGGCTCGCCTGGCGGCGATGGCGGCCACGACACCGGCCGAGCCGCCTCCTACTACGAGCACATCCGTCTGGTGAAGAATCGGCAGCTCTCGCTGCGGCTGGATCACCTTGCCGTCGACGATCGTCGCGGCCGTGCGCGTGTCCTGGACCTTGTGAGCATCGATGACCGAGCTCTGGAATCCGCTCGATTCCCCGACACCTTGGGCATGGGACACCGGCGCGCCGGTCAATCCGAGTCCCGCCGTCAGTCCTGACAGCCCGAGCGCCCTGAGGCATTCGCGTCGATTCATATGCTTGTCCATGAAGGCTCTCCTCTACGCTGAAATGGATCGAGGTTGGAACGGCCAAGTGCCAACTCATGGCCCTGTGATACCTTGATCGGCACGGATTATCAATCGAAAAGCCCTGGCGGAGGAAGCTACGGCACGTCCAATGCTTGAATGCGTTCGGCGATCTGTGGGATGCCGTATCGCCTGTAGAATCGCAGGGTCGTGTCCCAGAGGTCTTCGGTCAGTTGCGCGCGCAACTGTTGGAGGAACTCGGTGGGGATGTCGCGATAGTGTGCCTCGGCGATGGCGCCGGCGATGCAGGCCTGGGTGTCGCTGTCGCCGCCGAGCGAGATGGCGTTGCGTACGGCGTCCTCGTACGAGCAGGAGTCCAGAAAAGCGATGATCGCCTCGGGCACCGAACCCTGGCAGGTCACGTCGAACGCATAGCCGGGCCGAATCTCGTCGACTGTTCGCGACAGGTCGTACCCGAAACAGTTGCTGATTCTCCGGCGAATCGACTCCTTGTCCTCGCCTTTTCGAGCGAGAAACACAGCCAATGCCGTCGCCTGGGCCCCTTTGATCCCCTCGGGATGGTTGTGCGTGCACTCGGCCGTCCTGGCCGCCTCGCGCAGCACGTCGTCCTCTG
>CAZOFX010000180.1:0-4505 GCA_964579055.1 uncultured Pirellulales bacterium
TAGACGAGGTAGAGGTGGGCGTCCTTGACAAACTCCCAGCCGTAGATGACGCTGAGGTTGTGGACTTCCGTGCTGCGGGAAGCTGCTATGGACAGACCCCGTTTTCGTCCTGCGGCTGGTGAGGAAGAAGGAGTCGGTGTGCGGGGTACGTCCTGCAAGTGACAACCGACAACTCACCCCTGACGACCGGTCGCGGACTGCGGGGCGGTCTCACGTCGTCGATTCGGACGGGTGGCGCTCCTGGGCGCTCGATTGCGAGGTGAGCGTCGGCGCCTCTGGGGCGGCGTCCTGTTGTGCGGCCCTGGCTTTCACGTCAGCGAAGACCTTGCGGAAATGGCAGCCCATGCCCAGGAGCGTCACCACCATTCGGCAGTCGCGAGGATGCCGCAGCGCCCACGCAATGAGCCGCCAGAACTGCCGGCGGTCTTCTCCGCGGATGCCCAGTCGATAGAGGCACAGGACCACCGCCCGCACGTGCTCGGGACCCAGGCGGTACCGGACCTTGTGCAGAGGGCGCCACGTCTCGAGGAATCGCCGGATCCGGGCATGGAAGCGATCGGGACAGTAGAGCGTCTCGACGACCCTCCGGTAGCCGGCGCCGAGAGTCTCGAAGCCCATTCTCGGAATCAGATTGGTGACACCCTCGGTGTTGTGAGTGACTTCTCCGAGCAGGCGGCCCTCCTTACCGAGTCGCTCATACAGCCTTGTCCCTCGATGCGCCTGCAGGAGCCCAACCATAGCCGTCACGATGCCGCTTTCCTGAATGAACTCGATCAGGCCGTCGAAGATGTCCGGCCGATCGCTGTCAAAGCCCACGATGAATCCCCCCTGCACCTCCATTCCGGACTGCTGAATCCGGCGGACACAGACGACGAGGTCGCGCCCCTGGTTCTGCACTTTGCTGCACTCGGCGAGCCCGCTGTCCGTGATGGTCTCGATCCCGATGAATACCGATTCGAATCCCGCCTGCCCCATGAGCCGCAGGAGCTCTTCATCGTCCGCCAGATCGATCGAGGTCTGTGTGTAAAAAGGGAACGGATATCGGTGCCTCTGCATCCAGTCGATCATGGCGGGGAGCACCTGCCGCTTGAGCGTCTGCCGGTTGGCGATGAAGTTGTCATCCGCAAAGAACACCTCTCGCCTCCAGCCCAGGGCGTGCAGCCGGTCCAGTTCTGCGAGGACCTGCTCCGTGGTCTTCGTGCGGACGCGACGCCCGAACAGGACGGTGACATCGCAGAAATCACAATTGAAAGGACACCCGCGCGAGTACTGGATGGGCAGCACCCCGTACTGACTCGTGTCCGCCAGAGACCACAACGGCAAGGGCGTGGAACGCAGATCGGCCCACTCGTCCGATTGATACAGGTGCTGGGGCCGCCCACGCCCCAGATCCTCAAGGAAACGAGGCAGAGTGATCTCCGCCTCTCCTAGGACCAGATGATCGACATCGTCGAACCGCTCGGGCATCACGGCGAAGAGCGGCCCCCCCGCCACCACCCTGGCGCCGAGCGCCTTGCAGCGGTCGATCACCTCGCGGGCGGATGCCGCCTGGACATTCATCCCGCCCACGAACACGTAGTCGGCCCATCGGATATCGTCATCCCGCAGCCCGGTCACCGCAAGATCGACGAGCCGCTTCTCCCAGGTCTCGGGGAGCATGGCCGCCACGGTGAGCAGTCCCAGGGGCGGCAGGAGCGCTTTCTTGGAGATGAACTCCAGCGCGTGCTTCAAGCTCCAGAAGGTGACCGGCGCATCCGGACTGACGAGCAGGATTCTCATCGAACACTCCAGAACCATACGCAATTGTGACGATGTCGGGCTGCCCGCCACAACATATCGAGCCGACTCCCACGGGGCATGACGAGCCCGGCGGCCATTGTACGGGTCGCCGGCGGGAATGCAAGAACCGACGCTCCCAGGGAAACCCGGAGACAGAGAAGATGCTGTGCGGTGCACACCCCACGGTCCTTCGTCGGGCGGGGATTGCGCCCGGAAGGTCAGGCGGCTCCGCGCTGCTCTCAGCGGAAGGTGTAGGCGAGTTTGGCGAAGAGGCTGTGGACGGTCTCGGGGTCGTCCTCGTCGCGGAGGCCGTTGTAGACGAGGTAGAGGTGGGCGTCCTTGACAAACTCCCAGCCGTAGATGACGCTGATGTTGTGGACTTCCGTGCTGCGGTGCTGGATCGCGCTCTTGAGCCACATCACGTCGGTGAAGAAGTAGTCGAACACGAGCCGATTGAGCCAGATCGTCTCGTCGCCGCCGTCGGGCTGGTCCTCGAACCGGATGACGTAGTCGTAGCGGATGGGCCAGCGTTCGATCGGCTGGAAGTGCTTGCCGAGCGACAGCTCGTCGTATTCGGTCTCTTCGAAGACACCGAACGCCCAGCCAAGACTGGTGGACCGCCAGAAGTCCGACTCGTCGAAGGTCACGCCGAGTTCGGTGCGCTCGTTGTGGTAGGGACGATGGTAGTCGGTGTCGTATTCGACTCTGAGCGCGACGTCGTTCTCGAGCGTCACGGACGCGTCGGCCGAGTAGTCGCGAAGTGACGTCTGCCCGTCGCCGTCCTCGTAGTACTCGACGCCGAAGTAAGCGAACAGGCTCTTGTACCAGCGGTCCGAGGCGCGAAGATTGTACATCGAGAAGAACGCGGGCCCGTAGATATCGCGACGAGGGATGAAGCCGAGAACGGGGTCGAACCCCTCGCTGATCCCGCGATAGTTGACGCCGACCTCCCAGGGATACTTCTCGTAGACGAGTCCGCCATACCCGAGATAGTCACCTCGATCCTTGGCGGATTGCTCGTCTCCCTCGTCGAGCCGGTCGTCCGCGCCCGCCACCTGGTAGTTGACGCTCCAGTCGTCGTTCAGGAACAGCTTGCCGTCGGAGCCGAGGACGCGGGAATGGCCCTGCTTCAACTCGGAGCTGCTGGCGTGCAGCCCGACGTTCGATTTCTCGCCCACGTTGCGGACCAGGCGAAAGACGGAGGAGTTGCCGTAGTAGGGATCGCCATGAACGGTGTCGCCGTAGACGTCGATCATCGCGAAGCGGTAGTCGTTCATCTCGCCGCTGACGCGGGCGCCGGCGTCGATATCGGTCAGCCGGCGACTGTAGTAGAGCAGGTTCTCTCCGGAAGCGAACAGGTCTTCCCCTTCTCGGAAGAACAGGCGCTTTTCCGGCAGGAACCGCTCGGTGTCGCGCAGCTCGATCGTGTCGGCGTCGGCCTCGACCTGGGCGAAGTCGGGGTTGATCGTCCAGGAGGTGACCACCGAGGGCGTCAGGCGAAAGCTGACGTCGCCTCCGGTTTGCAGTTCCGTCTCGCGGTGCCCGTTGAAATCCGTGCGCGAACTGACGTAAGGCGTGACCTCCAGATTGGCGTCGAATTCGCTGTCGGCCAGGTCCAGGCCCCTGAGGTGTCCGAAGTGCCGGGGCTTGTAGAAGTCCGTCTCACTGAAGCTCCAGAAGCTGGTCGTGTCGCTGTGGACGACGTAGCGTGTGAAGTTCAGGCCCCAGGTCTGGCCGTCGGCCCGGCGGTAGTTCAGCACGCGCAGCGGAATGCTCATCTCGAAGGTCCAGCGGTCGTCGTAGACCTTGGCGGCCAGATCCCATTCGGCCGTCCAGCTCGTGTTGAAGGCCCCGCTCGGGCCTTCGGCGGCGTCGACGCGGACGCCCAACGGGTTGGAAAAGAACGCGTACTTGGCGTTGTGGCTGTGCAGCGGGTCCAGGTGGACTTCCACCCAATCGTCGCCCTGGAACTGCCGGTCCTCACGCCGCTCACTGGCGTGGAGCTGGTCGATGCGGTCGTCAAGACACTCGACCGCGATGTGCAGATGGGTGCGGCTGTAGGCAACGCGGACGAGGGTCTGCTGCGCCGCCGGCCGGCCGGAATGAGTGTCGACGAAGTCCGTCCCCACCTCGGCGTCCTGCCAGAAGGGCTCATCCAAAACACCATCGACCATGATCGGCGCATCGGCCTTCAGGGCCTTCAGCGAGGGAACGGGGGCATTCGGGTCGTCGTGGGCGCGACATGGGGACGGAATCGCCGGCAGCACAAGAGCAGAAGCGATGCACAAGCCGATCAGAGACTGTGCAACGTCTGCTCTCATGCGGGCCTTTCACTGCGGTTCGTAATGATGACTTCCGGTGGCGCAGACAACATGGAGATGGAGCCAAGGGGCGACAACTCCGCCCGGATCATAGCTGTTCGCGACGCCCGCGCCAACCCGGAAAACGTCGAACCCGTGACGCTATACGGCCTCCTGGGAGAAGTGGACGTATGTGAAGCACTCGGGGATGTGGGAGTCGTAGACGCCGTGCGTGTTGAACGACCAGCCGACGGACGGGTCGGTCTGGCGGCCGTTGTAGCGCAGGGCCTCGAAGCGCGAGAAGTCCATTCGCCAGATGTCGCCGGTTTGGGGAGGCAGGCGGCGGCCCTGGGCCAGGGTTTTCATGCCCGACCAGGGAAAGGCCAGTTCGACGGTCCAACCCCGATCGACGCTGGTGCTGTCGTT
>CAZOFX010000181.1:0-4401 GCA_964579055.1 uncultured Pirellulales bacterium
ACCGCCGGAATCCCGATCGTGACGTTGACCGCATGGTCGCGGTCGAGCAGCTTGATCGGGATCATCGCCTGATCGTGGTACATCGCCACCACCGCGTCGAACTCGCCGCGAACCGCACGCACGAACAACGAATCGGCCGGGATCGGACCGGTGCAGTTGATCCCCTGCTCCTGCGCCAGCAGGATCGCCGGCGCGATAATCCGCTGCTCTTCGTCGCCGAACTGGCCGTTCTCGCCGGCGTGAGGGTTCAACGCCGCCACGCCGATGCGCGGGTTCTCGATGGAGAAGTACTCCTTCAGAGCATCGTTGAGCAGGTCGATCGGCTCGAACACGCAGCCGATCTTGAACTTGTGACGCACCTCGAACAGCGCCTCGTGGATCGTCGCCAGCGCGACCTTCAGCGGCCCGCTGACGAACATCATGGCCTTGCGGAAGGCCTTGTACTTCTGGGCGAACATCTCCGTATGGCCGGGCCAGGCGGCGCCCGCCATCTTCCAGCTCTCCTTGCTGATCGGCGCCGTGACAATCCCGTCGATCACCCCCATCTTCTCGGCCTCGATCGCATCGAGGCAGAACCGAATCGACGCCTCGCCCGCGACTTGGCTGGGCGCCTTGAGCCAGGGGGGCACGCTGTACTCATCATAGTCGGCGACGACGGCCTTGAATGGATAGTCGCGGCCGATCTTCTCGTGCTGGTGCCGGCCCCAGAACGGCTCGATCTCGGCGCGGTCGGCGGCGTAGCAGAGCTGCTCGTTCATGCCGAAGACGATGAACTTGGCCGCCCGGCGGACCTCCGGATCGGCCAGGGCCTTGACCACCACCTCAGGCCCGATGCCTGCGGCGTCACCCATGGTCACCCCGATGACCATCTGCTCCGAGATCGAATTGTGGTTGGCCTTGTTGTTCATGTCCGTACACCGAAAACCCTGCGGACAGCACTGATATCCGCGTCTTCCACGTGCCTCAGTAACCCATCTGCCGCAGCCGCTCGACCGTCAAGGGCTCGTCCTTCGGCAGGAGGTTCTCCAACTGCCGCCGGACGATCTTGACGAGGATGTCGACCTCGACGTTGACCTTGTCCCCTATACGGGCCGAACCCAGAGTCGTTCTGTTCAGCGTTTCAGGGATCGCTGCGACACGAAAGCTCGCATCGCCCAATCCGGCGATCGTCAGGCTCACGCCGTCGATGGCGACCGAGCCCTTCGGAACCATCTGTTCGAGCAGTTCCGCGGGCGCGACGAACTCGATATCGGCAAACTCGCCGTGCTTCTTGATCGCGCGGATCGTGCCGACTCCGTCGACGTGGCCCTGGACGATATGGCCTCCGAAGCGGTCGGTCGCTTTCATCGCCCGCTCGACGTTGACCTTCGACGAGGGTTTCAGTGTTGCCAGCGTCGATTTCGCCAGTGTTTCCGGGCTCAGCGCGAACGTCGCCACGGCCCCTTCCAGGCGCGTGACCGTCAGGCAGGCGCCGCTGATGGCGATGCTGTCGCCTAAGCGGCAGCCCTCGGCCAGCGCGCCCAGATCGACCGCCAGCGCGCCGCCTTCGGACGCCCGGCCGGCTGACCGCGATCGGACCTGACAAACCGATTCGATAAGTCCGGTGAACATACCAAGTCATTCCCCAGGGGACCGGTCCCACTCCTCCGTGAGCGTCACAGATGTCCTATGCTATGCCCGGCGCCCCACCCCTGTCAAACAATTGTTGCTCGTGGGACCACTCACGACCCGCGTCGGTCTTCCGCTTCGCACCGGGCGGGCAGGAACCTCGTCGTGACGATCTGAATGGCGAACCGGGCGCGAGAATCGTCAGGATAGCGGCAGTCATAAGAACGCAACACGCAAAGACAGCAACAGTATTGCCTTCGCGCGAACAGAGCCGCGGCCAACAAATCGGTCCAGCGCCAGTAGTCCGCCTGGGATTGAGGCCGTGGCGCCCCCCACAGGCAGCAGATCGCGCCGTCCACATCTTCGTCTTTCAGGATCAGCCTCTTTGCTTTGTCATAGCAGGACCGGAACGAATCTGCCATCGTCTGCGACCTCAGTATCTTCTTCTCTCCAAGGACATCGACAACCGATGAACTCCATCGACACCAGCGTCGCACGTTCGGCCGGGACAGGCAACGGGGGGGGGAAAAACTGCGGCACCAGTTTGGCGGGACATCCCCCGAATTGTCACACTTGGCGCACGTTACAGTTCTGCCCCCTTGGGGTCGAACTGTATCAGGTTTCTACCTGGGTACTTCGTTTGGTCTGGTCGTTGGCCATTGCTTGTCCCACCCGTTTGTGCTTCGATGCGGATATTTGGAGGACTGAGCCTATGGCTACGAAGACTGCCCGACACAGGCCGCCAGCGCGACCGAACACACGCCCCGGAACCAGCCGGAAACCTCTCCCTCACACCCCGAAGATGCCCTGGAACGACCTCGACCATGAGGAGAAGATAGCCCTCGTGTGCCGCCTGTTCTGCGCAGGCGAGAAGCCCAGCATCATCGCAGAGCGCATTCAGAAGGACTATGCCCCCAACAGATTTACTCGCCAATCGGTCCACCGAATGCTCCGCAAGGCGGCGGAAACGGGCCGGTTCCAATTCGCCCCTCGAGCCAGCTTCATCTTGTCTGACAAACTGCGCCAGCGCTATCACTGGCTCGCGGGCGTCGAGGTCGTGCATACGAACGACTTCGAGGACGTGGCCTACCAGGGCGCGCAGACACTGATCCGTTTGGTGCAGGACGTCGGTCGAGGCTCTCGGCAGAAAGTTCACGTCGGCTTTGCCGGAGGTCACGCCATGCACCGATTGGCGCAGATCTTCGCGCAACTCCTCGATGAGTCAGATGAGGATCTGCCGGAGACCCTGGTTCTCCATGCCTTGGTGGCCGGCTTCGACGTGCGGGATCCTACCACCGATCCGAACACCTTCTTCACCCTTTTCAACAACCGAACCAGCGTGAACACCAGGTACGAGTACGTGGGCCTTCGCACCCCGCCGGTGGTCCAGGCCGGCGAATACGATGGGCTTCGAAACTCCGAAGGCATCATCGAATCCTATCAACGTGCCGGGGAACTGGACATCCTCGTCACATCGGCCGCAGACTGGTCGGACGAGCACAGCGTCTTCCGTAAGTACATGGAAAGATCGGCCGACTGCTCCGACGTGCTCGTCAAGAGCGGCTGCATCGGCGATATGCTGTGGCTTCCTGTCGGGCCGCACGGACCCCTCCAGGTGCAGACGAGGATTCGGTCTATGACCCTGATCGAGTTGGGAGAGCTGCCGTCGTTCATGGAGAAGGGCAAACACGTCCTCCTGGTGCTGGGTCCTTGTGCTATGTGTCGGCGAACCAAGTCTCGCGTGCTGTCGGCGATTCTGGCCTCCGAGCAAAGACTGATCTCGCACCTGGTGGTCGATACGCGGTCCGTGAAGGAGGCCCTGCGTTAGACGGTCGATATCGGGCGGATCCTTCCGCGCCGCCGGCGCCCGGCGTGAATTCGGGTTTGCAGCGGGCGCGGACTTGAGATAGGATGGGCGTGAAAAGCGAGTGCAAGGGCGTTTGCATCGCTTTGGAAGGAGCCCATACCATGAACACGATTTGGATGAAGATTGCCGGCGTGGCGGTCGTGCTGGTGGTGATCCTGATCGTCGCCAGCCGCTTCATGTCGGATAAACCGGCGCCGCAGGCTGGGCCCGAGGAGCCGGCCGGGCAGCGGAATTTCTACGACGTGGCCGACCGGGACAAGCAGTTCCAGGAGGAGCCCAAGCCGGTCGAAGAGCCGGCGGCGGCCGAACCGCAACCCGCTGAGCAGCCGGCGGCCCAGGAGCCTGCGCCGCAGCCCGCCCCGGCCGCCAGCCCGTACATTCTGCCCAGCCGCATCACGCAGCCGACAACGCTGTACTTCAAGCCGATGAGCGAGATCGACGACATCGCGGCCCAACAGATCCTGCCCTACGCGACGGCCGGACGCAGCATCGGGCGCCTGCCCATGATGCAATACGGCCTGATGGTCAAGGCCTGCCGGCAGATCGAAGAACGCTGGCCCGACAGTTGGTATGCCTTTCGCGCCAAGCAGTTGCTCGAAGAGATCTACGAACGCTACGCCGCCAACTACAAGATCACCGAGCAGGAGCTGGACATCAGCAGATTCATGAAACCGAGGCAGGGAACCGAGCCTCGCACGGTGGAACCGGTACAACGATGACGACATCTCAGACGCAAACGATCCCCGTCCTTTCGGTCCGCGCCGAGTGTCTGCCCGAGGCGTGGGAGAAAGCGGTCCTGGCCGTGTGGGACCAGGGCTACGAGGTCAAGACGCAGTACGACAAGCCCGACGATCCGCCCAGCAAGGACGCGACGGTGATGATCGCGGTGACCGATCCGTTCAACGAGCCGCGGATTCACAAGAACT
>CAZOFX010000182.1:0-4343 GCA_964579055.1 uncultured Pirellulales bacterium
ACAAGCTCTGGAACGACGCCTTCAGCGAGCAGCGCAACTTCGAGGTCTTCGGCAAATGCGCCCATCCCACGGGACACGGGCACAACTACGTAGTCGATGTCACGGTGTCAATGCCCGCCGACGCGTCGGGCTTCGAGACCGGGCGGTTCCAGCAGACCGTCGAAATGGAGCTGATCTCGCTGCTGGACCACAAGAACCTCAACGCCGACCTCAACGAATTCCGCGAGGCAATCCCGACCGTCGAGAACCTCGCCACCTTCGCGTGGCGCCGTCTCGTTGGCAAGTTCGATCCCGCCCAGCTCCACAGCGTCACCATCTGGGAATCGGACCGGACCTACTGCACCTGCTCCGGGTGATTTTTGCCGATGCATCGCCCCTGCGGTCGTCAACGGTGGATGCGGATGAGGTACCAGCAGGTGGGAGGCCGGCCGATCCGGATGCGCGCCTCGGTCGTTGTGAAATCGGTGTCCACCGCAGGCGCCAGGGGTTTGGCTCCACTGTTCAGCGGGACGACGTCGATTTTCCTGAATGCGTTCAAGTTCCTCAGTGTGATCTGCCCCTGGACCGGCTCGATGACCATCGGTTCATCGCCCCAGTCCAGCAGGGTGGTGCGGTCGGTGTTCCATTTCATGCCCTGATTGGCGGCGCGGGCGGTTGCCACCAGCAGCAGTTGGGCCGCGTCCGCGATCGGTTTGCCATCCAGCGAGGTCAGCGCGATCGAACTGAACTCGTTCTCTACATCGGCTGCCAGATGGGCCACGGAGACTTTCGCCTGTTTGACGAATCCGATGAGGGCTGCGGACCTGTCGGTGTCGACGGTGACAAGTCCTGCTTGCGGCTCGTTGTGGTACCAGCGAAGCTGGCCGGTGTCGGAGACGATAGGGTCCGTCGAATCGACTTTGGGATAATCCCCGTGGCTTTCCTTGAAGCTGTTGATCTGCGTGGCGTGTTTGAGCGGAATGGATGGATCGAAGCCGGGAGTGAACAGCGGACGCTGCGACGATGAGGCGCGGATACCCTCGCGGACCTGCTCCTCGGAGTAGGAGCGGGAGACGGTTTCGCCAGCGCGGGCGACGTCGGACCGAAGGAACAGGCACGCGCCGATGGCGGCGTTGGTCATCCTGACCGGGTCCGGACGAATCTCGAAGTGGCTGGGCATTCGCGTGGGCCAGTCGGCGGGCGCTTTGTGCTCGAAGGTGTAGAGGAAGATTCCGTCCCAGTCCTGCAACGCCGCATAGGCCGCAAGGATCGGAATCCCCTCGCAGGCGTACTCGTTCGGGAAGGGATGGTTGGTCTCGGAAACCGTGTAGGGCTTGCCGGCGATCGCCGAACGAGAAAGCTGCACGACGGTCGAATTCAACGGGTCGTCGACCATGGGGCTGTTGGGAATCGTGAAGGTCTGCTTCCCTGTGGCGGGGTCGGTCCCGTAGCTCGGGTGCTGCCAGTAGACGTGCCCGTCGATGACGTCGCACGTGGAGGCCGAGGCCAGCAGCGGATAGCCCGTTCGCCAGTGGTTGTGATCGCTGGTGGCCACGACCAGAGCCTTAACGCCCAAAACTTTCTTGAGGTACGTGTACATGCCCTCAAAGTACGCCCGTTCGAGATGCATGTAGAAGGCCGCCTCGGTATGGAATCGCTTCGCGGGTGCATCGGCGAACTGCTTCTGCGTCAGGCGCGGCACGGCCTGGCCCGGGCCCACGCGCGCCAGCTTTCTTAGTTCGAATAGCTCGTCCGATGTCAGCGTCTCGCCGAGCCACTGGTTGTATTTGTCCGTGAGCTGCTGGGCATACCACGCGGTGATATCGGCCCAGGTGCCCGGACGTTTCTGGGTGTTCCTGCCCAGCAGGCGGTCGCTGAACCATGCCTCGACGAGGGAGTTTTCATTGACCAGTTCGATGATGGCGACAGCGGGCTCCTGGCGGTACTCGCTACCGGCGTATGGATTGTAGTGTGTCAGCAATTGGTGGGCGTACTCGCGGTGCAGCATCTGGACACGGTCATCGAAGTAGTTGATGACCTTGGCCAGGCCGAGGTACTCGTAATCGCGAATGCCGTCGCCCCTGCGGTAGTTGCGTCCCACGTTGAGATTGAGGTTCGTGTAGATGCCATGCTGCTTGAGTGCTGCGATGAAGAAGTCCAGGCGATCCAACTGGTTCGGATCGAGCGCGCGGGTATCGTCGCGCCCTGACACGAAGAGGCTTGCCGACCAGTTCGAGTCGAGAAAATGAAAGCGGACACAGTTGATGCCAAAGCGAGCCAGGTGCTCGGCGACGATGGGAGCGTTCTCTTTCGAGGGGAAACAGGCAGCGCCCGTGACGTTGACCCCCCAGATGCGAAAGCGCTCGCCACCGGGAGTGACGAGGTGGCCATTCTCGATGCGGATATGTCCATTCTTGCCTGCCGGCGCGCTCAGAAGAAAGGACAGATCGACCAGTGTGCCGGCATTGTCGCGCCAGTCCATCACGAACGGTTCCATCACGGGTTCAGACGCCGGTAGGATCGAAGCCAACAGACAGACGATCGAGAAGATCAAAGGCAGGTGCTTCATGGCACGCCTCCCAATAAGAACGCCCCATTTGAGCGGCCGCACGACGACTCCGTACACAGCGCCAGGAATAGACTATCACGGGGCAACCTGACCGGCAACCGTTGACAGGGCCGGCAGATACCGATACTGTTTGCGATCACAGGCGCAATTGACCGGAAGGAGCAAGCTCATGTCAAACCCGTGTGCGGCAGTTGTCGGGGCCGGGTTCATCGGCCCGGTACATGTCGAGGCGCTTGGGCGAATCGGCGTCACGGTGGCCGGGATTCTGGGGGTGTCCGACGAGGAGTCGACAGCAGCGGTCCGCAAGCTGGGTCTGCCCAAGGCGTACCGCAGCTTCGACGAGGTGCTCGACGACCACGCCGTGCAGGCCGTGCATATCGCGACGCCCAATCGGCTGCACTATCCCATGGCCAAAGCGGCCCTGGAGGCAGGCAAGCACGTGCTGTGCGAGAAGCCCTTGGCCATGAATTCGACTGAGTCGCGCGAGTTGGTCGAACTGGCCCGCAAGAGCGGCCGGGCAGCGGGAGTCAACTACAACATCCGCTACTATCCTCTGTGCCTGGAGGCGGCGGACGTCATCCGGCGGGGCGACCTGGGCAACGTCTACTCCGTTTGCGGCAGCTACGTTCAGGACTGGCTGCTCTTCCCGACGGACTACAACTGGCGGGTCCTCGCGAAAGAGGGAGGCGAACTTCGCGCGATTGCGGATATCGGCACGCACTGGCTGGACCTGGTGCACGCCATTACGGGTCTGGAAGTCGAGGCGGTCTGTGCGGACCTGTCCACGGTCCATCCCGTCCGGCAGCGTCCGCTCGGGGAGGTCGAGACGTTCAAGGGCAAGGAGAAAGGCCGTCCGGCGAGGACCGAACCGGTTGATGTCACCACCGAGGACTATGGCGCCGTGCTGATCCGCTTCAAGGGAGGCGCGCGCGGTTGTCTGGAGGTGTCGCAAGTCACCGCAGGCCGCAAGAACTGCCTGCGATATGAAATCGCCGGCTCGAAGTCTGCCCTGGCGTGGTGCAGCGAGCGGCCCAACGAACTGTGGGCAGGACGCCGCGATCGACCCAACGAGAGCCTGATTCGCGATCCGGCATTGGTTGGCGATCGCGCCCGGCACTTCATCAACTATCCGGGTGGGCACAACGAGGGATTCCCCGATACATTCAAACAGTGTTTCCGGGCATTCTATGAATACATCGAGGCAGGGGACTTCACGGCGCCGTCGACCTTTCCCACGTTTGCGGATGGGCATCGTGAAATCGTACTGTGCGAGGCCATTCTGCGCAGCCATCGGGAGCAGCGGTGGGTCAAGTTGAAAGGAGAGCGTTCATGAAACTGGGATTCGTCAGTGCGATTCTGCCCGATCTGCCGCTGGAAGAAGTGATTCAGTTCGCATCGGAGACCGGGTATTCCTGTGTGGAGCTGATGTGCTGGCCGAAAGGCAAGGCGGAGCGCCGATACGCGGGCGTAACGCATGTCGATGTGGCCGGCTTCAAGTCGTCCGATGCCCAGATGATTCGCGCCACCCTGAAGGACGCGGGCGTGAGTATCAGCTCGCTCGGTTACTATCCGAACTACCTGACGCCCAACACGGACGAGGCCAGAGCGGTGACGGCCCATTTCAAGAAGGTCATCGCCGCGGCGGCGCTGCTAGACGTCGGCCAGGTGACGACCTTCATCGGGCGGGACTGGACGAAATCCATCGAGCAGAACTGGCCCCGATTCAGGAAGGTCTGGGTGCCGCTGGTGAAATTCGCGGAAGATCATGATGTGCGAATCGGCATCGAGAACTGCC
>CAZOFX010000183.1:0-3985 GCA_964579055.1 uncultured Pirellulales bacterium
GTCCGGTCTGGACGGCCTGGAGTTTCGTCAGACCCGGCATGTACAGGGTGGCGATAACCGCGGGATGAATGCAATCGCGGGTTCCATCCGCCTTCTCGAACCATAGCCTCTCTTCGGTTCGCCCTATGATATCCTTCGCCAGCAGAAAAGGCCATCCGCACGGACACGGTGTGTCGGCCAGCTCGATCTCATCGGTCATCTCGTAGCGAATCAGCGGTTGCGTGTAGTTGTAGAGGTTGGTCAGCGTCAGACGCCCCCGCGTACCGCCTGGCGCCTCGTCGATTTCGAAGCAGTGCCAGTCATCAAACAGGTGGATTCCCTGGTGGTGCGGACACGATGCGCCGAAGGCAAGCGATTCGCTGGCGGCGTAGAGATTGACCGGACTGGTCGCGAAGGCGGATTCGATGAGTGCCCGGGCGCCGCGGTCCAGATGTTCGCCCGATCCGATGATCTTCCTCGGTTGGATGTGCAGGTTGCCCTGGAGCTGTTGTTCGGCCAGCATGGCGAGTCCCGAAGGATAGCCGCCCAGCAGATGGGGTTGGAACCGCTGCAACCGCTCCAGCGTCCGGTCGATCGGGTCATCGATCGACAGGACCAACTGCTTGAAGCCGAGACGCGAAGCGCTCTGGGCGAGTTGGATTCCGGCGTAGTGCCCGCAGCTCTTGACGAGAAATGCGTATCGAATTCGTCCCAGAGTGGGCCGATATCTCAGGACGCGCGTCCCCACGAGGGCCTGGGCGATGCGCCAGTCTGCGGCACCGTAGACAAACAGGCCCGGCTGTCCGGTCGAACCCGATGTGTGCATGACCCGATACATTCCTTTGTAGCGGACGCCGGGGTCGTCACAGTCGTGCAGGAATCGCTCGATGCCCGCTCGCGTGATCGCCGGATCGCAGACCAGCGCGTCGAAGTGTTCCATGACGATCTGCTTGTCGATGGGTGGAAGATGTCTCAGCTCAAGCCCGTCGAGCTTATCCGCGGTGATCCCATGCGTTCGATAATAGGTCCGGTAAAAGGTCGAATGGGACAGGACGTGTTCGAGAAGGCGGCGCAAGCGCAGCTTCTGCACCTCGAGCATTCGACAACGGCTGAGTCGTTCCTCTCGGCCGACCCGCCACATGGTTCCAAGCAATCGGGTGATCGACATGCCGTTTCTTCCCTTTTTCGGATGCGTGCGTCATCCGGGTGACCAAAGTGCAGGCCTCGCGGGACGTCGGGTCTGCGTCTCCGGCCTCATGCTTCTATCCGGGCAATGAGTGTATCGGGGGGATTACCGGACAGCAACCGGAAACCGATGATGGGTCTGCGGCGAGACGACATTCCATGCGGTAGGAGATCCGCGATCTGTGCGTGCGCATCCGGTGCTCGACCACGTCCTGGCCGGCACGCACACTGTTCCCGGATGATCGTTTCGAGGCGCGCGACGCCGCACTGGGACTCGTGAACCCGACCCGCACGACGTTCACCCTCACGGCCGGCGGCGTGACATACGGGATTGTCGTGAAGAGGACAGGCTCTGCGCTGGTCGTTATCGGACGGCCGTCCGCGCGCCGTCAGGTTCGTCCGGCCAGACGAATTCAGCGCCGTCGGGGTGGAAAACCCGTGCTGTGACTCGTGTCACGTCGGTTGTACCGCGAGAGACATAATTTCCTCTATGGGCGCAAGTGATTTGCCATCGCAAAAACGGATTATGTACTGGTGGGGGCACCTGTCTAATACCGATAGTGTAATAGAGCGCCTTTTGCGAGAAAGGCCACCGGGAGGAGGTGGGTCGAAGACCCTGCGAGCTGCGGCCGGGGCGGCCGAAAAGCCGATACTGGATATGGGACCTTGTCATTGACGCCTGAGGAGTCAATGGTGGTCTACGCAATGGTCTTTGGGATTGAACAGACATGAATGGGAGGCGAGCGGTAGTCGTTGCTCTGGTCGTTGCGGTGTGGCTGGTCGCCCCGCGACAGGTGCAGGCGGCCGAGACCGAGCAGGTCATCCCGGCCGAGAAGAAGCTGGTGCTGCGCGTCGTCGGACCCGACGGCATTTCCCTGTCCGGCGTGAAGGTCGGCACGGGACTGAACCTCTTCGAGGAAAGCCGGGACCATCCCCCCCAGACGATCGTGATGTGGCTGCGCGGACAGAAACGCACGTGGCCGTACTACAGCGACGCCCTGGGACAGATCACGCTGACCGGCGAGGACGCGGAGCACCGGAGCTTCTACGCGCTCTATGAGTCGCGTGGATGGGTCGGCTACAAACAGGTGCTCGAGGGCAGCACGGGCAGCCGGGTGGACATCCGCCTGGAGCCGGCCTGCCGCGTGCACGGGCAGTTGACCAGTCGGGGCTTCGACCGGTTGGGCTATCCGCTGTCGAAAACGGTGACCTTCCTGTACGACTCGCGCGAGCGATTGGTGATGTATTTCGTCTCCGAGCAGGGACGGTACGAGTTTCTGCTGCCCAGCGGTCGGTACGAATTGGAATGCGTCGGCGAAGGACCGGCCGGCATCGAGACGCAGCGCCTCCGCTGGCCGATGCAGATCGAGCCCGATCAGCGCGAGCTGGCTGGAGGCGAGATCGACCTGCCGCCGACGAAGCTGGCCGAGCTGTATGGGCAGACGGCGCCGCCCTTGAAAGGGATCGTCGAGTGGAGAGGCCAGCCGCCGCTCGACCTGCCGCGTCTGCGCGGGAACGTCGTGGTCCTGGTCTTCTGGGGCAGTTGGAGCCGTCCGTGCCTTCAGACGATGCCGCAACTGATGGAACTGCACGACATGTACGCCGAGCAGGGGGTCGTCATCATCGGCGTGCACGACAACTCCGTCACGACGGTAGCGGAGATAGACGCCAGGCTGGTCGAGGCCCATCAGCTCTACTGGGGCCGGCGGGACCTGCCGTTCCCCGTCGGCATCGACCGGGGCCAGAACTGGGGCGACGTGCACGACGCCTACGGCGTCGATCAATGGCCGTCCACCGTCGTGATCGATCCGAACGGCAACGTCGCCGGCAAGTTCAGTCCCTGGGGCGCCCTCCAAAACGAGCTGCCACGCCTTCTCGGCCAGTAGGGTGGACCCCCGGTCCACCAGCCGCCTTCATCACCACGCCATCGACGTCTTTGGCGATCCGCCGGCCGGAGGGGTCGTAGGTGTAGGTGATCTGCTCCCAGTCGGTGGTCGACGAGCCACCGCCACCACCACTGGGCGTCCACTGGAGGTAGTCCACCCAGCCCCGATCCGAACCGTCCGCGTCATTGCTGTCCTTGCTGTACACCCAGACCAAGGCGTGCTTCCCGTCCCCGCCCAGCGGGTACGACTTCTGCTGCCAGCCCACCTCCCCGCTGATCCGGTCCTGAAGCACCCCGTCCAGCAACGAGCCGCCACGTTGCATCACCCGCCTGTTCGACAAGCTCATCATGCCTCGATCCAAGATCACGGCCCGCCCGTTCGTCGGCTAATGATTATCGAAAGGCCTGACCCTCTCCGCGGACCCTCTCCGCGGTCTAGTTACTCCGCGGTCAACCAAATAATAGGTGGCTGTCCCTAGTTACTCCTACGCCATCGACGTCCCTGGCGATCCGCCGGCCGGAGGGGTCGTAGGTGTAGGTGATCTGCTCCCAGTCGGTTGTCGACGAGCCGCCGCCACCGCTGGGCGTCCACTGGAGGTAATCCACCCAGCCCCGGTCGGAGCCGCTCTCGCTGCCGCTGTCCTTGCTGTACACCCAGACCAAGGCGTGCGTCCCGTCCCCGCCCAGCGGGTACGACTTCTGCTGCCAGCCCACTTCCCCGCTGATCCGGTCCTGAAGCACCCCGTCCAGCAACGAGCCGCGACGTTGCGTCACCCGCCTGGTCGACAAGCGCATCATGCCTCGATCCACGAGCATGCTCCGGTCGTCATTCTCCTAATGATTACCGAAAGGCCTGACCCTCAACCTGCACTGCCTTTCATGCTAGTGCTCCATTACTTCTGATTTGATGCATAATCTCGGGTCTCTTTGCCGATG
>CAZOFX010000184.1:0-3970 GCA_964579055.1 uncultured Pirellulales bacterium
CGCATCTTCGCCAGCCAGGGGACCAACGACGACTGGTTCAAGAGCATCTACCAGTTCACCACCACCGACATGCAGCACTGGGACCGCCGGCTCGCGATCCCGCTCGAAGGCGATGAGCACCTGTTCAACTGCTCTGTAACGCGGGGCGAGAGTGACTACGTGATGGCCTACGAGTCCAATCAGCCGGTGGCGTTTTGCTTCAAGTTCGCCCGCTCGCAGGACCTGGATTCGTGGGAGAAGGTCCCGGACCTGATCTTCACCGGGGTGAACCACGAGTATTCCGCCTGTCCCGTGCTGCGGTACTTCGCCCCCTATTACTACGTGATCTATCTCCACGCAGCCATTCCGGGTCACAACGGGTGGGTCCCCTTCCTGGCGCGGTCGCGAGACCTGATCACGTGGGACCTCTCGCCGTACAATCCCATCATGGAGGCCGGAGCCGGCGAAGGAATCAACAACTCCGACATCGACCTGTTCGAGCACGAGGGGCGAACCTACATCTACTACGCCACCGGCGACCAGGCCACCTGGGGAACGGTCCGCATCGCGATGTACGATGGGTCCATGCAGCAATTCTACGAGAGGCACTTTCCCGAGGACGCTGCGATGGTCCGAGTCTCAACGCGGCAATAGGCCGCCCGCGCCGTCCGGCCGTCGAAGAAAGATGAAGGGTCATCGCGAGACCGGGATGGCACGCTCGCATCGGCCTGATTCGACGGGCGGACCACCGGCTCTTCATCGGAGAGATAGACTGCCAGAAGATCGGGCTGCGCCTGCCGTGCCCACGATGTCACTATGACGCCATGTCCGGCGGGCGGTCGACACCCGGCGATGAAAAAAAGGCCCCGCCGATGAGACAGGGCCTTGTTTTGGTCTGCGTCTCTGCCGCTGGCACTCAGCAGGGTGTGACGCTCTGCGCCTCGGGGCCTTTCCTGCCCTGGGCGGCGACATACTCGACCGTTTGACCCTCGGCCAGCGTCTTGAACCCACTGCCACTGATGTTGGAGTGATGGACAAACAGATCCTCGCTGCCGTCGTCAGGAACGATGAATCCGTAACCCTTCTGATCGTTGAACCACTTCACTGTACCTCTTGCCACAATGTTCTCCTTGGGTCCGGAGGGACCCACAACACACGTTCCCTCTGTTTTCTTCGTAAGGGGCAAACTCCGAGGGGGAAAGCGTACACCTTGACTTAGCATGCACTCTACACAACAAACGAGCCGACTGTCAACAAAATAAACTCCAAAATGGAGAAAAAGGCTCAAGTTGGCGAGCCTTTGGCGCGCCAGCGGCGCCATCGCCCCGCCTACACCTCCGCCGGCGCTCACTCCGGCGAGTGGGCGGGGGGCGGATCGTGCCGACGGTTGACATACTGCTCGATCAATCGCCGGACCTCATTGCGTTGCGGCGTCTCTTCCTCATCCAGCGCCTGCGTGGCCCGGTCGAACCGCTGCGGCTCCGTCTCGTGAACTCTGCGCAGCAGCGTCAAGGTCTCTCGCCGCAACGCAGGGACGTGCAGGTCCATCATCAGGCCCGCGTCGGCGCCCTGTCCATAAACCCGTTCGAGAGACGATCGCTTCGCAAAGGTCTGGAGGAACATCTTCTCCAGAAGAACGATCTCCTGGATGTTGAGTTGCCGGGCCTCGGTCCGCTTTTTCAACTCGGCCAGATCCCCAACTCCCAGCATGTGAAGCAGGTGATCCAGCGTTCGACAGGGCAGCATCCGACTCTTCGTGATCTGCGGCAGCGCCTTTCTCTCGGCGCTCAGGAAAACGACCAGCATTCGCTGCGCCTCGTCCCGGAGATGGAGCTGCTGCTGCCTTCGAACCAGCTCGAACTGCCAGCAACTGCTCTGGTCGCCTGGTTTTCCGTCCTGGACCATGGCCACCAGACTCGCGGCCTCATGGGCGGCGGCTCGCTGGACGTGCGGCAGAGTCTCTTCGTTCAGGACCTCGGGAATCTGCGACTTCGGCCGGTCTTCCACCGCGGTCGAATCGTCCTGGGCGGACGCCGCCGGCGTCGGCGCCGCCAGCGGCCTTCCCTCCTTGAGGTCCCTCATGAACAACAGAAAGCTGTCGACCGTCTCCTGGTTCCCACCTCGTTCGTGCAGGCCGCTCAGCAGCTTCTTCCAGGCCTTGTAGCGCTTCTCGTCCTGGAAGTACTCGCGGGCATCGACCGCCAGGCTCGAAGGCACCCCGGCGCTGACGCTGTCCACGGTCAGCGTCTGCATGCCCTTCAGGACGGTGAACATGTAGTCCTTGTACCGCTGCGCGTGGCCCTCCTCGAATCGGCGCAGACGGCTCAGAGCGACCCGGACATTGTCGAGCATCAGATCGTTGACCGTCAGCACGTAGGCGGGCACCTGCTCGGCCTGATTGAACTCGGCCACCTCGGCCATGCCCGCCAGCAGACCGCCCTCGGCCGCTTCCTCCTGCGGCTCCGGCTCGGCGGACGCGGTCTCCTCCTGAATCCTCTTGACCAACTCGTCCACGCCTCGGACCGCCCGCTTGAGCAGCCGGTCATGCGAGCCATAGTAGAACCGAAGCGGATCGATGATCTTGATAGCGACGATCCCCAGCAGGGCCGCCGCAACCCAGACGAACACCCTGCCCCACCGATGCAACGCCTCGTGAATGCGGTCGAACTGGTCGAATCCGCGTCGCTCGAGCTGCCTCTCAGTCTCTTCATCCCCCAGGACCTGGCCCCAGACGGCGCCGGCCAGGACCAGCGCCAGCAGAGACGCCAGGACCATCGCCCGCACCATGAGTCGATTCGATGGGCGCTGCGTCCGTGGCGCCCGCGAGGCGGTCAACAGCTTCCCAGCTTCCGGAAGGGACATCCGACGACCTTTCCAAACGAGGGCACACAGGGTCCTTCGTAGTCGAATCCGCATCGGCTCGATCTCGAACAGATGCGCGGCACGGAGCCACGAGATGGACACGCCGCACGTCTATCGATATATTCTACCACTTCGCGGACGCGAGGCCAGTCCTATCCAGGGAAACCCAGGTAGGGGCGAGGCATGCCTCGCCCTCGCGGATCGGGCGTCAATGGTACTTGCGAACCGCGCGGGTCGCGGCAGGTCACTCGTGGAACCTGTATTCCTTGACCTTCCTGGGCCCGCGCAGATTGCCTTTGGAATCCCCTTCCCGCCGCAAAGGGATCTGCATGCCGTCGGTCTCTTCGAGCCAGGCATACAGCCGCTCGCGCAGTTCCTCGATCCGCGTCTGCTGCTGCGGCTCGTCGATGAGGTTGTGCATCTCGTCCGGGTCGCTCTCCAGGTCGTACAGTTCGTCGGTGTCCCAGACGCCGTGGTAGTGGATGAACTTGTAACGGTCGGTGCGCACGCCGTAGGTGGTTGGTGTCTGGGGGAACGCCGCCTCCCAGTAGTACTCATAAAACACCGCGTCCCGCCACGGAATCTCTTTGCCTTCCAGCAGCGGAAGGAACGACCGCCCGTCCATGTGGTCCGGCGCGCGAGCACCCGCCACCTCCAGCACCGTCGGCGCCATGTCGATGTTCTGCACGAGGGGCGTGACCCTCGTGCCGGGCTTGATGAGCTCGGGACAGTGCGCCAGGAACGGCACGCGCATCGACGGCTCGTACATGTGCCGCTTGTCGATCAGGCCGTGCTCGCCAAAGCAGAACCCGTTGTCGCCCATGTAGAACACCAGCGTCGAATCGAGCTGGCCCCTGTCCCGGAGGCAGTCCAGCACGCGTCCGATGCTGTCGTCGACGCTCAGCAGCGTCTCGCAGTACCGCTTGAAGAAGGTGTCGAAGTCCATCTGTCCGTGGTACATGTAGTCCACGCCGTGCCAACTGTTCCGCTGTTCCTTGACCCAGGCAGGCTTGCCCTTGTAGTTCTCTTCCGTGTCCGCCATGCTCCTGGGGTATTCGACCGTGGCATTCTCGTACCGGCCCAGGTGCCTCTTGGCCGGCTCGAACATCGCGTGGACCGCCTTGTGCGA
>CAZOFX010000185.1:0-3726 GCA_964579055.1 uncultured Pirellulales bacterium
CTCGGGCCGTCCGCCGCTTGGGGACAGGAGATCCTCCGTTCCCTGGAGGCCATTCAGGCGGTGGTCTACCGTCAACGTGCCGGCTACGCCAGCGACTACGGCGCGCCTGAGATGAGCAAAGGCTATGAGATACGCTTCAATGCCAAAGACCGGTACAGGCGGGACCGCTACGACGACGGCGTGCATATCATGAACACGCAGTGGGTCGTGCCGGATGATAACGGGGTTCAGATGATTGAGGTCTCCTATGAATACGAGTGCTGGTTCTCCCAGGAGAACGAGGCCTATGGTTTTATGGAGAGCATGATCGACCGGATGCGGTCCTACGTCGGACTGTTAGACAAGGCAGACCGTCTCCTGGAGCCGGAAACGTTCGATGGACATGAGTGCGTGGGCTTCGAGATCAGCGCCGCCAGGTACGGCGACAATCCCGAAGGGCGCTTCGACCGCATCTGGTTTGACGTCGAGACGAAGCTGCCGATGCGAATCGAACGCCATGGCATTGCCACGGACTTTGACCCTGCAAGGAAACTGACCCTGATTCACGATCAGTTCGAGTACTTCGCTGAAGTGCCGGCGGATCTTTTCGTTCCGGAGATTCCGGCCGGCTACGTCAACGCGCATCCCGACGAGGTGCGCACGGCGCGAGACGCCCAGGTGAAGGGCGAGATGGTCTTCGCCGAAGTGCCGACGGGTCTCCAGGAGAAGGTCGTCTCGGCGCTGAGGAGGGTGAAGGCGGGCGCTTATCACCAGGGCAGTACCCTCGTGTCCTTCTCCGGCCAGACCTGGCGACAAGACACGTATTCAGACGCCGGCCTGATGCAGACCACGTGGTTTGCGCTCGAAGGAGACTCCCTCGACGGTCCATTCGAAGTGCGCGACGATGCGGTCGTGATGGAGACGAGCGAAGACCTCCGCAACCGAACGTTCCGCGTCGTCGATCACACGGACTCGCCGCAACCGCGTCATCCGATGAGGGACATCCTCTTCGTCGCTGGCTTGCTCAGTCGCGCGGACCACTTCGAGGAGAACGTCGAGATCGCTGGCATTGTGTGTTTTGGATTCGAGGTCAGCGCCAAGAAGTATGGCGACAACCCCGATGGGATGCTCCACCGCGCGTGGTTTGACGTGACTACGAATCTCCCGGTAAGAATCGAGTTCGTGTGGCCTCCGAACGGCACCAGAGGAACCCGCACGGAAGTGAAGGAACAATTCGAATGGAACCCCTTGCCGCCCGACGGCTTCTTCATTCCACGGATTCCTGACGATTTCACCTTGGCAACAGACTGAGCGAAAACTCCGCCATTCGCAGTGCCACTCCAGGCCGGGCGAAACGACCCGGCCTGCCCTATGCGCTCCGGGAAACGTGCTTGTGCCTGATGCGCGAGGTGGATTAGAATCCACGGCATCCTCCACATCGCAGTGGAGAAAGGAGTCGTGGCATCATGCACAAGAGTGGTCCGCTTCGAAGAACGCATCTGTTTGTTCTTTCGTCTCTTGCGATAGGAATGTCTCTTCCGGCCGTGTCGCATGCGCTGGACTACGCCATCGGCGCGGACCTTTCGTTTCTCAAGCAGGCGGAGGATCGCGGCACGGTGTTCAAGGACGCAGGGCAGGCCAGGCCGGGCCTTCAGATCTTCAAGGACCATGGTTACAACTGGATTCGCCTGAGGCTTTTCCACTCGCCGACGCGGCTGCCGAACGATCTGGCGTACACCATCGCGCTGGCGCAGGACGCCAAGAAGCTGGGTTACAGGTTCCTGCTGAACTATCACTACTCCGACACGTGGGCCGATCCGGGCAAGCAGTTCATCCCCAAGGCGTGGGAGGGCAAATCGCACGCCGAGCTGGTCCAGGCGGTGTTCGAGTATACGCGCGACACGATCAGCGCGTTTCGCGACGCCAACGCGCTGCCAGAGATGGTCCAGGTCGGCAACGAGATCACTCCCGGCATGCTCTGGCCCGACGGCAAGCTCCCCGACAACTGGGACAACTTCGCCGAGTTGCTGAAAGCGGGCATCGGCGGCGTCGAGGCCGGTCGGGGCGATGGGCCGCGACCGCTCATTATGATCCACATCGACCGCGGTGGCGACCTCAAGACGACCAAAGCCTTCTTCGACAAGCTGCACTCCTACGATGTCCCCTACGACGTGATTGGGCAGTCGTACTATCCCTGGTGGCACGGCAGCCTGCTGGACCTGCGAGAGAACCTGATCTTCATGGCCGAGACGTATCAGAAGGACATCATCCTCGTGGAAGTCGCCTACAACTGGCGGCCCGCCGAATACCAGGGCAAGCCGGCGCCGTTCCCCGAAACGCCCGAAGGGCAGAAGCAATTCCTGGAGGAAGTCCACCGCCTCGTTCTGGCCACGCCCCACAACCGGGGCAAGGGTGTCTTCTGGTGGGAGCCCGCCGTCGCAGGCCCGCTGGGTCGTCGCGGCATGTTCGACGAGGACGGCAACGCCTTGCCCGTCATCGGCGTGTTCGACAAGTACACTCGCCGGTAGGGGCGAATCATCATTCGCCCCTACGGCTGTTCATGCTGTATCAGCCGCATGGGCCCAAGCCCATCCCGCACACGCCTCAGATTCGCCAGAATCCGTATTTCGGTTAACCATAATCCGCTTTTCCCTCGCGCCAGGGCCTGCGGCTCTTGTCTGCGCGGCCACAATGTGGTACAAGATACTTCGATCGGAAGTGATAAATCTGCGGATCGCAGGATGGATTCTCAATCCACGCGTCGGGAGACGTCTCAATCGCCGCAACGCATGGGTGGAGAGCCCGCCCCACAGAGCATAAGGAGGATTGGTATGTGCATGAGACTGTATCTCCCGATTCTGTGCGTTCTAATGATTCTGGCGATTTCGGCCAATGTGGCGACCGCCGCCGAGCCGGACCCCGTCGGCTGGTGGAAGTTCGACGACGGCGCCGGTGCCGTCGCCCTGGACTCCAGCGGCAACAACAATCACGGCACGATCTTCGGCGATCCCCAATGGATCGCAGGCCAACTGGACGGCGCTCTGCAACTCGACGGCACCGGCGACTATGTCGAATTGCCGATCGGCCCGGTGATCGGCACGTTGGAAGAGGCCACGCTGTCGCTGTGGGTGAACTGGTCGGGCGAGGGCGCCAACTGGCAGCGGGTTCTCGATCTCGGCTCTGGGACCGCGAATTATCTCTATCTGTGTCCCAACAACGGGGCGTCCAGCGCGATGCGCGTCGCCATCACCGCCGACAACGGCGTCTGGAACGAGTTCGATTCGAGCGAAGGGTTGCTGCCGCTCGGCTGGCATCACGTGACGATCACGGTCAGCGGCAGTGCGAAGAGGATGGAATTGTACCTCGACGGCGAGAGTGTCGGCTCGATGGCCAACATCACCAACACCGTCAATGCGCTGGGCGAAACCACGCAGAATTGGATCGGCCGGTCGCAGTACGACGCCGATCCGTATTTCAACGGCGCCGTGGACGATCTGCGCATCTACAATGTCGTGTTGTCCGACCGCCAGATTCAGACCGTGATGAGCGGCCTCAGTACCGGCCTTGCATCGGGACCGGTGCCGGCGAGCGAGGCGACCGACGTGCCTCGGGACGTGGTTCTGGGTTGGACGGCCGGCCAGTTCGCGGCGACGCACGATGTGTATCTGGGGACCTCCTTCGCCGATGTGGATGGGGCCAGCCGGAGCAATGCGATGGGGGTGCTGGTCAGCCAGGCTCAGGCGGGTC
>CAZOFX010000186.1:0-3656 GCA_964579055.1 uncultured Pirellulales bacterium
GGCGAGGGCGGCAACCATTTCATCCACTGCATCCGCCGCAATCCCGACATCACCAACATCGTCCACGACAACATGGTCTACGGCCTGACGAAGGGCCAGGCGTCGCCGACGAGCCGGCGCGGGTTCAAGACGCCCGTCCAGGTGGCCGGCGTGATCCTCGAACCGTTCAATCCGCTGGCGGTGGCCATCGCTCTGGACGCCAGCTTTGTCGCGCGGGCCAGCGCGGGCGACCGCGAGCAGACCAGGGAGATCCTCAAGCGGGCCATTCGCCACAAGGGCTACGCGCTCGTGGACATCTTCCAGCCGTGTGTGACGTTCAACAAGCTCAACACGTATCAGTGGTTCAAGGACCACGTGTACTACCTCGACGATTCGCACGATCCTTCGGACCGCGTGGCTGCCTTCGCCAAGGCGACGGAAACCGACCGGCTGCCTCTCGGCGTCTTCTACGTCAATCCCAAGAGCAGCTTTGAAGAGAACACGCAGATGTATCGCGATGATCCGCGTCCTCTCTGCGAACGGGACGTGGACGCCGGGAAGCTCGCGGCGCTGATCGAGACGTTCAGGAGGGCCGGCT
This sequence comes from uncultured Pirellulales bacterium, assembly GCA_964579055.1. GTDB lineage: Bacteria > Planctomycetota > Phycisphaerae > Sedimentisphaerales > Anaerobacaceae > Anaerobaca. Next base: position 578 of record CAZOFX010000186.1, read on the forward strand.
GACAGTGGCCTGGGTCTGGCTTTGAGTCGTAACGCGATAGAACTGAAGAGCGTCGGGGTCACCCGAAGGGGCAACGCCATTCTCGCCGAGATCAGCCTGAGTGTCGAGGCGGGCAGTTGCTGCGCGATCCTCGGGCCCAACGGCTCGGGCAAGTCGGCGCTCGTAGCGGTGTTGGCCGGCTACCTCTGGCCCTCGACGGGCCTCGTCAACGTGGACGGGCGCACCTATGGGCGAGTCAACCTCGCCGACGTCCGCTGCCGGATCGGACTGATCGAGCCTTCGCGGACGCCAAAGTTCGACGACCGGATGTGCGTGCGCGACGTGGTGGCCACGGGGTTGTTCGGGACGATCGTGTTGCCTCCCCATCGCGACGTCGAGCAGAGCCAGTGGCAGCGTGTGGACGAAGAGATGGCGTCGGTCGGCCTCGGTGAGATCAGCGAGCGGGCCTATGGGGACCTGTCTTCCGGCGAGCAGATGAAGACGCTTCTGGCCCGGGCGATGGTCTCGAACGCGAAAATCTTGCTTCTCGACGAGCCGACGGTAGGATTGGACATCGGTTCGCGTGCGGCCTGCGTTGCCGTCCTGGACCGGCTGCTACAGCGGAGCCGGCCGCCGACGGTGGTGATCGTCTCGCATCATCTGGACGAGCTGCCGCAAGCCGTCAGTCAGATCGTGTTGATGAAGGGCGGCCGGGTCGTCGGCCAGGGAACGCCCGACGATCTGCTGACCTCGGCCCATCTGACGGCCTTGTTCGGTTGTCGCGTCGAGGTGATCAAGAGCGGCGGGCGGTTCCTCGCCAGCGTCCGCTCCGCCGATCTGGGGTGATCTTTTCTGGGGGCCTGCAAGACCTGTGACTGCATTGCTGCGAAAGTTCCTCCGGCCGGGCCAGTTCTATGCATCCCGCCGGCCCGTGATGACCGAGACCCTCGTCGGCTCCTGCGTCACGGTCTGTCTGTACAACGCCAAGGAGGGGTTCGGGGCGATGAACCACTTCCTTCGAGACCGGCCGGTGGCCCCGTCCGATCCGGAGATCGGCACCTATGGGACGACCGCCACCCGCAAGATCGTCGCCACCATGCTGAAGATCGACGGCGAGCCGCGTCACTATCAGGCCAGCATCTTCGGCGGGGCCGCGGTCCTCAAGACCGCAAACGCCGACGGGAGCATCGGGCAGGGCAATGTCGCGGCGGCCCTGGAGGTCCTGAAGGCCGCCGGCATCCGCGTCGTCCGCCAGGAGGTTGGCGGAACGCGCGGCCGGCGCGTGAGGTTCAACACCCAGACCGGCCAGATCGAGTGCCGCTTCGCGGGCGACATCCCGCGCAAGAAGACCCCGCAGAGGGCCGAATGACCGTTTCGCTCGCATCGCCTCCACGAACTGGCGTCCTGGCGGATATCCTCGAACGGGTCCACGCGCGGTACAACCATCGGCGGCTCATCGGCGCCGACCCGCTTCAATTCGCCTATCGGTTCGACCGGCCGCAGGATGCGGAGGTCGCCTCCTTCCTCGCGGCGGCTCTGGCCTACGGCCGCGTGCAGCAGATCCAGCGGAGTCTGAACGATCTGTTCGCACGCATGGATGGCGGGCCATACGATTTCGTGATGAACTTCTCGCCGTCGCGTCGGTCCCGCCTGGCCGGGTTCAAGCATCGCTTCACGACCGCCGAGGATTTGGGCGACCTGCTGGAGTTGCTACGTCCGGTGCTTCACCGACACGGCAGCATCGAGGCGTTTTTCGTCGAGGGATGCGACCGGAGCGAGCCGAACGTTCTGCCTGCCCTGGCGAGGTTCTGCGACCGCCTGACCGATGCCTATGCCCGCAAGCACGGCGGCCAGATCAGCCGGGGCCTGATGTACCTGCTGGCCAGTCCCAGCCGGGGCAGCGCCAGCAAGAGGCTGCACCTGTTCCTGCGATGGATGGTCCGGGCCGACGACGTCGATCCGGGACTGTGGAAGGGCGTCAACGCGGCGAGGCTGATCGTGCCGCTCGACGTGCACATGGCCCGCCTCTGCCGCATCCTCGGTCTGCACGACAGCAACACGATCTCGCAATCCACCGCCGTGCAGGTCACGGAGCGTTTCGCCGCGATCGTGCCGGCCGATCCGGTCAAATATGATTTCTCGCTGTCCCGCATCGGAATCCTCGACGACTGCACCGGCCGCCTTCGCCCCGACTGCGAATCCTGTGAGCTCTTGGATGTCTGTCTCCAGCGTCCCGACTGGCCGGGCACGAATGGCAGTTGATTTGTCTTCCCCCTCAGATGTCGTATTGAATGCTCTCACGGTTGCGATTGCCACGATTTCTGGTAAACTCCGGCGGCGGGCGGGACGTATCGCTGGCGGGGCGGACGGAAGAACAGGTTTTGGATTGGGGAATGGAACGGATGGACGCGAAGGACCTGGAGAAGTACTCGTCGGCGATCACGCTCTCGGACATGGAGGTGTTCGTCTTTCCGGAGCTGATGTATAGCCTCGTGCTGGCCAACATCATGAGCCCGCTGCTGTGGAAGTGGCGCCAGGTCGATTGCTTCGCCAAGCTCGAAGGCAAGACCAGCTACCGCAGGCTGATGCGGATGCGGCAGTACATCATGGACGAGTTCGACTTCAACCTCGACCTGGAGACCTGGGGCCTGACCAAGCAGGAGACCGAAGTCAACCGCTTCCGGCATGTGATCAGCCCCGAGCAGATTGCCGGCAGCAACGCGCTGTTCGGCTATACCGGCGACCAGTACTACTTCGACGTCGACATCCGCAAGCATTTCGGGCTCGACAAGTACGACGGCGACGTCATCCCTTACTGGAAGACCGAGACGGTCGAGGCGATGGAGGCCTTTCGCTTCCGGCCGGGCTACGACCGGGCGGCCGGCGAGTGCGTGTCGCTGGCGACGCTGTACGCCGCCGCCTCGTTCATCGTCTGCGGCGTCCCGCTCGAAGACATCTACTTGATCCTCACGCCGCTCCATTCGCAGAACTTCATCGACATGCAGGACGGCATCCTCACCAACAACCGGCGGCTCGTCACCAAGACCATGTGGTTCAACGGCACCGAGATTTCGTACAAGGCCCAACGGGCCCTGCGCAA
>CAZOFX010000187.1:0-3443 GCA_964579055.1 uncultured Pirellulales bacterium
CGACTGTGCTTCGATGCCTCGCACGGTCACGCGCTCGGTGGGGGACACTGGTGGACCGAAGGCTACTGGAAGATGCTCGACGCCATCCGCGCCGCCAAGCCCGCCGACCGCATGCTCACCACGGAGTGCAACGCCGAACCGTACATCAAATGGCTCGATGGTTATCTCACCTGGCATTGGCAGCAGCAGGACATGGTTCCGGCGTTCTCGGCCGTCTATGGCGGAACCATCCAGATGTTCGGACGGGCCTATCGCGGCGGCCCAACCCAGGACCTGGCCAACCGCATGAAGGCCGCACAGCAACTGGTCTATGGCGAGCAGATCGGCTGGTTCGGACCCGAGGTGATCGAGCGGCCCGATTGCTGGCCGTTCCTCCGCGACTGCATCCAACTGCGCTGGCGGCTCCGCGAGTACTTCTACCGAGGCCACATGGCCCGCCCGCCGCACCTGGCGGGACCCGTCCCGCGCATCACCGCCGACTGGCAGTGGAGCGGCGAATGGCTGGTCACCACCGACGCAGTCATGACCGGCGCCTGGCGGATTCCCCAGGAGGACAAGGTCATCCTGCTGTTCGCCAACGTCTCCGATGCCTCCTATGCCGGCCGCCTCGACGTGGACCCCGCCGACTATGGCTTGGCAGGCAGACCACTCAAGGTCACCGCAATCCAGCCCGACGGCACTCAAAGGCCGCTTACGGTCGAAGCCGTGGACCGTGCCGAGGTGGAACTGCCACCCCGGAGCATTCTCGCCTGGGAGATTTAGCTCGCCGCCACAGCGGCGATGCACGTATTGCCCCTTCCGCGAAGCTATTCTCTTCGGGAAAATTCCGACTGCCCGATACGAAAATCGGTCTGCCCGTTGTTATATAGGGGACGATCGATCGTTCTGTGAGGCCGGCCGGCAGATGCTCGAAGACAAATGGCTCATACTGAGGTTCAACCGCGGCGACAAGGGCGCCCTGCACCGGCTCTACGACAAGTACAAAGACGACCTGGTTACCCTGGCGGCCTCGCTCCTGCTGGACGTCGGTGCGGCCGAGGATGTGGTTCACGACGTCTTCCTGGCCTTCCTTCACTCGGCCGGGCGGTTCCGCCTGACCGGGAGCCTGAAGGGCTATCTCCTGACGTGCGTGGCCAACCGCGCTCGCAACCAGAACAGGGCCGCCTGGCGGCGTGTGGCGCCCGCCCTGGAGAACGTGCCCGAGGCGAGTTGTGATGCGCCTGGGCCCGAGCAGGTCGCCATCTTTGGCGAGCAGATCGACCACTTGGGTAAGGCGCTGCGGCAACTGCCCTACGAACAACGGGAAGTCCTGCTGCTGCGTTCACAGGGCCAGATGCGCTTCGCGGCTATCGCCAAGGCGCAGGGCGTCTCCATCAACACCGTGCAAGGCCGGTACCGGTACGCGATCAGGAAGTTGCAGTCTCTGCTCGATAGTGAGGCAGACCGATGAGATCAAGACGTGACATCGACAAGTTAGTCGGACAGTTGCAGGTCAAGGCCGGCGATCGCCTCAGCGAACGCGTCCATGGCGACATCGAGGAGGTCTTGGCCGACGAGAGAACAACCACAACTCCAACGACAAGGAGAAGGATAATGATCGGTTCATTGACGAAACTGGCTGCCGTGGCGGCGATCGTTCTCGCCGTGTTGATCGGCCTGAATATCATCGAAACGCCCAGCAGCAGTGGTATCGCCTGGGCGCAGATTCCAGACCGCGTCGCGAGCGTCGACACCTTCATCTTCAGCCTGACGATCCGCGTGGCAGGCAACGAAGATACTGAACCTTCCACACACACGGAGGCGCAGTGGGTCTTCTATCTGTCCGAGGAATATGGCTTCCGCATGGACATCGTGGGCGACGGCAACGTCGTCTCGTGGTACGCCGGACCGGAAGGGGACACGCTGACGACCGTCATCCCCGCCGAGAAGACCTGGTTTGAATCGCCCATCCCCGAGAGCGAACGCGGCAAGATGCCAGAGGAATACAAGGATCCGGCCGACTACATTCGCCGCTTCATGGCCAGGCCGTCCAAGGAATTGGACCGCTCGATGATCGATGGCGTCGCGGTCGAGGGAATCGAGGTGACGGACCCGCCTACCGATGGCGAACCCATGGAGAATGCCATCGGGCGGATGTGGGTCGACGTCGAAACGGAACTGCCCGTCCGAATCGAGATCGAAGGCATCGCCGACGGGCAGAAAGTGCAATGGCTGATGGACTTCAAGTGGTCCGAGGCTGTCGACCCGGCCGTCTTCGAGCCCAACATCCCCGCTGACTACACCTCATCTCTCCCGTAACACTTCTCCGCAACTCTACCAGGGCCGGGCCTTCGAGCTCGGCCTTTCTCGTGCGCACATGCCGCTCGATCTCCACAGAAAATCTCCTTCACCTAAGGTAAAATGGTCTGTTGTCTCGTCATAGAGGTGACGATCGACCGTTAAGGACCATGTGAGCGGGCCATGACCGAGGACAGGCAACTTCTGGAACGGCTCAAAGGCGGCGACAAAGACGCCCTCCGCGCGATCTACGAGATGTACGAGGGCACCTTGACGACGTTGGCCGCAAGTCTGCTCTCCGATCCCATGGCCGCAGAGGATGTGCTTCAAGATGTGATGGTGTGCCTGGTTCGGTCGGTGCACCGACTGAACATCAGGACCAATCTCCGGGCGTATCTGGCCACCGCCGTGGCGAATCGGGCCCGCGACTACTATCGACGGCAACCCCGCCAGAAGGTGGTGGCTCTCGACAAAGTGCTGGATGTGGCGTCGGCCGGCGACGGCCCAATCCAGATGGTGATTCGCGACGAGCGGCTGCAGCGAGTGCGACTGGCTCTGGAAGAGCTGCCCTACGAGCAGCGCGAAGCCATCGTGCTGCGGCTGCACGCGGACATGAAGTTCAGAGAGATCGCCCGGTTTCAAAGCGTGTCGATCAAGACCGCTCTGAGTCGGTACGCCTACGGACTCGGCAAGCTTCGATCCCGATTGAATGGTGAGGCAGAACGATGACACCCAAGGATCCCATGGAAGACCTCGTACGAGGTTTGCGATACGAGCTGGCCCCCGAGGCAACGGACCGCATCCTAAAGAAAGCCTGCGGGGCGATGGATGAAATCGAAACACCGGCGCCGGCGATCGGCCGGCCTCGAATACGGAGAATGACCATGAACAGCAAAGCAGGAAAATTCGCCCTGGCCGCCGCGGTCATCCTGATCGTGTTGGGCGGCATCACCCTCTGGCCGTTCAGCCGGACGGAGACCGGACCGTGGTGGCTCGGCCCGTCCGCCGCTTGGGGACAGGAGATTCTCGATTCCCTCGATCGTATTCAGGCGGTGGTTTACCGTCAACGTGCCGGCTACACCAGCGACTACGATTCGCCCGAGATGAGCAGGGGCTATGAGATTCGCTTCAACGCAAAGGACCGGTACCGGCGGGACCGCTACGAC
>CAZOFX010000188.1:0-3287 GCA_964579055.1 uncultured Pirellulales bacterium
GAAGTTCTCATGGTGTCCGGCGCCGCCGCGACCGGTGAACTGCTTGATCCGGTTGCCGTCGTTATCGAAGACCCAGCCGCCGCCGTCGTCGCAGGGGAAGTAGCCGCCCTCGCACTGGATGCAGTTGCCGACGCGGGTCCCGCGATAGTGGTCCAGGGCGCGGTCGCCCTTCTTGCGGGGCAGCCCGCGCACCTCGAAGATCAGCGGGGCGGGCTGGTAATCGAAGTAGGCGATCTGCGTGTTGGCGGTCTCGCCGACATCGTCGGTCTCGCCCATGCCGAAGCGGCCGCCGATGCTGAAGACGTGTTGCGGCAGTCCCGGATCGCCCAGCGCCCAGCGGGCGATGTCCATCTCATGCGGGCCCTGGTTGCCGATGTCCCCGTTGCCGGTGTTCCACATCCAGTGCCAGACGTAGTGCAGGTCCGTCCGATTCAGCGGGACCATGTCGGCCGGGCCGCACCATTGGTTGTAGTCCACGCTGGCGGGAATCGGGTTCGGTCCGTTCGTGCCGTGGACGATCCCGTTGGTTCCGGGCCCCCGGCCCTTATAGCAGAAGCCGCGAACCCATTTGATCTTGCCGATGTGGCCTTCCTTGATCCACTCGAACGCCGCCGGATGTGCCTCGGACGAACGCTTCTGCATGCCGATCTGCACGATCCGCTTGTATTTCCGCGCCGCCTCGACCATCTTGCGCCCTTCCCAGATGCAGTAGCTGGCGGGCTTTTCGATGTACACGTCCTTGCCCGCCTGGCAGGCCCAGACCGTCACCAGCGCGTGCCAGTGGTTGGGCGTCGCCGAGGTGATCGCGTCGATGTCGTCGCGTTCGAGCAGCTTGCGGACGTCGGTGTAGCCGTCGATCTTGACGCCCTTGTCCGCGAATTCCTTGACGCGCTGATCGACGTGATTCTGGTCGGCGTCGCAGACCGCGACGAAACGAACGCCCGGAATCTGGCTGAAGATCTGCGTATGGTAGCCGCCCTGGCCGCCCACGCCCACGGTGGCGATGCGGATGTCGTTGTTGGCGCCGAGCACGCGCGAATGCGGGGCCGCCAGCGCCAGGCCCACTCCTGCGGCCACCGAACTCTTGATGAAGTCGCGACGTGTCACATTGCTCATGATAGCTCCTTTCGTCTTCAGGTCTGCTCTCGAACGCGATTGCATTCGTTCGTCTTTGGTTCGTCCTCAGGAGGCGTACTCGCGAAAATGCTCGGCCACCTTGCCCTCAATCTCGTTGCCCTTGTGGAAGTAGAACCGCCACTTGAAGGTGATGCTCTCGCCGGCGGGAATCGTCAGGCTACCGGCGCCGGCCGGCTTTCTCTCGAAGTCGTGGATGCCGAACGGGTTGGCGGCGTACAGGCCGTAATCGCGGACGTGCCACCACGTCGGATGACGCGGGTTGCCAGGGTGGTCGAAGATCGCGACGCCCACCACCTCGCCGTTGACCGGGCCGTAGTAGTCGCACCAGGCGGCCCGCTTGCCCCACGTGGCGCCGTCCCGCACGCCTTCGCTGTTGACGATGTGGCCCTGGCCCACCTCGCCCTTGAGGCGCATCGTCGGCGCCAGGCGGATCGCCATCGAGCCTTCCTTCGTGTCACCGAGGACGACCTCGCCTTCCGAAGCGTGGATCGTGACTTCGAAGTCGATCATCGGCCCCTCCGGCCGGTTGTGGAACCGGTGCGTCCGCGTATCGGTGCACACGATCTTGCCGTCCGGCGCGAGCCACTTGTTCTGCTGCTGGATGACGCCGACCTGCGGACCCGAGCTGATCTCCAGGAACTTACTGTGGATGATCTTGCCCTTGCCGTCCCCGTCGGCCCAGAAGTCGACGCCGTTGACGTCGCCGTGCGTGAACCACAGCGACTTGTGGTGCGGATGGTCGTGCGCCTCGCCGGGCCCGTCGCCCATCGGCCAGTGGCGAATCACCGGCACGCCCGTCGGCCCGATCACCGGATAGAAGTAGGGGCGCAGCGCCTGCGTGAAGCAGTACTCGGTGAACAGCTTGCCGTTGAGTTCGACGGTGACCTTGTCGCTGTGCTCGGTGATCTTGACGCCGCGAGCGGCCCGCGACCCGCCCGACTGCGCCTTAGCCACCATTTGCTCGAACACCGCCTTCTGCTCGGCCAGTGCTGCGACGCGGTCGTCGGGCTTCGTCCTCGCCTCCAGCAGCACCCAGCCGTCGTAGTCCGTCGCGACGAGCATGTCGATCAGCTCCTGATACGGATAGTCGCCGAGGTTCAGCTCGCGGACGTGGGCGGTCGCGCCGAAGTACGGCCGGACCAGGTTGAAGTTATACTGGAGTCCTTCACCTTCGAGGTCCTGCCCGTTGCAGTTCCAGCAGACCTTCACGTTGGGGTGGTCGGTGGCGTCCATGATCGCCTTGATCGTCGGCAGTTGCGAACAGCCGCCGTGCACCTCCAGGCGGATCTCCTGCCCGTGCTCGGCCCCGAACGCGCCGATCTCGTGCAGCGATTTGCCGATCTGCTCGATGGTCCGCTCGTACGAGACGCCCTTGGGCAGGTCGTTCGGCTTGACCTTGACGCCGGAGCCGCCGACGTCGGCCGACAGCACGACGTAATCCTTGGCGCCTGCGATCTCCTTTTGCAGCCGGTCACGCTCGGGATAGTGGAACGCGAAGTTGGTGCCGAGCCCGACGAGCGTCACGCCGCTGTCGGCGAACCGACTTTTGACGTCGGCCCGCTCGAGCCTGGTGAGGTTCGATTCGACGCCGTGGGCGTGCTCGACGCGCAGCTCGACGCCGGGGACGTTCGCCGTGCGGCAGTTGGCGATCAGCACCGGCAGCGTCCAGTCCTGGCCCCAGAGGTAGGTGACCAGGCCGAACTTCATCTTCGCATCCGGCGCCGCAAGCAAGGTGCGGCCCATTGGACCGACCGCGACCAGACCGGCCCCGACGAACATGGAATTCTTGAGGAAATCGCGGCGTGTGCTCTGACGTTCGCTCATAGTGACGCCCCTTCGGAATAGACATGATGGATGTCGCAGGACCACACCGCTCCGGCCAAGCCCATACGATCCGTCCGACCCGCGAGTCCGGCGTCCGCCGCAAGGCCCATTCCGGGCCCCCGGCCAACCCCGACCCGCAAAAACCAAATTATCCCCGCCCCCACCCCCTCCGTCAACCCTCTTTCCAGACGCCTCGAACCCCGCACGAGGCGCCTTTGGAGGCGTTCGGGACGTCAAACTCGAAATCCGAAGCACGAAGCTCGGTAGTTGTCAAGTCGGATGAGACAGTTCCTTTTTGGAATTAAGCTCTAATTCATGGCTTGGTT
>CAZOFX010000189.1:0-3265 GCA_964579055.1 uncultured Pirellulales bacterium
TCACCTACACCTACGACCCCTCCGGCCGGCGGATCGCCAAGGACGTCGATGGCGAGGTGACCAAGTACGTGTATGACGGCGACCAGTGCATCGCCGAGTACGATGCCAACGATGTCCTGCTGCGCAAGTACATCCACGGCCCATGTATCGACGAGCCGATCTGCATGATCGAGGCGGCGGGCGGCTACGCCGGCACGTACTACTACCATTTCGATGCCCTCGGCTCGGTGGTGGCGCTCAGCGACGCCGACGGCGACACGGTCCAGGTCTACGAGTACGACGTCTACGGCCAGGTCGCCGCCTCCGACCCGAACCATCCCAACCGCTTCATGTTCACCGGCCGTGAGTTCGACAAGGAGACCGGCCTCTACTACTACCGCGCCCGCTACTACAACCCAGCAATAGGCCGCTTCCTCCAGACTGATCCCATCGGCTATGCCGACGGCATGAACCTATATTGCTATTGCCGCAACAACTCCTGGAATCTTACAGATCGATATGGACTAGACTCGACAGATCCCAACTGTGACGCGGAAGAGAAGGCCTTTCAAGAGGCATTTGACAATTGGGTGGATGCAGCGAATGCGCTGAGCGCAGCAGAGCTTAGGGCGGCTGCCGCGTTGACTGCTTTGCAGCGCACCGCAATCGCGTTGAACGTAGCGGTGGTGGCAGCGGAAGCAGCCACGGGACTCATGGTCATTGCGTGCAAAGGAATTCTTAAGAAGGTCTCCCCAGCGTGTTTGCTTGCCATAGGTGCAGCCCTGTCAGCATATGCCACAGTACAATTGCTGCGGATTGAGCTTGAGGAGAAGACGAGCGAACTCCTGGCAGCGAAAATCGACCTGGCCGTGGCAAGGAGAGCGGAAAAAAGGGCATATAAGAAGCTCGACCAAGCTTCGTGGATGTTGGAGAAATGCATGAGGCGTGAGGATACGCACTGATTAACAGTCCGCCAGAGTGCTCGTGGTATTAGAACTCATCCCAAAAGCCTTCGCAGAAGGATGAGGATGCAACCGAGTTGAATCATGGCCAGGAAGTTGTCCAGATGATACTCATACCGCACAACCAGCCGACGGAAGTTCTGAAGCCAAGCGAACAGCCGTTCGATCTTCCAGCGATGCCGGTACCGACGCGGCGGACGACCGTCCTGGCTGAAGAGCTTGTGCCGGCCACCTCGATGCGGAGCGATCAACTCGACGTTCCGTTCTTCGGCCAATCGCGCATCCAGCGGGTCGCTGTCATGCGCCTTGTCCCCTACGAGTCGCTGGGGCAGTTCGTCCAGAACACACGCATCCAACGTTGCCTCGACCAGCGTCACTTCATACGAGCTCGCGCTGCCGACGTCAACGGCGAGAGGAAGACTATGAGCGTCTGCAAAGCCCATGATTTTGGTGCCTTTGCGCCTGTTTGGTCTTGCCCACACCATCGCCCCTTTTTTTGCGGGGGCGAACGTCCCGTCGATGAAGCCTTCGCGCAGGTCGATGCCGCCTCGGTCTCGCAGGTCTTCGGCCAACGCGGTCAGAATCTTGGCAAACACCCCCGATCGACTCCACTCCTGGAAACACCGATGGCAGGTGCTTCGGGGAGGATACCGCTCGGGCAGATCGGCCCATGGAGCGCCGGTCCGCAGGATCCAGAGAATGCCGTTGAGTACCTTCCGGCGATCTTGGGGCGGCCGGCCTGATGTGCTGGGCCCCGCTTTGGCCTTCGGGATGAATGGTTCGATACGTTCCCATTGTTCATTGGTCAGATCCATGACCCTCATAGTCGGCTCAGGACCCTACATCACCTTGAGGTTTTGGGATAAGTTATAGTGAGACGTTTATATGACCGGAGATCGCAGTTTGGGCTTGTTAATAGCCGGAGCTGTGAGTAAGATGCATCTGATGGTCTTCTTGGGCGGCTTCATCGTCGAAGAGGGAGCCGGAGAAACCATGCTGGCAATGCACAGTTGGCGGAGAAAATCGTGGGAGTGGGACGCATGGAACCGCATGAAGTGGAGAAAGCGGCATTCGTTTCCCTTCGATCCGTTGTGCCGGACCGCTGGGTGTCTGTATACTTGGTTTATCGATACGGAATGCTGTTCATTATTCTTTCTTTGCTAGGGTGGGAGGTCGAATCGTTCCTCAATCGCCCACCTGGTGCCTTGGGCGATCCATATTCAACGTTCGTTTGCTGCCTTTCGCTGCTGCTCACCCATTTGGCGTATTTCTTCGAGTGGCGTAGATGTGTCGCTGTCGCGCTGATCGTCGTGGCGGCAGTCTGGATTCTCTTTGCCATTTTCTACATTCACTATCTGTCGCCACTCCTGTATCCATTGCCCGGAACACTGCAGTGACGTCGATAATAGGGACGGTCATGCCCCGTACAGGTGAAAATAAGGACAGTCACGAATGGCGTTCGGTTAAGCGGCACGTTTGGCCCTCCACTGGGCTCGGGTTTGGCGTCGCAAGATGGGGTAGCGCGTACGTTCGCGGGTGAGATAGCGAGGTTCCAGTCGATGGGGTCTCTCGGCAATGATATGGGTAGCGACCTCTGCAAGCATCGCTCGATAGAGTTCTGGCAGTCTCAGGGCCGGAGCAGAGGCCAAGGTCGCACTGAAACTGAGAATCGTCCGCAAGGTATCGACAAAGCTGATGCGAAGGGGATCAATGTCCCCGGCCTGCGCCGCTTGCAGGATCACACTTCGCACGACGTTCAGGGCCGTAAACGGGCGATCAGTTCTTTGCGAATACCCACGGCGGTCTGGCTGCGCAGTACGTCAGGCGGACAGATCGATCTTCACTTCCCGCAGCGGGGTTTCGATGCGCCATAGCCGGGCATACAGGGCCACCACGTCGGCGATCAGGCGGCGTCGGATCTCCTCGACCTGCGCAAGTGGCAAGAGCAGGTGTCGGCCGAGCAATGGCGGGAGGAACTGACCGGGGCGCTCACGCGAGCCGAGGTGGATTTGTTGCGCCTGCGGACCCATACGGGCCGGCCGCTGGGCAGCGATGCGTTCCTGAGCAAGCTGGAGACCGTGCTGGGTCGCCGCGTCCGCCCCCTGCCCGTCGGCCGACCCCGGACGATCCGGAAGAGCGACGAGCGGTGCGCACCCAAGAAAAAGGGAAAGACAGGTGGGCGGTCCTGATGGAACCTGCCCTCTGGTGGAGAGGTATGGAGAGGAGACCTGAACAGGAATGCAGGTGAGGAAACAAATAGGGACAGTCACGAATGGCGGTCCGTTAAGGGAATCAAAGAAAGAGGTCTCCCGTAGCCGATAGTT
>CAZOFX010000190.1:0-978 GCA_964579055.1 uncultured Pirellulales bacterium
AGCGAATCGTGGACTGCGAGTTGGGACCGATGCCGGAGGCCGTTGCGGCCGAGGTGCTGCGCGCCCACGAGGAAGACCTGGACGACATCCCGTTCTGATGGAGGGAGATCATGCGTTGGACCTGCCTTTGCCAGTCGCTTTCCCGCGGGCCTTCCGGCGATCCGCTTCGCGAAGCCGCATCGCTTCTCGGAAGATTTCCTGCATGCCTTCATCGCCCGCGAACACGCGGACGGCTCGACGCCAGTCCTTCTTCCGACGGCCCTTGGCGTTCATCTCGTCCCGAAGCTGCGCTACCTGCAATTCCAGCACCCTGACGCGTTCTTCGAGTGTCGGACGAGCCATGTGAACTCCTTGCCAAGTCGAGCGACGCAATCAGCAAGACGGAATACTACCCCATGCCCGACACTCGAGGCAAACCCAACGTGAAGGCGGCAGAACTCCGGACGATCCGGAGCCTGGAAAGCCAGCTCACTGCCGTGCGATCCGCCCTGTCGCTGGAACGTCAGAAGCGGGCACAGGCCGAGAGCGAGCTCGCGCTTGCCCAGCGCAGCTTAGACACCGTTCTTGCCACCAAGGATCGCCTGTCCCGCAAGCAACTGCGGCCCGGCAGCAAAGTGTCTCGTGGCCAGGCCACGGCCATCCTGTGCTGCAACGACTGGCATGTCGAAGGCTGCGTCACGCGCGAATCCGTCGATGGCGCCAACGAATTCAACCTGGCGGTCGCCGATCGCCGCATCCGCAGGACGTGGCAGAAGGCCCTGTATCTGCTGGACTTCGCCCGCCACATCTCGAACATCCGGGACCTCGTCGTGTGGCTCGGCGGCGATCTGATCAACGGCGCGATCCACGAGGAGCTGGAAGAGTCGAACTTCCTGGGGCCGGCTGAGGCGGTGTTGTACGTCCAGGACCACGTGGCGGCGGGCCTGGACCTGCTGTTGCGCGAGGCCAAGGTCGACACCATCACGGTCGTCACCAGCT
>CAZOFX010000190.1:988-2881 GCA_964579055.1 uncultured Pirellulales bacterium
TACGGCAACCACGGCCGCACGACGAAGAAACGTCGGATCTCGACCGGGTACCGGCACTCTTGGGAATGGCTGGCTTACAGCAACCTGGCCCGCCACTATCGCCAGACGCCCAAGGTGACGTTCAAAGTCGAGCAGGGCTACCACAACTGGCTGACGGTCCAGGGCTACGACGTGCGATTCCACCACGGCGATGCCGTTCGCTACGCCGGCGGGGTCGGCGGGGTGACGATCCCACTGCGCAAGAAGATCGCGCAGTGGAACAAGCGTCGGAAGGCCCATCTGGACGTGCTCGGCCACTTCCACCAATTCATCGACGGCTGGGATTTCGTCGGCTGTGGCTGCCTGGTCGGCTACGACGCCTATGCCCTGGAAATCGCCGCCGATTTCCAGCAGCCCACGCAGACGTTCTTGGTAATTGATCGCGACTACGGGAAGGTTCTGGCCTGCCCGGTTTTCTGCGGGTGAGACATGAGTTTGCTCAACGTCCTGCAAGACTGGATCGCCGGCGAACTGGCGGCCGAGGGCATCACGCCCGATGTGCTCGCCGCGGTGGACCTGGAGATCGAGTACAGCCCGGTGATCCCGTTCCGCGGGGCTACGCTCGAACACGCGGTCCGTGTGCTGCCCTGGGGATTCTTCCCGTCCGGCGCGCTACCAGACAAGTTCGAGGTCCAACACCCGCTGGTCACCAACCCCGTGGACCGCGAGACGCTGAAGGTCATGCGGGCCCGATACCTGCTGGCGAGGGACGCCTGCTACGGCCCGATCGTGCGCCAGTTGTTCCAGGACCTCCAGACCGCGCATGGCGATGGTCCGAAACCCAGGGAGGAATCCGCCTCATGACCGACTTCGTCGTGAAAGACTCGGGCGATCGACGCACGTTCTCGACCGGTTCGGTCCGCGACCGTGGCGATCTGAAGCCGCGGCCGGACATGATCTCGCCGTTCGCCCTGATGCGCATCGGCGAACACATGCGCAAAGTACGGACCTTTGAATTGGCAACTGGGCCAGCCGTTCTCCGAGATCACCGCGTCGATCTTCCGGCACCTGCTGCAGTGGCTGCAGGGCGATGAGGAGGAAGACCACTTGGCGGCGATCGTGTTCGGCGCCCAGGCCCTGATGCACTACCGCGAGCTGATCGATCGTGGCCTGTTGCCGGCGGAACTGGACGACATGCCGCGGTACGGGCCGCCGCCAATTACGGTTGAGGGCTGCCGGGACGTGGGGCTGCAGTGTCTCCCGGCCGCCGGGCACCCCGAGGCAGGGAGAACATGATCGACGGACCGGCGAAAGCAAGCCCACCAGATGACAAAGCTATTCGAAAGAATGCGTCGCCAGGAACTCCGCCGGCGAGATTACCGGACAGTCGTTCGTGCGAGGGAAATGGTCGGGGTTGCGGCTCACCAAGCAAACAGCCCCAGCTTGCAGGGCGGTGAAGTACTGCACAGCGTCCTCGAAATCCTTGAAGCCGGCGTCAATCGCTCGATTCAGGATCGGAACGTCACAGGCAACCGCCGTGAACGTGTCGCGCAACAGAACCAGTGTCCGTTGCGCCGTCTCGGCGCCAGCCAGCTTGCGAACGATGTAGAAGATGTTGGTGAAACTCACGGCCGACACCAATCCCTCGATCAGGCCGTCTTCCGCGAGGCTCCAGATGGCCGCCGAGTCTGCGTAGAACGGCTGGCGTTTCGCCAGGACGTCCAACAGCACGTTGGTGTCGACAAGGACCTTCATTTGCAATTCCCGTACTTTTCGGCGAGAGCGTCTTCGAGAACGTCGCGTTCGGTCTTGCCGCGTGGCAGCGAGATCAGCCCGCTCGCCTCCTGCGTCATTGGCCCCAGGCGTCGTCTGGGCTTCCCTTTCCGCGACATCAGACGGATGAACCGCTCGAAC
>CAZOFX010000190.1:2901-3151 GCA_964579055.1 uncultured Pirellulales bacterium
GCTTCTTCATGACAGGCAACTCCAATACGTATCGATACACGATCATGATACGTATCGGCTGTTCCACGGGCAAGTCCGCTTCCCGTCCGGCGAGCGGGGCTTGATGCAGGAGGCGCCATGCGCATCAGGGTGCTCAATCGATTTTGGAACCTTCGCTTCGGAGCCCTGGCTTTGCAGGCGTTTCTCGCCGGTCGCAAGGTGCGCGACCAGGCGGACAATCGCACGAACATCTACCTGCTCGGGCTGGCAT
>CAZOFX010000191.1:0-3123 GCA_964579055.1 uncultured Pirellulales bacterium
CCAGGTTCGGCGTCTCGGCGCCGGGCCAATCGCCGTCGTTGGGATCGCCCACGACCTCGTCACCGGCCGCGGTGACGTCGGCCAGGACGCGCACGAGATAGGCGTCGGCGTGAATCTTGATTTCGCCGTTGGACAGCGCGCGATCGTAGATGGCGACGCCGAAGATCTCGCCGTCGAAGTCATCGAAGAAGTCGCTGCCGTCTTCCGCCTGTGCGCCGAAGCCGATTCCGACCGCGCCCGACAGGAGGAGCGCGGCGTCGATGCTGGCCTGGTAGACGCCGTTGACATAGAGGGCCGTCGTTCCGGCGGCCTCGCTGGCCACGAAGACCAGATGGGTCGGCACGCCCGGATTGGTCGCCACGCCGTAGTCATAGTCGAGCACGCCGAAGACGGTCGCGCCGTACGTGCCGGTGTTGTTCCACTGCTCGTACTTGAGTCCGACTGTGGTGTCGCCGAAATTGCGACGGCCGATCAGGCACATGCTGGCCTGCGTCTCCAGCGGGTTGCTCTTGACGATGAACTCGTAGGTCATCTCGCCGCCGAATGCGCCGATGTCATAGACACCGTCGGCCACGTCGGTGGCGAAGAAGCCCGGACCGGCCAGCGTGACGATGCCCGACCAGGCCTCGGGGGACGTGAGGACGTCCGGAATCACGGTGAAGCTCCAGACCAGACCCGGAACGACTGTTTCGTCCGCGCCGACCTCATCCACTCTCCAGAAGTATTCGGCCTCGCCCTGCAGGGCATCGGCGATCTGGAAACTGGTGACTTCCACGCGGCCCAGGTACGCATTGGGATCGCCCGCTGCGACCAGGTCGGCGTCGGTGCTCAGGTAAACGTCGTTGGCGACCGCGCCTTCGCCGGCCATCCAGCTCAGGACCGGTGTGGCTTCCACCTTGGTCGCGCCCGCGCGAGGTGCGGGCGAGAAGGCCATCTTCGGCTCCTGAAGGGCGCCCTGCGGAATGATCTGCTTGGCGATGCCGGGGCCTTCCCATCGCAGGAACGCCGCCGCGCCGCCGCCGTTCTCGTACATTTCCATGACGAGTTGATATACCTTGCCGGCCTCCAGTTCCTGTGGCTCGGAGGCGTCTTCGGTGGTGCCGCGATCGTACCAGCCGTCGGTGATCTGCACGCCGTTGAGGAACAGCCGGGCCCCATCGTCAGAAGCGGAATAGAACGTGTAGGCTCCCGTCGTCGGGATGGTCAGTTCTGCGGTCCAGCGGCAGGAGAACGCATCGACCGGAATGGCCGCATCGGGCGAGTTCTCGCCGGGGACGGTGCCGCTGCCCCATTCGAAGTTCACTTCGGGCACGACCTTCACTACATCCGGCTCGCCGTCGAGGCTCATGTTGGCCCAGTACTCCGCCATCGCGCCGCCGTCGGCGGGATCGTACGTGGTGAAGCTCCAGACCGCTCCCGGAGTCAGGACCATGGTACCGGACATCTCATCGACCGCCCAATAGTAGGTGGTTGCGGGCTCCAGGACGTCGAGATCGATCTCGGTGGCCAGTGACATGGTTCGGATCCGTGTGCTCGCGTCTCTGGCTTCCACAGCGGCCTGGTCCGTGCCGAAGTAAATGTCGCGGAGGATCGCATCGGCGCCGACCGTCCAGGTCAGGGTGATCCCTTCCGTCTTGACCCACTGCGCGCCGTCGGCAGGACTCGGCGAACTGGCGGCATTGGGGTCTTGCGCCTGGCCGATCATCGCCAGAGACACGACCAGCGCACATAACACAGTCACTACTCGTTTGCTGAACATTCCATCATCTCCTCTTGCAGAACAATGTGTCGAGGGCTTGGCAGAAGTACGTACCCTGCCAGCCACGCAACGACCGACTTCGTTCACCCACGCTGTGTCGAGACAACACCTCCTTTCGGATCGCGCAGCTCCGTCCGGGGCATATCGGGACAAGGGCTCTCGCATGCCATGCGGTTCGAGATCGGAAAAGCGGCGCGACGTGATTCCACGGGGTTGCTGCGTGACTGTGCGATGTGGCCACAGGTCATGATCCGGCTAAGCTCCTCACGCAGCTCTCCACCCCTCCGAGGGCGCCAAGAACTACCATCGTGTTTCCTCCGGCCTCCGGCCGGATGCTGCAAATGACAAACAACCCATCTATTATAGGTCCAGCTCCCCCCGGCGTCAAGGAATAGATTCTCGGTCGTTTGTAGTGGTCCCGATGTACATCGGGATAAGACGCTACCGGCCCGATTTACGGCGTTTTCATGTCCTTTCGGCTGCCTTTACGGCGCATCGGGCCGCGCCTATACCTGCGCGAGCTGGTCGCGGTTGACCCAGACCTTTTCGATGGCGTCGGCGATGTCGGCCATGTCCTGACGCGTGCCCAGCAGCGGGCCCGAGGCCCAGAGCATCGCCATTTCCTCGCAGACCTGGTCGCACTTCGGGCAGGCGCACTGCTCGCGATACTCGCGCAGCCGTTTGGCGGAGTACATCTTCTGGTAGACCTTCGAATCGAGGATGTGGTCGATCCACGGCTCGCGGTGCAGTCCCTTGGCGATGTAGGGGCTCAGGCTGACCCCTTCGGCGGCCAGCGCCTTGAGGAACGTCGCGCGGGGGGTGCCGTTGAAGAGCTCTTTGTGGTACGACATGGTGTAGAGGTAGAACGAGCCGCTTTCGGTGCCTTCGTAGAGCTTCTGCGGCGTGACGCCCGGGATGTCCTTGAGCCGGCTGCTGAGGTACGCGGCGTTTTCGTTGCGCCGTTCGAACCGCTCCATCACGCCGGAGAGCTGGCCCAGCAGCACCGCCGCCTCGAACTCGTTCATCCGGTACTTCGGGCCGATCGTCTCGGTCAGCCCGCGCTTCGAGGTCCCGTGGTTGTGCACGGTGTAGCAGCGGTCCATCAACGTCTCATTGCTGCCGATGATCGCGCCGCCCTCGCCGCAGGCGAGGATCTTGCTCGATTGGAAGCTGAAGCACCCGACGTCGCCGATCGTGCCGAGCGTCTTGCCGTCGAACCGCGCCAGGTGCGCCTGGCAGGCGTCCTCGATCACGGGGAGGTTGTGCTTCTTGGCGATGGCCATGATCCGACGCATGTCCGCCGGCTGGCCCATCATGTGCACCGGCATCAGCGCTCTGGTGTTCTCGGTGATCCGACGCTCCAC
>CAZOFX010000192.1:0-3048 GCA_964579055.1 uncultured Pirellulales bacterium
GGCGAGACAAGAGATACGAACAACGAGATACGAGATACGAAACGAGCCTGCCGGAGGCTGGCGCCGGCAGGCTCGGATGCGAACTTCTGCGTTAGCGGCCGGGACGGCGCGGGCGGACGACTTTGGCGCCCTTGATCTCCTGCGTGCCGCGCGAGGTGGTCATCTGGCCGGCGAGCTTGCCTTCGGTGATCTTGCCGGCGAAGTCCATCTTGAACTCCTCGTCGCCGAACGGGACGACCATGCCGAAGGTGAGCTTGCCGTCGGTGAGCTCGACCTTCTTGACGGGCATCGTGCCGTACAGAGCGCTCATGTCGGGGTTGACGACGAGGCGCTGCTTGATGTCGCCCCATTCGGTGCTGACGTCGAGCAGCCAGGTGCCGATGGCGGCGGCGCCGAGGCGCGCGCCCTGGACGTCGACGTCGCCCATCTCGGACTTGATCGTGCCGCTGAGCGTGTCACCGCTGATGTTGCCGTTGAAGGTCGATTCCCACTGGCGGTCCTGCATCTTGCTCTTGCGCTTGAAGTTCAGGGCGCGTCGCTCGTACGAGAAGTCGCTGATCTCGTGCTCGCCGAAGGGGCTCTCCCACTTGGCAGCGAGCTGGCCTTCCTTGTCCGGCATGAGGACCAGCGTGCTGGTGACGTCACGGTCGCCGACCTTGTACTTCATCTCCCATCGGCCGGCGGCGGGGCTCATGCGCGGGCTGCGCTGGCCGGTGACGTCCGATTCGCCCTGATCGTTGGACAGCACGCCGGTGAGCTTGTTCTCCTCGACCGTGCCGCTGAACGTCGAGACGAACTCGTTGTCGCCGAAGCGGGCGACGTGGACGAACCGCAGCGTGTTGTCCTCGAACTTGATGTCCTTCAGGTCGTTCATGCCGAAGGGGCTGATCCACTGCCCGACCCACTCGCCGTCCGGGCCGGTCCGCGTGAACGAGAGGATCACGCTCATCTCGCGCTCGCCGAAGGGGATCTTGACTTGCCAGTCGCCGAAGATGCCGCGTCCGCCGGGCGGCTGGGCCCACACGGGCACGGTCAGCAGGGCCATCAGCAGGCAGGCATACAGCGTGGCTTGGGAAAACGTTCCGCGTCTCATGCTACGTTCCTCCAAAAAGGGAAAGGTTGATTTGTCCCATGCATACCCCGCCGGCGCCCGGCTGTCAAGACCGCCTGCGGCCCTTGGCCCTATTTCTTGTAGGTGGCCTTGGGGTCATAGGTCTTGTCGGCGATGAGTTCGAGGTCCTTGGCGGAACCCGGCTTGAGGGCGCGGTAGAAGCAGGACTGGTAGCCGACGTGGCACTGTCCGGCGTCGACGGCGACCTTGAGGATCAGGCAGTCCTGGTCGCAGTCGACGAGGATCTGTCGGACTTGCTGGACGTGGCCGGACTCCTCGCCTTTCTTCCAGAGCTTCTTGCGGCTGCGGCTGTAATACGTGCCCCGGCCGGTCGCGATCGTGTGGTCCAGCGCCTCGCGGTTCATCCACGCGACCATCAGCACCTCGCCCGTCTCGGCGTCCTGCGCGATGGCCGGGATCAGACCCTCGGCGTTGAACTTCGGCACAAACTCCAGTCCTTCTTCAATCTGCTTCGATTCCAACGGCAACACCCCTGTCAGTTCCAGTTCCGATGCAAGGCCGATTCCCCATCCCGCACGCGATATCCATACCACATCCGCCGGCGATCCGCAAGGCGGATCTCGTCGCTTGTCGCCCGTCGCTCGTCGCTCGTCGCTCGGCACTGGTATCTCGCATCTCATCGCGGGTCGCTCGCGCGGGCCAGGGCAGACATGGCGGCTTGCCCCACCATTTGGGCTACGGCGTCTGTTCGTCTCCATAGCCCAGACGGCCCCAGGTGACGCGCTGGAGTCGCTGCAAGTCGTACAGGCCGTCCTCGGTCTGCACCATGTAGCCGTAGTCGAGCCTGCCATCTGGCAATTCCACCTCGCTGAGGACGGCATCGTCGATGCCTTCGGTGAAAAGGTCACCACGTGGCATAAGTTTGCGAGGGATGACGACGGTCTCGCGCCCGTTCCATTTCCAGTACTCGCCATGGCCGTCGGCGAAGGACAGTGTCGTGCCGCTCGCGTGGCGAAGAGGGGGCGGGTCGCCAGCCCACCACATGGGGTGAAGGTAAGACACGCGGAAATCGTCGCGAGCAAGCATGCCCGTGTCGATGAAGACCGCCCGCCTGCCAGCACCAGGACGCGTGATCTGGTCCAGACGTGTCAGGTACAGAACCGTTCCGCCCACGCGCCTGCCTATGTAACTCAACGTCTCGGGATCCTCGCTGGCCACGCAAGTTCCGAGCACGTCTGCACCGTTGCGGCCCGAGACAATCTCATAGGTGGCCAGATGTCGGGGTGTGCCGTTGGGACAGCGATAGAAGTCCACGTCGTTGATATAGGGCCAGAGGCTCCCCTTGTCGAGATGCCCCATGACTGCCGAACGGTCCGTCTGCTCGAAGGCCCGCCCCAGCCAGCCGAACACCTTTGGCGGATGTGGCTCACTCGGACGCCCCCAGATCGTGGGACTGGCGACCCTGCCCTTCACAAGACAACCGTTGTGTTCCTGTGCGTACATCAGCCAGGCGAGGGTGAGCTGGCGGAGGTTGCTCAGGCAGACGGCGCGTCGCGCCTGCTCGCGTGCGGCGCGCAACGCCGGGACGAGCAATGCCAGCAGCAGCGCAATCACCGCGATGACCACCAGCAGTTCGATCAGGGTGAAACCGCTCGAATTGATGATGGATGATTGACGATTGATGATTGGACCACGTCGGCGGCCTGCCGGCCTTCCGCCCGCAATGGCGTAACTGCAACTGCTCATCCTATCCACTCCCAACGCATCGCTTCCCGCTCCCTCGGTTTTGCATGGGCTCAAGCCCATCCTGCGACGCTCGAAAAACGCATCTACGCTTCCACACATCTACACTCCCAAAGCCCATCGGGCCGCGAGATACGAGCGACCAGCGACGAGCGACGATCTAATAGTCCTTGCAGTCGCGCATCCACCCGGGCCAGCGGTCGGGATCGACGCCTCCGGCCTTCGTCCAGCGG
>CAZOFX010000193.1:0-2992 GCA_964579055.1 uncultured Pirellulales bacterium
GCGATGACGATGCCGCCGCGGGCGGTGCCGTCGAGCTTGGCCAGGAAGATGCCGGTGACGTGGATCGCCTCGGTGAACAGTTGCGCCTGGGAGATGGCGTTCTGTCCGGTGGTGCCGTCGAGGACGAGCAGGACCTCGTGGGGGGCGCCGGGAATCTTGCGTGCGACGATGTCGCGAATCTTGGTAAGCTGCCCCATGAGGTCTTTCTTGGTGTGCAGCCGTCCGGCGGTGTCGAGGATCAGGATGTCGGCGTTGCGGGCGACGGCCGCATCGCAGGCGTCGAACGCGACGGCCGCCGGATCGCTGCCCGCCTGATGCTTGACGATCTGCACGCCGATCCGCTCGGCCCAGATGGTCAACTGCTCGACCGCCGCCGCCCGGAACGTGTCACACGCCGCGACGACCACCTTCTTGCCGCTCTGGTGGAGAATGTACCCCAGCTTGGCGATGCTGGTGGTCTTTCCGGTGCCGTTGACGCCGGCCACCAAAATCACGGTCGGCCCGCTGGTGGCCAGGTGCAGTTGGCGGTCCTGCTGCGGCCAGTAGCTCTTGATGTGCTCCTTGAGGAACGGAATCACCTCCTCGGAGTTGGAGATCTTGCGGGCCCGATAGGCTTCGCGCAGCTCCGAGATGAGCTTCTCGGTGGTGCCGACGCCGATGTCGTCGCGGATGAGCGTCTCCTCGAGTTCGTCGAGCAGTTCGTCGTCGATCTTGCGTCCGAGGCTGAGCACCGACGAAAGCGAGCTGGCGATCATGGTGCGGGTTTTGCCCAGCCGTTCCTTCAGGAAGTCGGCGGTCTTGGAGAATAGGCCCATAGTGTCTTCCTATCGTATGAGAGTCTGGGTATTTTTCTCGCCGATGGTATCGTCATCTGAGGAAAACGCAAGCCTGCGGCGGGCAAATCGCCGGAATTGAAGGGACGATTCCGGAAGATGGGCCGGGCATTTTGCCGCACCCCGCACCGCGCCGGTCGGTTTTTTCTTTGACAACGGCGGCGTCGCAGGGTAAAGTCGCGCACTCGTTTTGCGTCCCACATATCGCAGGGCTGGGCTCGTTCAAGGGGGGCGAAGCCTTTTCTCGAATCCGGATACTGTGGCCTATGGTGAGGTTTTGCGTGACTTTCAAGACGTTCCGTACGTGGCGGCGTTCGAGGCGTTCCGGCTGCACGGCGTCTTCGACAGGGATGATGGCAGAGGAGGCTGGCGTTGTCGGCGCATGAAGTGGCGGACATCTTCACCGATATCGTCGGGCGGGCGCGGGCGCTGGACCCGGCCAACGCGCGCAAGTGGTTCGACGACTTGACGGTGGTGCACTTCGACGGCGGCTCCATCGAGATCGGCTGCCCCGACGAGTCGAACGTTCGCTATCTCGACGAGCGCTGCCGGTCGAGCTTCACGCGAGCGGCGCAGCAGATCACCGGGCACCTGGTGACGGTGGACTTCGTCGTCGGAGCCGCCGAAGGATTCGCCCAGCCCGAACGCATCGAGCGGGGCGGTCCGGCTCTGCACCCCGATTACACCTTCGAGAATTTCGTCGTCGGCCCGAGCAATCGCATGGCCCACGCCAGTTGCGTCGCGGTCGGCCAGTCGCTGGGCCAGACGTACAATCCTCTGTTCCTCTACGGCAGCTCCGGACTGGGCAAGACGCATCTGCTGCATGCGGTCTGCCACGAGGTGCACCGGCGCATTTCCGGCTCGGTGATCCAGTTGCTCAGTTGCGAGGATTTCGTCAACCGGTTCATCCGTGCCATCGAGCAGGGCAACATCACGGGATTCCACAGCCAGTTCCGCACGGTCGATGCCCTGGTCATCGATGACATTCAGTTCCTGCGCGAGCGCGAGCAGAGCCAGGAGGAGTTCTTCCACACGTTCAACGCGCTGTACAACAACGGCAAACAGATCATCCTCAGCGCCGACAGCCCGCCCAACGAAATTCCCTCGATCGAGGCCCGGCTGATCAGCCGGTTCAACTGGGGTCTGGTCGCGCGGATCGATCCGCCCAGCTATGAGACGCGGATCGCCATCGTGCAGAAGAAGGCCCACCTGCGCGGCCTGGAGATCAACGACGAGATCGCCGAGTACATCGCGCGCCAGGTTCAGGCCAACATCCGCGAGCTGGAGGGCGCGCTGACGACGATCTACGCCCTGGCGACGACGCTCGGCGAGCCGGTCGACCTGCAACTGGCCCAGACCGCGCTGGAGGGCCAGATCAAGCTGGCGACGAAACACATCAGCATCACCGATATCATCGACGTGGTGACGCGGCACTTCGACGTTCGCCTGGCCGACCTTCAGAGCAAGCGGCGCAGCCAGAGCATCACCGTGCCGCGACAGATCTGCATGTACCTGGCGCGCAACCTGACGCGGCACAGCCTCGAAGAGATCGGCGGGCATCTCGGCGGCCGGGACCACACCACGGTGATGCACGCGTGCAGCAAGATTGCCGAGGCGCAGCAGTCCGACCCGAACATGCAGGCGCTGCTCGTCGAGCTGACCAAGCGCGTCACACAGGGCCAGCAGGTCACCTGACCCGGGGCGCATCTGCTCGTCTCCAACGACAGTTGTCTCGTTCCACGCGTCATCGATCCATCTACCCGCCGATCCGCTTTGCGGAAAATTGAACCTTTTGGCCCTGCGGCGCGACTATAATGCCGACGGATATGGATTCGGCGGAGCTCCTGTGCGGCAGCTACGGTGCTGTGCCGGTCCGCAGGAAAGGTCGGAAAGGGCGTGACCGAGAAAGAGGGGATCTACCACGAGCTTCTGGTGCTTCGGTGCCGCCAGGGGCAGCGGGCGGCGCTGGAGGAACTGGTTCGGACGTGGGAGCGGCCGCTGTTCTACTACGTCCGCCGTCTGATCGACGACGAGGACGAGGCTCGGCAGGTGCTCCAGCAGAGCTGGGTCAGCGTCTTGCAGGGACTCGGCACGCTGCGGGAGCCTCGCAAGCTGCCTGCCTGGCTCTACAGCATCGCCCGAAAGACGGCGCTGACGCA
>CAZOFX010000194.1:0-2791 GCA_964579055.1 uncultured Pirellulales bacterium
GGACTCCGGCCGCCATGACCGCCAGCGGGTGCAAGACCACGATCCGTTCGAGCCGCACGTGCAGGCCCAGCCGCTGGCCGAAGAAGAAAATGACAACCAGGAAACCGATCAGTGCCATCGGCTGCCGGGCGAAGAACCCCCACCACGCTCCGGCCAGATAGAACACCAGACCGGCCGCAAACGCCGAACCCAACACCAGCAACCGCCAGACGAGCGGCAGGCCCGGATAGAACAGAAACAGCATCGCTCCGAGGGCGTTTATCGCGATCCCAATCGTCAGGATGAATCGCCGCACAGTGTGCCGATGGCTGGGTAGACAGAACGCCATCGGCTTGGTCAGAATCTCCGTCTGGAGCACCGCCGCCATCATGCCGACCATGAACGCCAGCAGAATCAGGCCGACGAACGTGCCGGCCCCCGCCCTCGGATCGTCCAACGCCACCTTCAGACTGACCCAGACGTAGAACGCGAACATCAAATACGCCAGCCATAGCCCTCGCCGCTGGTACAACTGCCGCAGATTCGTCGTCAGAACAGTCATCGTTGTCACTCCACACACAGCCCTTGGCCCGCGAGATGGCCTTGGGTACACACATGCCTCAAGATCGGCAGGAAGAACGCCCAGCCCACGACGAAGACGGTTGCGAAGAAGACCGGACGTGGAATTCCGCTCCAGTGGCAGATTTGAAAACCGAAGAAGGCAATCGCAATCATGGAGACCGCCGCCACGCGCAGAACGCAGGTCCAAGCAGGATTCAACTCGTCGAAGTCGAGTAGTTGCATGACAAATATCCACGGCACGACGACGGACGCCAGACAGACATTCCATGGGGCGATGCCCGCGTAGTCGGCTCCGAACACGCGGGGCATAAACTTCGAAAGACACCATGACAAGGCAACGACGAGCGACGCCACGACCACCAGTAGGACTGTGGTCGCAATCGCAGCGACAACAGCGGCGCACTGCTTCTCCCTGCGTCCCTCGGGCAACAGCATCTCGGACACGATCGGCAGGTTCACCACGCAGGCGACTAAACCGAGGGCGATGAATGCTATCCACTCTCCGGTGTAACCCAGCACCAGGGCGCTGCCCATGCTCGAGACCAGAATCCATTTCCAGTAAGACAGGATCAGGCCGAACGTTCGGTAGAGACTGCCCCAGAGAAAGGAGCTGCCCGTCGTGGATTGAACGCCGTTCGCAGGACCCAGAAACAAGCCCTCGACCCAGGGCGATGCGGTTCGGGTCACTCCTGCCTGTGACCGCCTGTCCAGCGCATCCTCGATAATCATGCGGTGACCGCGTTTGACACACCTCATGTCGCCAAGCCGAATCCACACGAAGATGCATATCGCCAGGCCCAATGGAATCCCCAGAGGGGGGAACAGAATCAGCCCGAAGAACGTGCCACCGCCAATCACAAACAGCGGGACCGACAGCAGAAGGAGCAGGCTCCACATCCGCCTCGAAAGGACGAAGCGGAAATCGACGTTAATGCACAAGAAAACCGCAGCGCCGAGGCAGAATGCACTGAGAATGCATGCAACCACCGCTGTCGCCGTGAGTCCCTCATCACGCGGCGACTCCAGCCAGGCCAGGAGCAGCCCGAAAGGTGCAAACGCCAGGCCCGAGTAGAGTGCCCTGACGAAGCTGGACTTGCGCAGAGACTCGCGGTATCCCGGTATACAGAAGGAAAAGGGCTCGCTTGCTGTCTCTTTGGTCCCTCGTTCATACGAAACAGCCCACAGGGCGAGCGGTGCGGTCACCAGAAGGAAGACAGGCACCCAGATCGGCACACCGACACACATCATGACAATACCCACCAACAGTACCGGGATGAACCCCACCTGCGATTCAGAAGACCATCGCCAAAGGGCAATCATTCGATCTTTCCAAACACGACTCATGGGGTCTCCTCTCCGATGTCAGGCGACGACGAGGCGATAAATGTCTTCGAGGGGCAGGGGTTGGACGTCGGCCTGGCAGTGGATGCGGGCGGCGGCGGCTTCGATCAGGTCGGGCGGCAGGTCGCGTACGATCAGGGTCGCTTCGGACTGGTTTCGGCGGCATTCGAGGACGTTGGCCAAGTCCAGCGGCTCGGGCAGCGGGCCTGCCAGCGAGGTCAGGCGCACGCGGCTGTACTTCTCGCGCAGCGCATCGAAGCTGGCATCGGCGACGATTTTGCCGGCCTTCATGATCACGGCGTGGTCGATCACCTTCTCGACGTCGCTGAGGATGTGCGAGGAGATCACGATCGTGCGCTTCTGGTCCTGGATCAGTTGCAGCAGCAGATCGAGGAACTGGGCGCGGGCCAGCGGGTCGAGCGCCGCGGCCGGCTCATCGAGGATCAGCAGCTCGGGCTCGAAGCAAATGGCGATCAGGATCGCGAGTCTCTGCCTCTGGCCCGGCGAGAGCGAGCCGACGCGGGCCTTGAGCGAAATCTCATGCTCGCCGACAAGCCTCTGCTCCAGTTCCTTGTTCCAGTTTGGATAGTACACGCTGACGTAGCGGATCAGTTGGGCCGCGGTCATCCAGTCGATCAGCTCGCCCTCCTGGTGAACGTAGCCGATGCGTGCCAGCTCCGCCGGACCGAGCCGGCTCGCGTCGCAGCCCAGGGTGGT
The DNA here is from genome assembly GCA_964579055.1 of uncultured Pirellulales bacterium. Lineage (GTDB taxonomy): Bacteria > Planctomycetota > Phycisphaerae > Sedimentisphaerales > Anaerobacaceae > Anaerobaca. Next base: position 2,620 of record CAZOFX010000194.1, read on the forward strand.
GCACCAGCCGCTGTCGGGCAGGTACAGGCCGATGATGTGACGCAGCAGCGTGCTCTTGCCCGCCCCGTTGGCGCCGAGCAGGCCGATGATCCGGCCCCGCTCGATGTCGAGGTCGACGCCGTCGAGGGCCTGGATGCGGCCGAACCGCTTGCTCAGGCCGCGAATCTTCACC
>CAZOFX010000195.1:0-2751 GCA_964579055.1 uncultured Pirellulales bacterium
TGACCTTGATGATCCTGGCGGTTTCGTCGGAACTCTTCTGGATGTCGTTGATCGCTTTACTCATCCGTGACATGGCCTCGGCGCCGGTGTGGGCGGACTTGCGAGCCTCCGTCGCCAGGGTGTTGGCCTGCTGGGCGTTGTCGGCATTCTGTTTGGTCATGGACGACATCTCTTCGAGGCTCGACGAGGTTTCCTCCAGGCCCGCGGCCTGCTCGGTGGCGCCTTCGGCCAGCGACTGCGAGGCGGCGGAGACCTGTCCGGAGGCGGCCGCCACCTGCTCGGAGCCGGCCGTCAGCGCGTCGATGATGCGTTTGATCGGCTTGATGATGCTCATCGTGATCACCACCGCCATCGCGATGCCCAGGACGATGCCCGAGACCGCCACGGCCATCATGATGACGTTCGTTCGGGCGGTCGCGCTCTCCATCCGGTCCTTCAAAGACGTCTGAAGCTTGTGGATCGTCTCGACGATTGCGGCGGCGGCGGATCCCATTTCGGTGTCGGCCGATTGCTGCGCCAGCATGCCGCTGCGGTACTGCTGACCGACCTCTTGGTAGGCTTCCAGATAGCCCGCTATGCGACTGGCCGCGGTTTCCAGGGCGGCGTTGCCCTTGACGTGTTCGGCCCATGTCTGGACGTTGGTCTTGACCTTGGCGAGCTGCTTCTGATAGTCCTCCCACTGAGTCTCCGCGTTGGTAGCCATGAGGTAGACCGCGTTCACACGCAGCACCAGGAACTCCTGAAAGACGCTTTCGTCGAGGCTGGTTCCAAGGACGGCCCATTTGGCAATGTCCTCGGCGTTCTTGGCCTGCTCGGCCGCCTGGCGGGCCGGAGCGATGACACTGGCGTTAACGGTGCCCACTTCCTGCGTGACGTCCCAGCCGATCTTACTCCAACTGCTGAACGCATCATCCCGCGTCTTCCGGGCGCTCTTCTGGTGCTCGAAGGACGTGAGGTACGCGGGCATCTTGCCGGCGGCTTCCTGGACGGTGGCGCGGTCGGCGCCGCTCAGGTCTTTCGAACCTTCCAGTTGCTGGAGCTTGGACAACAGCACGTTGTATGCCTCGTGCCAGTTGTCGGCGGCCGTCTTGTTGTTGCTGCCGTAGGCATCAAAGCCCCGGATGGAAAACTCTTTACGCAGCGAGGCGCACTCGTCCAGCCCTTGCAGGCATTCGTTTCCCTGACGGTTCAGTTCGGCATTGGTGGTCACGTTGCTCAGACCGCGCCATCCGACATACCCCAGAATCCCCGAGATCACGACCAGAAAGCCGAAGCCTGCTCCCATCTTCGTTGCCAGTTTCATGTTTTTGAACATCGCTGTTCTCCTGAAGTAAAACCTATCATCTTGCTCGATCGCGCCGGCTGGCCCGGGCGCCGATGTCTCTGTCCGCCAATCCGCTCAGGCGTCCCTGTGCAGGGCCGACCGGACGACCACATTATGCCGCCGTGGCACGCAGAGCCTCCAATTCAACGGAGCCGAGGACTCGATCAATGTCGAGGAGGATCTTCACCGAGTCGCCGATCTTGGCCATGCTCAGGATGAAGTCCGTCTGCACGCGGGCGCCGAAACTGGGCGCATCCTCGATCTGGTCGGCGGTGATGTCGAGCACGTCGCGGACGCGATCGACGACGATGCCGGTGTTGGACTTCTGGTCTGCCTGGCGGGTCTCCACGACGATGATGCAGGTCTGCGAGGTGATCTCCTCCGTCCGCATGGCGAACTTGGTGCGCAAGTCAACCACCGGGATCACTTGGCCGCGCAGGTTGATGACCCCGCGAATGTGCTCGGGGGTCTGCGGGATGGCGGTGATATCCATGTAGCCGATGATCTCGCGGACCGTGAGAATCTCCAGTCCGAACTCCTCGGGCCCCAGGGCAAAGGTCAGGTACTTTCCCGGCTTGGCCCGCGTCTCGACGACGGTGTCCATGTTCTCTGCCTTTCACTTAGGAACGGATGCGATCTCCATGCGCCGATCCGGCACACGTTCGTCGTCGAACGGGGGCGGGCAGACGCAGCCTCCGTATTTCTGTGGAGAGGCGATGTACCTCAGAAGATGGCCACGCCTGCCTCGTGAGACCCGATCAGGTTTCTACCGAACCCCCATACGAGCAACGTGACCTTCCTATCGTGCCGGTGGGGTGGGGTAGTTGCGTGGCAGAAGGGCGGATTCTGCATCGCGCTGCTGATGCGACTGTCAAACCTCTTTGATATGGGTCGGCTGTGATGCGGCGGTGGGAGATGGTGCGCGGGCTGGGGGGGCTGGATTCTCTTGATAAGTAAGTATTCTGAGAAGCCGTGAGTGGATTGTCGCATGGCGGTCCCATAAGCCGAGGAGGGGATCGCAACGGCAGAGAAGGGGCCGGCTCATCCCGGTGTCCCTCGGGAAGGCCGGCCCCTTGTCGATGTCTCCTGCGTTCGAGCCGTCAGCGATTGAATTCGTCCAGGTCGTCGCCCGGCGAGATCGCCTGGCGAGCGGCCTTGCCGGCCGCGATCTTGTGCCAGGTCCTGTCCGAGGGGCGCAACGGACGCCCTCGGTACTGCTTGCTTTCTGCCTGGTGGCCGAGTGCGCTGCCGCGCCGACCCGATGCCTGCGAGGCGCACCCGCCGACCAGGACGATCAGCTCGCCGACGATCTCATGCATCGCTTCGGCCTGCGAGCTGAGCTCCTCCGACGCGCCGGCCGATTCCTCGGCGTTGGCCGCGTTCTGCTGGGTCACTTCGTCCATCTGCGCCACCGCCGTGTTGACCTG
>CAZOFX010000196.1:0-2260 GCA_964579055.1 uncultured Pirellulales bacterium
CCCGGTGGCGGCGTCGCCATGCTGCGGGTCCTGCCGGCCCTGGACAAGCTCAAGACCAAGGGCGACGAGAGCGTCGGTGTGGACATCGTGCGGCGCGCCGTGGTTGCTCCGATCAAGCAGATCGCCACGAACGCCGGCCTGGACGGCTCGATCGTGGCCCAGAAGGTCATGGAGAGCAGCGACAAGAACTTCGGCTACAACGCCCTGACCAAGCAGTACGGCGACATGATCAAGTTCGGGGTGATCGTGCCGACCAAGGTCGAGCGGACGGCGCTGCAAAACGGCGCCTCGATCGCGGCGTTGTTGCTGACGACCGATGCGGTGGTCAGCGAGATTCCGGAAAAGAAGAAGCAACCCGCGATGCCTCCGGGCGGCGACATGTACTAAAACGAGAGACGAGTGCCGAGCGGGTCCCGAACGGGACCCGCTCCTTTTTCGTACACCTTGCAGGAAGGAGTACCGAAAATGACGTTTCGTTTCTACTCGAACACCTTGTCTGGAGCGTCGCGCAGCGTCGCCAGCGCGATCCTGATCGTGGGGTTGCTGTTGATCGGATTTGGCGTCCTGATTGCGGCTCTGCCGGAGTTCTTTGCCTATCTGGCGGCCGGCGTGTTCTTCGTCGCAGGTCTCGGCTGCGGCGTCATCGCCATCCGGATCTTCTGGGCTCAGAGCCGGATCGACCGAGCCGCGCAAGACGAAACCGAAGTCTACCGGCAGAACGTTCGCATCCACGTTCATCAGCCGGACGACCTGTAGGCCGCAACAATTCCTGTAGCTTCCTGTCCCCTACTCTCTGCATCCTTGCTCTTCTCTGCGCGCCGCCGTCCCGCCTCGAAGTGGCCGGTCTCACGTTCTCCAGCGCAGGCGGGTGGTCTGGCCGTTCAGCCGCGTGTTGCCCTCGAGCGCATGCAGGGTGAACAGACCTTCATCTTTGGCGAAACGAGCGTCGACCCATCCGACGGGCTGGCTGCTGTAGCCGGTGAAGCCGGTGGCCGGGAGATTGATCAGGTGGATGCCTTCATACTCGGAGAAGGCAAACCGGTGCGAATGTCCGTACACGATGGCCTTGACCTTCGCCATCGGCTTGACGATCTTGAGGAACGACTTGGCATCCCAGAGCGCGTCCATGCCGCTGACCGGATGGTGGAGCATCAGAACCACCGGCGTCTCGTCGCAGGCGTTGAGATACATCTCAAGCCACGTGCGCTGCCCCTTGCCCAGGCGGCCCCAGGGCAGGTCCACGAAGAGAAGTGAATCGAGGACGATGATTTTCACCGGGCCGGCGTTGACGGTGAGCATGTGCTTGCCGTTGACGGTCCAGGCGGGATAGTTGGGCTTCTGGAACGCGTGCAGGAGGTTCTCGCGATCGTCGTGATTGCCCGTGGCCAGGTGGATCGGGCGTTTCCGGGCGATGGGCGCGATAAGCTCCCGCAGGTTCTTGTAGTCCTCCGCATGGCCCCTCAATCGGGCGAGGTCACCGGTGACCACGAGGCCGTCCGGCGGACCGGCCTCGATCTGATGGCAGATCTCCCGCAGGTTCTGATAGGGGCAGAAGCCTAAGAACTTGTGGTCGGGGTCGCCCGCGATGTGGGTATCCGAGAGAAGCGCCCAATGCGCCGGCTCCTGACTGGCGCGGGCGAAGCTCGGATTGACTCCGAATGTGGTGATCCCTCCTGCTACGGCCAACGCCGTCTTGAGGAATTGCCTTCTGTCAAGTCGCTGCTCGGACTGGTTCATCATAAGGTGCTGCCTTTCCATGCGTTCCGATCGCGCAGTCTTCGGGGAGGCTCCTGGCGCCGAACCGTTTCCGCGCCGTGCTTCAAGGCTGCCACCCACCTCCTGCTGTCCCGGGGTCGGCCGGGGTCGAGATGGCCAGTCCTTGTGCCCCCAGGCAACCCTCCACGGTTGCCTTCACGGCAGTCCTATCGGCACGCGTATGCGGCAACTCCATTCGGATTGGGTTTGCTTTTGGCTGGAGTGTTGTTGCGCCCGCGCCAATGCCGCTCGGTTGTCGAGAAGAGGGGATCGATTCGCAGATGGATGCATATTACCGGTCGTAAGTCGGCGATGGTGCAAAGGCGCATCGACGCGTAGCTCGCCGGCGGGCGGCTCGGCGTGCTGCCGATGTGCTTTATCGTTGAGACCGAATTGCCGGACCCTATAATGGCGTCACGTATGTCCCGAGACCGGCTTTTTGGATGGGCTGACGCATGGATCTGAATCCCTTCGATATCGGTGTGTTTCTGGCGTTCATCGGCGT
>CAZOFX010000197.1:0-1528 GCA_964579055.1 uncultured Pirellulales bacterium
AGCCGATCTTGACGGGATAGCCCCACATTCCGGTCTCGCCGAAGAGGGGCTTTGCCGGCGTGTGCGGCGTGTCCACCCAGGTCCGGCCCAAATCCTTCGAGATGCGAAAGCCCACGAGCGGACCCAGCCAGGGCCAGTTGAACGCCTGATCGCCATAGCGGACGAGACCATCGGGAGCCAGACAATACGTGCCATAGTACCAGACGCCGTCATAGACGAGGCTGCCACAGGGGTAGCGGCCCCGGTAGGGTGAGGCATCGCCCCTGGTCAGGCCCAGGCTGACGATCTTCAGGTTCAGCGGATCGTCGCCGATCAGCACGGCCTGGCCTGTCGTCGCATCCGGCCCGACGCCGCTATTGGAGTTCTCGCGCGTGCCGTCCAGGCGCGGGACCGACCCATCCGTCCAGGGCGAGTACAGATTCCCATCGGAGGCCCAACTGGGATACCAGGTGTCCGCGACATGGTAGTCGCTGTGCACGCCCAGGAAGGCGACGCCGACGATGTCTCTCGATTGCTCGAACGGACAATCCGCCGGCGGCTGCGACGCCCACACGAACGGCTCGAAGTGCGCGCTGTGTTGCTCTCCCGCTTTGGCGACTCCGCCTGCAACCAAAAGTGATAGAGTGCAGAGAAGCTGGAGCCCCAGGGAACATTGCATCCGAACACGCTTCATGGTGTGTCTCCTGCCTTGTCACGCCCATCGAAGAGATACCGTTCGGAACACCCGAGGCCATGTCCGGCCGATAGGTCCGAACGCTACCGATAGACATCGCGTCGGTGCCCGATATGCATGATGGTGATCGATCGATTTGGATCGTCGATTTCGTAGACCACGCGATAGGAACCTACTCTGATCCGCCACCCCGTACGACCGGCGAGCTTCTTCGATCCAGGTGGTCTGGGTTCCTCTGCGAGCGCTCGAATGGCGTCGCGCGTTCGAACATACATGTCACGAGGCAAGTCTGCGAGTTCTTTCTGCGCACGTCGCAGAATGGCAATGACGTACATCACGGTCGGTCCCGTTCGATCTCGCGGACGGCCTGCTCGAAGGGAACCGCCTCGTCGCCCGCGGCCTTAGCGGCATCGTACGCGCGAATTGTCTCCAGTTCCTCCGCCTCCTCGAGCAGCTTGCGATACTCCGCCATGTCCAGTATCACCGCTTGCTTCTCGCCGTTGTCGTCCACGATGAACTGGCGTTTGGGAATGGCCATGTCCAGCACCTTTCACATCTTGTCTATCTGCACTCTGCCGCGATTGCGTCACCGATTCCCGGTCGCAGACAGGCACATGAAACCCAAGTGTATTATACACTCTTTCGGTGCAGCCACATAGGGGTTGCCACTTCGGTGGCAGGATTACGGTTGTCAGGCGAAAAGGGCTTCGACGAAGGTGGCCGGGTCGAATTCGGCGATGTCGGTGGGCTTCTCGCCCAGGCCGACGAACTTGACGGGGATGTCCAGCTGGTCCTTGATGGCGATGACGATGCCGCCGCGGGCGGTGCCGTCGAGCTTGGCCAGGAAGATGCCGG